>NZ_JBXCIZ010000052.1:0-517 GCF_056786405.1 Paenibacillus sp. Y859 | reverse complement strand
TGCCAAACCACATATAAATAATAGTTTGTTCGAGGAGGATAAATTTGAACCATATTGGACAGGGTAGGACGGCTGACATTTTCGAATACAAAGAAGATAAAATCATAAAACTTTATAAGAAGGATTTTCCCGAGGATGCTATAAATCAGGAATTTCTTATCAGTAACTTCGCTTATTCTCTTGGTATTAATACTCCCCAACCGTTCGAATTAACTTACCTAAACGATAGGCATGGTATTGTATTTCAACGTATATCAGGATTTTCTTTACTCAAAATTATGACTAAAAGGCCTTGGTCAATCAATAAACATTCAAGGACATTAGCGACATTACATTCTGAATTGCATACTCATGATGTGGTCGGAGTACTTAGAAAACAGAAGATAGTACTAAGTGGAAACATAAAGGTTACTCCACTCCTTACAGAAGAAGAGAAAGAAAAAATAATTAATTACTTAGAAAATCTACCTGACGATAATAAGCTGTGTCACGGTGATTTTCATCCAGATAATGTGCT
>NZ_JBXCIZ010000051.1:0-529 GCF_056786405.1 Paenibacillus sp. Y859 | reverse complement strand
TATTCCTTGCAGTGAGGTTTGCCTATGGTGTTCCAGTCCTACATGTCCGGCATAGGTTTCCTTTACAAGCTTCATGTTCTTGTCCATCCCTTCCCCATGTGATCGGCTCTCCCGATCTCGGAGTACTATGAATGGATCCGACTCCCTAATCGCCATCAGCTTTCCTCTTTTTCGATTGTCCAGCCTACCTACTCATTGGAGTAGGAGCGATTAGGGACCTCCCAAGTTCCTGGCTCATCTCTCCATGCATGCCACGTGCTTTGACCCCGACAGACCCTCCAGAACCTTACCTTTCATTCTAAGTAGATTCGCATTGCGAGTCTTCTTTTTACGGTTCCTTTGCTTGGACTTCCGTGACGTTAAACACGTTGTCGTCTGTTCTTTGTTTGGTTTCCCAAACTGCATTGACAAGGCTGAATATGCTTCAGGAGGTACATCTCCTTATGGCCTACATGGTTCTCTGTGTACACTTCACTTAGCAGTTACCTGTGTCAGCGCAACACTCGATAGGGGTAGTTGGTTAGACCTT
>NZ_JBXCIZ010000050.1:0-557 GCF_056786405.1 Paenibacillus sp. Y859 | reverse complement strand
ATAAACCATTCGTTGTAGGTTACATTCTTATATCCTTTAGCCCATTTCCCTTGTTCTATTTCTAAAATTCGATCAATCATTAGAAATGGATATTGATGTGGAATTACGCTTTGAATATCGATCATTTATATGCTCCTATCTATTCTTGGTCTTAAATGAGCTTAATTATATTTGAAATAATTCCCCATAATATTTGCGTATTTCTGACGTTCAAATGGCTTAAGGACCATAGGTCAGGGTGGCGATGCCACTTAGCCGGTCGGATGTGTCACCTGATTCCACTTCTCAGATAATCCCTCTTGGCGACCAAGGAGCGATAGCGACGATGCTGAAATATATTGTCATACGAAGAGTCCGCTTCTCTGTCTATACTCCAAAAAATCTATTAATAATCTACATGAGTTACTACATGCTATTTTCTTATATTCAGTTTGATCGTTTGCTGTATTATTATTTGCTTTGTCAGATACAGATTTCAATCCTAAGAAATCAATACTATTTAAATAGCTTACATGAGCAAACGCTGCTATCTCTTGATCGACCGCTATTGCATTGAA
>NZ_JBXCIZ010000049.1:0-569 GCF_056786405.1 Paenibacillus sp. Y859 | reverse complement strand
ATGGAAGAGAATAAAATACAAGCAGTGTTTATCGATCGGGATGGAACAATTGGAGGAACCGATGAAGTACTTTATCCGGGTTCATTTGAATTGTTTAAGTATACTCATGAAGCTTTAAATAGGCTAAAAAAAGAAGGGATAAAACTACTTGGATTTACAAATCAACCGGGTATTTCAAGAGGCGAAGCTACAGAGGAATCCTTTAGAAACGAAATGATAGATTTTGGCTTTGATGCAGTGTACATTTGCCCACATCAACATACTGAAGGATGTAACTGTCGTAAACCTAATCCAGGGATGCTATTCAAAGCAGCAGAAGAGAATAAACTAGATTTAACTAGATGTATTGTAATCGGAGATAGATGGTCAGATATTTTGGCCGGATATAATGCTGGGTGTATGAAGGTTTTAGTATTAACAGGTGCAGGAAATGAAGCACTAAATAAATATAGACATAAATGGTCAAATACAGAAGTGGACTATATTGCGAGAGATTTCGAGGATGCGGTAAACTACATAGTGAATTTCGTGAGTGATATCGAAGAAGACAGGGCCATCCGATAACACAG
>NZ_JBXCIZ010000048.1:0-617 GCF_056786405.1 Paenibacillus sp. Y859 | reverse complement strand
TGGTATATCAGTTAGGCGCAGAAGGTGATTATCAGACATTGTCCTCTGTAACAGATGCCATGGGTCTGAACACGATCTATTTCTATACCGCTAGAGAATCCGCATTTAATTTCATAGCAGATCATGTGGGGAATGCAGCATCTCAGGGTGTTGAGCATCAGGCTGTACTGTACGGAATATTGAGTCCTTATTCCGGATTGACTGAGCTAAAGTATACGGCACATATGAAGAAGATAGGTGATTATGCAACTAGGGAAATTTATAAAGTATCAAGCCGCAAAGATATATTCTCAACCGTCCAAAGCACTGAAATTTTTAATGAAGTGAAATTTACCTATACGAATGAAGACATTCTTCATCCTGAGGGTTCATTTAACTCAGAAACGACGATTCAATCAGGGAATGCTAAGGATAAGTACCAATTCCATCACATCAATGATGGAGCAGCTCATCCCGAAACGATTCAATTGAGCCAGTTGCAATCACAAGGGGATACGAGTGAATATAAACAAACGTATATCTACGATGATGCAAGAGTTGGAATGAATCTACCCATTCAAATCAATGAGAATTATGCACAGAATGGACAGAACTCAGAAGTTCTGACTTCCCTGTAC
>NZ_JBXCIZ010000047.1:0-622 GCF_056786405.1 Paenibacillus sp. Y859 | reverse complement strand
TCGGACACCCCCGGATCAAAGCTTGCTTACAGCTCCCCGAGGCAGTTTCGTTGTTCGCCACGTCCTTCATCGACTCCTAGCGCCTAGGCATCCTCCGTGTGCTCTTAGTAGCTTAACCATGATGCTCTTTTGTTGTGCTGCTCGCTCTGTTGTCCGCATGTTTCCCCCGTAAACGGTTGAAACAAGCTCCCAAAGGATCGATCATCACATCAAATTCGCATACCATTTTAGTTTGTATTCAGTAAACTGAATACTCACCAGCTACTTTTACACTTTGTTTCGTTAACAAGTTAACAAAACATCAATATAAAAGAATGTTCATTCTAACTTACAAATTCGTTCGTTATCTAGTTTTCAAGGATCAAAGTCATTTCTACAAGAGAAATAACGTTTTGAAAGATTGCTCTTTCAAAACTGAACACGAGTGAGTGTGCGACTTTACATTGTAAAGTCTTACGGTGACTAAAAGCCACCGTGTTCGAATGTTTCCGTCTCAGGAAACGATTCTCCATAGAAAGGAGGTGATCCAGCCGCACCTTCCGATACGGCTACCTTGTTACGACTTCACCCCAATCATCTACCCCACCTTCGGCGGCTGGCTCCCTTGCGGGTTACCCCACCG
>NZ_JBXCIZ010000046.1:0-636 GCF_056786405.1 Paenibacillus sp. Y859 | reverse complement strand
TGACCAATGGAGAGTAGCGACCGCTGTGGTAATGCAATGTTATATGGAGTATGGCGCTCCTTTGAATTAACAGTCAATCTCTATTAAATATATATAGCTTTCCGTTTCTAGGTTTTATAAATTTTTCTCCCTTGAATCCTCTATTTCTTAATTCTTTTCTTAAATACCACATTAAAGCCCCGTGACTAACGATTAATAAATTGCTGGCTTCATGTTCTACTATATAATCTACATACTTCATAATTCTTTTTATAGTTTCTTGCCTACCCTCTATTTGAGAGGCGTGAGAGAACCACCATGCGACTCTTCCTAAAATCAACCAAATAACATAAGGTAATTTTACTTTCTTTATAAATACTGAATTAATTCTAATTTCCCTCAATTGGTCTGTATAGATTATTTCATTACCATATAATGCTTCTGCAGTTTTCACTGCACGTAATAAATCACTTGAAATACATACATCCCATTCCAGATTATCAATTAACAACAATCCATATTGAATATCCTGCTTATCATAAGCATAGACCCAATCATCAAACTCTATTGAAGTCATCCAAGTCTTCTGCGGTCTTGAATGTATGACCCTAAAATGTCTTACTAGGCCGATAGTTTTCATTCAGCACCTCATAATGA
>NZ_JBXCIZ010000045.1:0-648 GCF_056786405.1 Paenibacillus sp. Y859 | reverse complement strand
AACGTTATGTGAAATGCGAAGAGAAAGGATTTAAATATGACAAAAGAAGTAATATCCAAATACTTTTATCAAGATGGAAGCCTTCGAGATATTTATATACTTCAGTCTCATTTATTTGAATGGGATTTACTGTTTGATTTTTTTGAATCGAATCCTAGATTTGAGTTCCAAATTCTTAAAGATGGAGAATTAGTAAAAGAAAGACTAAGTATTGATAGAATTATTAATCTTAAAAATGACTACTCAATGTCCATTCAGATTGATTATAATGGTATTTCAATAGTTGGTTACTTCTATGAAACTGACTATATCGAATTTGATATAACACCTAAGGAAATAGTTAGTCTTGAAGAAGTACATAAAGTAATTGAGTTTATGAGGGAGATTTCAAAATTCACAAAAAAGGTAGTGATTTTAACACCAGAAATGGATATGAAAGATGAATACATAAGGGTAATCCCATCAGGAGAAGCAATATTTTTGTAAGTAACTCAGAGGCACTTCACATAACAAAGCATCTTCGCTGCGGGGCATTTGCCCCTTGGTTGTCAGGTGTTTAATCATAGAAGTAAATCAGACAACACACGACCCGGCCTAAGATAAGAGCTATCTAAGGCCGGGTCGCGTCGCAGATGCGGAAACGTTATA
>NZ_JBXCIZ010000044.1:0-843 GCF_056786405.1 Paenibacillus sp. Y859 | reverse complement strand
GAAGGGAACGGGTCGTCAGACTTAGCTGGTTGAATGTATCGCCTGAATTAACTTCTCTGAAATCCCCCTTGGCGATCAAGGGCGAATGCCCACAGTAGGAATGCGGTGTTAGGCGATGCACGTCATGCTAATCCCTCAAGATCCCTTTATTCGCTATGCTCATAGCATTCTTATATACTTCTTTAAAATCTTCTTTATTCAACTTATATTTGTCCCCTGTTAAAATACCAGAGTGAGCATTGAGTAAATCATATAATCCCAGATGGACCCATTCCCATAACATTGATGTGAAATTATAGACCATCATCACATCTTGAACAGAGTGTCTTATCATTACTACTTCTTCCCTGCTAAATCCACATGTTTCTAGTATATTAAATACTCTGACCTTCATTTCTTCACTGAATTCCGTATCCAAAAATTCATCTAATATTAATCCCCATGTATCTATCCTACTCACCATAGAAATGTTATTATCTTGGGCAAATTGTTTTAATCTTTCTTTATAATTTGCTTCAACAAATATCACTTCACCTTCATTAGTTCGAATCTCAGGAGGTATTTGGTTTAATAGAACCTCACGAATCTCTTCAATTCTAATTGTTCCATGGGTAACAATTGATGCTGCCGAAAATGGATATTCAGTAAATTCAATACTATCCTTATAGAACTTGATCATATGATCTTCCTTTTTCTTTAAAATAATTGTGCTAAGTGTTTCGCCTAACGTTTGGCATTCCTGACGTTCAAGCAGCTTAAGGACCGTAGGTCCGGGTCGTCAGAATTAGCTGGTTGAATGTATCGCCTGAATAATCTCCCTGAAAATCCTTCTTGGCGATCAAG
>NZ_JBXCIZ010000043.1:0-868 GCF_056786405.1 Paenibacillus sp. Y859 | reverse complement strand
TAACGTTTGGCATTCCTGACGTTCAAGCAGCTTAAGGACCGTAGGTCCGGGTCGTCAGAATTAGCTGGTTGAATGTATCGCCTGAATAATCTCCCTGAAAATCCTTCTTGGCGATCAAGGGCGAATGCCCGCAGTAGGAATGCGGTGTTATGCGATCCTTCCGACTTCTTGATATGCTTACAATAGCTTTATACGTTCTTAAATTTGTGCTTTAAAAAGTTTTTTTCATATCTTATTACCGTTCATAATACTCAACTTTAATTATGACTAGTTCTTAACCTATTAATTTCCCCACTCTTCTAATGATAATTTTTCGGTCACACCTTTCAGTTCTTCAGGTGCATTAACAAAACACATTAATTCTAAGCTATTTCCGTCTGGATCATTAAAATATACCGACGCATTTTCTTGATATGGGCGAATAAAGGGTTCTATACTTTTCCTAGTTCCAAAAGGAACAGGCTTTATATTAATTGAAGATAACCATTCTAGGCTCTTTTTAAGATCTTCAAAAGATACTCTAAAAGCTATGTGTCTTAAGGAAGGATGGTACGGTGTTTTATATTCCTCTCCTTCCCACAACCCCAACCAACTTCTGCCTTCTTCAATCCAAAAAAAAGCCGTTTCTTCATCACTCCATGCTAATTTCAATCCTAATTTATTATAGAAATCTATTGAGATCCTCAGGTTTTTAACAGGTAAATGTGCTTCATATAAACCTATTATCATAATTACCACTCCTTGTGTAAAAATATATTGTTAATGGTACTTCGAAAGTAATTGATTTCATGCATTTATGAGAATCTTTAATATGTTCTTCACACTTTCGGAAGTTTCGCATAACGTTTGGCATTCCTGACGTTCAAGC
>NZ_JBXCIZ010000042.1:0-897 GCF_056786405.1 Paenibacillus sp. Y859 | reverse complement strand
TGGTTAAGCTACTAAGAGCACACGGAGGATGCCTAGGCGCTAGGAGTCGATGAAGGACGTGGCGAACAACGAAACTGCCTCGGGGAGCTGTAAGCAAGCTTTGATCCGGGGGTGTCCGAATGGGGAAACCCGGCTGTGTTAATACGCAGTCACTCACATCTGAATACATAGGATGTGTAGAGACAGACCAGGGGAACTGAAACATCTAAGTACCCTGAGGAAGAGAAAACAATAGTGATTCCGTCAGTAGCGGCGAGCGAACGCGGATTAGCCCAAACCAAGGAGCTTGCTCCTTGGGGTTGTGGGACGTCTCACATGGAGTTACAAAGGAATATATTAGGCGAAGAGGTCTGGAAAGGCCCGGCATAGAAGGTAAAAGCCCTGTAGCTGAAAGTATGTTCTCTCCGAGACGGATCCCGAGTAGTGCGGGGCACGTGAAACCCCGTATGAATCCAGCAGGACCATCTGCTAAGGCTAAATACTCCCTAGCGACCGATAGTGAAACAGTACCGTGAGGGAAAGGTGAAAAGCACCCCGGAAGGGGAGTGAAATAGAACCTGAAACCGTGTGCTTACAAAAAGTCAGAGCCCTATTAATGGGTGATGGCGTGCCTTTTGTAGAATGAACCGGCGAGTTACGTTCCCGTGCAAGGTTAAGCTGAGAAGGCGGAGCCGCAGCGAAAGCGAGTCTGAATAGGGCGAATTTAAGTACGTGGACGTAGACCCGAAACCGAGTGATCTACCCCTGTCCAGGGTGAAGGTGCGGTAACACGCACTGGAGGCCCGAACCCACGCATGTTGAAAAATGCGGGGATGAGGTGGGGGTAGCGGAGAAATTCCAATCGAACTCGGAGATAGCTGGTTCTCCCCGAAATAGCTTTAGGGCTAGCCTCGGAAT
>NZ_JBXCIZ010000040.1:0-1160 GCF_056786405.1 Paenibacillus sp. Y859 | reverse complement strand
GGATAGCCAAACCAATCATATATGGTAATCATAAGCCTCTTCCTTTCTTTTCACATCATAGCTTTATTGGTGTGCCATCCGTAAACCTTCCATACTTACTTATTTCTGTGATTACCTTTTTTATAGATTTCCTGCCTGTTTGTTTAATTTACTAAGAAAAAATCGCTTTTAATTATTTGCTTTTGCACTGATTTCTTATAACGTTCGTGCATCTGTGACGCGACCTTGCCTTAGATAGCTCTTATCTTAGGCCGGGTCGTGTGTTGTCTGAGTTCACTTCCATAATTACACTCCCGACAATCAAGGGCGATTGCCTCGTAGCGTAGATGCTTTGTTATCGGATGAGCAAGCCCTCTCTGATATACAATCAAAGTCATTTTTTGCTTTCTATATAATGTTTTACTACTTTTTCTGATATAAATGACATTTCAGGTAGGTTATCTAAGTCGAAGTATCTCAACTCTAAGCTTTCATCGTTAGATTCAATTAATTTCCCTTCATATTCGAAACTAACAAATGCAGCTAAAGCATTATAAGCTTGGTCTCCGTTTGGATATATGTTTAAATACTCTTTACCGGAATATACATGATGTAGTTTCATGGATACAATTATTAGACCAGTTTCTTCTTCTACTTCTCTAATAGCCGTTTCTTCATATGACTCTCCAATCTCCATACATCCCCCCGGCACTCCCCATTTACCATCATCACCTCGACGTTGAAATAATATTTGGTTGAATTCATTAAATATCAATACAACCGATGCTGGAAGAATAATAGGTCTATTCCCTACTAATGAACGAAGCTCCTTTACATAATTATCCACTTTAATTTCTCCTATAGAATCTATTCTTATTATTTTTCTAAGGTTTCTAAAATTTTTAATCATTGCAGGCCTTTCCGATAACGTTTGGCATTCCTGGCGTTCAAGCAGCTTAAGGACCGTAGGTCCGGGTCGTCAGATTTAGCTGGTTGAATGTATCGCCTGACTACGCTTCTTTGTGATTCTTCTTGGCGATCAAGGGCGAATGCCCGCAGTATAAATGCTGTGTTATCGGATGTTATTGCCCTACTGAACATGCATACAAAATATTTGATCTTTACCGATTCATTATGGGGCTTGTATATATATCATAATCTCTTCTGCTCTAACAATTACT
>NZ_JBXCIZ010000039.1:0-1253 GCF_056786405.1 Paenibacillus sp. Y859 | reverse complement strand
AGGCCCGAACCCACGCATGTTGAAAAATGCGGGGATGAGGTGGGGGTAGCGGAGAAATTCCAATCGAACTCGGAGATAGCTGGTTCTCCCCGAAATAGCTTTAGGGCTAGCCTCGGAATGAAGAGTCGTGGAGGTAGAGCACTGATTGGGTGCGGGGCCCGCAAGGGTTACCAAGCTCAGTCAAACTCCGAATGCCATGTACTTATATCCGGGAGTCAGACAGTGAGTGCTAAGATCCATTGTCGAAAGGGAAACAGCCCAGACCATCAGCTAAGGTCCCCAAGTGTGTGTTGAGTGGAAAAGGATGTGGAGTTGCACAGACAACCAGGATGTTGGCTTAGAAGCAGCCATCATTGAAAGAGTGCGTAATAGCTCACTGGTCGAGTGACTCTGCGCCGAAAATGTAACGGGGCTAAACACACCACCGAAGCTATGGCTTGATACTATAGTATCAGGGGTAGGGGAGCGTTGTATAGAGGTTGAAGGTGTACCGTGAGGAGCGCTGGACACTATACAAGTGAGAATGCCGGTATAAGTAACGAAAAGATCAGTGAGAATCTGATCCGCCGAAAGCCCAAGGTTTCCTGAGGAAGGCTCGTCCTCTCAGGGTAAGTCGGGACCTAACGCGAGGCCGAAAGGCGTAGTGGATGGACAACAGGTTGAAATTCCTGTACCACCGTAATCCGTTATGAGTAATGGGGTGACGCAGTAGGGTAGTGACGCGGACTGATGGAATAGTCCGTCTAAGCAGTGAGGCTTGTGTGTAGGCAAATCCGCACACTATAAGGCTGGGCTGTGATGGGGAGCGAAAATTATAGTAGCGAAGGTCATGATCTCACACTGCCAAGAAAAGCCTCTAACCAGGAGAAGGTGCCCGTACCGCAAACCGACACAGGTAGGCGAGAAGAGTATTCTAAGGCGCGCGGAAGAACTCTCGTTAAGGAACTCGGCAAAATGACCCCGTAACTTCGGGAGAAGGGGTGCCCCGGTAGTGTGAATAGCACGAGGGGGCCGCAGTGAAAAGGCCCAAGCGACTGTTTAGCAAAAACACAGGTCTGTGCGAAGCCGTAAGGCGAAGTATACGGGCTGACGCCTGCCCGGTGCTGGAAGGTTAAGGGGAGTGGTTAGGGGTTAAACCCGAAGCTATGAACCGAAGCCCCAGTAAACGGCGGCCGTAACTATAACGGTCCTAAGGTAGCGAAATTCCTTGTCAGGTAAATTCTGACCCGCACGAATGGCGTAACGATTTGGGC
>NZ_JBXCIZ010000038.1:0-1266 GCF_056786405.1 Paenibacillus sp. Y859 | reverse complement strand
TCTCCGTTAATAGATTATCATCATTATACTTGTATTCCGCCGTTTGACCTGCATAATTAACATATTTAATGACATTCCCACGTGCATCATAATAATAGGATGCTACTTGGTTCTCCTGATTAATCTGACGTGTTAGTCTGCCCAGTTCATCATATTGTTTATGGATGGTTGTCTGATCTGGAAGTTTCATACTCGTTAGATTACCTGCCTGACTAAATGTATAGCCTGTCGTACGTTGTTCGGGATCGGTCACTTTACTCAATCTACCTAGAACATCATACGTAGAGGTCGTGATTTGTCCGTTACCATCCTGGCTGCTGAGAATATTACCATCCAGATCATATGTCAATTTCGTTAGTGGGATGAAACTACCGTTATTGTTCTCTTCCAACAGCATAACCTGTCCTAATACATCGGATGTTTCGCGCTGTTTATTCCCACTTGCATCTGTATAGGTGGTCGTCAGATGAGCCCAATCATAGTCCACTGTATCTTCTGTTAGATCTGCATAAATCGTACGTTGTAATCGATTGAATGCATCATATGCGAATAACGTAGAGTTTTGTTCGGCATCGATCAGTTGCTCCAAATTTCCTTCTTTATTGTAGAAATATCGATATACCGAGTTGTCCTGAACTGCTTGTGTCATGAGGCCTAAAGGATTGAATGTATTCGTTGTAACCAATCCGTCAGGACTTGTACTGGTTACTGAATAAAGTGCATCGTCATATTGCACGGATTGCTTCGTACCGTCACTGTATGAGATCTGTTTCATTCGGCCGATTGGATCATATGAATATTCTGTCACCTTGCCAGCTTCATCCGTCATGGATTGTAAATCACCCATTGCTGTATACGAATACAGCTTGGATAAGGTACTCAATGTATTATCCACAGACCTGACTGCCAGCGATTCTTTCGTCAATAAATGCCGACCATAAGGTGATTCATAAAATTGTGTGCTTACAATATTGTTGGTCGTGTCTTTCATCGTCGTTACATTGGGATTACCGTAAGCATCATACTCGAAATCCGTCTGGGCAAGCAATTTACCACCTATCGTATTTTCCCTAATAGCGAACTGAGTTGTGCTACCCTGATTGTTATATTGATACGTTTCAACACGTGACTGCCCCTCTTTCAATTTGGTAGTAACGGTTGTTGGCAATGACCAGAAATAAGGTTCTGTCGAGTTCTTGTAATCAACGACAGTCTCTTGTCCGGTGTTCAGACTTTGCTTCAGTATCATCCCCTTGTCATCGTACT
>NZ_JBXCIZ010000037.1:0-1294 GCF_056786405.1 Paenibacillus sp. Y859 | reverse complement strand
ATAAGCATAGACCCAATCATCAAACTCTATTGAAGTCATCCAAGTCTTCTGCGGTCTTGAATGTATGACCCTAAAATGTCTTACTAGGCCGATAGTTTTCATTCAGCACCTCATAATGAGTCCTAATTTACAAACGTGCCATATTTCATATAACGTACCCACATTTCTGACGTTCAAGCGGCTTAAGGTGCGTAGCACCGGGTCGTCAGACTTAGCCGGTTGAATGTGTCGCTTGAATAAACTGCTTCGTTAGCGACCAAGGAGCGCCAGCGACGACGCAGAATTGTAATGTTATGTACTTTTACTTGCCGTCTTCGAATTTGCCAACAATGTTCTTACTTTATAAAACATCCAAGTTCTTAACAATGATTCTTTGTCTTTATGAATTGCCACTTTATCCTTATAATAAAAATCCTCCAATGATACGCTCATCTTACTTATCGAACTTACTGCTTCATGACAGATCCATTCATCAAAATGTGTTTTCCCTTGACCTGATCTATAAAATTTATCTTTAGGCAGTATATATAACATACCTTCTGTCCAAGGTTTATTCAGTATTGTAGATTCGTTTATTGAATAAAAATGATACTTATTATGCCGGTTAACAATACATCCATTGCGGAAGCTCCCTATCGACCTGCTACGATTAAAAATCGCATAGAAAATCGACCATATCGGATCCGTTGTTGCAAATACAGCGTTTGTTTTCTCATTATTGTATAGCGTTTGTTCACGAGGTTCAAAGCATCTTATATTATGATTATTAGAACCATGAAACACAAAATTCCCTTTTATTAATAAGTACTGTAGAAAGCGGAACTTTGAATATTGTAATTGATAATCTATTAAATTCCCTTCATGAACCGATTTAGCCAATTCCTCATATTGTTCTATCTCATCATTAGTAAATACAACTTTTGGAGATGGATACAATAAAATCGATAAAAGAAATGATATCATCTTCTTGAAATAACCCTCCCTATAAGTCTTGCAAGTAATTGCACATGGCGTTTCCGTGTTCACGACGTTCAAGCGGCTTAAGGACCGTAGGTCCCGGTCGTCAGACTTAGCCAGTTGAATGTGTCGCCTGATTCCACTTCTCCGGAATTCCTCTTAGCGATCGAGGAGCGACAGCGACGAAGCAGAAATGCATTGTTTATAAGATGTCAGCACCTTCTTCGAAATGCATCCATAATTCAACTATCGTTTCCCGTTAGTCGCAACAAGAGTGACAACACGGAAATATGCCCCTCCAATTACTCAAAAACTCGAGTGATGATCAAAGATTGTT
>NZ_JBXCIZ010000036.1:0-1526 GCF_056786405.1 Paenibacillus sp. Y859 | reverse complement strand
TATAAAACCTAGAAACGGAAAGCTATATATATTTAATAGAGATTGACTGTTAATTCAAAGGAGCGCCATACTCCATATAACATTGCATTACCACAGCGGTCGCTACTCTCCATTGGTCATCAAGAGGAAGTATCGTAGAAGTTGATTCAGGTGACACATCCAAGCTGCTAAGTCTATCGACCCGTTTCCTTCGGTCACTTAAGCCGCTTGAACGTCAGGAATGCCAAACGTTAAGTGAGATTGAGGCAATGAGAAACATTTAATCTAAGCGGGGAGGTTATCAAAGATGTCAATATCCATTCAGGCTGTAGATACGAATTCTGCCAATTGGAGGGAAGTGGATGATGGAGTAGAAATGTTAGTTTTAAGATTCGAACCAAATGAAGTGAGAGCGTTGTTAAGATTTTCTCCTGGGAAAGGATATGCACGTCATAGTCACCCCGCCGGAGAAGAAGTATTCGTTTTAACAGGAATATATTCTGATAATCAAATCGACTACCTAGCAGGATCATATATATACTATCCACCTGGTAGTGACCATGCTCCGGTAAGTACAACCGGTTGTACAATATTGGTCATCATGCCCGAGTCGCCAATTAACTTATAGAAATACAAAAATTAAATCACAATTAAACTATTTACAAGAATAAGTGAGAGATAAATCGGAGAAGGCCTTCAAAATCGTGATCATATGAGAAGCAAAGTGATGCGGCAATTGCGCAAATTCATGTTGAACGATGCCGCGAATATTTGCTAGGCTATGGGCTTTGTTATTTACTTCCTTCTCTTAATGTAGCGCTATATAAGAGACTTCACTTTCAAACTTCTAAGGTCAGCGTGTTCATTTACGGATGAATCCATACCTTACCCCTCCCCAGACCAGGCATCGTAATGATAAGGTTGCTATGTCACCCATTCCCTTTAGTCACATAAGTTGCTCGAACGTTAGGAAAGCCAAATGTTATACAAGATTCATGCAAATAAATTAAAAGGAAGTGTAGTTTATGGAGACAAACATAAATGAAATAAGAGGTGGCAATGTAAGACTTGGTGTATCGGGATTAGGAGGCTGGTTAATTTTAATTCAAATGGGTCTTTACTTGACCATTATCGGATTAATCATTCAAATAATTCGATATAATCTATACTCATTTACAGATGAAACTTGGAAGTTACTGACCTCAGAAGGCTCGTCCCTGTACGACCCATTATGGAAGCCAACAATTATATTTGAAGCAATTTATAACATTTCATTTTTTATTTTTAGTATTTATATTCTAGTTCAGTTTTATAGAAAAAAATCAATTGTTCCACGACTAATGATCATATTTTATTCGCTAAGTCTATTTATTGGTATTGTTGACTACATATTATTGCAGCAAATTGCTATTGCTAAGGAACTAGAAGATGGAAGCTCGATAAGGGATATAATTAAATCAGCTATAACGTGTATCATATGGGTAGCATATTTTCTTAAATCAGAACGGGTAATGAATACATTTATAAGATAACTCAAATGAGGGCAT
>NZ_JBXCIZ010000035.1:0-1569 GCF_056786405.1 Paenibacillus sp. Y859 | reverse complement strand
TAATTGGAGAGTTTGATCCTGGCTCAGGACGAACGCTGGCGGCGTGCCTAATACATGCAAGTCGAGCGGAGATTTCAGAAGTGCTTGCACTTCTGGGATTTCAGCGGCGGACGGGTGAGTAACACGTAGGTAACCTGCCTGTAAGACTGGGATAACTATCGGAAACGGTAGCTAATACCGGATAATATATTTCTTCACATGAAGGAATGTTGAAAGGCGGAGTAATCTGCCACTTATAGATGGACCTGCGGCGCATTAGCTAGTTGGTGAGGTAATGGCTCACCAAGGCGACGATGCGTAGCCGACCTGAGAGGGTGAACGGCCACACTGGGACTGAGACACGGCCCAGACTCCTACGGGAGGCAGCAGTAGGGAATCTTCCGCAATGGACGAAAGTCTGACGGAGCAACGCCGCGTGAGTGATGAAGGTTTTCGGATCGTAAAGCTCTGTTGCCAGGGAAGAAGACTTAGGAGAGTAACTGCTCTTAAGGTGACGGTACCTGAGAAGAAAGCCCCGGCTAACTACGTGCCAGCAGCCGCGGTAATACGTAGGGGGCAAGCGTTGTCCGGAATTATTGGGCGTAAAGCGCGCGCAGGCGGTCATTTAAGTTTGGTGTTTAATTCCAGGGCTCAACCCTGGGTCGCACTGAAAACTGGGTGACTTGAGTACAGAAGAGGAGAGTGGAATTCCACGTGTAGCGGTGAAATGCGTAGATATGTGGAGGAACACCAGTGGCGAAGGCGACTCTCTGGGCTGTAACTGACGCTGAGGCGCGAAAGCGTGGGTAGCAAACAGGATTAGATACCCTGGTAGTCCACGCCGTAAACGATGAGTGCTAGGTGTTAGGGGTTTCGATACCCTTGGTGCCGAAGTTAACACATTAAGCACTCCGCCTGGGGAGTACGGTCGCAAGACTGAAACTCAAAGGAATTGACGGGGACCCGCACAAGCAGTGGAGTATGTGGTTTAATTCGAAGCAACGCGAAGAACCTTACCAGGTCTTGACATCCCTCTGAATCCACTAGAGATAGTGGCGGCCTTCGGGACAGAGGAGACAGGTGGTGCATGGTTGTCGTCAGCTCGTGTCGTGAGATGTTGGGTTAAGTCCCGCAACGAGCGCAACCCTTATATTTAGTTGCCAGCACATTAAGGTGGGCACTCTAGATAGACTGCCGGTGACAAACCGGAGGAAGGTGGGGATGACGTCAAATCATCATGCCCCTTATGACCTGGGCTACACACGTACTACAATGGCCAGTACAACGGGCTGCGAAATCGCGAGATGGAGCCAATCCCAACAAAGCTGGTCTCAGTTCGGATTGCAGGCTGCAACCCGCCTGCATGAAGTAGGAATTGCTAGTAATCGCGGATCAGCATGCCGCGGTGAATACGTTCCCGGGTCTTGTACACACCGCCCGTCACACCACGAGAGTTTACAACACCCGAAGTCGGTGGGGTAACCCGCAAGGGAGCCAGCCGCCGAAGGTGGGGTAGATGATTGGGGTGAAGTCGTAACAAGGTAGCCGTATCGGAAGGTGCGGCTGGATCACCTCCTTTCTATGGAGAAT
>NZ_JBXCIZ010000034.1:0-2018 GCF_056786405.1 Paenibacillus sp. Y859 | reverse complement strand
ATTCATATAACCTCCTTAGTTTCACTGGGGCCAGCACTTTTGCCCTCCACAGGTTGGCACGGTGATACGGGCTCTAAGGCCCAACCAGCTGAATCGGGGTATGAACAAAAGGCGAGGGCGTAAAACACTTTATACGACGGGATCTATGTCCCAACAAAACATGCGTTTTTCAGCCCAGTGTTGCCTCCAGTATAAAGAAAAAGTCCATCCCCGAGCCAGTCGGGTATGAACTGAGAATACCAACACTACATTCCTACTGCGGGCATTCGCCCTTGATTGCTAGAAGGATTTCCAAGGAGTTTATTCAGGCGATACATTCAACCAGCTAAGTCTGACGACTCGTTCCCTTTGGTCACTTAAGCTACTTGAACGTCAGGAATGCCAAACGTTAGGAGAAATTCGAAGCCAACATTACAAAACTAAAACCTACATCGAAAGGACAATGTACAATGGATTCAGAAAGAATATACTTGATCTCTGAAGTAAAAGGATTTAGCCCCCAGATCGGTAGACTTGTTTCGATGATGAATTATGCGCGATTGACAACGCTTAATACGGTACGAGAGTTAAGTACTGAACAACTGGATTATATTCATGATTCAAACAGTAATTCGATTGGTGCATTATTAATGCATCTCCCCGCAGTTGAACTTGGTTATCAATTGGATACGTTTGAGAATAGAAAGCCAACGGAGGAAGAAATAAAGAAATGGCAACCGGCTTATGAGCTTGGAGATCTAGGACGTAAAGAGATTAAAGGAAATTCGCTTGATTTTTATATACATGAAATGGAGAATATGAGACAAAGAACATTGGACGAACTTAAAAAGCGGAATGATGATTGGTTATATGAAGAACATCCATTTTGGAATGGAAAGCAGGCAAACCATTATTTTATGTGGTTTCATGTATTTGAAGATGAAATTAATCATAGGGGACAAATGAGATGGTTAAGACGAAGGGTAGAAGAGCAATTAAAGAACTCGTAAGCAATTCAAAGAACTTCTCCTAACATAATAATCCTGCATCGGACGACTTCGTCGCCCTCGGTCCCAGAAGTAACATTCGGAGAAGGAATTGCTGAGACACATCCTTTCACCTAACCGCATCGCGGCCAGTCGCTTCGCTCCTTTAAGGTGAAAGGACGTCAGGAATGCCAAACGTTAGGTGAAATTAATACATTTATTTTGGAGGGATATTCGAGGATGACTAATTCGGACCATGTTGTATTGGATGTTCAGCTTACACAAAAAGAATACTCATATTTAACTATTCTACATCAAAAAAAGTCTTTGAAAATAGGATTTATATTTTATTTAGTGCTCTTTTTTATTG
Organism: Paenibacillus sp. Y859; assembly: GCF_056786405.1. Classification (NCBI taxonomy): domain Bacteria; kingdom Bacillati; phylum Bacillota; class Bacilli; order Caryophanales; family Paenibacillaceae; genus Paenibacillus; species Paenibacillus sp. Y859. Next base: position 683 of record NZ_JBXCIZ010000034.1, on the reverse strand, counting down.
TAATAATAAGTATGAATGAGTTTATATTTGAGATCGGTATAGCGACTGTAGGACTTATAGGTGGGGTTATAGTTAGTACTATATTATCGATTGGATTATATTACTTGGCGATTCTTCAATCAAACAGACAATTTAGATCAGATAAATTGCTTCAATACAAACAAACCTACGAAATAACAGATTCAGGTATTTCAGTGAAATCAGATTCAGGTACAGGGCATATTAACTGGAATGAGATATTTAAGGTCGTGGAATCAAAATATATAATTGCTTTATATGCAGGGAAAAATAGGGCTCTAATTCTGCCAAAGGAAGCAATAGTTAAACAGAAGGAAAATGGAATAGAGAATCTAAAGATACTAATCAAAAAAAATGTACCGAAGAATAAAGTGAAGTTTGAAGGTTAATCAAGAAGGCATTAACATCACCTAACAAAATATTCGTACTGCGAGCCGTTCGGCTCTTGATCTGCCAGAAGTATTATCGAGGAAGAAGATTCAGGAAGATACATCCATTCCCCTAAGATAAGAGCTATCTAAGGGGAATGGACGTCACGAATAAACCAACGTTATGTGAAATGCGAAGAGAAAGGATTTAAATATGACAAAAGAAGTAATATCCAAATACTTTTATCAAGATGGAAGCCTTCGAGATATTTATATACTTCAGTCTCATTTATTTGA
>NZ_JBXCIZ010000033.1:0-2091 GCF_056786405.1 Paenibacillus sp. Y859 | reverse complement strand
ACCTAAAGATGAACAAGACAAATTAGTACTATTAATAAAGGATCGATTGATGGCGATTTCATAGAAGGGCAATACTGCGTATAACAATGTCTTTCAGCATCGTCGCTGACGCTCCTTGGTCGCCAGAGGAGTTTTCTGAGAAGTGGAATCAGACGACACATCCAACCGGCTAAGTGGCAGAGCCACCCGGACCTGCGGTCCTTAAGCCGTTCGGACGTCAGAAATGCGCAACGTTATACGACAATACTACAGAATAAGTTTAGAGAGTTTAATCAAAGGAGACGGGATGATGAGTATTAAAGCAATATTTCTGGACTTTTATGGAACCTTGGTTCATGAGGATGACGATATCATCCCATTGATCTGTAAGGAAATACAAGAAAATAGTATGGAGGAATGCGAAGTAAGTGATATAGGGAGATACTGGTGGAATATGTTTTCGAGTATGTTTCAAAACAGCTATGGTGAGACATTTAAATCCCAGCGCGAACTCGGGATCCTATCATTATCTGAGACGATTTATAGATATAGATCAAACTGTGATGTGAATGAGATCATCCAGAAGCAATTTGATCACTGGAGTGAACCTAAAATATTTAATGATACAATTCCATTTTTAGAAACTCTTCAAGGATATGAAGTCTACATATTATCGAATATTGACACAGCCGATGTAAAAGCCGCTGTAGCTTATCACGGGATAAAGGTAAATGAAATAATCACGAGTGAAGAGGTCAAATCATATAAACCAAGACCAGAATTATTTATTGAAGCTTTAGAGAGACATAATCTGTCTCCTAAAGAGGTGTTACATATCGGGGATTCTTTAATGAGCGATGTCGGTGGAGCAGGTATTTTAGGAATAGCGACAGTCTGGTTAAATCGGCTAAATAAGATTAAAACAGATATTGCAGAACCCAACTTTATATGTAGAGATCTAAAAGAAGTAAGAGATATTATTAGTGGAATCGAAGAGGGTAGTATCGTCGTATAACACAGCATTCCTACTGCGGACATTCGCCCTTGATCGCTTAGAAGGATTTCCAAGGAGATTATTCCGGCGATACATTCAACCAGCTAAGTCTGACGACCCGTTCCCTTTGGTCACTTAAGCTGCTTGAACGTCAGGAATGCCAAACGTTAGCAGAAATTAATGTAACATAATATAAGTGAGAGTGAATCGACGATGCATACCATATTTAAGAACCTTACAAAACATATTGAGTTTTCAAGTGATTTGAAGAGAAATATTCATCTATTTTTAACGTCTAATAAATGTCCAAAAACAGCAGATCATTGTATTGACGTTGGTACGGAAGCAAGGAGAATAGCATTAATGTTTGAAGCTAACCATGAAGCAGCTGAAATTGCAGGTTGGTTGCATGATATCAGTGCTGTTTTTTCAAGTATTGAGCGTATTGATGTATCAAGACAATTACAAATTGATGTTTTACCTGAAGAAGAGCTATTTCCAATGATCATTCACCAGAAGATATCAAAGGTAATGGCTAGAGATATCTTTGGAATTACAGATCAAGAAATATTAGACGCCGTTGGCTGTCATACGACATTGCGGGCAAATGCTACTTTACTTGATCAAGTATTATTTGTTGCTGATAAGATTGCATGGGATCAGTCTGGGGAGCCTCCGTATATTGAAGAATTGAATAGAAATTTAAAGAAATCATTAACACATGGAGCATTTGCATATATCAATTACTTATGGGAACGGAAAGAAACCTTGAAAGTTGTTCATCCCTGGTTGAAAGAAGCCTATGAAGAACTTGAGGATAAAGTGCATAAAATGCAGATAATTCGAAGAAGACATTAACTTCTGCTAACAAAATATTCGCACATCGGGCCGTTTGGCCCTTGGTCTGCCAGAGGAATTATCGGGGGAGATATTTCAAGCAGACACATCGATTCCCCTAAGATAAGAATTATCTAAGGGGAATCGACGTCGCGAATACCAAACGTTATGTGAAATGCGAAGAGAAAGGATTTAAATATGACAAAAGAAGTAATATCCAAATACTTTTATCAAGATGGAAGCCTTCGAGATATTTATATACTTCAGTCTCATTTATTTGA
>NZ_JBXCIZ010000032.1:0-2175 GCF_056786405.1 Paenibacillus sp. Y859 | reverse complement strand
TAACGTTTGGCATTCCTGACGTTCAAGCAGCTTAAGGACCGTAGGTCCGGGTCGTCAGACTTAGCTGGTTGAATGTATCGCCTGAATATACTCCTTGAAAATCCTTCTAGCGATCAAGGGCGAATACCCGCAGTAGGAATGTGGTGTTAGGTGACGTTATTTCTCTTCCTCGATATGCTAAAAAAGAATTGGTCTAGTCATCCAATCATTAATCTCAATTGGACCTTTTACTTGCATTAATCCATAGAAGAATCTATAGGTATTCCTTATCAGGGATAGATTTGGAAAGGGAGTTACTGATTGATATCCTAACTTAAATGAAGTCGCAGTTTCTTGATTAAAATTATACTCTAGTGTTATTAAATCAAACTCTTTTGGTCCTATCACATAGGCTTCTGTATCTACAATTGAAGTTACTCTTGTTCCATCGGATAATATCTGCCTTGTATCCATATCAACCATAATAAAAGCAGCAAAGTCTGGAGATGGTAATGATGTTACCTCATCCTTATAGGTCTCCCAAAAATCAGCTATGACTTTATTGTCAGAATAGAATCGGGAAATTATCTTTTCAATAATTCCAAATAACCTCAAATGAAATTCATTCAAACTGTATCTGAGAGTTCCTTTTATGTTTCCGCACTTTGTAAATTTATTGCTATGTATTTCAGCTAGATCTCTGCCAAATTGATATGCAAAAGAACTTGGTACATTCTTTAGATCAACTTTCTCACCAACCATCATGGTGACTACGACAAACTCTCTTCCATCTATTACTCCTTTACGAATACATTTTGGAATTGGAATTGGACTAACAAGTGAAAGTTCTTTATTAATAATTTCAAGATCAAATGTTTTGTTTAGTTCTACACCAAATAATTTGTTGCATCCAAATATAAAGGGAGCATCTGAGTCCTCACTAACACCGGAAGACCTAACAACAACATCTTCTTGAGAAGTTCTCACATGCCATACATCGCTTGCATGCCCACCAAGCTTAGTTACTGTTTGAATTTGTTCATTGAATAATGATTGGAGATTCATAATTTTATCCTTTCTGCTTTTAGAAATAATTTCACCTAACGTTGCTCATTTCTGACGTCTAGACGACTTAAGGACCATAAGTCCGGGTGGCTCTGCCACTTACTCGGTTGGATGTGTCGCCTGAATTCACTTCTCCGAGAATCCTCTTAGCGACCAAGGAGCATCAGCGACGCAGCAAAAATGCATTGTTATGAGATGTCGGCGACTTCAATGAATTACATTCAAAATCATCTATCTTCAAACCAAGCCTTTTCAATAAGTTCATTCCATTCAATTACTAATTTCTTATATTTAATAATACAGTAACCAAATTCAGCATTGTACTTTAGAGAAGTTGACCCATCGAATCTCTGGATAAAAAAATATTCTGTCACCTGTAACTCTTCATTCTTGAGTACTTCAAAATCTAATAATAATTCAGATATGTGTAGTTTTATCTCGTGTGCATCTTCCTCTACAATTATCTGCCTCTTTCCTTTTACTCCAGATGTATCATATAAAATAGATTCGATAATTTCATAGTCAATAAATCTAACTTTCGCCTTTCCTGTATACATACTGAACCCTGTATTGTTCATTGGATGATCTGATAAAACGTCTATATGTTCAAAGCTCATAATTAAGTTCTGATTTTCTATTGAAACTTCTTCGATCACACAATCATGTAGTGAAACAAAATTTAAAGTGTTTTCAGAGATGAAGTTGGCTTTAAACACTAAATCAGCCCTTTCTATTTAAAGTATGAAATGTTGTTCTCGCCGATTTCTTATAACGTTGCGCATTTCTGACGTCCAAACGGCTTAAGGACCGAAGGTCCCGGTGGCTCTGCCACTTAGCCGGTTGGATGTGTCGCCTGATTCCACTTCTCAGATAATCCCTCTTGGCGACCAAGGAGCGTCAGTGACGAAGCAAAAATGCATTGTTATAACGCTGCCCCTTCTTCTTCGATTCCTCATCCATATATGTCTTGTGTGTTTTATGTATTTGATATGACTTTACGTGTTTTTTTTTGATTCTATCTTTTGGTCCTATCAAATCCGTTTCCGCAAAGGAAAGGTTCCCCCTTCCCTATTTCTTCTTTGTCGGTTTTCAACTGCTTCTTCGTAAATCCATCCTTATTCATTTCATTCA
>NZ_JBXCIZ010000031.1:0-2203 GCF_056786405.1 Paenibacillus sp. Y859 | reverse complement strand
TCTTTCTTTATAATTTGCTTCAACAAATATCACTTCACCTTCATTAGTTCGAATCTCAGGAGGTATTTGGTTTAATAGAACCTCACGAATCTCTTCAATTCTAATTGTTCCATGGGTAAAAATTGATGCTGCCGAAAATGGATATTCAGTAAATTCAATACTATCCTTATAGAACTTGATCATATGATCTTCCTTTTTCTTTAAAATAAATGTGCTAAGTGTTTCGCCTAACGTTCAGGTATTCACGAACTTCTGCAGGAAGTTGTCACATGAATTTACTTCACTGTCAAAAGCATCAAAGTGACCAAGGCGTAGCCGCCGCTCGAATACTTTGTTAGGTGATGTCAATGTCTTCTCCGAACTAACCTTCAAAGTACTTTACTAGCTTTCCATGTTCAAACTTCTTATCAATAATTTTTAATAGATGCTTTCCAAGTAGTTCTGTAGAATGTATTTTTCCTGTTTGATGTGCTTCTTTAAAGAATTTTACCATTTCAAAATCTTGATCATTCTTACTTCTGGCGATTTCCTGCATTTCTGTATCGACCATTCCTGGGTCAACAGCTACTATTTCAATAGGATATTTCCGTTTCGATTGCTCTGATCCAATACATTGAGTAAACATATTTATTCCAGCTTTAGCTGTACAATATACACTCATTCCAGGGGCTGGATTGCTCCCTGACCCTGAAGATATATTAATAATCTTTCGTCTTATTGAAATGTTATCCGTTGCTTTAATAAAGCTTGATGTTAAAATCATTGGCGCAACAAGACTGGTTTGTAAGTTCTTATTAATTTCTTCAGCGCTACATTGATCTATTGATTTCAAAGGTTCGAGCATCGCAGCATTGTTAATCAGGCATATCATTTCGGAAGTATTTATGTCGATTTGATCGAGAACTCCATTAAGCAACTGCTCAATTTCTAATATATTACTCAAGTCAAAATTGAAGTGAATGTACTTCGAGAACTTTGCTAACTTATCAGAAATACTTCTTGAGATTCCGAATACATAACTACCCTTCTCTAGGAGCATCATTGCTAGTTGCTCTCCGATTCCCTTTGATGTTCCTGTAATAATAAAATGCTTATTATTCATTAGCTGACCTCCGATCTAAATCCGTATTTACATTGATTTCTCATAACGTTTCCGCATCTGCGACGCGACCCGGCCTTAGATAGCTCTTATCTTAGGGCGGGTCGTGTATTGTCTAAGCTTACTCCTAAGATTATACACCTGACAACCAAGGGGCGAATGCCCCGCAGCGCAGATGCTTTGTTAGGTGATGTTAATGCCTTCTTTGAATTACAAACAAATCAATTTGTCTTTCCTAATGAATATCCTTCAAATAATCTACCGCCATACTTATTTAATTCACCAAGTACAACTTCAATAAACAATTCCTTATCATCATATTTATAAAAACGTTCTAATGAATTCATCAAATCTTTGTACAGTCTTTCATCAAGATTTCTTATTAAACGTGGTATCCACTTTCCTCTTCCCATCCATTCTCCACGATTAATTAATATAAAATTGCATAACTTCTCAGAAAGCTCATGGATAATAAACAATTGTTCATCAAATTTATCTGCGCCAATTAAATCGTCCAGCATATCTGTAATTACATATCGTTGACTTATTAACTCCTCACTACTAAATGGGATTGGACCATTCATTAATAAACCATTAGCCAAATCTTTAATTTCGCTCGTCAAACCAATAGTATCTCTTATTACAATCCCTTCGGAACACATTTGAGGTAACGATGGACGTCTCCGTTTAATATCACCCATAAAATAATCCTTGTAACTATCTAAGGTATGAATAAATACTTCTATTGGCCATCCACTTTCAAAAAACGATTCTCTATATGCCTTATGTATATCATTTCTAATAATAAAAATATCCAAATCTGATGTACTAGTTGCCTCACCTCTTATCACACTTCCAGCAACTAATACAAAAATAGAATCTTTAAAATGGTTTCTAATGAATTCTTCAGCTGCCTCAATATGATTCATTTTTATTATCTCCTTTGATTCTTCTTATCTAAGCCCATATCTGCATTAATTTCACCTAACGTTTGACATTCCTGACGTTCAAGCAGCTTAAGGACCGTAGGTCCGGGTCGTCAGACTTAGCTGATTGGATGTGTCGCCTGAATCCACAGCTATGAAAATCCCCTTGGCGTCCGAG
>NZ_JBXCIZ010000030.1:0-3595 GCF_056786405.1 Paenibacillus sp. Y859 | reverse complement strand
AAGATTAGGCATTATGGTTTTCTCAGCAACGCTAATCGAAAAACCAAACTACTAAAGTGTTTATACCTGACTCGTACGCCGATTAAACCCAAAGTAAAGTTGACGGCGAAGGAACTTATTTTCAAATTAACCGGTGTGGATATTTCGCTTTGTCCCTCCTGTGGAGGAACTTGGTGTCAGATATTAACGTTGACTCCGGGCGGTGGGTAAGCGCGATTAATAGCAACCTTTTCACTACGATGCCTGATCTGGGGAGGGGGGAGGTATGTATATATCCGTAAATGAACACGCTGACCTTAGAAATTTGAAAGTGAATTCTCTTATATTGTGCTACATTAAGAGAAGGAAGTAAATAACAAAGCCCATAGGCTAGCAAATATTCTCGGCATCGTTCAACATGGATTTTCGCAATTGCCGAGTAACCTTTCTGCTCATATGATCACGATTTTGAAGGCCTTCATATAGTGCATATGAAGATCCTTTTTCCGGGCAACTGCGCAACCAATCCAAAGTGTTATCGGATGTTACCGACTTCGTAGCGAAACCAACAGATAAATTAATCTAATATCGTTCTTTCTCTTGGTACTGTAGTTTTCACAAATTCTTGTTTAATGTCTTCCTTAAGTACCTGTTTCAATCGGTCTTTACCAATTTGATCAAAACGTTTTTGTACTTTCATTACATGTTCTTCATCTGATTTTATCTGACTTTCTATTCTTTCATAATCCTCATAGCTGCTTTTAACTCTCGAAATATGCCACCATGCCGTGTTTCCGCATTCTGCAAGCACCCTTGGCTAGATAATTTTGGCTTCTATATGTATAGGAATGCTCTTGCAAACACCTTGCAAACCCGAGCCTTTTGAATAGTCACTATAGTGATGTAGACCGAATTCTGTCCATGATTCAAGGAATGTTAACAATTTAAGTTAACCATGTTAATATATATTCACATATATGAAAGAGGGTATAACTATTGAATTCGAATATAGCGGCATATATAACATTAGTATGTACTTCGGGTGTTCTGAATTTGTCTATACTTTTCTATACTTATTGGAGGAGACATCATTATTCAAGTGTCGCTAAATTGTTCATGTGGAATACATTTACTTCAATGATTTATTGCTTTGGTTATGCCTTTAGCTTAACATCGACTTCGTTAGAACAACTTAGATTTTGGAATATTGTACAGTATGCAGGGTTGCCATTTTTCCCTCCGTTAGGATTATTGTTTGTCATGCAATATTTGGATTATAATTTAACGAGAAAAAGAATAATCGCGTTACTTATAATGCCTTGTCTTACTTTACTCATCAATGTAACAAATGAATCCCATCATATATTCTATAGAATATATGATATCCATTCGGTGCTTGGGGCTCCATATAGTGCGATTGAATATGGGGTATGGTTTATTGTACATAATATTTACATTTTTGGCTGTATGTTAGCTGCGTTCTTATTGCTGCTTTCACGCTGGAAGGAAACAGATAGTGTATATCGGCCTCAATTATTTGCCCTCATCTGCGGTCAGGTGCTTCCAGTAGTGACTGCCTTTTTATTATTCATAGGAGTGACACCCGATGGTATCGATCCTGTACCAATGGTTATTTGGTTTTCTTCTGTTTTGTACCTCTGGTCTATTACTTCCTCTCAAATGTTATCACTTATGCCAATTGCGAAGGAAACGATCTTTAATAATATGAATGATGGTGTTATTGTGCTTAATGGTACCTATCAATTAATCGAATATAATCAAGCTTGTAAAAATATGTTTAGTGATCTGGATCGATCAACGATAGGGCAGCCATTTGATCAATTTTGGTATATGCTAACGGATCAATCATTTCCTGTTCAATTAGATACGATATCAGATAAATTGAATGTTACGATTCATCAAGCTAATTATATTTATCAACTACGTATTTCTAGGCTTCAACAATCAAATAATAGGTTTGGCTTACTAATTATATTTACGGATATAACAGAGCTACATATATTACAACAAAAGTTAGAGCATCAAGCCTATTATGATGAGCTTACGCAAATATACAATCGTCGTGCCTTTTTCCAGCAAAGTGAGCAAAGCTTAATGAAGGCAAAAGCTGAATTGTCATCTTTTATGATTATTCTATTTGATATTGATTTTTTTAAAAAAGTGAACGACACTTATGGGCATCAAACCGGAGATCAAATGCTAGTACATATGGCTCAAATATGTAAGGATGAGCTGGAAGAAAATATGCTGTTTGCTAGATATGGTGGTGAAGAATTTGTACTCGCTTTAACTGGTTATACACTAGTGGAAGGGGAAAACTTCGCTAATCACCTTAGATCTTGCATTGAACAGAAGCCTCTAGTTGGAAATGAACGATTTGTATCCGTTACCTGCAGTTTTGGAGTATCCGTAACGACAGGAGCTATGGAGGAAACAGTCTATCAACTTCTTCAAAAAGCTGATGAAGCACTTTATGCTGCCAAAAGAGCTGGTCGAAATCAAATACGGGTTTTTACTGAAAAGTACGAATTTGTGGAATAGTACAGTTTGTATACATCAAAATCACTAATGATACTTGCTGAGGTGAGAAGCATCATTGGTGATAACTGAAGAAGTTATACTGTGACTTTATTCAATTATTCCATTAAAACGTGAAGGGCTAAACGGTAAAGGAGATGATGCCTTCGATATAACACCGCACGATGGCGGGTTTCAAGAGGTTAAAAGCAGCTATGCGGACTAGTTGTGGGCTTGGCTAAAGTTTTTTCGCTACATTTGTATATGTATAGCGTTGCAACTGTTTACAGAGGATGCGCTAGAGGTCTTTTCTGTATGCTTCCGGGATAACTAAAAATGTATCGGTACACACCTTGCGTCACTGCTTTGCAACTCATCTATTAAATGGCGGTGCGAGTATTCTGCAAATCAAGGAACTTCTTGGACATGTAGATATTCAAACGACTTCCTTGTATCTACATCTGACCCATGCTCAAGTCCTCGGGTTAAAAAGCCCTCTGGATCTGCCTCTTGGAGGTGATCACGATGATTGAACTGCAACAGATATTTACGCATTTTACCAAGCCTTTTCTTGATTTCCATCCAGTTCATCTCGAAGGCATCAAGGCAACTCATGCTATTCAGTCCTGCAGAACCGCGGCTTTAGGCGGACATGTAGACCAATGCAATTCCTGCGAGGATTTGAAGGTGTCCTACAATTCCTGTCGTAATCGCAATTGTCCCAAATATGGCAATTTAAAAAAAGAGCACTGGGTTCTTGATCGAACTTCTGAACTCCTACCTGTTCCTTATTTTCACACCGTTTTCACGGTTCCTCACATATTGAATCCCTTATTTCTAGCAAACCCCAAGCTGATGAACAGTATTCTTTTTAAAGCTGCTTCCCAAACGCTTTCCAAGCTGGCCTTGGATCCTAAGTTTCTAGGTGCGCAAATCAGAGTAACTATGGTGTTGCATATATGGGGACAAAATTTGTCTTTTCATCCCCATGTTCACTGCATTGTGCCGGGTGGTGGACTTTCAGCTTCTGGATGCACTTTCATGCGCTCTATGAACCCGATTGGGTCGTCTATTGCAA
>NZ_JBXCIZ010000029.1:0-4064 GCF_056786405.1 Paenibacillus sp. Y859 | reverse complement strand
TGCTATGAAATTAAATGCGGATTCTCTAGCGGTATAGAAATAGATCGTGTTCAGACCCATGGCATCTGTTACAGAGGACAATGTCTGATAATCACCTTCTGCGCCTAACTGATATACCATTTTACGTTCTGTACCCTTTTGGGATACAATAACTTGTTCATTCGAATAAGTGAAATTCAGCTCATTTCCATCACTGTTACGAATATTGGATATAACTGTGCCCCCATCTTGATGATCCGTATAATGAAACTCTACACGGTTGTTGTAGTCATCTTGCATTAATAGTAAATGACCCGTGGAATCGAAATAATAATGAAGGTCATTCAGGGCAGATAATTTAAATTGACTCCCTCTTCCATCAATAGTTATCGTGCTATCATTAGAGAGGTTTATATCTTTCCAAGGATATCCTTCGAGAGCAAGCGATTCTGAGAGCTTATACGTACCTATTCCGGGATAATAAACATATTTCCCTTCATTTCTGATCTGGATTGATGGAAGATCCCACCTCCATCCCCTGCCTAGACCGGTGTCTCGTTCTTCCTGACGTATTCCTGCTTCATTTATATAGCTTCCATTACTCGATTTAACACCGATATCATTGTTGGCCATGCTTGTCTCATAAACGCGATTCAAACGATAAGTAATCGCTCCAGGCAAATCGAAATCTGTGTTATAGATTCCCACATCACCCGTAGACGTTGACACAACCTCCGCTCCATAAGAAACGGCATAATTGGATGTGGCTTGGTAAAGCGGTATCCGAGCTAATGCCTTATGGTCATAATCAGCCAAAGCGGTAACTTGATCTTGCGTCATGTTATTTCGCGCCTGGAGATGAAGTGCATTCATGTCAGGCTGAATCACCTGAATTGGGTTCTCGCTCCCCAACATACTCTCAGACTTTTTCTTGCTATTTCCTGTCTCTCTCAGTGCCTTATATTCAGATTGTTGCGGTACAAAGTGAAAATTCACAACCTCCCCTCATGCTATAATAGGTTACACTTTTAAAGCTTAAAGGAGTACGTACATCCGCATTTAGAGAAATTTCATAGGGGGCTAATGAAGGTAAAGTTCTATTTGAGACTACCGCCCGATTCATTCGGCACTGGGTGGGGATAAAAGAAAGACCTTGAGGATGTTGCCCTCAAGGTCAAAAAGTAATCAAATTAACTTTTTTAACTTATTAATAGTTATCAATTCATGAGAATAATTACAGCAAGTTCCAAAATTATCACTCATGAAGAGGAAAAATTGCTCTGCACCACTTATTAATGCGTGAAAAAGGTCACTTTTCGGAAGTGAAATACTTGCTAATCTTCCTTCACTAACTCTAAATAAAATCCATTCTGTAGAGATTTCTCTCATTTCAACTTTAAGTGGTTGGTCCGGAAAATAGAAGCTTCCCTCTTTCTTATCTAAGACTTCTTCAATAAGATTTAAAAAATACGCCCATAATTGGTCTACCAAATCCCACATTGTATAATCCATCAAAACACTACCATCATACTCCAAATAGATTGCGCCATTTAAATAATTAAAGTCGAGTAGGTTTGAAATACCCTGTATTTTTTCCTGCTCACCAACCTGAATAAAATATTTGTCTGGATTATCCTGAACCAAACGCAAATCTGTTATTTTTTGATTCGGTACGTTGACATATGTCTTAACTAGAAACAAATACTCTCACCTACTTAGAATAAAATTGGCCGACCCTTCCGTTAATTAAACCTACTACATAATTGACACCATTATATTTCCCTTCAATTTGGTACATTCCCTTTGTACCTTTATTTATCAGAGTCGTTCTATTTTGATTCATTATAGACTGAATTGCACTGGAAACATCGTTAATAGACATATTTTTATCTAAAAATGATTGAGTTGCTTTCGTTGAACCATCCCAAAAATTAGGATGATGACGCTCTAAGATATGCTTCATTCCGGACTTATCCAACAAAAAGCTTTGATTTCCAAACTTCATTGTTTTACTTTGGAAACTCGATAAAGCATTCACAACAACATGTGGTGCTACTCCACAAGCATTATGCGTCCAAATACCAAGGTTAGATACAAAGTACGTATGAAAGTCCTTCACCTTAAAGTTGTATACAGTAGCATGTTCCTTCTTAACCTCAATGTTATCAACGGCTAATTCTTTGCCATCGGAGCTCGTCAGAACATCGCCTACCACAAGGTTCTTGGATTCCACCCAACCTTTGCCGACAATCCAAAACGGATGTTCATCAGTAGTCGTTATGACCTCGCCGCCAGTAGTAATATTATATGTTTCTTCAACATCACGTTGGAAGAGCCATTCAACTTCCTTGTAAGCCATCTCTCCTGTTTCATCGTCTTTGGCAAGCACCTTATCCCCTACCTCAATATCCTCGATAGGTTTCTCCCCTTCGTCTGTTAGAACCTCCGTTCCAGCAGTAAAGCAATTGCAGCCTTTAGAAATCCATTTTGATACTTTTTTATAAGTAGCTGTTGCACTCTTTACTGCTATTTTACCGCCTTTTGTAGCAATCTTTCCACCTGGTATTATCCCTACAAGTGCCCACGCCCTGTCAGAGGTAGATAATTTTTCACCAGTATACCAGTTATTTCCTGTTGAGTACTCTTGAATACTCTTCGCAGCACTTACAAAGGGCGTCATGTCTAATGCACAATCCGCTACTTGTTTCACACTGCTTAATCCACAATGTCCTGTTGGATCCGTATACTTCAACGGATTATTCTCCACATACGAATACAAATTCAAACTTAATGGATTCGAAATCTGCCCTTCATACGTATCCCTAGATACGAACCGCGCGGCATTCGGATCATACCAGCGAGCTCGCAGGTATTGAAGTCCCGTATCGCTATCCCAATATTCTCCGGAGTAGCGGAATACGTTCGGAACGTCTTCTTCCTCATCTATCGGGTTACCCCAGATGTCATAGCTGTAGGTGTTCAGTTCATTACCTGCGCTATCGATTAATCCGATAACATCGCCATGTCCATTAAACTGGTAATACTCCATACCACCCGTCTTGCTCTGACGAGCCCAGAGACGTCCGTCCAGATCATAGATATAGAAGTAGGTCATTTGTGCTATGTTACCCGCTTCGACCTTTGCTTCTGCTAAGAGCTTGCCTTGTTCATCATAATAGTACCGAACGCGCTCATTCTTGGCTACACGTTCATACAACAAGCCATCTCCATTATAGATGTAAGTAACATCAATGGCTTCCCCTCCTTCACCCTCGCCCTTCACGCCGGTCAAGCGATCCAATGAATCAAAGACGTATTCCACATTCTTCATCCCGGATATTTGGCCGCCTGCCACCGTCAGACGATTGCCTTGATCATCGTAGGTGAATGTTTTGTCCTTGCCTTCACTTTGTTCACTCTCGATTCTGCTTAAGGAATCATAGGTGAACTGGTCCGCAGTCCCATTCTGATTACGATTGATAATATTCTTGTTGTTATCATACTCGTAGGAGAACTGCTGGGATGAGGCACCTGCTCCGATGTTCACACCTGTTAAATCATAGCCATCGTAACTAAACGTAGTATTCGTGTTACTTGATGAAACTTGGCGTTTCAATAAGCTGTTCGCTTCATATTCAAATGTCATTTGTTGCGATGAGGCCCCCGCAAAGGTGCTGATTCCGCCAGCCGTATCATTTGAGATATCCATCTCCGTTAAGCGGTTCATCTCATCTAGCGTGCCTTGTATTCGGATTGCTTCACCCGTACTACTCGTAAACTTGTAGCCTGTACGAGCTTGTTTATTGTACGTATACCCAATATGAGCCCCGTCCGGATAACGCAAGGTCTGCAAAGATCCGTCTGTCGGACTGTACGTATACTTCGTCTCCCCTTGTGCATCGATCATACTTGTACGCCGACCTACCGTATCGTAGGTGTAGGCTATCATTTCGCTAGCGGTTTTGATCTCCGTTAATAGATTATCATCATTATACTTGTATTCCGCCGTTTGACCTGCATAATTAACATATTTAATGACATTCCCACGTGCATCATAATAATAGGATGCTACTTGGTTCTCCTGA
>NZ_JBXCIZ010000028.1:0-4827 GCF_056786405.1 Paenibacillus sp. Y859 | reverse complement strand
TCTTCGTTAGTTCATGACCAACTGTCATCTTTCCAACGGCCTGGGGTCCAAATATTAAAATGAATTTGATTGTAATCACTCCTGCATTTTATAGTTTTTCGCTGATTTCCTATAACGTTGCGCATTCCTGACGTTCAAGCGGCTTAAGGACCGAAGGTTCGGGTGGCTCCGCCACTTAGCCGATTGAATGTGTCGCCTGAATTCACTTCTCCGATATTCCCCTTGGCGACCAAGGAGCGAACGCGACGAAGCAAGAATGCATTGTTATAGGATGTCATTGCCTTCTTTGAAATTCCTACACTTCCAATCATCTTCAAGTTATTTCCCTGTCATCGTTGCAACTAAGTGTGACTTAATTATTTGTCGCACATATCAAAATGATCATAATCGTTCACGTAGTAATAGGTTGTTGGTGCTTTATCTTTATTGATTACAAAATTGAAAAAGTATTCTCAAAACTCAGATTCTTTAAAGCTCTCGTAATATATTAATATTCTGATATCTTTCTTTGCATCAAACAATAGAGCGATTACTTTCTCAATATCTTCAGTTGTAATTCTCTCGCCATTCATTTTTATTAACTTAGCTTTTCATAAGAGATTTCATAGTACTACCTGAAGAACTTCTTAATGTCGTTTACCATCTGGATTATTGGTAAATATAAAATAGAAGAACAGATGATAATCCCGAGAGTCATGGGGATATGCTTGAATGATTTATATAGAAACTTACCCATAAGTAAAAACCCTGTAGTCCCAAATAACGCTAACATAGCAACTGTAAAGGAAACTGGTTTATTATCCCTACTCATAAAGCCATCACTAATATTTAATATAAAAAATACAAATGTCCAAAAGCAGCCAATTCCAACCACTACTGCCGAAATCAAATAAAAAGACTTCCATATATTAATTCTGCTAATATTAATTCATCCCCTTAAACTTATCTATTCAATCGACCAAGGTAGCTACACTTCTATGAAATATTATTATGAATTTGATTTTTTATGAAGTGCGATGATTTCCTATAACGTTCGGCATTCCTGACGTTCAAGCGGCTTAAGGACCGTCGGTCCGGGTGGCTCTGCCACTTAGTCGGTTGGATGTGTCGCCTGCATCCACTTCCTTGAGATCCATCTTGGCGACTTAGGAGCGTCAGCGACGACACAGGAATGCTATGTTAGACGATGCTTCTGCCTTCTTCGAATCCTCTTACAATCGTTCTTTATGTTTGTTCAATTTTTTTTATCTCTTCGACGATTTTAAAAGAATACTTTAGGCAACTTAATGGATTTAATCTGATTCCCATTTTTTTCTTAAAGGAGTCAAATATTATCTTCGATAATTCAGTTTCATTAGTTGTTAATTTGATCTTTTCACATATGTCTTTAATCTCTATATCATATTCATTGTTTGGAGCACCATCAGCTAATAAGCCAACCGGATCCCACTCAGTTATAATTCTTGATACAAACTTATCAGTCTTCAAATGATCTTTCCTTTCTAATTTCATTGAGATATTTGATTCTTAGTCTGCAAATTAAATCTGTTTATTGATAGTTTTTATGATTTAATCACTTTAGAAGAAGTGTCGTCTAACGTTCTTGCATTCTCGACGTCCGACGGAGCCGGATGTGTCCGGCTGAATCTGCTACCTGGCTTCTCAACTTCGGTCCAGACCGAGGGCGTAGCCCGAAGCGTGAATGCGGTGTTACCGATGCTTCCTCTTCTTCGAGGTACTCACCGAATATGTCTTAATCTTCTTATGCCCTTATCCGATCTTGACCTTAGATGCTTCTGGCTTTGAGGGTTTACCCATATGTTCTTGACCTAGGAAATTTCGGCTAACGTTTTGTATTGACGACGTCCTGGCCCCTTAGAGCCGCTGCTTATAGTTGTGAGGCTTGCCGAACACCTAATGCAGTGACGTCCCGACGGGCTTAGGGGGCTGGATGTGGTCACTCGCTTCTCAGAGTGATCCCGAGCGTCAATATGTTGTTAGCCAAAGGAAGTTCTAGAAGCAGCCATTGTATTTAAGGCATTCTCAAAATAGCTATATACTTCATCTGAAATTCCCAGAAACTCTTCAACAAGTACATGACTATCCAAGTAACAAGCATACAGATAATCAACTAAAGCGGAGTCAATCTCGCAATAGTCTAATATGGCATTCTTCATCTTAATAATGTCATCTTGCCATACACCTGTATCTACTAAAACCAAAGAGTATAATGCACGAATTAATCTCTTAGAATAACCTTTAATATATCTAGTTTTCATTGTGTTATCACTAGCATTAGAAAGTAAACTATGTATACGATCTACTTCCTGCTTGGTCTCTGTATTTAAGTCTAAAATGAACTCTGGAGAAGTAATTATCGGTGGCACTTTTTCACCAACGTCATGACCATGTATGCAAACACAAATTATCTTTATCCAAAAACCCCACTCATTCGGTTTACTTAATACATCGTCAATCGAGCAAATTATCGTATCAATCTTAGTTACTACTGGATATTCTTCCAAAAGCTTGTCTTTAATATTTGACAATCTTTCGTAATCAATATCTTTGGGATTTACACATACAATAGTAAAGTCTGCATCTGACTTAAAAGGTTTAGCAGTTCCTTTTGGAATCGAGCCACACATATAAATGCTATGAATCTTACCTTTAAATTCGGTAAGTATATTATCTATATACTTATCAACAAAATCCTTATATTCACTTTGTATTACAATTCTATTTATAACTTTTTCTAATATCATATAGACTCCTCCTAAACATGTAAGAACTTCTTTCGGCTAACGTTCTTGAATTCTCGACGTCCGACGGAGTAGGATGTGTCCGGTTGAATCTGCTACCTGACTTCTCAACTTCGGACCTTCATATGCCATTATCCGATCTTGACCTTAGATGCTTCTGGCTTTGAGGGTTTACCCATATGTTCTTGACCTAGGAAGTTTCGGCTAACGTTCGCACATTACCGACGTCCAATCGGCTTAAGGACCGTAGGTCCGGGTGGCTCTGCCACTTAGCCGGTTGGATGTGTCACCTGAATTAACTTCTGTGAAACTTCCTCTTGGTGACCTAGGGAGCGTAGCGACCGCCGTGGTAATGTAATGTTAACTGATGCTCCTTCTTCTTCGAGTTACCCTTCTGTCTTACTTCTTCTGTTTTTTACGTATTTCCTTCTTTAACGTTCTTATTTCTTTAATGTTTCTATTAAATCCTGTTTCCGCATAGGAAACATTCCGTAAATTATAAGCTCTTAGTATTGGATATTTCTTGCTTTTTTTGAATAATCGTTTCCGTGTGGGAAACATTCCTTATTGGTTATGCGTTGATCGTATTTCCATGATTTTCACTATTAAATCTGTTTCCGTATGGAAATTTTCCATATCAGTTTTAAGTCTTACTCATCTTTAACATCTCTTTAATCACTATTTTGTTATGCCTTTACCATTTCTTGAGGAGTTTCAGTTAACGTTTGGCATTCCTGACGTTCAAGCAGCTTAAGTGACCGTAGGGAACGGGTCGTCAGACTTAGCTGGTTGAATGTGTCGCCTGATTAACTTCTTTGAAATCCCCCCTTGGCGATCAAGGGCGAATGCCCGCAGTAGGAATGCTGTGTTAACTGATGCTCCTTCTTCTTCGATTAACCTATCACATCACTCATTTAGTTTGTACTTGTATCCCTTCTCGTTTTAATCTAATTTCGCCAAAAAAAACGCCGTGTAATATATATCATTAATTTTGATGGCAACTACAGTATCTTTTTCTAGATCTTGAATGGTAAATATTTTTATTCTATCTAAAAGGTCTATTTTTGAGTTGAATAATTTAGCTTGACCGTTTTCTTTAATGTCATCTACAATTTCTTTTATTTCCCCAATCTCTTTTTTTATTTTTTCGGCAGGAGTTATATTTCCTTCGATGGAGTAAATTCTATCTTTGAAGGAAAATTGTAATAATAAATCGTAATTAGGGATACTTCCTCCTGCCTCTGGTTCTGGCGTTGTTGTAGAGCAAGAAACTACAAATGTTAATACAATAATCCCAATCGCAGATTTCAATGCCCTCAAATTATATTTCCTGTTGTTAATCATTTTCAATTATCAACCTCCCTCTCTATAAAAAACTCAATTAAGAGTGTCAACTTGATTTCACTTATTTCTATCAAGGAGTTTCAGTTAACGTTGCGTATTTCTGACGTCCAATCGGCTTAAGGACCGTAGGTCCGGGTGGCTCTGCCACTTAGCCGGTTGGATGTGTCGCCTGATTCCACTTCTCAGATAATCCCTCTTGGCGACCAAGGAGCGTCAGTGACGAAGCAAAAATGCATTGTTATACGCTGCCCCTTCTTCTTCGATTCCTCTTCCATATATGTCTTGTGTGTTTTATGTATTTGATATGACTTTACGTGTTTTTTTTTAATTCTATCTTTTGGTCCTATCAAATCCGTTTCCGCAAAGGAAAGGTTCCCCCTTCCCTATTTCTTCTTTGTCGGTTTTCAACTGCTTCTTCGTAAATCCATCCTTATTCATTTCATTCATTTATGCTTTTTATATTCCCTTAATTATCCTTTATTTAATTGTTCCTTTCACCTTCATTTATTATTGATTGTTAATTGGTTTCATGTTTTAACATTCTCAAAGGGGTTGCGTATAACGTTTGGCATTCCTGACGTTCAATCGGCTTAAGGCACGATGTGCCGGGTCGTTAGACTTAGCCGGTTGAATGTGTCGCCTGAATCCTCTTCATTGCAATTCCTCTGGGCGACCAAGGAGCGATAGCGACGAAGCAAGAATGTTCTGTTAGACGATGTTC
>NZ_JBXCIZ010000027.1:0-9609 GCF_056786405.1 Paenibacillus sp. Y859 | reverse complement strand
TTTAAAGCTTCATGAGTATACTTAAACAATTCAAATGAACCCGGATAAAGTACTTCATCGGTTCCTCCAATTGTTCCATCCCGATCGATAAACACTGCTTGTATTTTATTCTCTTCCATGACTTTCCTCCTCTACTGTTTCTTTGATTGATTTTGTTATTCATATGATTCACAGGGCTTTCCGATAACGTTGTGTATTTCTGACGTCCAAACGGATTAAGGACCGTAGGTCCGGGTGGCTTCGTCACTTAGCCGGTTGGATGTGTCGCCTGATTCCCCTTCTACGAAATTCCCTCTTGGCGACCAAGGAGCAATAGTAACGATGCTGAAAAACGTTGTTATCCGACGCCTCTGACCTCTTAGAAATACTATCGTGATCTGTTAACTTATTTTTTCATTAATCTATTCGAATGAATCATAATGTTTCAACTCTGATTTTGTAATACCTTCTTCCTTTCCCTCTTCTGTCAATCTGTAACCAAACTGCAATACTTCGTTATGTGCAAAATATATATATTCAACATAGGGTTCATCTTTAAATGTGACTACTGAAAAAAATGACGGTAATTTAATACCCCATACTCCTTCAACTGACTCTATTTCTTCACTACTATATTTTTGTTCTTCAAGTAGATAATTAGCTACTCTATTTGCATATATAATTTTATTCACCTGAACGTAAACTATTGGTGTTACTACTAGAATAGTTATTATGATTATTATAATTACTATTTTTTTATTCATTATAATAATCATTCCCTCTAAGTTTTTTGTTCGTTGGTCTTAATTGAATTTCTTCTGTGAGTTTACTTAAATACAATTTCAGAAGTTTCGGATAACGTTTGGCATTCCTGACGTTCAAGCAGCTTAAGTGACCAAAGGGAACGGGTCGTCAGACTTAGCTGGTTGAATGTGTCGCCTGAATTCACTTCTCTGAAACCCCTCTAGGCGATCAAGGGCGAATGCCCGCTGTAGGAATGCTGTGTTATCAGATGTCCCCGCCTGCGTAGCTAAACCGAGAATGCACTATTTATTAATCTTGTTATTAACGACACCAAAAGGTACATGAACCGAAGGGAATGTCCTGGCAACTCCCTCAATATGGCCTACTTGATCATCAAAGAAAATGTGTGGCATAAAGACACTTAGCACTCTTATCTTTTCGATTCCTCCAAGAAAAAAAGCCTCATCGACTCTAATTTCTAATTTTCTAAGTGTAGTAATCATTCTTTCGTGGGCAGGGGCATTTCTAGCAGTAGCAATTGCCAATCTAATTCTTGGTTTATAATAAGGATCATTTAGATTCTTTTGAATCTCTCTTTGTTGTAACTTTGATATCTCTGTGAAAAATCTTAATAATGGTCCCGCTGGCAAAGGTTGACTCGCTAATTCCTTCTCATGAGAATGAAATTTTTCTAAAGCTCCACCTTGAAAAATAGACTCAGCCGAATCATCAGCAATTATGCCATCAAAATCAAATGCTAACCGTATTTCATTGTCTTCATCGTTATCAATGTAATCAGAAGGATAAATACATCCTGCAGGGTAGCCTTTCTCTACAGCTTCCTTAACATCTTTTGGGTTTCCCGATAAAAAAAGACTCGCATTGAATGCAGCCATATACTTAAATGGATTGTTACCTGTGACAAATGCAGCCCTACTAATTGTTAAGCCATAATGTTCTATAGATTTAAAAACCCTTAATCCAGTATCTGGATCATTTCGAGATAGTAAGATAACTTCTACTATTTGATCTTGAGGAGTATTAATGCTTAATAATCTTTTAATTAGCGGGAAAGCAACACCTGGTGTTAATATTTCATGTTCGTGTTCTCTCTGATGCTTGCGATAAATATCTTCTCCACTTTCTTTGAATACACGATCGGACTCAGTTAGATCAAACAATGCGCTCGATGCTACTGCTATTACGAATTTACTATCAATATCAAATGGCATGAACTCTTCATCCTTCCTGATAATTATGTACTTGCGGGGATTTCTTATAACGTACCCGCATTACCGACGTCCAAACGGCTTAAGGACCGTAGGTCCGGGTGGCTCTGCCACTTTGCTGTTTGGATGTGTCGTCTGAATCTGCTTCTCTGAAATCCCTCTAGGCGACCTAGGAGCGAAGCGACGAAGCAGGAATGCATTGTTATCGGATGTCATCGTCTTCTTTGTAAGACCCCAACTTCAATTATCTTTTCTATCCTGTTGCGTTAGCTCAGAAATTGAAAGACTACTACATCTCGATTTCCCAATTGCTCTTGCTGAGTTTATAATAATTATAGCTCTCCTTTTCAAGTTCTATGATGTTTATAAAATCGAAATCACACTTTTGTATTACTCTATTTGAGGGTAAACTTCGTATAAGGGCTATAGCATTAAGCACCTCCACGTTCGTATTCTCAAATAAATACTTGATTATCCCTTTAGCTGCTTGCGTCGTATAACCCTTACCTCTATGATCTTTTGATATTGCATACATGATCTCTCTGTTTGGAGGCGGTAATTCTTCTTTTATTCCCGTACAGCACCAACCGATAAACTCTCCTGACTCTTTCAATATAATCCCCAAACGAAGACGGAGTTCATCAATGTCACCGCCTTCCGATACAACCTTTAGAAACTGTTTATTTTCTTTGGTTTCGTAATTTATTAGCCAATCTAACCGTTGTTCTTTAGATACGTTGCATCCTGGCAAAAACTCATGTATCTCAGGTTGCCATGTTAGTGAATGAAACTCATCTAAATCATCAATTATGTATTCTCTTAAAATAATATCCTTACAGTCAATCTTAAAAATGTTTTCAGCGGATGTGGAATGAGTATTTGAGTTCATTATTTATCTCCCTTATGCATATTTGGTAGAATGCTTTACCACATATAATACCAAACCGTAAGAGCTCATGGCAGGTAAAGATTAATTATTACTAAACTAGCCTGGTTCCCAAGCTGAAATGCATCTATTGGATACTGGTTTATAGAAGGTTTTTATGATTTCCGCTGATTTCCGATAACGTTTCCGTATTCCTGACGTCCCACCACCTTAAAGGAGCGAACCGACTGGTCGCGATGCGGTTAGGTGGTGCGGATGTGTCCCAGCAATTACTTCTTCGAATGTTACTTCTGGGACAGAGGGTGACGGAGTCACCCGAAGCAGAAATATTGTGTTATAAGATGTCAGCGCCTTCTTAGAAATACCTACACAAATTAATTATTATCTCTGTTAGTTCAAGAAGTTCTTCTCTCATCCAACTGTTTACATAATCTATTTAAACTTTCTTCCTCAGTTTGATAGGCTGTATCTATAACTATGTGATCTCGGTCCCAAACATCATACTGTCGATTTTTAACCTGCACCCATGTCGGAAGAACAAAGCCTGGAATATCAACTGCTCGCGTTTCGACTCGTTGCCTGTGTTCACTATCGTCAGAGCAAATCACTTCAATTTCCACATAAGGAATTCCAAGAGAATCCGCCACGTTGCGCCAAGCTTGGCGGGTGATTTGGATGGGATTGACTGTATCTGCAATCACATCTAATCCCAGTTGGAGATTCTGTGATGCAATTGCATAACACACAAGGTAACCCTCAGGTCCCTCGATGGTCTTTCCAGCATCCCGCATTGCCTGTTCCACGACATCGACCCGAAGATACGTGGCATTTAGTTCTCTTGCTAAAGCCGATGATAATGTGGTTTTACCGGTTCCCGGCAAACCACTAAATATATAGAGCACTAAACTCAACTCCTTCGAGAAAAGCCATAATTTAAACGCATTTGATTTTTGTTTTTACATATTTGCGCTGATTTCATAGTCACGGTAGAAACGCCAGTTACCTGACGTCCCCCGCACAGATCCCGGCGTGCGGAATTACCGCACCGGGCTCTTCAAGAACACTCGCTTTTGTACGTCAGCATTAGAAATCCATAGACGTTTCCAAATCGGTGTGTCTGATTTCTTCTTGCTTTCCTTGCTATTCCTTGCAGTGAGGTTTGCCTATGGTGTTCCAGTCCTACATGTCCGGCATAGGTTTCCTTTACAAGCTTCATGTTCTTGTCCATCCCTTCCCCATGTGATCGGCTCTCCCGATCTCCGAGTACTATGAATGGATCCGACTCCCTAATCGCCATTAACTTTCATCTTTTTCGATTGTCCAGCCTACCTACTCCTTGGAGTAGGAGCGATTAGGGACCTCCCAAGTTCCTGACTCATCTCTCCATGCATGCCACGTGCTTTGACCCCGACAGACCCTCCAGAACCTTACCTTTCATTCTAAGAAGATTCGTATTGCGGGCTTCTATTAACGGTTCCTTTGCTTGGACTTCCGTGACGTTAAACACGTTGTCGTCTGTTCTTTGTTTGGTTTCCCAAACTGCATTGACGAGGCTGAATATGCTTCAGGAGGTACATCTCCTTATGGCCTACATGGTTCTCTGTGTACACTTCACTTAGCAGTTACCTGTGTCAGCGCAACACTCGATAGGGGTAGTTGGTTAGACCTTGCCCCACAAGGACTTTCACCTTGTAAGATGTGCCAAACTTCTTGGCGTACTAACGTTCGCGCATTACCGACGTCCAAACGGCTTAAGGACCGAAGGTCCGGGTGGCTCTGCCACTTAGCTGGTTGGATGTGTCACCTGAATTATCTTCCACGAAACTTCCTCCTGGTGACCAAGGGAGCGTAGCGACCGCTGTGGTAATGCAATGTTAGAGGATATTAATGCCTCCTTTGAAATCCCCCCGTACTGTGTTGAATCGCAATTAATATATTTCTCTTTCATTTTAAGTATTAATCTTTGATATAAAGGTATGTTCGGCGAAACAAGCTAATTCCTCAAAATGATTCCTTTCGTATAGTTTTTTAGCCCTTAAATTAGACTTTGTAATACGCAAACAAACTTTTTTCACATTTTTATTTTCTATCATGTGTCTAATACAATTCGCTAAGATTGTACTTCCATATCCACGATTCTGATATTCTGGGGAGACTACTATATCCCGAATATAGTTCTCATCTATTATGTATGCACCTATCAATTGGTTCCCTATCCAAAACGAACGAAATTCATCATCTCGTACTTTTTCCTGAAGACCTGCTTGGAATACTTTTGTATTCGCATAGTACCAATCTGTTTGCCATCCATTGTCTTTATTTAATTGAAAATACCCTTTGTCAAATAATTCGACTAAATGATCCAACATGCTATCTTCAAATTGTTTTTCAATTAATTCTGATTGTGATATTACTGGTGCTTCTTGTCTATTATAAAATAGATGATATCCCTCCATATCCACTTTAAACCCAAGGTTTTGTAGGAATTCTATAACCTCGATATTTTTTCCATACACATTGAAGCATAGTTCTTTTTCATTCACTCCATCAATGAAAGGCTTCATCTTTAACATAATTAAATCTTTGTATTTCACATTATTTGGTTCATCTAAGAATGAAAAATAGGCTATATTACAATCATTATTCTCAGCTATACAAAACACACCATGATCATCAATCGATTTATTGTAATAGAATACTGTCACCATGTTATCATTAAGTGCTTCGTTCACAAAATTCCTTCCTTGTGGAGAAATTTTCTCTATTAAGTTTAGAATATCTTCTCTTATTTCTGTTTCCATACTACAACCCCTTTTATAAGAATTCAAGATGTTTACAATGACCTGCATTAATTTCCTCTAACGTTTGGCATTCCTGACGTTCAAGCAGCTTAAGGACCGTAGGTCCGGGTCGTCAGACTTAGCTGGTTGAATGTGTCGCCTGATTTCACTACACTGGAATGCCTCTTGGTGACCAAGGAGCGTTAGCGACGACGTAGAAATGTAATGTTAGGCGATGCGGACAGTTATACCCGAAAAATTCCTGACTGCAGTCTTACAATCTCATAGTTATTACATCTTATATATTCCCATACAGGTTCTTCAAATACTTTATAAGTACTTATTAATTTACTCTTTGGATCTATAGTACATATTCGTTGATTTCCCAAATCACAGACGTAAAGAAGTTCATCACAATAATAAATACTCTCCGGTAAGTCAAATAAGGATCCTTCAATGTCTCCTATAGAATACAGCTCTTTATATGTTTTAAGGTCATAACACTTTATAGTATTCCTTGTTGGGTACGTAACCCATATAAGATCTTCAGAAACAGCAAATCCATAAACTGTATCAAACATATCTTGATGGATAAATTCTAGAATCCCGTTACTATCAAACTTATGGATGTCTGATTGTTGATAGTGAGACACATAGACGGAGCCATCTAATGTCCTGCATGTGTCCGTAATATTGTCCTGAAAGTAATTCATAATTTCAACATAGTACGGACCGTACTTGTGATAAAAATATTCTTGTTTAGAAATAGTATTTACTTGTGTATTGGACCACGTAGCATAACCCAGATCTTCACCTTTTTCGCCTATTATGTAAAAATAGACCTCATCTTCATCCTCGAATATTCACCTTCCTCTTCTATGTATTAGCTGCATAAATAATTCTTCCCCCTTAGCTTAGTTTCGCCTAACGTTTGGCATTCCTGACGTTCAAGCAGCTTAAGGACCGTAGGTCCGGGTCGTCAGACTTAGCTGGTTGAATGTGTCGCCTGAATCTACTTCTCCGAAAACCCTCTTGGCGACCGAGGAGCATCAGCAACGAAGCTGGAATGTTCTGTTAGGTGATGTCCCCCACTTCCTTGAATCACTTCAACAGTTCAATATTTGTTCCGTTATATAGGATTCATCTTGGAAAATTAAACAATTTAACTGCATTCCATATGCGCATCCGCCATCAATACCTATCTTGTCTTCACTAAACCAAATATTCGATGTACCGTGGATATCTATTGTTCTTGTATGTCCAAAAATGACTCTTTTATTTAGATTCTTAAAAATGTATCGAATGAATTCATCCTTAATATACATAAAATCGTGTTCTGGCTGGTTCTTCCAATCAATAAAATTGGGATTCAATCCTGCATGAACATAAATGTGATCATGGTCTTCGTGATATAAAGGTAATTTACTTAAAAAGTCAATATGATGACTAAAAAATGTATTAATTGTATCTTTCGCCCGGTTCATGATTTCATCAGAGATTTCATTATTAATATTGCAATAACTTTGAAGGGTTTGTATTCCCCCATGTTCTATAAATTTTGATCTAATCAATTTGCTATCATTATTTATTAAGTCAACTAAACGTTGGTCATGATTGCCTCGTAATGCAATAGCATTATGCTTACTTACTAATTCGATTACTTTATCAACTACTTCTTTACTGTTAGGCCCTCTATCTACATAATCACCAAGCAAAACTAACTGATCATATTTCGAATTGTATTTGATAATATGCAATAACTGATTTAATTGATCGATACACCCATGAATATCGCTAATCATTATCGTTCGCTTCATAGAATCTCCTTTAGTATCCACTTTTTAAGCCTTTAGGGGATTTCACCTAACGTTCGCGCATTACCGACGTCCATACGGCTTAAGGACCGAAGGTCCGCGTGGCTCTGCCACTTAGCCGGTTGGATGTGTCACCTGAATTCACTTCTTCGAAACTCCACTTGGTGACCCAGGGAGCGTAGCGACCGCTGTGGTAATTCAATGTTAGATGTTGTAACCGCCTTCCTTGAATTACCTTTAATATACATTTTATTCTGTTTTTGTTCTTAGATATTCAATATGTCTTTTATTGTTTGAAGTCCATTCTACTAATATCTCATATTGTTTTAAATCTATTGATCCTATATCCAAGTTTTTTGAATACGTGTATTCTTTGTTGCCTTTATCAAATGGATATTTACTTATTGCACTACCGTTGATTATCAAAAGGTTTACATTATTTTCTCTATGAAGTCCATCTATATTGATTTCTACATGTATAGTATTTCCATAGGATATAGTATACGAGCCTAAATTGGACTCAAATCTATGTATTAACAAACTAACTAGAGTTACTACAATAAATACTGCAAAAATCCATACTGCCCGAGTTGTTTTTGATTTATTCCTCATTTTCTTCAGTGACCTCTCCTTAGGAAGTTATAAGCCTTTATTAATCTATCTAGCGGTTATTTCATCTAACGTTCCTTGGATTCACGATGTTCCTTTTCCTTAGATAGCTCTTATCTTAGGAAAAGGAATGTGTTGGAGAAATACTTCTTCGCTTCATATCTTCTTCCAACCAAGGGCGAATGCCCGTAGCGTGAATTTGTTGTTATGCGCTGTTACTGCCCTCTTCGATTAACCTAAAAAATTCTACCAAATTACATCCAAGCATCGGATATTTTGCTCTCTTTCGCACAAATAAATCTGTGTCGCCTCAACTATTCCCATTCTCAGTCTTTTTCACCTCATACTCCATGAGTACCATTCCGCTGGGATAGGCTTGCTGCCTAATAAATGCCAAGTTTCGACGTACCCCGTGAGAAGCAAGCAATGGAATCCCACCTCCCAAAAGAATCGGAATAAAAGCTGGTTCAAACGTATCTACTAGGTTCCAAGTAATAAGTTGGTAGAATAGATTTCCTCCTCCAAAGAGCCAGATATCTCGTCCATGTTGTGAAAGAAGCTCGCGTACTCGAATTTCTAACCCTTCGCTCACAATCTCAACGTTAGGATGATCTTCTTGACGAAGTGATTGCGATGCCACGATCACTTGTTTCCCTGGAAAGTTTTCACCTACATCATGTAAAATTTCGTAAGTTCGACGGCCCATTAGGATTATGTCGAACTGCGCATAAAGCGCATCAAAATCAAATGAAGGTTCTGGTGGAATCCAATCAAACTCATCTTGGGGTCCTGCTATATAACCATCCAGACTACTTGCCACCTGATATCTTAACCGTCTCATTTCATCAGCTCCACAATAGATTAGAAAAGTCATTAAAAAATCAATTGCTCTAGTTATACCTCATTCATCGATGAAATCTCTTTCGACAATAGTGCAGTAATTGCGCATAACGTTTGGCATTCCTGACGTCCAAACGGCTTAAGGACCAAAGGTCCGGGTGGCTTTGCCACTTAGCCGGTTGGATGTGTCGCCTGATTCCACTTCTCAGAAAATTCCTCTGGCGACCCAAGGAGCGTCAGCGACGATGCTGAAAGACATTGTTATACGCAGTATTGCCCTTCTATGAAATCGCCATCAATCGATCCTTTATTAATAGTACTAATTTGTCTTGTTCATCTTTAGGTATCCACTCTACTAATCTTGCTGCAGCCACAGGTAAAACCCATTTATCAATTTCGGAGTAATCTTTTCCCGTAATACTCAGGTATTCCTTTATATATTCTGTCTTCATCCTATTCCTTAGAATATTAACAATGGTTTTAATTATATTGGGATTACCATCAGGCATCGTACCAAGACTGAATAGAATAACTGACCTAGCAACATCACCAGCGGGATTACCTGACATTCCCGTCATCCAATCAACAATCCAATTATCACCGTCAAGTAGCACATTATCTGGATGAAAATCACCGTGACACAGCTTATTATCGTCAGGTAGATTTTCTAAGTAATTAATTATTTTTTCTTTCTCTTCTTCTGTAAGGAGTGGAGTAACCTTTATGTT
>NZ_JBXCIZ010000026.1:0-11891 GCF_056786405.1 Paenibacillus sp. Y859 | reverse complement strand
ACATCTCCTTATGGCCTACATGGTTCTCTGTGTACACTTCACTTAGCAGTTACCTGTGTCAGCGCAACACTCGATAGGGGTAGTTGGTTAGACCTTGCCCCACAAGGACTTTCACCTTGAAAGATGAGCCAAACTTCTTGGCGTACTAACGTTCGCGCATTACCAACGTTCACGCAGCTTAAGTGACCGAGGGGGAACGGGTTGTTAGACGATGGATTCGCCTTCCTGAAATACCGTCACATTCGTTAATGTACTTTAATCATGAAATCAGATAAATGATAAACATAGTAATAACCCCTGAGATAATCATTGATACTGGTTTGGTTCTAAATCTCATCATTCTGTTTTCAATTACATATTCTATTGTTCCTTGAGTTCTTATTTCTTGAATTTCTCGCTCTGCTTCAAGAACACTAACAATATGTGTACCCAAATCGGTATAGCCTGGTACGAATTTATTTCTAAAAAGGGATCCGCCCTGCATTGAAAAATAAATCCCACTCAGTAATACGAATATTCCGACCATAAATAAAGTATCTATAAAAGAATAATTATAATAATAACTAATCCCGAATGAGATCAATTGAATGACACCAATAGATATTATTGAATATATAGACATCCATTTAAGCTTTCTCATGATTTGTATTTCCTCCTTCATAATGAATTTTACGAATCTTTCGACTAACGTCGTTGTATTCACGAACCCTCACTGGCTTAAGGGGCCTAGCCCTGGGTCCGACGGACTTAGCCAGTGCAGGGTTATCTGCTTGACTCCACCTTCTTCGAAAATCCTCGGGCAGACCAAGAACCCGTCAGGGGCCGCAGCGTGAATACGCTGTTATCAGATGGAACCGACTTCATTGAGTAACTTTCAAGATAGGTCTTTTCATTTCAAATTTCATTTAGCTTTATCAAACTCTGCACCTTTGCCTTTATATAGATAAGTGTACTCACCATAATCACTAATTTCAGAAAAATACTTGTCAATCAAATAAAGTACCTGTTTTTTAAATAATACTGCTTCCTCCATTAATGAAGCGCTAATAGCCCCTGTTCCAAATGTACGATCCTTACCTGGCTCTACTGTAGTATCCGACCAATCTATCCACTCAAGTTCTGACGCTTGTTCAATAAATTCTTCATAACTTCTTTTATATTTTTTTATTGAATTCTTGTCTTCTTGAAATTGATATTGTTTCATTAATTCTATAAGAATATTATCCCATTCTGTTTTCCACGCATCTAGATATGCATTAGCTAAATAGTTAAGCTCAGGAGTAGAGGAGGCCGTTTCAAAATCCTTATTAAATGCCTTATCAATTGGATTATCTGATGTCTTTACTTCGAAATCTCTTGCAAATCCTGAACTTGCACTTAAATTGTTCGTTCCGATATTTTCATCGGCTCTAGTACAACCAGAAGTAAAAAAAGTGAAAATAACTAAACATATTAAGCTAACTATTCTGCCATTTTTCATTAAAGATATTTACCTTCTTTCGAAAAGATCTACAGTTTTGTATTTGTATATTATTAGATGATCTTATCCTATCTTCGGTTCTTTCGTATAACGTTTCCGTGTTCACGACGCCTCACCACCTTAAGGTCACGTAGTGACCGGCCGCGATGCGGTAGGTGGTGCAGGTGGATCCTGTTCGTCTTCAATCTTTAAATTGAGAAATACTGGATCTCCACTTCCGTGTGAGCAACTTCCAAAATATATATATCCCGCTTCAAGAACATTCATTCCAGGACTGTACTTGAGACTCTCATCTAATATAGAAATGCCGTCATAATCTCCATCTGCTTCAAATTCTTGAAAATCAATTTCGGCATCAATTATTTTAACACTAGAATATAACTCAATATACCAATAAGGTTATCGGATGTCAGTGCCTTCTTATCGCATTCATCCTAGTACCTAACTTAGACAAACAATTGTATGTGATTTTTTCACTTCACGCCTCTAATTGTTTTTATAAACTGCTTCTAATTATTCCTATTTTTTTAATATTAATTATAATCGATAAAATGCAATTGATAGCAGCAAGACCCATCAAAATAAATATTGAATACGACATCCAAACCCAAATCATATAATAATTATTGTTGATTAAATAAGGCCATATGAATACCAATGCCATGAGCATAATGCTTAAGATAAGTCTGCCACTACTTCCAATTAACTTCCTGACTCTTGTCTTTTCATCTTTAATGTTTAGATTTATTCCTCTAACTAGTTTAATTACCTTAAGACATATGTTAACAACTGCTACTATTACTAAGAATGAAAATATCAAATCAATTAATACAGAAACGTCATCATAACTAAACTTTTTCATAGGATTGCCATTCATACTTTCATATATATTATTAGCAATTAGCGATGGTGCAGTTGAATTCATATTAGCCAGAACAAAAACGGCCTGCTGCTTTTCTAAATTAATAATAGCCTGTGAGGAATAATTAGGATTAGCTCCACTATGACTAACAACTCCATTTTTCGTATCAATACTCCATCCGAATGAATAGTATTGATTTTCATCTTCATATCCAGCCGTTTTGATGTCGACTTGATGGGATTGTTGTATAGCATTCAATAGATTATCTGGTATATCGCCTATCCCCATTTGGGCATTAATCCAACGTTCTACATCCTTTAAATTTGTTACCAAATATCCTGCTGCGATATTACCATAATATCTAGGGGCATCATATTCTAAGCTTCTTCCAAAAAACACACGATATCCTTTGGTAAGTTTATCAGATTCCTTCTCCTGACCTGTTGAAAAATAACTGTCTGACATTTTTAATGGAACCAGTATATTTTCAGTTACATAATCCTGATAACGTTTGCCTGTAACTTTTTCAATAATCATCGCTAAAACATCATAATTAACGGTAGCATAATTGTATGATGTCCCAGGATACGTATCTAATGGAATGTCTGACACATTATGTATCGTTTTTTCAAGCATATCCTCCGTAGTACCTTCAGGAATTAACCGAATACTCCACGGTGGAATTCCACTTGTATGAGCTAACAACTGATTAATACCAATATTAGCCTTCTCACCCTTAAAGGTTGGCTCAAACCAAGGAATATAATCTGAAATATAATCTGAGTAAGATAAATATCCCTCATCTGCTAACAAAATTATGGCCAAAGCCGTAAACGCCTTTGTAGTCGAACCCAATTCAAACAATGATTCTTCAGTTACCATCTTATTATTAACATCTGCATATCCGTAAAACTTATATTTTGTCTCGCCCTGCTCTGATAATACCATAGCCAATCCAGGAGTCGCTGATTTGGCCATTATGGTTTCCACCATATTATCCTCATTATCATAATTCCCTGCCTTAAACAAAGTTCCAAGTTCATTCCAACAAACAATAGTAGTAATTATCACGATAAACAGGATGACACATGCTATAGATGAACCTGTTCTACTTAGTATTTTCTTCATTGTAGTTCTCCCTTTTGTAAGTCTTCTAAAATATTATCGAACTAATATAGGAAATCATAAATTCGCACGTTGAAACAATAACGAACCAAATTATATAATTATACACCATCCATAATTACCTGCTTGGTGCCGTTATGGTCTAGAAAACCGAAGTTCTTGAAGCCATTTAATTCTTTTCTTTAAGATTCACGATTAAAGAGAGATTTATTTTCCTTATCCATAGAATTATCCTTACTTGGTTCTGTAAGTTTTTAGATGATTTAATTTTTTACGCTGATTTCCGATAATATTTGGAATTCCTGACGTTCAAGCAGCTTAAGTGACCTAAGGGAACGGGTCGTCAGACTTAGCTGGTTGAATGTATCGCCTGAATAAGCTTCTCGGAAAACCCTCTTGGCGACCAAGGAGTGGCAGCGACGACGCAGGAATGTTCTGTTAGATGATGTCAGCGCCTTCCTCGAATTACTAAACTCTATTATTTTTACTTCAATTTAAAAAACAATTCAGTTTTAATCCCTATCTTTTCAAATCCACATTTCTTATACATATCTTTAGCGGTGTCTGAACTGTCTGTAATTAGAAAGGCATGATCAACATTGTTTTCCTTCGCAACTTCCAGTAAATGCTTTAACACTGAACTGCCAAACCCTTTCCTTTGATATTTTAATAAAATATCAAAGTCTTCAATTTTGGCAGTATTTTGAGAAAGTATTAGTTCACAATTTCCAATTGGTGAATTTTTATGATAACAAACATAAAAATCTAGTGGCAGATTAGACATTCGATAAACAATTGACTTTCGGTTTATTCTTCTTTCTGCAAAGTTCAGTCCCATTGTCTCTGCATTTGCTTGAACATCAACATCGATTCCATCTAATATTTCTCGATCACTTATTGCCTTCTTAATTATGCAATCGTTATTTACTTTAATATTTTTAAACCCATCAGTTTTTATAAACATATAATCATTTATAGTAATATCGGGTTTATAAGGAAGTAAACTGTGCCTTACTTCGTCTATATTCTCGATTTCATGATTCAATTCAATCCTTAAGAAACTTCTATTCTGTTCAATACTTCGGGCTATTTCATTTGAAATTATTTCAACTACATTCTCGCAATGGTTCTTAATTAAAATGAAATTATGAGTATACATATCTTGAATCTCATCATCCCAAAATCTAATTAGATTTCGTTCCTCACTACTTTGTAAAATAACCTTGAATATGATATTTCAGCATCAATAATTTGAGAATACATTGTAATCAATCCTTATCAATTATTTCTGTCATATATCGTAAAATCTGCGACATCCTTTGTTTAACATCACCTATTATGTGATATCTATGGTACCAATATTACACCCCATAATATACCATTACTATTTACTAATTCAGACAAAAAAAACAGACCATTCATACGAAAATCTGTCTTCCGGTTCTTACTCAAGTCTAGAACAATTACCTAACCTAATTTTTTCTTGAATAAATCCGGTCATTTCCATGTTGATCGTATCTTCGTTTTAAGCCAGTTATATTTTAACAAATCATCACAAAAGGGAGTACTTGCTGTTTACAACAGTGCTGCACTCCCTTTTTATTGACTTCGTTAAGGATTAATACTCATATCCAAAAAACTCGGTGAAATCCTGCTTTGTATCGGACAAATAGTAAGTAGTATAAATGTTATTATTGTCAGGTTCAACTTTTTCACCCGTACTCTGGTTAATAGGAATAACTTCTACGTAGTACGCACCATCAAACGATATCCGAACAGGCTCTTTAGGATTGTTTAGTTGTTCGTATGTGTAAATTGTCGAGTGTCCATTAACAATAATCTGCAAATCTATTTTTTCCGATGCCACAATAGTTAAATAAAAGTCCGATAGATCATCAATATTAACTAAAGCAAAATCAGAGGTAGAGCTTCCTTGTCCACCTATAGCATCCTTATAAATGTAATACCGCATACCATTCGGAATGAGATCATCCTTTGTCGGCTTCCTGATATATCCTTTACCATCATAATAGGTATAGATTCGGTGCAAAATAACTGCAGTTTCCGCTAGAGTTATCTTTTGATTAGGATGGAAATAGCCTTGCGTATCGGCTTTCATGATTCCGGCTTTTGAAAAACCGAGAAGCGCGTTGGATTTAACATAATCGAGATCTGAAGCTAGAATGATATTCTTCTTGTCTGTATATAATCCAATCTCGGGCGCTAATGGTTGATATGCATATTTCCATTTTTCATAACCCATGTCAGTAGTGAAATATCTCTTAGGAATATCTTTAAATGCTTTTAGTTTCAATGCTGCTTCATTGCCTGTTAACTCTTCAACAGAATTTCCGATATCCTCAAACAATACATTCAATGTAATCAGCGTGTCCCAACGCGTCAATACTTTATCTGGGTTATATGTAAATGTCCGATCTTTATAGTTAATCTTATCGGCTGCTGCAATTAGTCCATTTCGGTTACTTGGTATACTCCCATATACGTCCTTAAAGGTCTGAAAAGCTGGATGTCCCTGTGCCACTCCGGGAATCGTTATTTCTTGATCACCTTCAACTCGAAATTCCGTAAATAAACGATGAATCATTAGCGTAAGATCTGCTTTGGTTACCGTTCTTCCTAACGTTTGTGCTTCATCCTCAAAGTTCTCAATGGCCCCATGGGACAATAAAAAATTAACTGATTCTTTAGCCCAGGCATATTTGGATTGATTGGACTCCGCACTCACAATGGGTGCCATGCACAATGACATAATGAGTGTTATAGATATGAAGAGACTCCACCTTTTATATTCCATCTGATCCTCCTGTAGTAATTTATTGGATATATTTCCCTCTATTATAAACGACAAACTATGGCACGAGCAAACATTTTTTTTATGTAGATCGTTAGTGTTTCCAAACAAAACATAGAACATCAACCAACAAACTGCGACAAAAAAAGACAGTTTCCTCATTCGAGCAGTCTGTCCTCCAGTACTTCCGCAACTATTCAACTACTTCTTACCGTTTCACATCAATCTCTCATATTTCCTCTGCACAGACTCAACCTACACATCCCAATGCTTCATAGGTTGGGTTCACCGTTGTGCCCCCGATATAACCCGATACGATGCCGTGAATACCGGGCTGTTCCTCAAAAGGTGTGACCATACACCAAAAGCATCCGCCAGCGAATGTTGCTTGCTCCATATCCATAATTCCTCTCTGTTGTCTGACCAACGCAAAGTATTAGTAGATGCTAGACAATCTCGATCCAGGCAAGTTTAACGGTTGTGCATTCCTGACGTCCAAACTGCTTAAGGACCGTAGGTCCGGGCGGCTCTGCCACTTAGCTGGTTGGATGTGTCACCTGAATTATCTTCTACGAACACTTCCACATGGTGACCAAGGGAGCGTAGCGACTGCTGTGGTAATGTAATGTTAGCTGATGTTGATGACTTCTTTGAATTAACTATCAGAATTTATCTCTTTCTCAAAACGAATGATTGAAAGTCTGTGTTCATACCAACCATTGGAACCACTTCAAAATTCATTACATCAAAATATTCTTTAACTTTCACTTCTATATCTTCATTTTTATAAAATGAGAAAAACCGGTTTGGTTTATATGAATCTTCTTCCCAAATACCTTCGCTATCATAACCCCCATATAGACCTAAATAGAAAAATCCACCTGGCTTCAATACAGTCTTAATATTATTTAAAACAATATCTAACCTTCTCTTAGGAACATGAAGTAATGCGTTCATTGACCATATTGCATCAAACGAGGCCTCTTCTAACTTCAACGAGTAAAAATCCATCACTTGGGCCTTTAACCCTCTGTGGAGACATGATTTGATCATTTCTGGACTCATATCAACACTAAGCACATCGAAACCATTTGACTTTAAATACTGACTATGTTGACCGGAACCTGCACCAATATCAAGGAGTTTTAAATCTAGTATGTTACTAAAATAGGAAATAAATCGGTTTAATTCATTGAGTTTCCAACTTTGAATCTCAAACTTATCTCTTAATTCTGCATTAGCATTATAGCTTTCTATTAATGTGTTTTTAATTTCTACATCCATATGGACAACTCCTTGGATTTTTTTAAAATAGTGTTCATCAATTTCAGCTAACGTTATTGTGTTCATGACGCGACACCACCTTAAGGTCCGAAGGACCGGCCGCGATGCTGTTAGGTGGTGCGGGTGTGTCAGGCTGATGCCACTTCCTGCTGCTGAAATGCCTCATCGATTCCACTTCTAACTCCGGCCGGACCGAGGGGCGACAATGTCGACCAGTTGCGTGAATATGGCGTTAGCAGAAGTACTCGACTTCTATGACATACTTGCAGAAATCTCATTCCCATTATGTAAAACTACCGTACATCATAACTTTCATATTATTTCGTACAATTAACGCACTTTGATGAAAATACAACTTTTAAAACACTTACAAAAAAAATCATTGAGATTAAGGATACCATGAGAGCTTAGAATCACTTTCTAAAGGTGTAACTTTTATTTCATCATTCAGAAGATTGAACCATTCACTTAAAATTTCTTCCTTCGCTTGATTTACTATTTCATCCTCTTCCCAAATTACATGTGAGAACCAAGCTTTAGTTTTCCATTCAAATTGTAGCTCAGCAAATGCAATCTTAGGGTGTTCAGCTTGCGCAAAGTTACCATTCACTGCAGAAGCTACTGTAGATGCTTGTGGTAATAATTTATTTATAATCATTTCTTTCATAGTTGTATCTTCTAGTTGACTCCACATAACTAAATTACCGTCTATTTGATAAAAAATATCGAAAGAAGGGTATTCGCCCATATCAATTAAGACAAAGGCGCGATCTACTGAATTATTAGTCACCTTTACTACATTAACAATAATATTCTGTGCAGTTTGCACCCAGAAATTCATTGCAATTTCTTCTGGTGACTCAATATACAACTCTGATTCTAGTTCAGAAACATCAGATTTTCTATTATTTATATCTTCAACTTTTTTAAAAAACCTATTTAAGAATCCCATTTAAAATAAATCCCCCATTTCAATTAACAACATAAGACATTAATTTCTTTCCCGCTATACGAGTTTTTCTGCTAACATTTCGTATTTCTGACGTCCAAGCGGCTTAAGGACCGTAGGTCCGGGTGGCTCTGCCACTTAGCTGTTTGGATGTGTCGCCTGACTCCACTTCTATGAAATCCCTCTTGGCGACCAAGGAGCGTTAGCGAGGAAGCAGAAAGACATTGTTGAACTAAACCGCTACGCGGTAGCTTCTCAAATCCTACAATCTTTCACTACCAATTCCTAAACCTTCCTTTATCATCTAGTGGAAAAGGAGGTTGTTTATTTATGCAAGATTTGATTCAATCTATGACATTTTCAATGGAGTTACGAGGGTTCGCCAAAAGTACTCAAAAGACTTACTTAGCGCACATGAAACGCTTCTATTCGTTTTGTGGCAAGGCCCCTGCATCCGTTGGATACGATGAGGTTCGAGCTTTTCTTTATCATGCGATCGCAATAAGGAAACTGAGTTCTGCCTACGTCAATTCTGCTTATCGGGCCATTAAGTTTTATTACCAGTCCGTCCTTTTTCGCGATTGGAACATGCTACATGTTCCGAAAGTGAAGAAGAAGTCCTTTCTCCCCACGATACTGAGCTTTCAGGAAGTATGCCAAATCCTCGATGCAACTCGCAATCTCAAGCACAAGGCTATTCTTACAACGGTTTACTCCGCAGGACTTCGTGTGAGCGAAGTCGCTCATCTGCAAATCAAGGAACTTCTTGGTCACGCCGATATTCAAACGACTTCCTTGTATCTACATCTGACCCATGCTCAAGTCCTCGGGTTGAAAAGTCCTCTAGATCTACCTTTTGGAGGTGATCATCTTGATTGAGTTACAACAAATCTTCTCGCGCTTCGCTGAGCCCTTTCTTGCATCCCATCCACTTCATATGGAAGGCATCAAGGCAACTCAAGCCATCCAAACATGTCGTACTTCAGCTTTAGGCGGACATGTCGACCAATGCAATTCTTGCGAAGATTTGAAGGTGTCCTACAATTCCTGTCGCAATCGCAATTGTCCCAAATGTGGAAATTAAAAAAAAGAGCAATGGGTTCTGGATCGAACTTCTGAACTTCTACCTGTTCCTTATTTTCACACCGTTTTCACGGTTCCTCACACGTTAAATCCTTTATTTCT
This sequence comes from Paenibacillus sp. Y859, assembly GCF_056786405.1. Taxonomy (NCBI): domain Bacteria; kingdom Bacillati; phylum Bacillota; class Bacilli; order Caryophanales; family Paenibacillaceae; genus Paenibacillus; species Paenibacillus sp. Y859. The sequence continues at coordinate 2,194 of NZ_JBXCIZ010000026.1, read as the reverse complement.
AGCCAATCCCAAGCTGATGAACAGTATTCTTTTTAAAGCTGCTTCCCAAACACTTTCCAAGCTAGCACTAGATCCTAAGTTTCTAGGTGCGCAAATCGGAGTAACTATGGTGTTGCATACATGGGGACAAAATTTGTCTTTTCATCCCCATGTTCACTGCATTGTGCCGGGTGGTGGACTTTCAGCTTCTGGATGCACTTTCATGCGCTCTATGAACCCGATTGGGTCGTCTATTGCAAAAAGCCTTTCAAGAGTTCTTTCCACGTCGTCAGATATTTAAGTCGATATACGCACAAGACGGCGATTTACAACAACAGATTGATGGCGATGGAATTTATGCGAAGATTCATGATGCATGTGCTACCTTGTGGGTTTCAGAAGATTAGGCATTATGGTTTTCTCAGCAACGCTAATCGAAAAACCAAACTACTAAAGTGTTTATACCTGACTCGTACGCCGATTAAACCCAAAGTAAAGTTGACGGCGAAGGAACTTATCTTCTAATTAACCGGTGTGGACATTTCGCTTTGTCCATCCTGTGGAGGAACTTGGTGTCAGATATTAACGTTGACTCCGGGCGGTGGGTAAGCGCGATTAATAGCAACCTTTTCACTACGATGCCTGATCTGGGGAGGGGGGAGGTAATTATATATCCGTAAATGAACACGCTGACCCTAGAAATTCGAAAGTGAATTCTCTTATATTGTGCTACATTAAGAGAAGGTAGTAAATAACAAAACCCATAGGCTAGCGAATATTTGCGGCATCGTTCAACATGGATTTGCGCAATTGCCGAGTAACCTTTCTGCTCATATGATCACGATTTTGAAGGCCTTCATCCAGTGCTATTGAAGGTCCTTTTTTCGGGCAACTGCGCAATCAATCCAAAGTGTTATGTGATTTTGGGGCCTTCTCCGATTCAACTATCGTCTCCGCTCGCTTAAGAATATTCGTTCACAAACTTGATTATTTAGACACAACTGGAACCCAAAGTTCGTGTTTAGGTTTATGTTTTGGTGGGTAATAACATTCGATACAAGGGAAATCAGCAAGCTCGTATCCAGATGTAGGAAGCCACTCTGAATACAGGCATTTCCAGGCTTCGACTATATTTGGAATGACAGCCCAAGTGTTGTGAGTAATGGTTATGCACTCCATATCATTTGGAACTTCTCCGTCATAACGCACACCCATAAAGTAAGTAAATTTTTCATCTGTTATTGCAGCTTCTTTACCACAAACACCCAATAAACTTTCAAGCGTACATTTTGGATTCTCCCAAGACATATCAATTAGATTTTGAATAAATCCATCTTTTTTGGCAGTGTTCCAAAGTGTTGGTATTGTTTTATATGCTCTACTTGTCTTCACTAGGTTACCTTTCCCTACAATTCTTAACTCGAAATCAATATTCTCGATTCTGTACTCCACTTCAATGTCCCCTTTAATAGAAATTTGGAAGGTAATTCTTGGATAGGCTATTAGTTGCTTTCCTTTATTACGAGCTTCTGACGGTTTTAATCCAAGCGTCTTTTGAAAAGTACGTGAAAATGAATCGGCGGAATCATATCCATATTTTAAAGCTAGATCAAGAATACGAATATCACTCTTTTGCAGTTCAAATGCAGCAAGTGTTAATCGCCTGCGTCGTACGTATTCTGAGATTGAAATTCCAGTGATAGCTGAAAACATCCTTGAAAAGTGATATTCAGAAAAAAGAGCTGCTTGTGCTATCTTTTTATAATCTATCTCGCCATCAAGGTGATCTTCAATATAATCCAACGCGTTATTCATTCTCTTTTGCCAATCCACAGTTTGTAACTCCTTCCGACTTCTAGACTAACAAAAAGGGAATTTTTTTGCCCGACATTTCCTGCCCAATAAAGTCGGGTATTTACTCTCACTTTTCTTAAACTAATCTACCAGCTAGTTGAATAAGGTTTTTTTGCATTGATTTCCGATAACGTTTGGCATTCCTGACGTTCAAGCGGCTTAAGTGACCGAAGGAAACGGGTCGATAGACATAGCAGCTTGGATGTGTCACCTGAATCAACTTCTACGATACTTCCTCTTGGTGACCAATGGAGAGTAGCGACCGCTGTGGTAATGCAATGTTATATGGAGTATGGCGCTCCTTTGAATTAACAGTCAATCTCTATTAAATATATATAGCTTTCCGTTTCTAGGTTTTATA
>NZ_JBXCIZ010000025.1:0-16829 GCF_056786405.1 Paenibacillus sp. Y859 | reverse complement strand
TTTGCTGTATTATTATTTGCTTTGTCAGATACAGATTTCAATCCTAAGAAATCAATACTATTTAAATAGCTTACATGAGCAAACGCTGCTATCTCTTGATCGACCGCTATTGCATTGAAGTCTTCCCTCAATTTATTACTAATAGAATCTTCTCTAATGCGCTGATCCCCAGAGACAAATTTTCCGAAATGAACATTGGGATATGCGTCACCCAGGTATGATTTGAACATTTGAACAAGTCTATCAGACGAATCTACTATACTACTTCTGCCAAGGTATTCATCTCTAGGATCAATCGAGGAATTAGCATCCGTTACATCATGCTGAAGACTTTGCTCTGCTACTATGATGTCGCCTCCACTAATTTCTTCTGATAATCCACCACAAATTCCAGTCATGTAAATCTCACTGGGTTTATACTGTGTTATCAACAATTGAACACAACTTGCAGTTTTTACTTTACCAACTCCTGATACTACTGAAATAATAGACAAATCCGAGTTTTGATATTGATAAAATGTCCACGCACCTATTTGTGCATGGGATATCGGAGGATACTGTTCAAATAAATATTGTAACTCAGGCTCCCAAGCAGCAACTATACCTATTATCTTCATATAATCCCCCTAAGAAAATGCCTTCCTTGTTTCAAAGATTCGGACTTTTCTTATAACGTTTGGGCATCTGCGAACCCTCACCGACTTAAGCCCAAAGGACGGCCGCGACGCGGTAGCTTTTTAAAACTGCGTCCCAAACGAGTTGATGCCCTCATTTGAGTTATCTTATAAATGTATTCATTACCCGTTCTGATTTAAGAAAATATGCTACCCATATGATACACGTTATAGCTGATTTAATTATATCCCTTATCGAGCTTCCATTTTCTAGTTCCTTAGCAATAGCAATTTGCTGCAATAATATGTAGTCAACAATACCAATAAATAAACTTAGCGAATAAAACATGATCATTAGTCGTGGAACAATTGATTTTTTTCTATAAAACTGAACTAGAATATAAATACTAAAAATGAAAAATGAAATGTTATAAATTGCTTCAAATATAATTGTCGGCTTCCATAATGGGTCGTACAGTGACGAGCCTTCTGAGGTCAGTAACTGCCAAGTTTCATCTGTAAATGAGTATAGATTATATCCAATTATTTGAATGATTAATCCGATAATGGTCAAGTAAAGACCCATTTGAATTAAAATTAACCAGCCTCCTAATCCCGATACACCAAGTCTTACATTACCACCTCTTATTTCATTTATGTTTGTCTCCATAAACTACACTTCCTTTTAATTTATTTGCATGAATCTTGTATAACATTTGGCTATCCTACCCGTTCCAACCCCAACATCTAATACGGTTTTGTTTTTAGCCTTTACTGCATCGAAAAACATAGGACCATCCCATTTGTTCATATGAGCTTGTAATAATGGAGGATCCTGTAGTGGATCATTACCCTCATCAATCAGCAATTCATAATGCTCCAGAGTGCTAACAATATTCATGAGTATGCCTTCCCCTTTTTATTTTGTGTTTTTATACCTCTATGCCCATGTCGTACAACGCTTTGTATTCACGACGTCGATTTCCCTTAGATAGCTCTTATCTTAGGGAAATCAATGTGTCGCTTGAATCCTTCTTCCTCGAAATGCCTCCGGCGACCAAGGGGCGAATGCCCCGCAGTAGGAATGCGATGTAGATGATGTCCCCGGCTTCAATGAATTTCAAGCATAGGATCTTATATATATTTTGGTTGTCCTAGCCACACTTCTGTATCGTACATTACTGTAATTACACCATCTCTTGCCAAATCATTGAATCGTTGTTTATGTGCTTCTTGAAATATTACGAACCATTCCTCTCTCTCATCCGGTGATTCCATGCTAGAGATAACTGCCCCCCAATATTCTTCCCATGTCTCATTATGCTCTTGTTTAAACAAATATCTATTTGGTGTTGAGTCTCCAAAGAAATATTGAACTGGTTTTGTGTGCCTAGACTCAGTCAATCGCTTAACATATTGTTCATCGTTACATACTCGCAATGTATTCCTGAAAAAATTTGAGTCATCATAATATGAAAAAACAGCTAACATTCCATTAGGTTTAAGTATCCTTTTAAATTCTTTAATTGTACTTTCTGGTTGAAATCTATGATAAGCATTGGCTGCTACAACTAGATCTATAGAATGTGCAAGCAGATTTGTATTCTCAGCTAATCCATCTTGGAATTCTACATCCTCTCTTTCCCCAATCAGTTCCTTTGCAAGTTCACGCATTTCAAAATCAGGTTCTATTACAAATACCTTCTTTACATTACCAACAAAATGTTTTGTCAAAAGTCCAGTTCCTGCACCAATATCGGCAACTACACCTTGACCTACATTCGCTATATCAATAACATATTTACTCGCTTCTGTTGAAAAGGGTAATCGATACTTAGCATATTGCATGGCTTTATCACGAGTCATTCTATTCATTATTTAAGCTCCTTTGTATGGACTTAATATTATAGATTTAATGATTTACGGGGATTTCACCTAACGTAACGCATTCCTGACGTTCAAGCGGCTTAAGTGACCGAAGGGAACGGGTCGTCAGACTTAGCCGATTGAATGTGTCCCCTGAATCCGCTTCTCCGAGATCCCTCTTGGTGACCAAGGAGTGACAGCGACGATGTAGGAATGTATTGTTATATGATGTCAGCGTCTTCTTTGAATAGCCCCACTTTAAGTTATCTTGAAATCGTGTTTCGTTAGTACAAAACTCGTTTCATTCTTTTAATGTCCAGAAGTAGAAAATACACTGACGGGGTATACAAGATAAATACGATTAAACCACCAATTTCACTATGAGGCATCCCAAATATTCCATTGTTAGTCATATAGGTAACAGTTATGAGGTAAGCTATAGGGTATACCGCTTGAATATATTTTTTGAGTGTAGATTCTCTTCTTATAATATATCCTATAAAAAGTGAAAGGAGCATAGGTATCGGCAATGTTATCATTAAATGAAAATACTTATAATAATCAGGATCATACCATGGTAATTGCTCGTAATTAGACGAGAATAAATACAAAGTAAACAAATAGCCAAATTGGCTGAGAATGTGAAATGATATATTTAATAATCTCGTAGTATCTTCCTTCAACATCATTCTTCATCCTCCAGTAATGCTACAGTTAACTATTCTTGGTTCGCAATCATAAATTCCTCTAGTTCATTCATCTACACTTTTTGACTATTTTCAAGTAAACTGCGCTTTAGGTGAATAGCTTCACACCTTAGATGTTCAATGTATTAATGAGGGTTTTAATGATGTTCGCTGATTTCCTAGTCACGGTAGAAACGCCAGTTACCTGACGTCCCCCGCACAGATCCCGGCGTGCGGAATTACCGCACCGGGCTCTTCAAGAACATTCGCTTTTGTACGTCAGCATTAGAAATCAAACTGTAGTTGGATATGCTTTGACTCTACTATTCGAGGGGTTATAACCCCGTTCCTTTTTAATAAGGGTGAGAATTCTACCCAATTGAAGCTCCGTCTCTGACTCCTTCGATTTAGCCATTTATACAGAATCTTCATCATTGCCATATGAAACTGGCTCAGACTCTTGTAATTTCCAATGAGTCCATAATAATTATAGTAGCCACGAAGTTTTCTGTTTAGTTTTGGGATCAGGTTTCGTATCCGATTATTCCGGTTTTCTTTGCACCATTCTTTGAATACCACGATTGATTTCCTTAGCTTATTTCGGGATGTTCGTCGCTTCAGGCTATCTTTCCCTTTCCGTGACTTTCCCCACCGAAATTCAAATCCTAGGAATTCAAACGTTGTATTCTCTTTTTGTCGAAACCGTGAGAAACTGATGATGTGTGTTTTCTCTGCCGAAAGTTCCAGTTTGAATTTCTTCAATCTTTCTCCCAGTGCTCGGAAAAAACGTTGGGCATCCCCTCGATATTGAAAAGCACAGACAAAGTCGTCTGCATACCTACAGATATATGCCTCTCCTTCACAGCTCTTCTTTACGACTTTCTCGAACCAAAGATCTAGTGCATAGTGCAGGTAGATATTCGCCAAGACTGGACTGATGACTCCACCTTGTGGGCATCCGGTAATTGGATGTTTTATTTTCCCATCGGTGTCTAGGATTCCTGCCTTTAACCATTTCCTAATGAGTCTCAGAAAGGGTTGATCAGCTATTCTTTGACTGAGCATCTGTAGCATCCATTCGTGGTCAATATTTTCAAAGAATCCGGATATATCTGCTTCTACGATGTAGCTGTATTTCCCATAGCTTAACGTATGGCTGAGATCTTTGACGGATTTTTGGGCTCCTGTGTTTGGTCGGTACCCATAGCTACTTGCTAGAAATTCCGTTTCATAAATAGTTTCTAGGATTTCCGCACTCGCTTTTTGTACGATTTTATCCGAAACTGTAGGAATGCCCAGGGGTCGTTTCTTTCCATTCCCTTTTTCGATGTAGACTCTACGTACCAACTTTGCCCGATAGGTTTTATCTTTGAGTTGTTCCTCCACTTGGACAACATTCGCATCCAAATCTTCTGCATACGACTCATATGTGACCTGATCGACACCTGCCGCTGCCTTTTTCTTAAGTTGATGAAAAGCTTGGCGTAGTGTTCCTCGGTGCAGTAACCCATAGACGTTTCCAAATCGGTGTGTCTGATTTCTTCTTGCCTTCCTTGCTATTCCCTGCAGTGAGGTTTGCCTATGGTGTTCCAGTCCTACATGTCCGGCATAGGTTTCCTTTACAAGCTTCATATTCTTGTCCATCCCTTCCCCATGTAATCGGCTCTCCCGATCTCGGAGTACTATGAATGAATCCGAACTCCCTAATCGCCATTAACTTTCCTCTTTTTCGATTGTCCAGCCTACCTACTCCTTGGACTAGGAGCGATTAGGGACCTCCCAAGTTCCTGACTCATCTCTCCATGCATGCCACGTGCTTTGACCCCGACAGACCCTCCAGAACCTTACCTTTCATTCTAAGAAGATTCGTATTGCGGGCTTCTATTAACGGTTCCTTTGCTTGGACTTCCGTGACGTTAAACACGTTGTCGTCTGTTCTTTGTTTGGTTTCCCAAACTGCATTGACGAGGCTGAATATGCTTCAGGAGGTACATCTCCTTATGGCCTACATGGTTCTCTGTGTACACTTCACTTAGCAGTTACCTGTGTCAGCGCAACACTCGATAGGGGTAGTTGGTTAGACCTTGCCCCACAAGGACTTTCACCTTGTAAGATGTGCCAAACTTCTTGGCGTACTAACGTTTGTGTATCTACGAACCTGAAAGGCTTAAAGGAGCGCAGCGACTGGGTGGCTCCACCACTTAGCCTTGCAGAGTTGTCTGCTGATTCTACTTCTTTGAAAATCCTCGACAGACCAAGGAGTGTAGCGACGCAGCGTAGATACCATGTTATGTGGCGTTGCTCCTTCGTTGAGATACCAACAAGGTTTTAATTAGTTCCATTTATGTATCCCTGAATTGATTGGATAAATCCATACTTCGCTTTAATTATTCCTTTAAAAGATCCGTCGAATTTGATATTAATCGTCTCTTCTTCATCTTTATAGATTTCAACGTTATTTAAGAGTTTATCGATATTTGAATTTCTATTTAATTGAATGTCGAATTTAAACACATCAGAAAAGTCCAATTAAATTTGAACTGTATTGTATCCTTGATTCGTCCATTTTTGAGGTGGTTTTTCTGCATAATCAGGTAGATCAAACCTTATTGAAACACTATCTCCATATTCAATTTTTAATTCTAGAATGTTGACGTTATCTAATTGAGGCACAGATATAAATAACGAATTAAGAAATATTTTTTGATGTTCATCAAGCACATCAGCCCACATGTCAGTTACCTCCTTGAAAAATGTACTTGAGCAATGTCACATAACGTTTGGCATTCCTGACGTTCAAGCAGCTTAAGGACCGTAGGTCCGGGTCGTCAGACTTAGCTGGTTGAATGTGTCGCCTGAATCTACTTCTCCGAAAACCCTCTTGGCGACCGAGGAGCATCAGCGACGAAGCTGGAATGTTCTGTTAGGTGATGTCCCCCACTTCCTTGAATCACTTCAACAGTTCAATATTTGTTCCGTTATATAGGATCCATCTTGGAAAATTAAACAATTTAACTGCATTCCATATGCGCATCCGCCATCAATACCTATCTTGTCTTCACTAAACCAAATATTCGATGTACCGTGGATATCTATTGTTCTTGTATGTCCAAAAATGACTCTTTTATTTAGATTCTTAAAAATGTATCGAATGAATTCATCCTTAATATACATAAAATCGTGTTCTGGCTGGTTCTTCCAATCAATAAAATTGGGATTCAATCCTGCATGAACATAAATGTGATCATGGTCTTCGTGATATAAAGGTAGTTTACTTAAAAAGTCAATATGATGACTAAAAAATGTATTAATTGTATCTTTCGCCCGGTTCATGATTTCATCAGAGATTTCATTACTAATATTGCAATAACTTTGAAGGGTTTGTATTCCTCCATGTTCTATAAATTTTGATCTAATCAATTTGCTATCATTATTTATTAAGTCAACTAAACGTTGGTCATGATTGCCTCGTAATGCAATAGCATTATGCTTACTTACTAATTCGATTACTTTATCAACTACTTCTTTACTGTTAGGCCCTCTATCTACATAATCACCAAGCAAAACTAACTGATCATATTTCGAATTGTATTTGATAATATGCAATAACTGATTTAATTGATCGATACACCCATGAATATCGCTAATCATTATCGTTCGCTTCATAGAATCTCCTTTAGTATCCACTTTTTAAGCCTTTAGGGGATTTCACCTAACGTTGCGCATTCCTGACGTTCAAGCAGCTTAAGTGACCAAAGGGAACGGGTCGTCAGACTTAGCTGGTTGAATGTATCGCCTGATTAATCCACTTCGAAATCCTTCTTGGCGATCAAGGGCGAATGCCCGCAGTATGAATGCCTTGTTAGGTGATGTTATCGCCTTCTTCGCATTCACTAACAAATTACTTTATCGATCTTTCGTATCTCTTTGTCAAACTTATAAAAGGTATCTGATATATTAGCTAGTTTTGAATCTGGCGACCATTTAAGAAAATACGGAAAATCTTGAATATTCTTAAAATGGAGAGATTCTAATAACTCTTCAATAAAAACTAGACCATCAATATCTAAATATTCTTTATAGTAGTTCAATAGTTTTCTAAGATATTGTTCAATAACTAAAGAATACCGGTACCAATGATCTATTAATATTATTGTTTTTTCAGGATCTATTTCCCGCAAGTTATCAAGTTTCATCAGTAATTCCTTAAAATCTTCTTCATTATTTAGTTGTTGATATAAGACAGCATTACTAACTTGATTATTTAATTGGCTAATCAAATTGTTTAAAATTCTAGTATGATTAATAATGACTCCATCCAATAAAGACTTAATTCTAGAACTAACAATTTTTTTCTTTCTTATTTCCGGAATAAATACAACAAAATAGTAAAATAACGCACTCATAATAAAACCGGTGCTTAGCTCTGTAAGTTTGGTCAAAGTATAGTTAACCTTTGCAACATTCCAACTATTAAAAGGAACCTGAATATCGATTGTTACACCAACAAAAATAATAATTATTATTGAAGTTATGCTTCCCCAAATCATAACTTTGTGATGGTTTGCAAGTATCCGATAAATGAAATTCATAATTTATGACTCCTTATCTTTAATGTCTCTAGCGATAATTTCACCTAACGTTTGGCATTCCTGACGTTCAAGCAGCTTAAGTGACCGTAGGGAACGGGTCGTCAGACTTAGCTGGTTGAATGTGTCGCCTGAATTGGCTTCCACGAAATTCCTCTTGGCGACCACGGAGCGACAGCGACGATGTAGAAATGCATTGTTATAGGATGTCAGCGTCTTCTTCGATTAACTTTCATAGATCACATTATAAATTTAATTTTTCTTTAATCGATTTTGCCACTTCTTCTGCACTTAAATTTGTATTATTAATCCTCAGATAGTTTTCTCTTAAAATTTCCCCTTGGCTAGAGTTCAGCCTGTGGTTTTCCATGGTTTTTAATAAATCTTTTTCAGATTGTTCAATATTTCTTTTTGTTGGCTTTTGTTCAAGTCTAAAAGGAGTTGTGTTCCGTTCTAATCTTTCTTCAATATCTGCCTCAAGTTCAACAGAATATATCTCTGCACCTTTTGATTCAAAAATATCACAGGTTTGTCTTACAAAATCCCAATCTCCCTGAAGATCAAATCCCCATACATAGGTAAATATAAGACCATATTGATTGCTATTAGAAAATGATTCAAAAAACTCTCTTCGTAAGAGATTAGCTAACCTCCATGTTTCACTTCCGAAACCAAAATAAGGATGAAATAACTCAATCGACATGTGATTATGAAACAATTTCAAATCAGTAATCTTCGTTAGTTCATGACCAACTGTCATCTTTCCAACGGCCTGGGGTCCAAATATTAAAATGAATTTGATTGTAATCACTCCTGCATTTTATAGTTTTTCGCTGATTTCCTATAACGTTTGGGTATCTACGAATCCTCACCACCTTAAAGGAGCAAAGCGACTGGCCGCGACGCGGTTAGGAGGTGCAGGGTTGTCTGCTGAATCCTCATCCTAGAAATCCCTCTTGCAGACCAAGGTTCATAAGAACCGCAGCGTAGATATGATGTTAGACGATGGACTTGACTCCTTGAATTCACAAACAAATGTCATTGATCAAATACATCAAGTATTTTCAAATTGTTGAAGGCATTGTTCGTAGCGATATATTTTCAATACCTTCTGAAGTCATATTTATCATTTGGTAGATTCAAAATATGACCGTTAATATTAACTGTATCGTCATCTAACCAAGTGATGTCCGCAGTTTCTTCTTTATAATTCCAATAAATATTTCTTGGCTTTTTTGAACTCTTATTAAAGATGAGTTGCCCTCTAACAGTAAAACCTGTTGTTGCACCACCGCTGGAAAGATACGCCTTTACTGTATATGTACCTACTGGTGAAGTTGATTGTGAAATGATTTCACCACCAGTGAACCTATTCATATCGTAAAACGCCCAGTACCAACCATACCCTATCACGCAAGTAACGAGAATGATTGGAAGTAATATGTATAATATAATTTTTCTTTTGATTCGCATTCACCCTCTTTCATTGTAATGTTATGCCTTACTGAAAGTTTGAATGTTACTTTATATTTCATAATTGCAAGTATCAAGCAATATGGCATTTACTTATTACATATATCTTTTGATTTCATCGCTTTTGATCTTTATTACATTCTTTTGAACTTAATACCCTGTAATTATTACAAGTCTTTCGTCTAACGTTTGGCATTCCTGACGTTCAACCAGCTTAAGTGACCGAAGGAAACGGGTCGTCAGACTTAGCTGGTTGAATGTATCGACTGAATTCCCCCCTCTGAAGTTCCTCTTGGCGATCAAGGGCGAATGCCCGCAGTAGGAATGCTGTGTTATAAGATGTCCCCGCCTTCATTGATTAAACTTATACATTATTCTTAAAGTTTTTATAAATCTTCTTTGTTAATTGTCATTAATAGTTTTTCCATAGTGTTAAATATTGCTCTTGTAAGTGTTCCTCCACTTCCCTTATATTCTTTTTCGTTTTTATCAGAAATTATTAATTTAAATCCTGATCCAATATTCTTAATTAGTTTCATCCCATAACCTTCTATGTGTATCCAATCAAATATTTCATCTATTGTATATAATCTTATGCCTTCTTTATAAACTTCATCTGGTGCAAGAATTAAATCTTCACCAGTAATCCTCCCACCTATACTCCATTCTGTATTCTTATAACTATAATATTGATAAGCATATACATCTTCAGATTCATAGGGTGGTTTAAATCCTAATTCTTTGAGTCTCTTCGTATCTTCCTCTTTTAAATAGATCATTCCTACCTCCTTGACTATCCTTGTGTAAGTAGATTCGAGTATTATATCTTTTTATGTTTGTGGAGATTTCTTATAACGTGTTAGCATTCACGAACCAGAGAACCTTAAGCCCCAACGTGGCAGCCGCGTCGCGGTTAGGTTCGAAGGGATTGTCACCTGATTCAACTTCGCCGAAAACACTTCTAGCGATCAAGAGACTCGTATAGAGTACATATGCGTTAATGCTATGTTATAAGGAGTATCTGCTTTCTTTGAATTTGCGATAACATTCATATCAAAACGTATTGATATGAGGATATTTACTTAATTGGTTCGGACTTCCGATTAAGTGTTGAGTAAATTGTGAGCTCTCAGTAAGATCATCTAACACATAGTTGATTAAGAATCCATGTGCTTTTTCTACTTTACATAATTCTACTCCCTTTACTTCTAACTTGTTTTTAGCATTTAAAGGATTAAAACAAACATTATGTCCCTTTTTATTCGCGATGGAGGGATATACCCAACCATCGCGTGAATTATCGAGAAATGTATAGCATTCCTTAATAAGATTAGATGAAATCTTGTATAGATACTTATTACTATCCGAAACTTCTTTAGTAAAGATATCCTTAAAAAAATCAGTTAAAGTTTTTAAATTATCATTTTCTTCATCAGTGAGATAGTTTCGTTCCTGGTTATGGCCAATAATACTTACAAATATATCTTCCTTCGCTTCGTATGTTATTAATGCGAAAGGTTCATTTTCTTGTAGTTTCATTTCATTAATAGCAAGAATAGGATAATCTGCAGACGTGTAAAGAAGGGACTCTGCTGGATAATTCAGCCTTCCGTAGTCTTTCACATATTGTTCAGGAGGATTCCAAAGATCTCCCCAAGAAGACATTTCCTTCGGCGGAATATCTCTTACATTGTCAGAAATTTTTCTGACACGATAGAACTTATGTCCTCTGCTATATACATAGGTCCAAGTAGGGATATTATAGTAACCCTGTAGTGTTATTGGGTTAAAAAAAGTCATTACCTCTCTTATTGACTTTCTAATTAAAGAATCATCAGCAGTACTTAAATTCTTATTTTCAAAATCACTCCACTTTTTAAAAAAAAGATTAGCATCAAAGCTATGAAGATAAAGTCTCTCAAACATTATTGCATCTTTAGAATCGGGCTCAAAATAATATCTTTGGTCTTGATTATTATTCATTTTCATACACCTCATTTAGATACTAGTTCTTAAAATTCTTTGCAGAGATTTCTTATAACGTTTCCGTGTTCACGACGTCCCACCGCCTTAAGAGAACGGAATGAGCGGTCGCGATGCAGTTAGGTGGTGCGGATGTGTCTGGCTGAATTACTTTCTTCTACTGAAATGCCTCTCCGAATCACATCTAACTTCGGCCGTACCGAGGGGCGAATGCCCCGATACGAGAACACAATGTTATATGCCTGTTGGGGCCGTCTTCGAAATACCTTAGGAGTATCTTTAGGCTTCTTTACATACACTCTTATATTTAAGCATGGAACTATCCAACTTAAAATTTAACCAACCATTAACTAATGTTAGAAGATTTCGTTTTGTTTCTTCTACTGGAGGTGGTGTCATAATAGACTGCAACTTGGTTGGATCTTTTACTGTTGTATACCCATGTCTAGAAAATAATCCTGAAAGAATAAAATTATTCATATACCCTCTAACATTGCCCGCGTTTAAAAAGCTGTGTGAATCCTTTACTCGTACAGAATAATTAAACCCAGTATCCTTTATTTCTGGCCAATCATTCTCAATCGTTTCATTTATTCTATAGACATTTATATAAAAATATTGTGATGAGTTGAATGCATCTTCTAAGAAGTAAAGAACATTTCTTACCAAATAATCATTGGCCGCCAAGTCTAAGTAATCATCATAAATATTATTATATTTGTATTTATTAAGAGTTCTATTTACAAATGGGTCTGAAAGTTCCTCTAATGCAATATTTTCATCTTTATCTAAAATAATTTCCCTCTGATTTAAAATAATTTTATTGGAATCAAAATATAGTAAATAACTTTCAGTTAGTCTTTGTATTGAATTAAATAATTTAATTAATGCTTGTCCCCTATAAATTGCTCTCTTATTTTCTTCACTTCCCAAGTTGTCTAAATGAGCTGAGCCTAGAAAATAGTTACAATGACCATTTTGAAGTTCATATTCATAAACAAAAATATGATTTGTAAAACTATTCAGATACGTTCTAGCTGGTCCTGGATTTATTATTGGAATTAACCATGTAGTCATATTAGTCCTCCATTATAATCAATCATCTTCCTTTCGCCCCAATTGCGTATAACGTATTTATGTTCCTGACGCCTTACCGACTTAAAGCCCGTTAGGGCTGACCGCGATGCGGTTAGTCGGTGCAGGTGTGTCTGCTGAATTCACTTCCTTGAAATCCCTCTTGCAGACCAAAAGGCGTTAGCCTTGCAGCAGGAACATGGTGTTATCGGATGCCCCTGCCTCCTTTGAATTCACTTATAAAAATAAGTCATTAATTCCTCATCATATCCTTGTTCTTTGTATTCTAAGGCATTCTTCTCTATGCCATATGTTTCAAATCCCAACTTCTTGTATAGCTCAATCGCTACTCTGTTTAAAGCTACAACACATAGGTTTATTTGTTTCAAATCTTCTAATCTGTTTCCTCTATTAATTACTTCTTCTAATAGCTCTTTAGCAATTCCCTTGCCTCGGTATTCCGGGGATACGTAAACTCCCCAAATCATCCCTTTATGTTTAATTTTAATTCCTTGTTCTCTTCTAAATCCGATCATACCTACAATTTGGTTATCTTCTTTAAATGCTCCTAATATATAATTGTCGCTCTCATTTTTTATTCTATTTTGGACTTCAGATATCGGAATATGTACCGATTCTTCATAAGAAGCTCCGAATGCTTCTGGATTCATTCTCAGTGCTTCTAATCTAAACTTCCAATACACTTCAACTTCTTCTCGGTTTATGTTCTTTATATAATACATCTAAGAAAGTCCTCTCAATAATATTATTTTCGCAGGGGTTTCCGATAACGTTGCGCATTTCTGACGTCCAAACGGCTTAAGGACCGTAGGTCCGGGTGGCTCTGCCACTTAGCCGGTTGGATGTGTCGCCTGATTCCACTTCTCCGAAATACCTCTTGGCGACCAAGGAGCGTTAGCGACGAAGCAAAAATGCATTGTTATAAGATGTCCGGGGCTTCTTTGAATATTCTCATTAATTCTTTAATAAATCACTTCTCCGAAAAGCTCTAGCAAAACGTCACTTCAAATCTACTTCTTCGAGATGCCTCAGAAAACGTCACTTCAATCTACTTCTTTGAAATGCCTCAGTACAATGTCATTTCAAATTTGCTTCCTGGATAAACCCTAGTAGCATGTCACTTCAAATCTACTTCATTGAAATATCCTAAGCAATAACAAATGTCTTTACCCCGGATTTCTTATAACGTTTGTGCATTCCTGACGTTCAATCGGCTTAAGTGACTGAAGGGAACGGGTCATAGACTTAGCTGTTTGAATGTGTCGCCTGAATTTACTTCTCAGAAATCCCTCTTGGCGACCAAGGAGCGTATGCGATGACGTAGGAATGTTTTGTTATCGGATGTCAGCGACTTCTTGAAATACCTACAGTACTTACGTAGTCGTTATCTTGCTTTCAGAAATCAAAATCTGGAATAAAGTCATCTTTTATACTCATTAAACCATCACCGTAAATTACTTCGATTACATGCTCATTACCCTCCGCGTTTTTGATCACGAATATAAACTTGCGTGAATATTGAAGGTTTATGTTTTTTTCATCAGAATAATCTTTGTAGTTTTTAATAACATCTTCAGCGACCCAAATCGGAACCTCAATATCGTCTGGGTTTAAAAAACGTGCTAGTTCGTTCGCCTTTTCCTTCTTAATAAGGTCTAAATAATGAGTGACCATTTCTTCCGCATAAGGAAAATACCTGACATAGGAATTACGGTAGGATTTACCACCATCTTCTTTGTAGAGAATTATCAACGAATTCTCAACATTGTCTTCATTAGTGTTAATATCCTTCAGATTGAATTCATACTGTCCCAAAGAGGGATTCATTGCAAAGCCATCGTAATTGATATGGACTGTTAGAGTATTCAGATCAAAGTTGCCTTCGAAGCCTTCAATTATTTTCTTTACTCCTTCTGTCTGAAGCAGCATATCATCAAGAAGCAATCTTAATTTTTCTGCGTTTTTATCCTTTATAACTTCAATGAACTCTTGAGCATCCTGTATCGCTTTTATTTCATCTTTATTGATATTCTCTTGGGTTGTTTCGTCTGCATCATTGATAGTTGTATCGATACCTTCTGTTACTTTTTCCTCTATACTATTAATCGTCCTACCATTTTGAATTTCATCTTCCACTGATTTTTCGCAACCCGTTAATATCATAAGCGCAAGAAAAAAAGAAATTACATATCGATACATTTACCTTAAACTCCTGTCCTTTATGTTTTGTTGTGCTACCCTTAATTTTAATTGATGAATAAAAGTCCTTTTTCATTTTTTACTCTTACGCTGATTTCCTATAACGTTTGGCATTCCTGACGTTCAAGCGGCTTAAGTGACCATAGGGAACGGGTCGTCAGACTTATCCGGTTGAATGTGTCGCCTGATTCCGCTTCTCTGAAAATCCCCTTGGCGATCGAGGAGCGAATGCGACGACGTAGGAATGCTGTGTTATCCGATGACCTCGACCTCTTCGAATCTTCCTTCAAAAATCTCATAGCCCTTTAACATCTGCCTATAAATCAATTGGATAATAATTTTAAAGCCAAATAATTAATAGTTTTCCCGGAGTTCTTCAGTTCTTAATAGGTTGATTATGGTTTTTATTAGGGTGAATCTTCTTTGATTATTAATCACCCCCAAATAATATTTCCAATAACTTCTCCTACTTTAACAGAAGAGTTAAATAGTAATAAAAGTAAAAGGGCAACAAAAGTTACCAGATAATAGATAACCAATTGTGGATGTCTCTTTTTCCAATCATGATACTTATTTATCCAAGTATTCATAATAATCAGCTCCTTATTTATCAATCTTTTTTGGTGCTACTTCAACTATTTTTTTGATTAAATCTATTCACATTCAGTATTTGTAATAATTTATTATTTGATTTTATGTGAAGAATTCATAAGTTGTTAAAAAAGCTAGTATTGTAATACCTCAGTTACATTACCAAACAAGATACCAAACAAGATAATTTTAATTTTCTTATAGATTTTAAATATCGAGGTTTTCGGATAACGTTTGGCATTCCTGACGTTCGAGCGGCTTAAGGACCGAAGGTCCGGGTGGCTCTGCCACTTAGCCGGTTGGATGTGTCGCCTGATTACACTTCTCTGATAATCCCCTTGGCGACCGAGGAGCAATAGCGACGAAGCAAGAATGTTTTGTTAGGCGAAGGATCAGCTTCTTAGAACTGCTTCCAAAATTTCTTCACATCTTTTCTCGTTACTTTTTTATTTCCAAACAGATTTCTAACTCTATTTCCCTCAGACTCATCATAAAAGTAGTAGATTATTTCATCTATTTTTTGGTTGTTCAGGATCTCTTTGAATATGTGGTTATCATTGTTAGGCGAAAGACCCAATATTGTGATTGTACCTTCAATATCAGAAAACTTTTGAAGAGCATCATATTCTGAAAAAGACATTTCCGGATTCTCAAGTTTCACCATAATTGATTCATACATATTCCTAACAATTTGATTATCTGATTCTTTCCACTCTTCAATTTCAGACATAAGTTCGGGTTTTGTTTGCACACCATCCACAAATTTTGAAATCGCTATATTCGCTGACTTTCGCATATTAATAATAAAATCTTTTGTTTCCCCTGAGTAAGTTGTCAATGCATTAGAATACAAATGATCATATCCCGACACAATTATCGCACTATCCAGCGGTCTATCACTAAGCTGATTTCTTAAACTATCTGGGTTATAAACATCATCTAAAATATGAAATGCTCCATGTAAATAATAAACTTCCCTATCACTAAAAACCTCAATATTATTATCATAATTTGTTGTAAATATATTATTATATTCTTGAAAATAACCTCTTAATCCAAGAGGATAATTTTTATGAATCATATTTATTTTACCTGAGTTGTATATAGAATCTAATAGAGATACTCTTAATGCTTCCCTAGTATTATATTTCTCTGGATTTACAACACCATTTTTAATGCAGACTAAGTTATGTATAAAAAAATAATCTTCAAATCCAAGAGAATGAAATGTTGTGTACCAGTTTCTATTTTTGTATCTTTGTTTAAAATCTGAAAGTGCCATGTTATCATTTTCAGTCACGACATAAAGATCATATACTCCATCAAGAATATTATTCAATTGACTAAATAGATACTGAATCCATTGCTCAAGTTCCATTGGATATATTTCCTTCGGAAAAGTTTTTTTTTTAATATTGTTCACTACTCTTTGCAGAATGTTAGAATTTAAGTAATCACTTCCACCAAATTGTATCGTAATCCCATTACCAATTAGTATGTTTTTCATTTAAAATCCGCCTTTCGTGTGTGATCTCACAATTGTCGTTTTGTTACTTGTTACTGGTCTTTCGCCTAACGTTGTGCATTCCTGACGTTCAAGCAGCTTAAGTGACCGAAGGGAACGGGTCGTCAGACTTAGCTGGTTGAATGTATCGCCTGAATTAACTTCTCTGAAATCCCCCTTGGCGATCAAGGGCGAATGCCCACAGTAGGAATGCGGTGTTAGGCGATGC
>NZ_JBXCIZ010000024.1:0-18310 GCF_056786405.1 Paenibacillus sp. Y859 | reverse complement strand
AGACATAAATGGTCAAATACAGAAGTGGACTATATTGCGAGAGATTTCGAGGATGCGGTAAACTACATAGTGAATTTCGTGAGTGATATCGAAGAAGACAGGGCCATCCGATAACACAGCATTCCTACTGCGGGCATTCGCCCTTGATCTCCAGAAGGATTTCCAAGGTGTTTAATCAGGCGATACATTCAATCGGCTAAGTCTGACGACCCGTTCCCTTTGGTCAGTTAAGCCGCTTGAACGTCAGGAATGCCAAACGTTATATGAAACCGCCGAATACAAATTGGAGAGATAACAAGAATCATGAATATATTTGCAGGGGAGTGGAAGTGCAATTGAAATGGGACGGACATACTCATACCCAATATTGTTACCATGGGAGTAGTGAACGACAAGAAATGTATATAGATCGGGCGATAGATTTGGGATTTGAAAGATATACACTTAGCGAGCATTCACCATTGCCTATAGGATTGATTGAAGACACTGATTTATTTAAGAGACTAGCTATGCCAATTGAAGAATTACCATTATATATCCAGTATGCGAAGAAGATGAAGTTACTATATGCAAACAAGCTGGATATTACTGTTGGTCTCGAACTGGATTATTTGCCCGCTCACTTGTCATTTACTGAGCGTATCGTAAATGACTGGTATGGAGACTTGGAGGATGTTATTTATTCAGTACACTATTTACCAGGTGTTGGAGGTATTCATTGTATAGATCATACAGTAGAAAATTTTAGAGAAGATATCTTGGCTTTTTACGGTTCAATGGAGAATGTTGTGAACGAATACTATGATCACATGGAAGCAGCCATTACTTGGGTAGCTCAACTTCCTATTAGAAAACGAATTGGACATATTAATTTAATAGAGAAATTTTCTCATCAATTGCCTCCAATTGATGAGAAACAGGTTAGAAATCGCCTTGAAAGAATTATTCCACTTTTGATTAAATCAAATGTAGGAATTGATGTGAACACAGCAGGGCTTCGAGTCAAATCATGTGGAAAGCCCTATGTTCCTGAATGGTTTTTAGCTGAATGTATGAAACAAGGAATTGAATGTGTCTATGGCTCAGATGCTCATAAACCTGAGCACGTAGGTACAGGCTGGGATTGGTTTGCGAAACATATTTAATATTTTATTGCAAACTTTTTTATATGCAAGTTAATTGATAGATTAGAGTAGAGTATTGAGGGATTATTCTAAGAAGCGTCGGCATCATATAACAATGTTTTTCAGCATCGTCGCTACCGCTCCTTGGTCGCCAAGAGGGATTTTCGAAGAAG
The DNA here is from genome assembly GCF_056786405.1 of Paenibacillus sp. Y859. Taxonomy (NCBI): domain Bacteria; kingdom Bacillati; phylum Bacillota; class Bacilli; order Caryophanales; family Paenibacillaceae; genus Paenibacillus; species Paenibacillus sp. Y859. Next base: position 17,013 of record NZ_JBXCIZ010000024.1, on the reverse strand, counting down.
TGGAATCAGGCGACACATTCAACCAGCTAAGTCTGACGACCCGTTCCCTGCGGTCACTTAAGCTGCTTGAACGTCAGGAATGCCAAACGTTATATGCAATTGGGGCAACTTATTAATGAGGGGGAAATCGAAGATGGGGAATTATGTAGTTCCAAACCTTCGGAATGCAGCCGTCTTAACGATCGATGTTCAGAACGATTTTAGTTTGCCGGGCGCTACCGCTGAAATTTATGGAACATATGAAGTTCTTCCTAACTTGGTCAAGGTGTTAGAAGCATGTAGAAAGAATCGGCTACCCATACTTCATGTCATTCGAATATACAAGTCTGACGGTTCTAATGTGGATATCTGTAGGAGAGAATTAATCGAATCAGGAAAAAGAATTGTAACTCCAGATTCGGATGGCCCAGATCTTGTAGATTTAATAAAACCAAAAGACTCTCAAGAACTTCTATATGATCATTTATTGGAAGGGAATATCCAATCAATTGGCTCCAATGAATGGGCTGTGTATAAGCCTCGCTGGGGGGCATTCTATCAGACAATATTGGATGAATTTTTAAGGGGACAGGGAATCGACACTTTGATTTTCACTGGATGTAACTTTCCAAATTGCCCTCGCACCAGTATTTATGAAGCGAGTGAACGCGATTATAGAATCATTATGGTCGAGGATGCAGTATCTGGCGTATATGATAGAGGAATTAAAGAAATCACTAATATCGGAGTAAGTGTATATAAAACAAATGAATTGATAAATGAAATAGATAGTATATTCGAGGATGGCCCCAACAGCATATAAACATTGTATTCACGCATCGGCGGACAAGCCGCCTCGGTCCCGGAGGAAAATTCGAGGAAGCTTATGCCAGGACACATCCATTCACCTAACCGCATCGCGGCCAGCCGATCGAACTAGTCGGTCGCTCTAGCAATTTAAGGTGAATGGACGTCGTGAACACGGAAACGTTAGATGAAATCGCCAAAAGAAAGGGAGGTATCAAGTATGAGTATATTACTTGGAAACAAGATTGGTGAAGGTGGTTGCTCCGAAGTTTTTGAGTGGGAGGACAGCGGTAAAATAATCAAATTAGCAAAGGCGAATACAGACTTTGAAGCTATGCGAAGAGAATTTCATAATAATCTAATTGCATGGGATAATAGGCTTCCTGTAGCTCGACCATATGAGTTGTTGGAGATTTATGGTCGACCTGGTATTGTATTTGAAAGGATTTATGGAGAAACAATAATGGAGCGATTTTTTAAACAAGCACTAACTCCCAATACAAGCACAATAGATACTGATGGAGTGGACATCCGTATAACTGCTCGAATACTAAATGAAATACATAATAAATCTGATGTCAGTTTACCATCATGTCAAAGAAATAATATAGAGCACTCAATACGTAATGTTGGATATTTATCTTTAGCGGAGAAAGAGGCAGTTATCTCCATCCTAGATACCTTACCTTCCAAACAATTATTATGTCATGGGGATCCAAATCCAGGGAATATACTAATAAAAAACGATGGCAAGGCTGTAGTTATTGATTGGATGGATGCTTCAATAGGGAATCCTGAAGCAGACTTAGCTGAATATATTATTATGATAAGATATGCGATATTACCATCGTATCTCCCAAATAGTATTTCGGAATTCTTTGATTTAATAAGAGAGCCTATAATCAATATTTTTATGGATGAATATACTAAATTAACTGGTATTACCTATGATGAAGTTCTTCCGTGGATCACACCTGTTGCAGCGCGAAAATTATCAGCTGATGCAATTTCAGATAGTGAAAAGAACCTATTAGTTCAAGAAATAAGAAGAAACCTGAATGAAAAACAATAAGCTTAAGTATCTCAGAATGAGGCGACATCAGCTAACAAAACACTCCTACATCGTCGCCTTCGCTCCTCGGTCGCCAAGAGGGTTTTCGGAGAAGTAGATTCAGGCGACACATTCAACCAGCTAAGTCTGACGACCCGGACCTACGGTCCTTAAGCTGTTGAACGTCAGGAATGCCAAACGTTAGCTGAAATTATTGGAAATAAAATCAGATAACAAGTCACTATATGAATTTGGCCACTAATTATATTTTAAAGGAAAATACTTAAATCTAGCAGAAACCTTCAAAGACTGTATATTTCAAGAAATCGAGATCCATTAGGAACGATTTTAACAACTTCTGCTGCCGGAGGGGATTGGAAGATTCGACTATAACATTGTATAGAGGGAAGTGATTCAATGAAAGTAGATAAAGGTACTGTCGCTACAATTTCTATTGTTATTCTTGCGATCGGAATTATTGGCGGTACGTTTATTGTAAAGTTTTCTGAGGACAAGGATTCGGTAATTTCAGCAACACCAGTAGGTAACGAAATCTCGAGATCAACAGCAACTTCTGCAAACGGGAATCGTTTGATCAGTAAATACAATTCTGGAGATATGGTGGATATCGCTAAAGCGAAATTAACGCATTCAGTAGTTACGGTCGCAGATAGTTTTATGGACGCGGATGGTCATAGCTATGAAATCTATAATCAACAGGATGATACAGCAAACAGCATTGTTATTCATTTAAATAAGGAACTTTCTACACTGAAATACTCTGTATATAATAAGGCGATTGTAACGGGCAGCGGTTCAGAAGGTACAAGCATTATAAGTGAATCCACGAAAGAGGGAGAGCCGATTGGCAATCCGACCCTATCAACAACTGTGCCAGTAGATGAAATTTACCCTAAAAGTATCGCAGTGGATGTAACAGGTTTAGATTATGTAGTAATAGTTGATTTAAAGCAAAATCTACAAGCATATAATTTTAATGCGATTGCCAAGTGATGTTTAAGTAGTTCAGGAAGCCAATAACTCCAGCTAACACCATATTCACACTTCGGGGCATTCGCCCCTCGGTCCGGACCGATGTGGAAGAGACGAGGGTGAATTCAACCGGACACATCCATCTCCCTAAGATAAGAGCTATCTAAGGGGGATGGACGTCGTGAATACAAGCACGTTAGCCGAAAGAAGTTCTTACATGTTTAGGAGGAGTCTATATGATATTAGAAAAAGTTATAAATAGAATTGTAATACAAAGTGAATATAAGGATTTTGTTGATAAGTATATAGATAATATACTTACCGAATTTAAAGGTAAGATTCATAGCATTTATATGTGTGGCTCGATTCCAAAAGGAACTGCTAAACCTTTTAAGTCAGATGCAGACTTTACTATTGTATGTGTAAATCCCAAAGATATTGATTACGAAAGATTGTCAAATATTAAAGACAGGCTTTTGGAAGAATATCCAGTAGTAACTAAGATTGATACGATAATTTGCTCGATTGACGATGTATTAAGTAAACCGAATGAGTGGGGTTTTTGGGTTAAGATAATTTGTGTTTGCATATATGGTCATGACGTTGGTGAAAAAGTACCACCGATAATTATTTCTCCAGAGTTCATTTTAGACTTAAATACAGAGACCAAGCAGGAAGTAGATCGTATACATAGTTTACTTTCTAATGCTAGTGATAACACAATGAAAACTAGATATATTAAAGGTTATTCTAAGAGATTAATTCGTGCATTATACTCTTTGGTTTTAGAAGATACAGGTGTATGGCAAGATGACATTATTAAGATGAAGAATGCCATATTAGACTATTGCGAGATTGACTCCGCTTTAGTTGATTATCTGTATGCTTGTTACTTGGATAGTCATGTACTTGTTGAAGAGTTTCTGGGAATTGCAGATGAAGTATATAGCTATTTTGAGAATGCCTTAAATACAATGGATGCTTCCAGAACTTCCTTTGGCTAACAACATATTGACGCTCGGGATCACTCTGAGAAGCGAGTGACCACATCCAGCCCCCTAATCCCGTCGGGACGTCACTGCATTAGGTGTTCGGCAAGCCTCACAACTATAAGCAGCGACTCTAAGGGGCCAGGACGTCGTCAATACAAAACGTTATACGAAATCATCGCAAATATAATTAAGTCATACATCCATGTTTCATGAAACATGGAATGAGAGTGAGGTAAGTACAGAAATGAGTGTAGATTTTATTGTTTTACATGGTTCTTCCGGCAATGGTAAAACTACAATGTCTAGGAAACTTCATGGGCATTTTGAATCTCCTTATTTTGAGTTTGGTTGGATTCCCGAGTTCCGTACATTAGCGCCATCTATCAATATTTCGCAACGTCAAGAAGAACAACTATCATTTGAGAACTTGGTTGCTGTAGCTTTGAACTATAACAAGCACGGTTTTAAGAATGTGATTCTTACAGATCTTGATGATGTGAGAATGTTAGATATCCCTATTGTGTTTTATGGATATAAGTATGTCATCATAACGCTTTTTGTTGATGATGACGAAATAATTAAAAATAGGATTCTAACAAGGGACAATGGCAACAGCTTTATGGACTGGGAGCAATCGGTAAACACCAATTTATTGATAAGGCGGAGAGGAACACTACCTAATGAATATCGAGTTTTAAACTCAAGGGACGATGCGGAAATAACTTTCAGAGAAATAGTTTATATTCTAGACAATCATGTCCCGACAACTTCACATGATATTTCATCGTTTAGTAGTAAAAACTTTTTTAGTTATATTCAAGATCGTTGATTAGTTTATTCGTATAAGGTGCTTACATCCTATAAACCAGCTAATCAAAGTCAACCCTATCATTAATAATATTTTAATAGGAATAAGATAGACATACTTAAACAAACCTACCCACCCACTAGAGTAAGTTTTTCTGGAATTTAATTTCCAATTACAGTCATAACCACTGTTAAAAACCTGACCAGACTTCCACATGCCAAAAACAATGCGTAAAAGCTTGTGAGAAGTAGCGACAATGGCGACTTTTGCCGGTTTGCCTTCTGTCCGTTTTTGCTGATAGAATTGGAAGAGAATCGAATTTCTTGGTCCATGAATTTGCTTGGAAATGGCGGCAACAGTAGCCTGATAAAGAGCAGTTCGAAGGTAAGAAGAGCCCCGTTTAGATATTCGATTCTTCTTGGATTTGAAGGTTCCTGATTCGTGAAACGCCTTGTCATACCCTGGAAAGATAAGATCAAGAACGGCACGGAAATGAAGCTGTGTCTCGCCATAGAAGCCTGTCCAATGCTGGTATTGTCGACAAATGACACGAAGCTGTTGAACAGAATCGCTTAGTTCTACTTGAGGTTCAGGAGACTGGAGGTAGAAGACATGAGCAATACGAATGGCATCGATCGGGTCGGTCTTGACCTTCCGTACCGCCTTTTGCTTCAGCTGATGAGTAAGTAATGGATTGAGAACAATGACAGAATATCCATGCGAAGAAAAGAAAGATACGAGAGGTTTGGAATAATTCCCGGTAGCTTCTAAAACAACATTGGGTTCGTGGCCTGTAGCTACCTTCATCTGCAGCAAGATCGATAGGAGATGATTGAGATCGTCATGAGTATGAGAGAATGGAAAAGGTTTGTACATACAGTCATGGTAAGAAAGAAAAGCAGCAGCAACAACACTCTTACCCTTAGCGACATCGATACTTAGAACAGGTATATTCATATAACCTCCTTAGTTTCACTGGGGCCAGCACTTTTGCCCTCCACAGGTTGGCACGGTGACACGGGCTAGGGCCCAACCAGCTGAATCGGGGTATGAACAAAAGGCGAGGGCTTAGAACACTTTATGTGACGGGATCTATGTCCCAACAATGCATACGTTTTTCAGCCCAGTGTTTCCTCCAGTATAAAGAAAAAGTCCATCCCCGAGCCAGTTGGGTATGAACTGAGAATACCAACATTGCATTATCACAGCAGTCGCTACGGTCCTTATACCGTTTGGACGTCGGTAATGCGCATACGTTATCGGAAATAACATGAGTATAATATATAAATTAGGGCGGAGAACTTCAAATGAAATTTGATATAATACAAGCAAACAAAGAACACAAGGAAGTGTTAGCTAATTTAATGCAGTTTTATATTTATGATTTTTCCGAATTTATAAAATGCGATGTAGAAGAAGACGGACTATATGGAGCGTATCCATTAGAAGATTACTGGAAAGAAGAGAATCATAGATTTGCGTATATAATTAAACAAGATGATAAGTATGTAGGATTTGTATTGGTAAGGTTAATTGAGACAGTTGAACGTGATTACTATTCAATTGCTGAATTTTTTATATTAAAGAAATATAGACGAGAAGGAATTGGGAAAGCTGTAGCTGCTCGTATTTTTAATTTACATAAAGGACAATGGGAAGTCTATCAGATCGAAGGAAACAAATCGGCCCAGATATTTTGGAACAAAGCCATTGATGAATATACAAAAGGGCAATTTAAAGAGCGGATAGAGAATGGTAGAGGAATACAAGATTTTGTTAGTTGATTCAAGGGGTCATGTTACATCCGATAACATTGCATTACCACAGCGGTCACTACGCTCCCTTGGTCACCAGAGGGGGATTTCGATGAAGTTAATTCAGGTGACACATCCAACCGGCTAAGTGGCAGAGCCACCCGGACCTGCGGTCCTTAAGCCGTTTGGACGTCGGTAATGCGCGAACGTTATCGGAAATTACCGAGAAAAATAATTAAAAGAAAGGACAAACAAAAAATGATCTATAGAAGAAAAACATATTTAGTTGAACCATCGTTCACTGAAGAGTTTAATCAATTATTTAATGAGATATTATTACCGTCTCAGTTGAAGTATGGCGCTAGATTAATTGGGCGATGGATGATCGAGAAGGATGAGAATAATACTGAGATATTTGCTATGTGGGAATATGACAGTTATGAAGATTATGAAATGATAGAAAGTCAAATAAAATCAGATAAAGAACATGTAATAAAGGTGCAAAATCGTTTTGATCGAATTGGTAGAGATCGATTGAAACAGGTACTTAAGGAAGACATTAAGCAGGAGTTTGTAAAAAGCACAGTACCAAGAGAAAAAACAATATTGGATTAATTTAGCATTTGATTTTTCTGCGAAGTCGGTAACATCCGATAACATCGTATCTATGCTGCGGGCTTTGTGAATTCAACTCACAACCCTGCGAGGCTAAGTCCGATGGACCCGGTCGCATTCGCTCCCTTAAGCCTCTCGGGTTCGTAGATCCCAAACGTTATCGGAAATTACTGTACTGATAGAAAGGAATAAGAAATGAACACAAAACAATTATTAGAATGGTCCGATAAATATACCATCCAGGAAAGGACGATTTTAGGATTTTGGAATTATCTAGATAATTGGAAGAAAGAAGACAAATCGGAATTTTACGACACATTTAGAGGGAAGCTTGACCCTAGATCAATACGAGTAGAGATATATTCAATTCAATTAACACATATCTGATTTTCCTCTTGCGGGGACAGGTCAGAAAAAGTCACTTCGCGTATCTGCTGACGCTTCGTGTCCTTGTGGGCGTTGATAGGTTCATTCATGCTAATCACCTCCTTTCGCAACCGCGAAAACGGGTGATTTCCCCTTTCACAAACCCTCAACAAACAGAATTTGAAAACTGCCAAAGATTGAAGTGCATTTTTGAAAAAAAGTTTGAAAAGAACGCAAAAATGCCCGACTGAAAAAATCCAGTCGGGCATAGAGAATATATTTCCTATGGTATAGTACGTGTAGATGCATTGGGGGGTAGGATATACCGCTATAAAATGCAGACTTTTTAAATAGTTTATCTAACGGCGGTGATACATAACAAATAATGGACATAGTGATATCTCCTCGGATGCCGCCGTGTCCTAAAAAAGGGCGCACTTAATACGCCCGCCGCGCTATGCGGTTAATATGGATAGATCTTAAATTAATAGGTCATTCAAACAAATAATTTTACTACCTTTACTTTCATAATAACGTAGCATTTCGTCAATTTTCCTTTTATCATAACTAGTAACGCAATCTGATAGGACATTAACGCCATAATTTGCTTTGCGTAAGTTGTAACAGGTTGATTTAACACAAGCAACAGCATCTGCTCCTGCTATGTAGAAATCACATATTTCATTTTTACTAATAAAGTCTGTAAATTCTTCACAGCTTAATGCGTTTCCTTTGTATTTTGTAAAAACATTTTTTGATACTATTTTCAAGTCTGAAGCTAATTCAGACCCATATGTATTGGGTTTAAGAGTCCTCGTGCCAGCTGATAAATTTTCATGCCTTATATAAATAACATGAATATTATTATTGACTGCCCAATCAATAGCTTTATTGATATTGCCAATAACATCCTTGTAATTCTTTGTTATGTCATTTTGAATATCGATTATTACTAAGGCCTTTTTCTGCATAGTGTTTCCTCCTGATAGGTAGATTGATTTGTTTACTTTTTTATTATACCTTGTAATTGTTGACAACAGTATGGCAACAATCTAATGATAACAAGAAATTGTGGAAGGCGGCTATCCAGATGAAAGTTGACAGGCTTATTAGCATTATTATGATACTCCTTGATAAAAAGCGTATAGGCGCACAGGAGTTAGCAGATATGTTTGAAGTTTCACCCCGCACAATCTACCGCGACATAGACACTATCAACATGGCGGGTATTCCTGTTCGCTCAACATCGGGAGTGGGCGGCGGCTTTGAAATCATGCAGAAATACAAGATTGATAGAAAGGTTTTTTCGACTGCCGACCTTTCCGCTATCTTGATGGGGCTTTCCAGTCTTTCTAACATGATACGAGGTGATGAACTGGTAAACGCCCTTGCGAAAGTCAAGAGTTTTATCCCCGCCGACAGAGCGAAAGACATTGAATTAAAAGCAAATCAAATATATATAGATTTAAGTCCGTGGATGAGCAACAAGAACATACAACCATATTTAGAAATTATCAAAACAGCTTTACAGGAAAGCAAGCTACTTTCGTTTGAATATGCAGACCGCTACGGAAATAAAACCGCACGAACAGCCGAGGCATATCAGCTTGTATTGAAAAGTAGTCATTGGTATTGGCAAGGGTATTGCCATAAAAGAAATGATTTTCGCTTATTTAAACTATCCCGCACATCAAACCTACAAATACAAGAGGAATTTTTTACGCCACGAGATTATCAAAAACCGCAGTTAGATTTTACTGATATTTTGGCAACTATGCAAACAAGAATCAAAATTCGTATTCATAAATCTGTCATGGACAGGGTACTTGATTATTGCACTTATGAACACTTTTCGCCAGATGGTGATGAGCATTGCATTGTTAGTTTTCCTTTCATAGAGAACGAATACTACTACAATATTCTTTTCAGTTTTGGGGATAAATGCGAGTGTTTAGAGCCGTTACATATCCGCACAGAAATGAAGCGTAGAATACATGATATAGCTACCATATACGAAAGTTAATACATGGAGTAAGACGAAAAAGACAAACGAGTTGCCTTGCCCTTTTTATTCCGTTCTAACTATCAAGCCTATCAATGGACGGGTAGTTAAGGATTTACTTTTTTGGTGAATCGATTGGCATATATAGAATGGTATTTGATTTAGAAGGGAAAGTAGAGGGAGTGAATATACAAATATTATCAAAATTAATTGATACTAAGGAAGAAATAATCAAGCCATTTTTTGAGGGGGAAATCAAAGAAGACAGTAACTTCCGATAACACTTTGGATTGATTGCGCAAATCCATGTTGAACGATGCCGCGAATATTTGCTAGCCTATGGGCTTTGTTATTTACTTCCTTCTCTTAATGTAGCACAATATATGAGACTTCACTTTCAAATATCTAAGGTCATCCCGTTCATTTACGGATGATAACATACCTCCCCCCTCCCCAGATCAGGCATCGTAGTGACAAGTATGCTATTCATCGCGCTTACCCACCGCCAGGAGTCAACGTCAGTATTTGACACCAAGTTCCTCCACAGGAGGGGCAAAGCGAAATGTCCACACCGATTAATTTGAAAATGAGTTCCATCGCCTTCAGCCGATTGTTATAAATCGCCGTCTTATGCGTATATCGACTTAAATATTTGACGACGTGAAAGGAACTCTTGAACGGTTTTTTGCAATAGACGACCAAATCCGGTTCATAGAGTGCATCTATTAGCTCGAGGAAAGAGGATTCCTCTGCATACACCTTTTTCAAAATATAAGGGAGTATAAGTTTCACTAGATACTCTAATCCTTATATTTCCGATGGAAAGTACATAGATGAATACTATATGGGAAAGACATTTGAATGATTGCAACCCAGGAAATAGCGGGTATACTTGGTTCTGGTAAATTAACACTTAGCAAATTCTTATAAAAAGGGTGAAATATATATGTTTACTAACTGTCTTCAAATTTTTCCAAGCTCTGATATGAATAAGACTGCAGAATTTTATGAACTTATTGGCTTCAGAGCAGTAAGTTATCTTGATTCTTTGGAACCACATATTTGTCTGTACAGGGATCGAATAGAGATCGTTGTAATAAAATCAAATCAAGAATATATAGTACCTAATCGAGAAATACATGGATATGGATATGATGCATATTTAATAACAGATAACCAAGAGGAAATGGAGAAAGGTTTTAGTGAATTAGGAGTTAGGATTGTACGACCTCTATCAACGACAGATTACAACAATAAAGAATTTGTTTTTGAAGATATAGATAGAAGATGGATTGCGGTAGGTAAGAAACAGTGAACGAATGGAAACATTAAGGACGAGTGATAGAAATTTAAACGCCTACAATGTGAAACGTTATAGAGAATCAGCATAAATCGTAATAACCATATCCTAGATCGTAAGGTGGGAGATTGATGGAGAAACAGAAGTTAATAAGTATTTTTGATAGGCAAGCAACCCAATATGATAGAAAAAGAGAAGACCCGAAACAAAAGAGTTGGCGTCAGAATCTTTTAAGTCATGCTAAGGGCGAGGTGCTTGAACTTGCAGTAGGAACAGGTGCAAATTTTCCATACTATCCACTGGACGTAAAAATTACCGCAACTGACTTTAGTGAGGCGATGATTGAGAAAGCACAACGGGCAGCAAGACACTATTGCCTTAATGCAGATTTTATGTGTTCTGATATTGAAGAAATGAATTTTCCTGATCAATCGTTTGATACTATTGTTTCAACGTTATCATTTTGCAGTTATAAGAATCCACTAATGGTGTTGGATAAAATCAACAGGTGGTGTAGACCAGACGGGGAAATCCTGTTCATGGAGCATGGGATTAGTTCTAACTTTATGGCTTCCGCTATCCAAAAAACTCTTAACCCACTTTTATATCGTGTTTATGGATGCCACCATACAAGGGACATTCTTGGACTGATCTCAGAGTCAGGTATCAAAATCGATAAAACGGAAAGCTACTGGCTTAATATGGTTAATCTTATTTGGGCGAAACCGAGACAGTAACTCGTTGAAGCAGGATACATAAGGGAGGACAAAATGTACAAATATCAGAAAACGGAAAGCCCGTTGCACGTAATGTTAACCGATTTTGTTGAAAATCGACAGTTTCTAGCATTAGCATCGGGATAGTGAAGGATAACCAAATTTTCTTTGCTGGTGAATATGGAACAGCTAATTTATCGACTGGTGATCCTGTTGTTTGTAGCACTTTGCAATCGGTTGAGCGGTACTAACATATTACTATAAGGCAGCTTTTGAATCATACTTCTGGCAAGCCAAATGAAGACGATTATGCATGGGACCGGCCCGAACACGACGAGCAAAGTCTTGAAAGATACGTAAAAAGTATCCGTCATTACAAGCTTCGAGCAGTATATGAAAAAGCATATTCTTGAACGCCAGGAATGTACATAAGTTATAAGAAATTGATGCAAATCAATATTTAGGAGGGTAATTTATGGCAGTATTCAAAGTAATACCAGACCGATCTAATTTATACGGTTCTATTTCTGCCGAGTTTGATCCTATATTAATAATCAATTCCGGAGATACCGTTCAATATTCATGTTTAGACGCTGGTTGGGGTACTCCCTCAGATGAGGGGAAGAGAACAAAACCCTTTGAGAATCGAAAAGAAACAGATTGGGGTCATGCACTACTTGGGCCTATACAAATAATAGAAGCAAAAAAAGGGATGACACTTGAAGTAAGAATAAATGAAGTTATCCCTGGTCCTTATGGATTTACATCTGCTGGTCAATATCCGAACTGGCAGAATCAGAAACTGGGTTTAACCGAAGAAAAGGAAATTAATCTTCAATGGGAATTGAACAATAGAAGCATGATCGGAAACACAGAAATAAATGGTCGAACATTTTCAGTGGCTTTGAAGCCTTTTATGGGAATATATGCAATGCCGCCAGAAGAGAAGGGGGTTCATATTACATGGCCACCTCGATTTTGTGGTGGTAATATTGACTGCAAGGAATTAACAAAAGGAAGTGTTTTATATCTCCCAATTCCAGTAGATGGTGCATATTTTTTTGTTGGAGATGGTCATGCTGCACAAGGCGACGGGGAAATCAGTTGTCAAGCGATCGAATGTTCAATGGAATCCGTAGAACTAACTTTTACAGTCAATATAGACATGAAACTTGAGTTGCCGATTGCCAATACTCCTAGTGGGTGGATTAGTTTTGGATTTCATGAAGATTTGAATGAAGCAACTGTTCAAGCAATGGACGGGATGTTAAACCTAATGGGTAATCTTTTTGATTTAAATAGGGTTGAGGCTATTGCATTAGGAAGTGCGGTAGTTGATTTAAGAATTACTCAAGTAGTTAATGGAGTCAAAGGGGTTCATGCTGTACTTCCGCATGGGGCATTAAGATGATTAATAATTATTTGGTATAATCAGAGAAGGTACTCGGCAATTGCGCAAATCCATTTTCCAAATTCTAAGGTCAGCGTATTCATTTATGGATTAATACATACCTCCCCCCTCCCCAAATTAGGCATCGTAGAAAAAAGTATGCTATTCATCGCGCTTACCCACCGCCAGGAGTCAACGTCAGTATTTGACCCCAAGTCCCTCCACAGGAGGGGCAAAGCGAAATATCCACACCGGTTAATTTGAAAATGAGTTCCTTTTCCATCATCTTTGTAGTCTCGGAAATGGAAGGTTACGGTCTGGTCGTCCATCGCCATCAATCTGTTGTTGTAAATCGCGGTCTTGTGCGTATATCGACTTAAATTTTTGACGACGTGGAATGAACTCTTGAAAGGTTTTTTGCAATAGACGACCCAATCGGGTTCATAGAGTGCATCTATTAGCGCGAGAAAAGAGGATTCCTCTGCGTAGGGCAGAGAGGATCCAGTAAATATCAGGGAGTATAAGTTTCACTAGATACTCTAATCCTTATATTTCCGCTGAAACGTGCGTCGTCCTTGAAAAAAGGGACGGCGAAACCGTTTCTACTTGAGAAATTATGTCCCCATGTATGCAACACCATAGTTACCCCGATTTGCGCACCTAGAAACTTAGGATCCATGGCCAACTTGGACAGCGTTTGGGAAGCAGCTTTAAAAAGAATACTGTTCATCAGCTTGGGGTTTGCTAGAAATAAGGGATTCAATGTGTGAGGAACCGTGAAAACGGTGTGAAAATAAGGAACAGGTAGGAGTTCAGAAGTCCTATCAAGAACCCGTTGCTCTTTTTTAAAATTTCCACATTTGGGACAATTGCGATTGCGACAGAAATTGTAGGACACTTTCAAATCTTCGCAAGAATTACATTGGTCAACATAACCGCCTAACGCTGCAGTACGACATGGTTGGATAGCACGAGTTGCCTCGATGCCTTCCATATGAAGTGGATGGGATGCAAGAAAAGGTTCAGCGAAGCATACAATGAGTCTTTAAAAACAGACTGAATAGTTCGTACCGAAATGGGCTTCGTATCCGGGAAACCTGGAAAGAGCCAAAGCTCAGGGCGATAGGTCTTCCAGTATTGACGAAGTAGCAGAAGATTATGGTCGGATAGAATGGAATAACGATCTTTACCCCATTTGGCTTGGCGAACTAAGAGTCGCATCGAGGATCTGGCATACTTCCTGAAAGGTCAGTATCGTGGGAAGAAAAGCATGAACTTCATCTTATCCAACGGATACAGGCGGCTTACCACAAAACGAATAGAAGCGTTTCATGTGCGCTAAATGATTAACAATACAATGTATTGTAATTCGTTTATTAAAAGAATCTAGATATTTAAGTTTAATAGTTTTGAATTTTAGTTTGTTGAACACAAAATTTTGAAATTATATATGGAGATGATAACTATGGAACAATATCATTGGAATAATAAGGTCGAATATTTGAAGTCGTCTAGAAAATCATTGTGGAATGATGACTACTTAGAATTTTTAGTCGAAAAAGTATGGGAAATAAATAAGCCAGTAAATATAGTGGATTTTGGGTGTGGAATTGGCTTTTTAGGTGCTATGTTATTACCGATTCTTCCAAAGGGAAGTACATATACAGGTATTGATAAGGGATCAAAGTTAATTGAGGAAGCAAAATCAATATTTTCTGATTCTGAGTATCAGACCTTTTTTATTGAAGCAGACTTAAATCATTATGTACCTGAAGAAAAGTATGATATCGCTATTTGTCAATGTGTGCTACAACATATACCAAATGAAATTAATATTTTAGATAAAATGAAAGCATCAGTAATCCCAAGCGGTAAGGTTATTTGCATTGAACTGAGCAGAGATATTGCTAGTGCTGGGTTATATTTTGACGGTCTAGATTACAATGAACTAAATGTTTTAGGTGTTGTGCAGAAGTTGAGACGACAAGATCTTGAAAGAAGTGGTAAGGACTTTTCTATTGGGATTAAGTTACCACACTATATGCAAAAGATTGGACTTGAAGATATCGGTGTGAGGGTGAATGATTATGTTAATTTTGTTAATCCTTTAGGGAACCAGGTAGAACATCAAGTGAATTTGGAGTCTTTTTTATCAGCCTATGATACGGTGATGGGAATAAATGAAGAGAACAGAGATTCTATTGTACAAGCTTTAATCAATCGTGGACTTACTGAACAAGAGGCGATCTGTGCCTTTGAGTGCGAACTTCAAATTTCCAAATACATGAAAATCAATAAAGAGAATACATTCGTTGTAGATGCAAGTTGTATGTTGATTTCATATGGTACAAAAAGTTATTAATTTAAAGTAGAGAAACTCATAGTAAAAAATTAAATTTTGATTGTTTCTAATCAGGGATATGAAGAACTCTTAGATAAGAGATAGTTTTAGAAAAATCATAATAAAGAAGAATATGTGTGGGTATATTCAACAGGGCATCCGATAACAAAAGATTCAAGCTATCTAGGGGATATCAATGCAAAAACACATTTGAACTAACTGGCAGTAAACTGCAATATAAAAAGCAAAGGATGAAGCCTAGTGACTCAGGAAGAAGTGTTAAAAGGTGGTAATGTTAATCACATTGTCCGCATGGCGAATACTGTTCGCCGCCCCACAGGTTATTGGAGTCCATGTGTTCATGAACTACTCAAACATTTGGAGAAAGAAGGCTATGAGGGAGCACCAAGATTTCTTGGAATCGATGACTCTGATCGCGAAATATTGACATTTATTCCTGGAGAAGTGCCAGGAAATGATTACCCTGAACTTGAACCGTACATGTGGTCGGACGAGACGCTTGTGGGTTTGGCACGCCTTTTGCGCCGTTTTCATGATGTGACTAAAGAGTTCACTCTCGTGACGGAGGGCAGATGGCAGCTTAGCTACGCCGACGATACCAAGCACGAAGTGATCTGTCATAATGACGCTGCGTTGTATAATGTGGTCTTTCAAAAGGGGGCACCTGTAGCGTTGATTGATTTTGACATGGCAGGACCTGGTCCGCGTATGTGGGATATTGCGTACTCCCTTTACACATCGGTTCCGCTTTCGAGTTTCGCACCTGACTATTCTTCAGGATCTACGGTAGCATACCAATCAGATTTACATGCCGTAGAGCGCCGTCGGCGAATTCATTTGTTTTTTGAATCGTATGGAATTCCCGTTTCTAATGATCTGCGACAGTGGATTATTCAACGGTTGACTGCACTGTGTGATACGTTGAGTAATGGTGCTGCCGACGGAAATCCTGCCTTTCAAAAAATGGTTGATGAGGGACACTTGGTGCACTATGAGCGCGAGATTCGATTTGTAACAGATTATTTTAAAGATTGGATATAGAATTGAATATTACTCTATCGGGTACGATAGTTGATTCGAAGCAGCCATTGACATCCGATAACACGATATTCACACTACGGGGCATTCACCCCTTGATCTACCCGAGGTGTTTTCGAAGATGAATAATCAGGCAGATACATCAATTCCCCTAAGATAAGAGCTATCTAAGGGGAATTGACGTCGCGAATACGACAACGTTAGCTGAAAGAAAAAGGCCAATATAATGCAACAAAACCAAAGTCTTTGAAAGGAAGAGGGGGATTCTGGGTTCAGGTTGGAGATAAAGAACTTCATATTGGGACGGAAGATTTTGATCGAAATAATACCAAAGCACATATCGCATACGAAGTAAGCGACTTATGTGAAATGGAAAAACTACTATTATCCCCGAACTTCTTAAACAGTGTGCTGAATACATAATACTGGATTTGGACGCAATATATGGTCCAATAAATGAATGGACGTTAATTAAAAATGTTTGGATTCATCTTGCCAAACAAATAAGCTTGAATGGTCGGACTACAATTTTATGTGGGACTTTCATGCCTGGAGAGTACGATGAAGTGGACTTGAAGGATTACTTTAAACCTTACTTTATCATATTCCGAAAGAAGACTTCCACCTCAATGAATGTGAAGGGCGAAGCTCAATGAGTAGGTGGGAGATGAATTTCGGTTGGTGATAGCCAAATACTTCCTTTATATGATATAATAGAACAAATGTTCTCGATATGATGGAGGTATGACTCATGTTAGTACATAAAGCATACAAATTTCGTATCTATCCAAACAGAAAACAAGCAGAACTCATACATAAGACCATCGGTTGTTCAAGGTT
>NZ_JBXCIZ010000023.1:0-27694 GCF_056786405.1 Paenibacillus sp. Y859 | reverse complement strand
GGAGCAACAGGTGCAACCGGAGCAGACGGAGCCACAGGAGCAACGGGAGCAGATGGAGCAACAGGTGCAACCGGAGCAGACGGAGCCACAGGTGCAACCGGAGTAGACGGAGCAACAGGTGCAACCGGAGCAGACGGAGCCACAGGTGCCACCGGAGCAACTGGAGAGACTGGAGCAACAGGAGCAGACGGAGCCACAGGAGCAACCGGAGCAGACGGAGCAACAGGTGAAACCGGAGCAGACGGAGCAACAGGTGAAACCGGAGTAGACGGAGCAACAGGTGCAACCGGAGTAGACGGAGCAACAGGAGCAACCGGAGCAGACGGAGCCACAGGTGCCACAGGTGATACAGGTGCCACAGGTGATACCGGAGCAACAGGTGATACCGGAGCAACAGGTGATACAGGTGCCACAGGTGATACCGGAGCAACTGGTGAAACAGGAGCAACTGGCGATACCGGAGCAACAGGAGATACCGGAGCCACAGGTGATACCGGAGCAACTGGTGATACAGGTGCCACAGGTGATACCGGAGCAACAGGTGATACCGGAGCAACAGGTGATACCGGAGCAACAGGCGATACCGGAGCAACAGGCGATACCGGAGCAACAGGTGATACCGGAGCAACAGGCGATACCGGAGCAACTGGAGATACCGGAGCAACAGGCGATACCGGAGCAACAGGTGATACCGGAGCCACAGGCGATACCGGAGCAACAGGCGATACCGGAGCCACAGGCGATACCGGAGCAACAGGTGATACCGGAGCAACTGGAGCCACAGGTGATACCGGAGCAACAGGTGATACCGGAGCAACTGGAGCAACAGGCGATACCGGAGCAACAGGTGATACCGGAGCCACAGGCGATACCGGAGCAACTGGTGATACAGGTGCCACAGGCGATACCGGAGCCACAGGTGATACCGGAGCAACTGGTGATACAGGTGCAACTGGAGCAACAGGCGATACCGGAGCAACAGGTGATACCGGAGCAACAGGCGATACCGGAGCCACAGGTGATACCGGAGCAACAGGAGATACCGGAGCCACAGGTGATACCGGAGCAACAGGCGATACCGGAGCAACAGGCGATACCGGAGCCACAGGTGATACCGGAGCAACTGGTGATACAGGTGCAACTGGAGCCACAGGTGATACCGGAGCAACAGGTGATATCGGAGCAACTGGTGATACAGGTGCAACTGGAGCCACAGGTGATACCGGAGCCACAGGCGATACCGGAGCAACTGGTGATACAGGTGCCACAGGCGATACCGGAGCCACAGGTGATACCGGAGCAACTGGTGATACAGGTGCAACTGGAGCAACAGGCGATACCGGAGCAACAGGTGATACCGGAGCAACAGGCGATACCGGAGCAACTGGAGATACCGGAGCAACAGGCGATACCGGAGCAACTGGTGATACAGGTGCCACAGGTGATACCGGAGCAACTGGAGATACCGGAGCCACGGGAGATGTCTTTACCGATGTAAATGCTTTTGCTGCTAATACTTCTGGTGCAGTAATTGCAGTTCTCCTTGGTGGTACTAGTATTCCGCTTCCTGATGATCATATTTTAAACGGAATAACAATTAATGGAGCGAGTACAATCATCACGATCCCAACTGCTGGAACGTATATGATATCTTATCAAATCAACCTGACTGCAGCTTTAGCTGTAAATTCACAGCTTCTAATTAATGGCACAGCATTGACGCCTTCGATTGTCAATCCACTCATAAACTTATCAAGCTTTAATAGTACCGTTATAACGGTTCTAGGGGCAGGAACTACTGTGCAATTGCAATTATTCGGTCTACTAGGTGCGGCAACGCTACTTGGTGGCGGTGTAGGTGCGGCGTTAACGATCGTTCGAGTTTCATAAATAAGGATTCCTTCTAAAGAGGATTTTCTCTGCAGACTGTAAATATTCACTACGTAAAAACATTAAAAAAACGTATGTTCTGTCATAAGAACATACGTCTTTTTTCTGCCTCGAGAATAGGATGAATCTTATGGTTTAGTTAAAGACTCGAACCTCAAAGGTGGATGCATGTAAACAGATGCCTCAATGTAGCTAGGGTTGTATAGTGAATCGTTATGCCACAATCATTCAGATCGATGGTCCATTGTTCTGAAAAAGGGCTCACTCTTCCATCTATGTCTATATAAACTGTAGTATGCATCGCTTCTTTGCCAGCTTAAAAGGATACTATGGCTAGCAATATTAAATATAGCAGCCGTTTCTCTTGCTGACGTCCCATTCTCGTTCATATAATGAAGTACGTCTAGTTTATCCTGTACAGAATACAGTGTATAGCCCTCTTTAAAAGCCTCATCACCATGATGTTCATATTGTTTAATCCATTTGATGAATACGGAATGATGGACACCGATTGATTTCGCAATCGTCTTAAGACTTTCTACTCCATTTAGATAACGGCTGACTGCTTGTCTTTTTTGATCTGTACTGAACTTGGTCATAGAAAAACTGCACCTCCAATTGTTAGTTTTGTCTAACAATCGGGGTGCAGTTCACAGAGAAGTCGGTTTTTTAATGTCAAATTGTAGAAGGCGACTATGGTAACATAAGAAGATCAGTATATTACAATGATTATATTTTCTGCATGGCAGAAAAATGGTGGGGAGAGGGTATCTTGTTCTTACGAAGTCTAGAGATTATGAGGAAAAATGACATTAACGATAGCGACTATCCGTTTTCTATTTCAGCTATAAAGAATCTGGACACTCTTGAATTCAAGAGCAATATTACCTTCCTTGTTGGAGAAAATGGTTCAGGAAAATCGACTATCCTAGAGGGAATAGCCTATCAATGTGGGTTTAATACGGCAGGTGGTGGAAGGAACAACACCTATGAGGTAGATGCTGCTCAATCTGTCCTAGGTGATCATATACGCTTGTCTTGGATGCCCAAGATTACAAACGGATTTTTTCTGAGAGCGGAAACCTTTTATCAATTTGCATCTCATCTAGATACTATGCCAGAGAGTCTGAGATCTTATGGGGGTCTATCCTTACATGAGCAATCACATGGTGAGGCTTTTCTGTCTCTCTTTAACAATCGTTTTGGGAAAAAGGCAATCTATTTACTAGACGAGCCAGAGGCAGCACTTTCACCAGCACGGCAATTAGCATTATTACGTATCATGAAGGATTTGGAAAATGAAGCCCAGTTCATCATAGCAACTCATTCTCCGATCCTTCTTGGTTACCCAGATGCACAGATACTTAACTTCGATGAACACCCCGTTGGGGAAATTAGGTATTAAGATACATTACACTACATTATCACTAGACGTTTTCTCGAAAATAGAGAGTCAGTACTTCATGAGCTATTCAGTGATTCAGATGATGAAAGTGATGATGAGTAACTAATACAGCATGCAAGTGGTAACTGACACACCTCCAAAAATATTAATGGGTCGTAAAAAGAAACCCGAAGGATTCTTTAAAAAGTCCCCTATAGAATAGACCTTATAAAAGGTCTATTCTATAGGGGACTTTTCATTTGTGGTTGTAGTTTTTTTATGTTGAGAGTGCACTTATTTGTTAATACCCACTTGACTAGGTGGAATAATAGGAATATAGTATAAAAAAGCTTGATTGGGATGAAATAAATTTACAAATAACAATGTATTCAACATATTAGATTTTATAAAAGTAATATAGGCTAGGCGTGGCAACGTGGTAAAGATAAAGAGTGGTACTGAAATTAAAATTAATAATTGTATACAATTATACAAATATATTGTTGGGTTCGTACCTTATAGATGATTGATGAGGAGTAGTAAAGATATGGTGATACGATCACGAAGGTTGTCAAAGGATAATACCTACTATGCATTAAAAGAAAAAATTATTGATAGTGAGTTAGAGCCGAACCAACCTGTACATGAAGAAAATTTAGCAGCGCTAATCGGGGTCAGTCGCACGCCACTAAGAGAAGCAATACAGAGATTAGAGATCGAGGGTTTTCTCGTGCGGCAGCCGAATGGAAGGCTACGGGTAGCTTCAGTAACCCTTAAAGAGGTTGAAGAAATATTTCTTATTCGCAGCATGCTTGAAGGCTATATTGCAAGAAGTGCAGCTAAGCATGCTACAGATAAGGATATTGTCAATTTAACGACGTTGATCACAAAAATGAAACAATCCTTCCAGCTTGGCGACAGTCAGAATTTTGTATCCTACGGCTTTGAGTTCCATGATTATTTATCTGAAATCAGTGAACTGAAAACATTCGAGAAAGTTCTGAATCAACTAAGAGATCATTCTCTTCGCTATTGTCGATTCGTCTCCATGCATGGGGATTGGAACACGCAGGCAGATGAAGAACATGATCTTATCTTGCAAATGATAGCTGACAAAAATGAAGATGGTGCAGAAAAAGCCATGCGTGATCACATTTTAAGCAGTCTATCTACTGCGCTCGAGCGTATTAAAGGGATTGAAGAAAAATTGGAAGCATAACGAAAGGGGAGCACTTCACCTATGAATCCACTAAATGAGGTTGATCAAGCTTTAGCAAATCAATTAATAGACGTTCGAAGAAATTTACATCGTGAGCCTGAACTAGCATATGAAGAATTTAAAACGACAGAGAAACTACGGAAGTGGCTGACAAATGCCAATATTCATATTCTAGACCTCCCGTTACAAACCGGACTTATCGCAGAAATTGGACAGGGTGACGGTCCCATTGTGGCCATTCGCTGTGATATTGATGCACTTCCGATAGAAGAACAAACTGAATTGCCTTTTGCCTCTGAGATTCCTGGAAAAATGCATGCATGTGGTCACGATTTTCACACGGCTACTATTTTGGGTGCTGCCTTCTTGTTGAAGGATCGTGAAAGTGAATTACCTGGAAGGGTTAGAGTGTTGTTCCAGCCAGCAGAAGAAACAGGACACGGAGCGGAAAGTGTTTTAGCATCAGGAGGTCTCGAAAGTGTAGCTGCTATATTTGGTTTACATAATTCACCAGACTTACCTATAGGTGTGTTTGGAACAAGAACGGGAGCTTTAACAGCAGGTGTCGATCGGTTTGAAATCACTGTAAAAGGTGTCGGCGCTCATGCTGCTACTCCTGAAAAAGGTGTGGATAGCATTCTGATTGCGGCTCAAATCATTACAGCGTTACAAACCATAATAAGCCGCCAAAACAGTGCTATGGAGCCGATTGTGTTAAGTGTTACCAGAATTAACGGGGGCTTCACATGGAATGTATTACCGGAAAAGGTTGAATTAGAAGGTACGGTTCGAACTCATAATGAAGAGATTCGTCGCCTCATTCCCATCCAAATGACTCGAATAATTGAAGGGATTGCTGCAGCAGCTGGAGCAGAGGCACAATTGCATTGGTATCCAGGTCCACCAGCAACTATAAATGATGGCGAATGGGCTGACTTTACTAAAGAAATCGCCTTGCATGCTGGATATGATGTACACGATATCCCACCGCAAATGGGAGGAGAAGATTTCTCATTATATTTACAGCGGATACCGGGTGCTTTTGTAAATATAGGAACCGGACCGGCCTATGCTTTGCATCACCCTCGATTCGATGTTGATGAGGCTGCGATATTACCAGCTGCTAAATATTTTGCATCATTGTCAGAACAAGCACTGTTGAAGCTGATAGAGAATCCTAAATCCTAAATATGACTGGGGGGAATGTAAATGATTGAATTAAAGAATGTTTACAAAACATTCACTCGGAAAGGGATCACTATTGATGCGCTGAAAGGGATCGATTTAAAGGTCGAAAAGGGCGATATATTTGGAGTTATCGGCTATAGTGGTGCGGGGAAAAGCACATTAATTCGGTTAGTCAATTATTTGGAAAGACCCACTAAAGGACAGGTGATGGTTGCTGGGCATGATTTGGGAACATACAACGATAAAGAGCTACGAGCTGCTAAGAAGAATATAGGCATGATTTTTCAACATTTCAATCTATTAGAATCTAAAAAAGTATTTGATAATGTGGCAATCCCCCTCGTTCTACTAAAAAAGAATAAAAATGAAATACGCCAGCGGGTACTGGAGCTGCTAGAGTTTGTTGGATTAAGTGACAAAGCGGGGAGTTATCCGAGTGAATTATCAGGTGGACAGAAACAGCGTGTCGGAATTGCTAGAGCGCTTGCCTCGAATCCGTCTATCCTTCTATGTGATGAGGCGACTTCTGCATTAGATCCACAGACGACACATTCTATTCTACAGCTTTTAAAAAAAATCAATGCTGAATATAACATTACAGTGATGATCATTACACATGAAATGTCTGTCATTCAAGAGATTTGTAACAAGGTGGCGGTGATGGAAGAGGGCCGGATTATTGAACAAGGAAGCGTTCTCGATGTATTCGGACGTCCCAAACATCAGGCTACGCAAAATTTCGTGAAGACGGTTATTCAAAATAGCATTACACCAAGCGTACAAAAATCCATCAAAACAGAACCCGGAAGTCTGATTTATAAACTTAATTTTGTGGGGGAAAGGGCCTCTGAACCTATCCTGTTTGAGATGATTCGCTCCTATGATATAAAGGTCAATATTTTATTTGCGAATACGACGGAGATTCAAGAAACAACATTGGGAACAGTGATTATTCAATTCGATGGTGAGACATCAGAGATTAACAATGCTTTATCTTTCTTGACAAGAAATGGAGTAGGCGTAGAGGAGGTAGAATCTAATGTTTTCGACAACAGTAACAGGTGAGCAATTTATGAAGGCGATTATAGAAACGATTCAAATGGTAGGCATCTCCTTGTTTGTGGGCTCCCTGATAGGGATCCCATTTGGGATATTTCTTGTAATCACTCGTCCTGGTGGGGTGTTGGAGAACAAAGCGCTTTACGCCATACTAAATCCGATTATCAACATCATTCGTTCTTTGCCTTTTATTATTTTACTAGTTGCGATTGTGCCTTTCACACGATTGATTGTTCATACTTCGATTGGGACAAGCGCAGCGATCGTACCGCTCATTATCTATATCGCACCTTATATAGGACGTTTGGTAGAAAACTCCTTGCTTGAAGTGAACCCAGGAATTCTTGAAGCTGCTGAGGCGATGGGGGCTACTCCATTTCAAGTCATATGGTACTTTTTGTTGCCAGAGGCCGTTGGGTCATTAATCCTGTCTTTGACAACGGCGACGATTGGTTTGATAGGTGCAACTGCAATGGCCGGAACGGTAGGTGGCGGCGGCGTCGGAGACTTGGCTATCGTATATGGATACCAACGATTTGACACTGTTGTCGTAGTAGCCACCGTGATTATTCTTATTATTTTAGTGCAAGGCATTCAATCTTTAGGCAACACGCTAGCAAGAAAAATTCGCCGTTACTAGCCATTATATATTCTAGGAGGGAATCGACAGATGAGTGAATGGAGTAAGCAAGATAGATTTAAAGCGATTTTATCGGGAGAACGAGCGGATCGTCCAATTGTGAGTGGATGGCGCCATTTTATCGACAAAGAACAAAATGCTGATGATTTAGCACAAACTACAATTTCTTTTACGAAAAAATATGATTGGGATTGGGTCAAGATTAATCCAAGAGCGACTTATTTAGCGGAAGCATGGGGTAATCAATACGACTTTACGGATTATGAGACTGTATTTCCGAGGCAGCAAACAACTGTCATTGAAGCAGCGGCTAATTTATGGGATCTAGAAGTCAAAAAGGCTGCACATACAGCACCCTTGGCAGAGCATTTAGATGCGGTTAGGCAAATTCGTCAAGGGTTACCAGATACGCCTCTAATCCAAACGGTGTTCTCACCATTAACTGTATTACTATTTATTGCAGGCCGTTCTGCTTATGTTACAAAAACGGTGTTTGGTATTGAGCACCCAGTAACCTTGGAATCCTTGTTTAAGGAACATCGAGCGGCAGCACACCATGCGTTACATGCGATTTCATTAACCTTAGCTGATTATGTACAAGAGCTGCAGCAAGCAGGCTCTGACGGTTTGTTCTACGCAGTGACGGGTACAGCTCACCCAGGACTATTCGATGAAGCTATGTTTGATGAGTTCTCCAGACCCTATGATTCTATTGTCTTAGAAGCGGCAAGCTATGGCAAAAACATTCTTCATACTTGCGGAGCCCATGCCCAACCTGAGAAATTCAACGATTATCGGATTGATGGGATCAGTTGGGATACTATAGCCGAGGGGAACCCAGGTTTAGATGCAAATCTTAAAGCGACTAAAGTAGGTGGAGTCGATCATGGGTTGTTTGCTGTAAACAATATTGCAGAAATTAAGCAGCAGGCTGAAGAAGCATTGACGTTAATGAAAGATCAGCCGTTTATTCTTTCTCCCAATTGCGCAATTCCACTAAATGTGACGGATGACGCGTTGGAACAACTAAAAAAATCTGTATTTGAATAGGAGAAGAAGATATGAAAAAGTTAATGATAGTATTGATGATTGGTGTTCTAGCAGTGTTGACAGCTTGTGGTAATAATCAAGCGGATAATACTGGAGATAAGAAGAAGCTTACCTTTGGATTTGGTGTGGGAACCTATGAGGAACAATTTCGTCAATCGATTCTACCGATCCTAGAGGAACAAGGTTATACCGTTGATATTAAAACCTTCTCGCAAAACATGCAGGTTAATCCAGCGATGAAGGAAGGCTCTATTGACGCAAGTATATTCCAAAGTACAGTGTATATGGGGGCAATCAACGAAGAAATTAATGCGGATATGGTAGGAATCGCTTATGTGCCAGGTGCTCCGCAGGGTCTTTATTCCGTAAATCATACGACACTAGACGATGTTAAAGATGGTACAACCGTAGCTGTTCCGAACGATCCGGTGAATCAAGAACGTGCACTACGTATTATGGAAGAATTGGGTTGGGTCAAAATTAAAGAAGGGGCAGGCGTAGCTGATTTTAACATTAACAGTATAGAATCGGATAAATATGATATTGATATCAAAATATTGGACCCGGCACAAATCCTAGTTTCACTTCAAGATGTTGATTATGGTGTTGTAAACGGTAATTATATTGCTAATTCGGACAGAAAGATTACGGATGCCTTGAAAATTGAAAATACGCCCATGGAACATAGAATTATCGTATCGGTTAATAAAAAGGATGAAGATTCTCAGTGGGCTAAAGACTTGAAAGCAGCTTATGAATCTAAAGAGTTTGAAGAATATATTGTTGGAATAGAGAAATATGATGGTTTCATCCTGCCTGAAGCTTGGGAGAACAATTAATGAAGGAAGTGAACGGAGTGACAAAAGAAAAGATTCATTTTATTGGTGGTGGACAGATGGCGGAAGCTATCATTCGCGCATGTATATCCAATAACACCCTATCCGTTGACCAAATCAGTGTTTCAGACATTAATGAGTCCCGTCTCCAGTTTTTGAATACCCAATACGGAGTAGATACGGGGAGTTCGCAAGAGCATAGCTTGTCTACAGCACATATAATTGTAGTTGCAGTTCGCCCACAGGATGATTTAACTTCACTTGGACAAATCGTCCAACAATTCGCTTCATCTGCTGCTGCAATTGTATCGATTGTAGCGGGTGTGACGAATGATCAGTTAGCTGGTTATTTTGGAGCTAACCGGCCCATTATCCGGGTCATTCCTAATACATTGACTGATACAGGGTACGGATATAGCGGAGTAGCGTTAAATGCTTACGCGACTCGTGATCAAGTGGAGCATTTCTTACTCGGATTTGGAAAGGTACAATATTTGGATGAGGCATTAATGGATGTTTTCACTGGATTTGGTGTGGCTGGCCCTAACTATATCTATTATTTCATTGAATCTCTTGTGGATGCAGGTGTGCTTGCCGGACTACCGCGTGAGCAAGCTTGGAAGGTTGCACTGGAGAATATGATGGGATCGGTAGCTATGTTGCAGCAGACAGGGCTGCATCCAAGACAACTGCTTGATATTAATAATTCACCTGGCGGTGTCGGGATGCATGGCTTGTACGAATTGAACAACAGTGATTTCGCAGCTGGCTTGCAAAGAAGTGTACTAGCAGCCGTAAAGCGTACTACTGAGCTGGGAGTGAAATAATGATGGCAACGGTGAAATGGGATCATTTAGTACACTATGTCAATGATCTGGCCAAACCAGTTGAAATTTTTGGAGATCATGGTTTGATTGCTTTTAAGGGAGGTTCGCATAAAGATTGGGGAACCTACAATGCCTTAAGTTATTTTGGGCTAACCTATCTTGAGTTTCTAGGCATTGAGAATCTTGACTTAGCAAAAGCAACGGAACATAATCTTGTGGTGAAAGACGCGGTAAGACTTTTACCGGAGCATGAAATCTTAAGCAGAGTAGTTATCCGGACGGATGATATTGAAGAAATAGCTGCTTCCCTCAAAGTAGCAGGCTTATCACTATCTCCTATAATCGATGGTAAGCGTCTAGATAACGAGGGCAGATTAATAGAGTGGCGTATGATGACTATTGATGGCGACTGTCAAGGACTAGTCTATCCTTTCATTATTCAATGGAGCGGTACAGATGCAGAGAGATTGGAAAGACTAACATCATCTGGAGTCATCAAGCCCCATCCTGCGGGGCATGTCGAAATCGTGCGTGCTGTATTCCATGTCTCCAATCCTGAAGCTACCGCTAAACATTGGGGGACGATATTCGGACTTCCTGTAACAGAGTCAGAGGACGATACCTTCAGCCTTAAGATTGGTGATCAGTCGTTTGCTTTCGTACAAGGGGACGAGACCCAATTCAAGCAGGTCATTTTTGAAACGGATGCGATAGCACTACAAGGGAAGACCATTCAGATTGGTGATGGAGAATATATTTTCGTTTAAGGGTGATTCAATTGATTAGAGGCTTCCGCGGCTTTATGCCAGCGGGAGTTTTTTGAAATATAAGAAAGTATAAGTTTCACTTGATACTCTAATCCTTATATTTCCGCTGAAACGGGTGCCGTCCTTGAAAAAGGTCGGCGAAGCCGTTTCTACTTGTTGAGAGGAAAGAGGCTTAGTTCTCGCTTGGGATCACACAAAAGGTGATGTCCAATGAATATTACCTTCCTTGTTGGTGAAAATGGTTCGGGAAAATCAACAATACTGGAGGTAATAGCGTAACATTGTGGGTTTAATA
Organism: Paenibacillus sp. Y859; assembly: GCF_056786405.1. Classification (NCBI taxonomy): domain Bacteria; kingdom Bacillati; phylum Bacillota; class Bacilli; order Caryophanales; family Paenibacillaceae; genus Paenibacillus; species Paenibacillus sp. Y859. Next base: position 16,539 of record NZ_JBXCIZ010000023.1, on the reverse strand, counting down.
TGGCAGGTGGTGGTAGGAACAACACTTACGAGGTCGATGTTTCTCAATCTGTCCTAGGTGATCATATTCGTTTGTCTTGGATGCCTAAGATTACAAATGTGTTTTTTGAAAAATGTGATAATATAGCTGTTGAAGTGTGAAAGTTAAGAATGAGTAAAGGAGTTTATATATTGAGTGATCTAGACGTAAAGAAAAATGAGATTCTATCGGCGTTCCGATTTCGACACGCTACTAAAGATTTTGATCCTAATAAGAAAATAAGAGATGCTGATTTTCAGTACATATTAGAGACAGGTCGATTATCTCCAAGCTCATATGGCTTTGAACCTTGGAAATTTGTCATTGTGCAAAATAAGGACGTTCGTGCTAAGTTAGCCAAGTATGCATCAGGTGCTAGAAGACAATTACCAACAGCAAGTCATTTTATGATCATTCTATCGAGATTGCCGAAAGATATGGTTGCAAGCTCTGATTATATTCAGGGAATGATGGAGAATCTCCAGAAGTTGTCACCCGAAATTGCACAGGGGAAGCGGGCCACCTATGATCATTTTTTGAAAACAGGGTTTGCGATTGAAGATGATCCGAGAGTGATGTTCGAATGGGCTTGCCGTCAAACATATATTGCATTAGGTAACATGATGACTGCTGCCGCATGGGTTGGTATCGATTCTTGCCCAATTGAAGGATTTAATAGAGAGAAGATCAGTGATGTATTAGTTGCAGAAGGAATAATGGACCCTGAACATTTTGGTGTCTCTGTTATGGCTGCTTTTGGCTATAGATTACATGACCCAGCTGAAAAGACACGTCGATGTGCGCAGGAAGTAGTTGAGTGGGTGGAATGAAGCTGAATTTGATAGGAGATAAACAACGAGAGAAGAAAGTATTGCATCACAGATATTTCAATAATTGGTTTTGAGATTCGAAATAGTAGCGTGTGCTGGCGGTTGGAAGAATGCGGCTATCTAATTCTCTGAAATGTTGGAAATCGATATGTAAACTCGTGAGCAGGCATACATAATATCAATAATGGAGGTGCCGGACGTTATGAAATTAAAGATCGAGATATTTTTCGACCAGTTCAATATATTTATGCTTATCTAAAAATGAAACCTGAAGATTTTGATTGGGTTACTAGAAAAATAATTCATATGTGTGGATTACAATTTGAATCACTTATCAATAGGTTATTTGCTAACCGCAGATATCCATTAGGGAAGGAGCTCGCCCTACCTTTTAAAGGGAAATATCCGACCGTAGAGCAGAAATATGATCAGATAGGTGAGTTTAGGAAGTTGTGATGTGCTTCGGTGACGAATGAAGAGAAGAATCGAACGTTGAAGATGCTGATGGAGCGGATTATGTATAATCGGGTGGAGCCGACGGTTTGTTATAGATGAATATTGATACGCTTTTTATTACTGTCTCCTCACATGCTGAGTGCTGTGTGTTGTAAGGGAATAGTGTTTGAAGAAGCCTGACTGCCCGAGTTATCTTAAGTTCGGGCTCTATTTGTTAGCTTAAACAATGTACTTTAAAGAGTGCAAGGTATCTCCAAAGTTTCAACCTAACAAAAGTAAACGATACTTTTCACGAGCATTGGTGATATTGAGATCCGTAGAGATGGTATCAAGATTAACTTCAAGTTGTGGATCAGTCAATTTATATATGAGATGTGGGTTAAGATTGAAGGTCTCGAAGATGGATAAGATGCTTGTATATACTAAACAAATAGAAAGACTCCTAAATTGGTAGGAGTCTTTCTATTTGTTTGAATTAGGAAAATTTCGTGGATTTATATTAAGGGTTGGGCTATCATTACTTTGTAGGTATTTTGAACTGTATCTCAATCCCTATGCAGGTTGCTCTGTGAAAACGACACTGGAGCTATGTTTTACGGAATATTTTTTATGTGCCGCAAACGATAGAGACAGAAGGGTGATTAAAATGAGTTTAAAAACAGACATTGAAAAAATTTTTTCAGACAACACTGACTATGCAAAACCTAGTCAAGCAGTAAATCAAGCAAGTTCGCTTAATGCATTGTCAGGTGACTTATATACGGATTCGAAGCGATTTATTTATGAACTTTTACAAAATGCAGATGATTCTTCTTCTCAGAACAATGAAGCTATTAAAGTATGGATAAAAATTTTCGATGATAACTTAGTCGTTGCTCATTCGGGAAAACCCTTCACTAGTCGTGATCTCCAAGGAATATGTAATGTTAATAATGGCACAAAGAAATCTGATCTGACAAAAACAGGCTACAAAGGAATTGGGTTCAAATCGGTTTTTGGGCAATCTGATAAAGTAACTATATTTACAAAAGATGAATATTTTAGGTTTGATTCAACTTATTCTTTTGAGTGGGAATGGGAAGATTCAAAGATTATATGGGAACAAAAGAATGACCGAGAATTTCAGTTTCCTTGGCAAATAATCCCTATATATACAGAAGTGAAAGATGTTTCTGAGCCAATTAAAAAATTTCTCGAAGATATTGATGCAAATGTTGCAACGATAATTCAAATGAAGAATGTAAGTGAGACACGCCAATCGGTACAAGAGTTATCTCAAAATTTAAACATGTTTTTATTTCTTAAAAATATATCGGAAATCAATTTTGACATAACAGAATCAGTCACAGTTATAATTGATCGAACTGTAAAGGGTAAAATTACCTTGCAGAAAAGTAGCGGTTCAAAGGTAGATTGGTTGATAAATACAATTAGTTTAACAGTCCCTAATGATTTAAAAGCTGTTCTACAGGATGAGAGAAATATTCCTGAGAAATTAATAAATGCTGATTCTATAGAGTTGTCGTTAGCTGCTAAAGTTGGAAAAGAGGGTATCGTTAAACTTTCTAATCAAGAAAAACTATTATATTCATATTTACCAACTGGTGAAACTAAATATAATCTCCCTGTAATTGTAAATACAAGCTTTTTAACCACTGCAAATCGTGAATCGCTGCATGCGGATTCAAAATGGAATCAATGGCTATTTAAAATAATTGCTATTGAGATTTTTAAATGGATTTCAAATTTAGTGAAAACTGAGACTGGTTTTCAAGCATATCAATTAATACCTAAAGATATCAACACTACTGACAGCTTGGGGAAAAAGCTTAATGAAGGAATTAAGTATGCTTTAAAGCATATTCCATTTGTTATTTCAAAAGAAGGAAAATTACTTAAAATTGAAGAAACGATAGTTGATTTTACCTACTTATCTGATGAGTTTTTTATAGGAGAAGAACCCATCAAGAAATTCATTAATAAGGATAACCCAAAACAGTTTGCCCAAAAATGTGGCTTTTTTTCTGAGTTTAAAAGGCTTGGTTCTTCTTATTTTGACTGGAAGCAACTAAAGGCTCTCCTTACCTCAAAATTCTTCACTGATACTCATACTCTCCCTTATAATATTGAACTTATAAAACATTTAAAGAAAGCTTGTGAGTCCGACCAGAATAATGACATTTCAAAAGATGCACTAATAAAACTTCCTTTTATTTGGGATCATAAAAATCACATCAATTATCCACATCAAGTTTGCTTTCCGACAGCAGATGATCAAAACTGGGATAATCCTAATAGTGATTTATCTTTTTTACATCAAGATTTGCAGACATGGCTTCTTGAAGATTTAGAAAGTAGACATTGGCTGGAGAGCTTAGGAGTAAAAGAAAAAACAGATATTACCTATATAACCCAGACTCTTATACCGAATATAGATAGTTATATTACAGAACAGAATGCCTTGCAAATAGTTCGAGATTTGTTTAGTTTGTATCGTAATGGGGTTCTTAAAGAAGATTTGATAGGAAAATTATCAAAGCTAAAGTTGCTTACTCAAAAAGGTTCTTTGTGTCCAGCCAAAGATTGTTTTCTTTCAGATTATTATAAACCGAGGCTGGAAATTGAAAACATATTAGAAAACGATATCTTTGTTAATGAATCATATTGTTCAGAAACACTTCAAAAGGATGAGTGGAAACGATTTTTAAAAATGCTTGGGGTTCAAGAAGGGATTTTAACACCATCCTCCGATAAACTTTTCAGATCAGAATTAATTAATCATGGATTTAAAGGTGAATACGGTGAGTTATTTGATGTATTTAGATATGGTTTTAGTGTGGATTTTTTTCGCGGAATAAGAACTCTGAATTATATTCAATATACAGAAAATAACTATAAGTTCGCTTTCAAATTCTGGTCTGATTATATAGAGAACTATTCTCCGAATGACATTGAATCACTTGCAACTGCATATTGGGGTTACGAGCACATGCATGGAAGAGTATCCGGCGATAAAGTTGAAAACTATATTCCATGGTTTATTAACAACGTAGAGTGTATTCCTACTCTTTCAGGGGAATGTGTGACGGTATCGTCGGTATTCCTTAATACAGAAGAGATAAAAGCAGTTTCAGGGAAATATTTGAAGGTATTTAACGGACCTGAATTATCTGCAGACTGGAGAAATTTTTTTAATTTTAGAACAAGCTTCGAAGTGTCAGACTATTTAGATTTACTTAGTGAAATTTCATCGGATATTGATTTAAATGGAAGTGGAAGTGTTAAAAATGATAATTACAAAAAGATTCAATCTATTTACTCCGTTTTGTTAGCGCAATGTGCAAATTGGAGTACTGATGATATTTCAAAAGTTGAAGAATGGGCTAAGACGGGGCTATTGTTGAATACGAAAGCACAATTCACGGATTGCAAAACTCTTAATTATTTCTTAGATGGTAATGAGGCTATTTTTCAAGATCAGCATTATTTCATAAAGATCAGTGCTGAAAATAAAAAAAATCCTAATTTAGAAATATTCTTAAAATACTTTAATATACAATTATTGAGACAAAGTGAGTTTGAACTAATCCACATTCAAGAAGAAGAATTTTTGGATTTAAAAGAAAAATTGGAAACTATTATACTATATTTTAAAGTCTGGATTGAAAATGAAGATAATGATGATAAAACAAATAAAAGTTTAGAGAAACTAAGAGACAAGGTTGAGGCTTTAAATTTTTTCCAGGCTGAAGATCTTAAAATAACGTATAAAGGTATTAGTTTTATCAAGAGTGTGAATGTTCATTTTAATGAAACCAGCCTTTATGTAACAAACCCTTGGAACTCCAATAGTGTATTAATAAGGTTATCTGAAGTTTTGTGTAATTATTTTGACCTAGTTGGCCATGATAAGAAATTAGATTTTTTACTTAGATCCACTGTCAAGGAGATTCAAAAGTATTTTATACAGGAAGAGTTCAGCATGCCAGATGAACTTCTTGAATTGAGTCGTGATTTTGAAAATGAAATAAGTTCTTTTGCAGACATTGAGATTACAAGCAGTGAATATGATATATCTCCCGAATTCTATCATATGACAGAACATGATTATAGCCGACGGAAATATATAGAGGAACGCATTCCAATAGCGGTAGCTAACGTAATAGAACATCTCAAGGGATTACCGGAATACGAATGTTCGCATATTCATGGTATTGCAAAAAGTGTTATTAGTGGTATTACGAAAAATGGTAATGAGATAACTGTAGTAGCAAGACCATCAGATGCTGATAAAGTATTGATATTTTATGAATCTGAATTTGATGTTCTTGAATATGTGGATGCTGAACTTTGGTGCGAAGATGGAAGCACCCCGCCTAAACAAATTACGCTGGGGCAACTTCTGAAAAAAGCTAAAATTAATAGAATTCCTATTGAGAATATTGATATTAATGATGCTGATTTACAAACATTCCTAAGTGGACCTAAGTCTGAAGTGTTAGATTTTAATGCTATACCATATGGTCCTCATAAAATAGCGAAAATTGTTTCATCTTTTGCAAATACAAATGGAGGAACATTGATATTTGGACTTAAAGAAATTTCACCTACTTCAAATAAAATTGTAGGACTTAGTGCTGATTTTTATATTACTAATACTACGAAAAAAGCAATTTCTCTACTTTCACCGACACCTATGGTAACTTATGACTGGGTAAAAAGTGGGGGGGATTCAGTTTTTGTAATTAAAACAGAAAAAGCATCCAATGAAATATTGCTAGAAAATCAAAAGTATATAAGAGAAGGATCTGACAGCATTTTAGAAAATAGATCTTTTGAGGGTAAAACTACGATAAGTGTTTCAAATTATAAAAAAACGATAGTGATTATTATTGCAATAGAGAATTATGCTCATAGAGTAGAGAATCAAGTACCAAATGTAAAATACGCTACTAATGATGCAATGAGATTTAAAGAAGTATTGATAAAATCAATGGGGATAAATGAAGATGATATATATATGTATGTGGATGAACAGGCTTTCAAATCAAATTTAGAGTATGATTTACAAGGGTTATTTTATTCTTTATCAGAAAGAGATCGTTTAGTTTTTTATTATGTTGGACATGGTTTCCACGATGGTATATCCAATTTTTTATCAACTTATGATATGCATCCATCACATATATCAAAAACTGCGGTTTCATTACGAAAAATTTTACTTGATCCTTTATTAGCATCTAATTGTAAAAATGCACTTATTTTTATAGATGCTTGTGCGCAAAGCTTCAAGAATGAAAATGAACGTAGGCAAATCACAAATATCAATGATGATGAGATATTAATGCTTACCAATGAATTTCCACACTTCGCAACATTTCTTTCATGTCAGCCAGGGCAAAGTTCTTATTCAAGCGACGTCTTGAACAATGGAATATGGACTCATCATTTAGTGAAAGCGATAAATGGTGATGTATCAGAAGTATTGTATAATAATAAATATATTACTGACATATTATTAATGAAATATCTTTCAAGTTGTGTATCTGAATATACAAAAAAAGAACTTGGATATAATCAAAATCCCAAAGCGATTCTAGATGCAAGCCATGAAAATATTATTGCAGAAATAAAAAATTAATACCTATATATGGAATAGACTCATTATTTCATCCGTGATATCTACCCGGGGCATGTGGAGTGCGTAATAGGACTATGTCGAGTTGATACAGCTTCCTGTATTGTATATAACCTTTAGCAGTCGGGGAAAAGACTAGGGAAACAAGGCGTTGAAAGAAAAAAAGTTGTTTCAAATGATTTAGATTTGAAGCTGATGGATATATCCAGTGATATTTAACTGAAAATGCGCACGTTCAAGAGAGTGTCTTTTATTGGATGCTCTCTTTTATATATAGATATTCTAAAAAAGCCGATTGCCTGATTCATAGCGCAGTCGGATTCTTTGAGTTGAAAGACTGAAGACAACAATCGGAGTATACAGAGGGTGGACAACTAAATTACACTAAGCTACAAATGGATATTGCAATTGAGATGCTTAGGACACACACAACGAGAAAAGTTGTTGATATTACTGGGATTAGTGAGAGTACTCTTAAAAGAGAGCTCCGAAGAAGAAGGTTACCGGAAAGCTACATTTAAACTTTACCGAGCTAAAACTATTAAAAAGTATAAGAATATTATCATTAGTTCAGCAAACGTATGCTCTCTCTTTATAGTATACTGGAAGCATAATGCATTTGAGAGGTGGATTTAAATTGATTACAACAGTAGCCGATCTTTTGAATTCTCTTATGACCAAGGAGAAAGAATTACTGAAAAAATACAGCATAATTAAGCATGGTCCTACGATTGGCGATATGTACGAAGGACTTACCGCGAGTCTCCTGAATAAAGCTATATTTGAAGGATTAGATATACGAATTGTGTCTGGCAAAATACGAAATGAAGAAGGCACCTTTAGTAATGAAATAGACTGTATGATAGTAGAGGGAGAAGGCGAAGCCATTCCGTATACAGGCAAGTTTATATATGATCTCTCTCAAGTAATTGCAGTTCTAGAAGTTAAAAAAAACTTGTATCAAGATGACCTAATAGATGCCTACAATAAAATGAAGCAAATATACTCAATTACTGACCCTAGCAATGAATTGCTAAATATGAAGGCGTTTAGAGATGCATTTAGACATATAGTACAGAAAGAACTTCCAGACTATAGTGAAGTGACAGAACTACCTTTGCATGAGCAAATGATTTATCACAGTTTGTTAATCGAAGAAATGATGCCGGTTAGAATAGTATTTGGTTATTATGGATATTCGTCTGAATTTGCCCTAAGAGAAGCGTTTAATAAATATATAGAAAAGAACTCAGGTATTAAGGGATTTAGTCCAACCATCTTTCCAGATGTTATTATATGTAATAACAGTGTTTTAGCAAAGTTGGATGCTATGCCTTATATAAGTCCTCTAGATAGGGAAGGTAACTGGAATTTCTATGGTTCAACAACACATAATCCGTTTTTAATACTTCTAGAGTTTATTTGGACAAAGCTGAGCTATAGATACAACCTTAGTGATGATATCTTTGGCGAAGATCTTGATTTTGAAGCTTTCCATCCTTTTCTGCGGACTAAGGCTAAAAGAAGCGATGATAAAATAGGTTGGGAGACAAATTATATTTATATCCCGAAAGAAGGACTAGATCATGAGCCTTTATTTTGGGAGTGGAAGCCTGCGGAACTTGACGAGGTAGAGTGGTTCATAATCAATTGGCTTTGCTTACATCAAGAGCTTAATACAGAGGAACCGGGATTCCAAAAATGGTTGGATCAAAAAGGTGCAAAACTAGAAGATCTTATTAAGAGTCTTTCTGAAAAGAGACTGACTACTTTTGAAAAAAATACATTTCATTTGTTGACTGATCAGTGTGCGGTTGTTACTGTTAACGGTAAGTGGTATGCTGCCGAAAATAAATCAGGTAGACTGACCAATTGGGTTGAAAAGATGATGCAAGATAGAGATTAATAAACTGTATTTGTGTAAAACAACAGTATCTACGTAATAAAGAATGAGACTTTTTATTGCTGAGATACCAAGCTAGCCTATAAATTCTTTGTAATAGTTAAGACGATTCAGAAACCGAAGAGATTTTATTCAAGAGCAGGTTGAACTCCTTTGTGAGTTACATCCTGCTTTTTTTGGTAATGCTGTAATGTAGAATTGCTCATAATGGGTTGACAATCAACTATAAAACAAGGTCTAACTTTACAAATTAAAATAAATATAACCATAACTAGACAAAAACATAGTTTTGGTATATCTTAGTAGTGAGGATATCAACGATGGGGGACAATGTTATGAGTATGGAAATATATCAAAAATGTATGCTTCTTTTAGAGCAAAGAACAGTTATATGTGAAGGTATTAAAGCAGGATTTAAGAGACATCAGCTATACCTAGAACTATTTTCTGATATAGAAACAGATACTTCGAATCCCAAAAACCGTTATGACCTTGTTAACACGGAAGTAATTAATTCGATTAAGAAGTATCCTCACTTACAAATTGAGATTGAGAAGAAGAAATCGGGATTCCATCCCTATATAGTATTAAGAGAAAAGCTGAGAAATATATCTGTTCTTGTTTTACCATTAGCCACTAAGAAAGACATGTTTGACAGTGCAAGTACGTACAGAATAAATTTTTCTGTTTCAAATATTCCCAGGTTAATTGAGGAAGGATTACCTGAGGACTCTCCGGATATTGATATTCAATACCAGAGGGCAATGCACCCATTAGGTGTGGAGAATTATCCCTTTGGTCTGATTGTTGTATATGATCCTCACGATGGTTCAATCAGAGAGGGTGCGTTACTGCCTGATCATACGGACTGGATATTTTTAGAGGATACAACGAGTATGGTACTAAGCAATAGTCTAGACAATGTTAAGCCGATTAATGTGTATGAGGACAGTGACGATATCAAGATACCGTTCAAAGAGACAGCGTATCAAACTGATGAGGATATCCCTCTAAAGCTGAAATTTGATCCGTCAGTATGAAAGTAGGAAAGTAATATGATTAAGGAAGATCAGAGAATCATCCCAGCTAGATTTAAAGAGGCGCGTTTAGTAAGAGGTCTAAGTATTAATGAACTCGCGTCTAGAGTAGGCATTTCTAAACAAGCTATATCTCAATACGAGCTTGGAGAAAACGAACCAAAACCTGGTACGATGATGGGAATTATACGGGAGTTGGATTTCCCTAAGAGTTTTTTCTATAAGACTTATGAAGAGCATATCATAGGTAATACTTTCTTTAGGGCATCTGCAGCAGCAACGAAAAAAAACAAGGAAATTCAATACAATAAATCAAAGCTTGCAGGTTACATATATGATTATCTGCAAAAGTACATTGAATTCCCTGAGCTGAACTTACCTGATCTATCTTTATTTGATCAAGCTGATTGGGATGATGATTCTATAGAAATTCTCGCGGAGAATGTCAGACAGTTTTGGGGACTTGGAGAAAATCCTATCAATAATATAGTTAATCTTATGGAACGAAACGGTATTGTTGTTTTTTCTATCGATATGGAGAGTTTGAAAGTAGACGCGTTCTGTCAATCCAGGAAAGGGCGTCCATATATTTTCTTAGGGAATGATAAGGAGTCTGCTGCAAGAAGACAATTTGATGCGGCTCATGAAATTGGCCATCGCTTGATGCACAATCATATTCACAACCAGGATATCCTCTCAAGAGAGGAGCTCAAGATCATTGAGAATCAGGCTAATCGCTTTGCATCAGCATTACTATTACCCGCAAAGGCATTTGCAAAGACAGTTACTTCTACAAAGTTGATTCACTTTATAGAGTTGAAAAAATATTGGAAAGTATCAATCGCAGCTATGTTATATCGAGCTCAAGAATTAGGGATAATTGATCAGAGCAGATATACTTCTTTATTGAAGCAAATGTCGATTCACAAGATGAGATCAAAAGAACCGTTAGATGATGTGATTCCGGTTCCTAAGCCTATTCTGTTGAATAAAGGCATCAAGATGTTACTTCAGGATAATTTTAAAAATGAGCTACAAATTATCAATGAAAGTGGTGTGCCGCGAGAGTTTATCGAAATGCTTTGTACCATGGATAAAGGTTCACTTAAACTTAAGGAGATTGAGCCTACGCTTAGACTGATTGTTAGCAATCAAAAAGATGCATAAACCTCTTAGAGCCTGAAAAAACCCAGAGATATATGCATGCATATTGATTTTTACTGGTAGAGCTTCTTGCTATATCCAACTAGAAGCTTCCTGCTTTTTGGTTTTAAGCGAGTGTAAGCATCCTCTGAATTCTAACTGAACATGAATATTCAAGAGAGCGTCCCTAGCTGGGCGCTTTCTTTTTATATAAATATTCTTTAAATGCCGAATTCCTGAAATATAGCGCAATCGACTTTTTTTCGTTGAAGAGAGGAAAATGAATGAAAAAGCTAGTCGCTCTTGCTCTATTGTAAACAATGCATAATTCAACAAAATGAAGTGTTATAAAGTGAAAAAAGTCACATTTTCATCAGTGTCTTTTCAAATCAAGTGAGCAGTATACTACTAATAGTAAGTATTATCCCTATAAGAGGCTTATACTTAATGAGCTAATCTAGTATAATGGAGTGGAAAACTCTTCTGAATTTCGATTTGAGAGTTTGTGGAATTTGCACAGTTGACTAAAGGGTTATGAGTAATAAATGTAGAATACATACTTATAAGATTCGTTAGGATGAACTAGATTACGACATTTACAGACAAAACCTTATAAAGTGAGGAATTAGAAATGGCTCTTATTGATGTAATTAAATATGATGGCACTCCAGATGTCTACGCATGGAAACATCCAAATACGGAATTGGGGACATGGACGCAACTGATCGTGAGTCAATCCCAAGAGGCAATCCTATTCAAAGATGGAAAAGCGCTTGATCTATATGGTGCTGGACGCCATACATTAAGTACGGCAAATATACCAATATTGAACAATATCATCAATTTACCGTTTGGAGGAGATTCTCCATTTGCAGCTGAAGTATGGTATATCAACAAAGTGAGTTCTTTGGATGTGAAATGGGGGACGGCTAACCCGATACAAGTACAAGATCCCAAATATAATATTATTGTACCTGTTCGAGCTTTTGGTCAATTTGGTATTCGAATTGAAGACTCGCGCAAGTTTCTGATTAAGTTGGTAGGAACACTTCATGAATTCAACCAAGCGACATTAATTAATTATTTCCGTGGTTTAATTATTATGAATATTAATTCTATGCTCACATCATACCTGGTACACAAGAAAATAAGTGTGTTAGAGATCAACGCCTTCATCGGCGAAATGTCCAGTCATTTTGAATCGATTATCGCTCCGACTCTTGAGGAGTATGGCATCGAAATTCTCAATCTGTATATTCACAATGTCAACCTTCCGGAAGATGACACTTCCGTCGTACGGCTAAGAGAAGCTCTAGCACGCAAGGCAGAGATGGATATTATTGGTTATACATATCAACAAGAGCGGACCTTTGATACGTTGGAAGGGGCTGCGAAGAATGAAGGTAGCATGCAGTCTGGTCTCATGGGAGCGGGTCTTGGCTTAGGTATGGGGTATGGCATCGGAGGTCCTTTAGGTAATGAAATGTCGCAAATATCAAAAGTGATGAATACAGGGGACAAGACTCCATTACGTATGTGTATCAATTGTCAACATGAAAATATGGAAGAGTCCACATTTTGCAGCAGTTGTGGCAAACCTCTAGCGGATGTAATTAAGCAGGCTGCGATGGAAACTGTCGCTAAGTGCAACGTTTGTGGAATGACAATGAAAGAAGGCTCGAAGTTCTGTGTGAATTGTGGTGATAAATTTTACCCATGTCCGAAATGCGGTGCAGATAATACTGAGGATAGCCAAGAATGTGTCAATTGCCATGAAGCTATGCCCCGGCGATGTCCGAGTTGTAGCCAGCTAGTGTCTAGTAAAACTAAATTTTGCATGAACTGTGGTGAAGACCTCATTTTAAAATGTAGGAATTGTCAACATGAAGTGAAACCAAATCAGAAGTTTTGTCTTGAATGTGGGTGTAATCTTCTGGAAGGGGGTAACGCGGAGTGACATTAAATAGGTACGGGACATGGATTTCATTTGTCTTATACCTCTTCGGTGTGGTTTCTACATGGGTCACTTTTATTACATTACTTGATAGCAACGCTCTTTCAGCATCATTCTTTATTTCATTTGCAGCGGTACTTTTAGCCGAAACGGCACTGTGGTGTTATGTTCATTATTTGATCCGCAATCTAAATGATGTTAAGCGTATCATTCCCGGGTATGTAGCTTTAGGTGTTGTAATCGTAGCCTATTTGGGGGCAGCGTTCGTGTACGCATTCTTTAATGGGATTGCAGATCTTGCCTTGCGGTGGTACACACTAATTCATATTATAACCTTTGTTTGCACACTAATCGTTGGCGGACTGATTCTGTTATTCCTTAAATCTGTTAAGGTGCATGAACAAGAGACAGAGTCACAAATTGTACATTGGCATGAGATCGTATCGGCATTACAAGAATTGCATAGAAAAATGGTATCTTTGAATGTCCCACAAACGAAAGAAATGGAATCCATCATGAAGATGCTCATTGAGAAAGTCCAATATAGTGATCCGGTTACACCGAAGTCCATCGTATATATTGATCATCATCTACAATATAATATTTATTTATTGGATGAAGAAGTATCGGGGATCATTGCTGGTGCTGGCGATCAAGAAGTGGCATTCGAGACGATCATTCATCGGTTAGACGAACTTAAACATCAACTGATTCAGCGTAACGAACAGCTGAAGATATTGAAATAGTAGAACTGGAAATTTAGGCTTAGGAGGTTTATTTAATGAAAAAAGTGCTTGCCACTTTTATGCTGTGTTTGTCGCCACTCTTGTTACTCATATATGTTGCAGTCATTACAGAAAGCCCGCCGGAAGGAAATGGAGTAGGTTTAACTTTAATGGCATCCATTGTATTCCTAATTCCGGGTGCGCTATTACTTGTTTATGGCATCAGAATGTTAAGAAGACCTAATAAAACGTCGAACCCATATCGAGCGCAGGCTAGATCTGAACAGTCTAATTCATCAAAGTCGAATGAAGTGATTTATACATTGGACTTTGACAATCCAGGCGTTAATGTGAAGGGAACTGCGGTCTCTAATGAGCCGGTTTCTGTAGACTGCTCAGGTTGCGGATCTAAGACAACTGTAAATCCGAACCAGTTATCGGAATGCGAGTATTGTGGAACAATCGTAAAATATAAAGAAAGGTGATATTCAAGTACATAGGTTATGTCATGTGATTGCTTACGAAGGAGGCTCTTTAATTGAAAAAAACGCTTGCCATTTTGATGTTGATTGGCTCTTATCTATTACTACTCATGTTTCTAATACTGTCAGTAGTTATGTTGACTGACTTTCATATTGCTACATTTATCTTTGTCATGATAATCATCTTAATTCCCGGTTTGTTATTACTTTTTGGTAGTACCAAAATGTTAAAAGAACTCAATAAACCTACAGTGTATCATCCAGCTCAGAATATAAATGAGCAGTCTATCCATTCAGCTACAGGTCCCTCATTCGATCCATTCGACGCTAACTCGAGTAATAGTTATGTACAGGAACCACTTACAGATGAGGAGTCGAGAATAGAACAGACATTGAACGGATCGATTTCTCAAACGGTAGGTACTGTCGCTAAAAATCAGGTTTTCATAGACTGCCCAGGCTGCGGATCTAAGACGACTGTATATCTAACTCAAGTAACAAATTGTGATTATTGTGGAACAGCAGTCCAATATATATAGTGATTTTAGGTTTTGTACGGAAAATTCATAAATATCAATATGCAATGATTGAATAAAGTAAACTTAAATTGGGTGATGGGACAGCGACCACTAATGGTTGGTGTCTTTTTCTTACCATATTACCTAAGGCGCTTGAAAATTATATATATTCATAATCTCTTAATAACATAGAGTGAAAGGGTTGAAGGAATGATTGACGCCTTGATGAGGAAATATTGGCCTATGTGGAGTGGCTCCATCCGAGAGGGAGTAGGGGGGTGGAATAACACCACTTATTTTATTGAAAATAAAGACCGGAGCTGTGTGCTGCGTTGTTATGATACGCATAGGGACACTGATAAGATTGAATTTGAGCATGCTGTGTTAGAGTTGCTTCAACATGAATCGCTGAGCTTCAAGGTTCCTATTCCTATCAAAACGTTAGCGGGTGAGACGATTGTAAAGGTGGAGGATGGGAGTGAACGGTTCGCATGTCTCTTCGAATATATTGAAGGCGTGTCTCCGAAGGAGAGTAGTGCGATTATAGCTTATTCATTCGGTGAAGTAGCGGGAGAACTATCAGCTTCACTTGCGACGGTCACTCCGGGGATATCACCTGTTTATCGACCGTATTATGAGTTGCAGAATTCTTATCCCGTGTGTACTAGAGAGGTCGTCAATGACTTTTGCGAAAATCCACCGGAAGCATTTGATGATCTGCGTCAGGATCTGCATATACTTGGAGTTGCTTACAAGGAAATCTGTGATTCGCTTGCAGGTCTGGAGAAGCTGCCGCAGCAGCTTGTACACGGTGATCTTAATGAATCTAATCTGCTGGTCCATTGGGATAGTACTAATCAGGTCATTGCATTGCTTGATTTTGAGTTTTGTACGCTCGATGTCAGGGCGATGGAGCCAGCTGTCGTCATCTCGGGGCTTCTAGGTCATACAGAAGAAATCGAATCCGTTCGGCAATTTTGTACTGGATTTGGCAGCAGGGTTTGTCTATCCCCAGAAGAAATTGCTGCGATTCCTGTACTTATGCGTCTGCGCAAAATAGATGTGTTCCTTCATTTTTTGAGCCGCTTCTTTGAGGGAACGGATAAACCAGGAGTGCTACGTGAACAGGTGAGGTCACTGGTCACTGACCTTAACCAATTGGAAATGAGTCGGACGTGGATGGAAGAGGAGTTGAATTTGTTGGCTCGTAACAATGAAGGACAAAGTAATGCTGAAGATTATTTCGTTTAACTTCTCATACAATCGTGGGAAATTAAACGAAATATCCATTAAAAAGCCGCCTGGTAGGAGGTTTCGCTAAATATTAAATCAGAATAAACTTCAATTAACTTCAATTAAGTTTATCATTTTCCGAAAGAAGACTCCCACCTCAATGAATGTCAAGGGCGAAGGCCAATGAGTAGGTGGGAGATGAATTTCGGTTGGCGATAGCCAAATACTTCCTCCATATGATATAATAGAACAAACGTTCCTGATATGATGGAGGTATGACTCATGTTAGTACATAAAGCATACAAATTTCGTATCTATCCAAACAAAAAACAAGCAGAACTCATACATAAGACCATTGGTTGTTCAAGGTTCGTCTTCAACTTATTCCTTGCCAAACAGAAAGAAAAAGATGCCTATTGGTACATCGTTGAAGAAATGAAACAGAATGGTCAACTACCATCCAACAACTGGAAGGGTGCCTTTTTCAATAAATATGAGTCTGTCAAAGCTGTCCGTGAATTAAAAAAACACTATTCTTTTCTTAAAGAAGTAGATAGTATTTCCCTTCAAAAATCGGTCGAGAACTTAGCAGATTCATTCCA
>NZ_JBXCIZ010000022.1:0-34690 GCF_056786405.1 Paenibacillus sp. Y859 | reverse complement strand
CCTTGATCGCTAGAAGGATTTTCAAGGAGTATATTCAGGCGATACATTCAACCAGCTAAGTCTGACGACCCGGACCTACGGTCCTTAAGCTGCTTGAACGTCAGGAATGCCAAACGTTATCGGAAATCAGCGTAAAACAAAAAAAGAAAAAGTGAAAGGAACATATCAAATGAATCATCAATATAATTTACAATTCGAAAAATTGTGCGACACATTAAAACTTGGTGAAATAATAAAAACACCAGAAATTATTTCGGGAGGGCTATTACATAGGATGTTTGCAATAGAAACAACCAAAGGGAAATATGCTGTAAAAGCTTTAAATCCACAAATTATGGCAAGACCGACAGCCCTACATAATTATATACAATCTGAAAGGATCGCAACTATTGCATACAATAGTTCACCTGTTCAACCAGCAAAAACGATTGATGGTAAGTTTATTCAGAGCATAGACGATCAATTTTACCTTGTTTTTGATTGGATCGAAGGATATACCCTTAAATCTGATCAAATTAATTTAACTCATTGTAAGAAAATTGCATCGATTCTTGCTGGAATTCATAAGACAGATTTCTCTCAAATAGAAAATAATGATAATTATTTTGATAATACGAAAGAATCAGATTGGAATTTTTACTTAAGTAAAGGGAAAGAGATCAATTCTGTTTGGGTGAAGCTGTTACACGAAAACATTGAACAGTTATTTGTTTGGAGCGATAAAGCAAAGAGATCTTACAGAATGTTAGCATCAGAAATGGTTATCGGCCACAGAGATTTAGAACCCAAGAATGTTATGTGGTTTCAAGAAAATCCAATAATAATTGATTGGGAATCAGCCGGGTTTATTAATCCAAAACACGATTTGATTGAAACGGCAATTTACTGGTCTGTGAATGAATTAGGGAGTATAGACGAGGAAAAATTTTTAGCCTTTATTGATGAATATCAAAAAAGTATTGGAATTATTGATGCTGATTGGAGAAATATTTTAGAACACGGTTATTTAAGCAAATTAGACTGGCTGGAATATAGTCTTAAACGATCGTTACGGATTGAATGCACGGACGAAAATGAACAGGAAATGGGGACATTACAGGTAACTGGAACAATAAATGCTCTAAACCAATATGAAGAAATGGTTTCGGAATTAGAAACCTGGTTAAACAATAACTTAAGTAAATTCGAAGAAGACGCTGACATCCTATAACAAAGCATCTGCGCTGCGGGGCATTCGCCCCTTGGTTGTCGGGAGTGTAATCATGGAAGTGAACTCAGACAACACACGACCCGGCCTAAGATAAAAGCTATCTAAGGCCGGGTCGCGTCGCAGATGCGGATACGTTATAGGAAATTAGCGAAAAAGAAATAGATCTAAAAATTCAAAAATCGGGAGTGTGTAAAAAATGATTTGCAAACAAATTCCATCTCCCAAATTTATCCATCGAGGCTTTATAATTCTATGGAGGAACAAATAACTTAGGGTGGGGATTATATCCATGGAATGTGAAAAAATGTTACTTTTAAACGGAACCTTAATCGATGGGACAGGCCAGCCGCCCATTCATCATGCAACAATCGAAATTGTAGGTGGCCGAATCGGTTTTATTACACAAGAGCAGGACTTTCATCCTTTAAATGAGGACGTGAAGGTTTTGAACCTGAATGGTCTTGTGATTATGCCGGGGTTTATTCACACACACGCTCATTGCGGCTTCAAATTTTTAAAGAATGAGCCCATTCATGGGTATCATAAAGAATATTTGGCAACTTGTCTTAAAGAGGGAATTACCACAATCCGGGATGAGGGGATGATGACAAACGCAACTATTGAGGATGTGATTGCACATACAGATGCAATTGCGGGTAGTTCTTATCCTAGAATCCTTACTTCAGGTAAGGTTTTTTCGGCTCCTGGGGGATACGGCGGGCAAGAGCCGATGGGTGTTGGAAGTGTAGAAGAAGCTAGTAGTAAGGTTCGCGAGGTGTTAGTTAAAGGCATTCATTTTATCAAAACTGCCCTTGAAGACGGGTATGATCCCAGCACGTTCGGATTACCTAAATTGAGTCAGGAAATTCTTGAAGCTATCTGCCAAGAAGCCCATGCTAGTGAAACATATGTATCTGCCCATGTAACCAACGCTAAAAATCTTCAGATTCTAGTAAATGCTGGGATTAACGATGCTGCCCATATGATATTTGATCGTCTGGATGACGGTTTAATCAAGCAAATGGTTCAGAATAGCGTACGAATCGTTCCAACTCTTACCGTACTGAAAATGTTTCAGGACAAATTTGGTGCCCCCATATTAAAGCAAGGATTGGACAATGTTAGAAGATTTGTCCAAGCAGGTGGAGAAATCGGTTTAGGAGATGATTTTATTGAAGAGGAGACCCCTTGGTATAGGCTAGGAATGCCATGGGAAGAAATCCGGTTATTGGGTGAAGCTGGCCTCACACCCATGCAAATTATTGTATCGGCAACTTCTGTTGGTGCCAAGATATGCAATCTTTCTCATGAAATCGGAACCATCGAAACCGGTAAGAGGGCTGATTTATTTGTAGTTGAAGGAGATCCACTTGTTAATATAGAAAATCTTCGAAAGGTTAAATATGTAATCAAGGAAGGCATGGTTCTTTACAGCAAACGAGAAACGATATTAACGGATCATTGATTGTTTTTCGAAGAAGTCGCTGACATCCGATAACATCGCATTCAACGCTGCGGGTCGCAAGCGACCCTTGGTCTGCCCGAGGCATTTCGGGGAAGTGATTCAGGCAGACACATCCCACCGCCTAACTGCCGCAAGCGGCAGCCAGTTCCTACGGAACCTTAAAGCGCTGGGACGTCGTGAATGCGGGAACGTTAGACGACATTCATGCGAATAAGATTTTATTTATTCCATTCCGCTTAGTTGAAAACCAATTATGGAAGGCAGCCTTTTTTTTTATTATTTAAAAATTGAAAAGCATAGTCGCAGGAGGAACAATGGGGATTATTATTAATTCGCTACTAGTCATAGTATTTATTTTTGTACTAATTTCATACTATTATAAATTTCCAAAAAGAGATTCAATCGATGTTAGTGATCTGCCCAATTCATATTGTATTAAAACTTCGAACAGGATGGATATTCAGCATAATTATGAATGTGCTGCATTTTCAAGTGCATTTATTTTAAGACATCTGGGGAAAGAAGCAGATGGTAATGAACTCTATAAAAAATATCCTCGAAAACTATATGATGGAACAATTAGCCCTAAAGGTATAATCGTATTTTTCAAGAAACGGGGTTTTGATGTTTCTTATTATTCTGGAAATGTATATACGCTTAAAAAGCAATTAACTCAGGGCATACCGGTTATCGTGTTCATTAGGGTCTTTCCTGATAAGAGGTATTTACACTTTGCACCAGTTATAGGGTATGAAGGAGATTATTTTTATTTAGCAGACTCCTTGAAACACACAATAAACTGCAATGAAACACTCTATAACCGAAAAATATTGATTAGTGATTTAGAGGCTGTTTGGAAAACCTGGGTACCATTTTGCAAAAACTCGTACATAGTAATACATCCTAACAGATTAAGTGTGACAACGAGTCAAGAACAAAGGACTGAAAGTAAATAAATGTTGTAGAGTTATTCGACGAAGGCATGAACATCGTCTAACAGAACATTCTTGCTTCGTCGCTATCGCTCCTTGGTCGCCCAGAGGAATTGCAATGAAGAGGATTCAGGCGACACATTCAACCGGCTAAGTCTAACGACCCGGCACTTCGTGCCTTAAGCCGCTTGAACGTCAGGAATGCCAAACGTTAGACGAAATCACCTGAGGTATGAAAGGATGAAGAGAATTGATCTTAAATTTAATAACGGTACCGTCGTTTTGGAAGACGGATTTAAAACAAAAATATTATAAAATTCAAGAGGGAAATTCAAAGTTAGTTGTTCTTTTTCCTGGAAAAAACTATCCGTGTGAGAAGCCTTGTTTACATTATGCAGGAACTTCTGCGATTCAAAGTGGTTTTGACTTACTGGTTTTAGAATATGGCTATCAAGCTGCAAGAACTGATTTGGATATTAAAGACTTACCTAGAGTATTAGAAGAAAGCGAAGAATCAATAAATAGTATAGTAAATAATTATGAACAAGTTGTTTTTATTAGTAAGAGCTTAGGAACCATAGTTGCTGGAGAAGTTCATAGAAGACTTGGGATTCCTATTAAACATATATATTTGACTCCGATTAAAGACACAGTTGATTATATTAACTCAACTGAAGGTATTGTAATTTATGGAACAAATGATGTTTCGTTTAACGAGGAAATGGCAAAAAAAATTATCATATCCAATCACAGAAGAATAATTAAAATTCCTAATGCAAATCATTCTTTAGAGACCAATAATGTTGATGAAAGCATATTAATTCTAAGATCACTTGCAAATATTTATATGGAAGCTCTAAACACTTAATGATTTTGAGAGTATT
The DNA here is from genome assembly GCF_056786405.1 of Paenibacillus sp. Y859. Lineage (NCBI taxonomy): Bacteria > Bacillati > Bacillota > Bacilli > Caryophanales > Paenibacillaceae > Paenibacillus > Paenibacillus sp. Y859. The sequence goes on along the minus strand of NZ_JBXCIZ010000022.1, from coordinate 30,199 downwards.
TCAAGGTGACTCCGTCTAACACTGTATGCTCGCTACGGGCCATACGGCCCTTGATCTGCCAGAAGTATTTTCGAGGAAGAAAATTCAGGCAGATACATCCATTCCCCTAAGATAAGAGCTATCTAAGGGGAATGGACGTCGGGAATACCCAAACGTTATACGCAACCCCTTTGAGAATGTTAAAACATGAAACCAATTAACAATCAATAATAAATGAAGGTGAAAGGAACAATTAAATAAAGGATAATTAAGGGAACAGAAAAAGCATAAATGAATGAAATGAATAAGGATGGATTTACGAAGAAGCAGTTGAAAACCGACAAAGAAGAAATAGGGAAGGGGAACCTTTCCTTTGCGAAAACGGATTTGATAGGACCAAAAGATAGAATCAAAAAATAAAACACGTAAAGTCATATCAAATATATAAAACACACAAGACATATATGGATGAGGAATTGAAGAAGAAGGGGCAGCGTATAACAATGCATTTTTGCTTCGTCACTGACGCTCCTTGGTCGCCAAGAGGGATTATCTGAGAAGTGGAATCAGGCGACACATCCAACCGGCTAAGTGGCAGAGCCACCCGGACCTTCGGTCCTTAAGCCGTTTGGACGTCAGAAATGCGCAACGTTAGCCGAAACTTCCTAGGTCAAGAACATATGGGTAAACCCTCAAAGCCAGAAGCATCTAAGGTCAAGATCGGATAATGGCATATGAAGGTCCGAAGTTGAGAAGCCAGGTAGCAGATTCAGCCGGACACATCCTACTCCGTCAGACGTCGAGAATTCAAGAACGTTAGCCGAAAGAAGTTCTTACATGTTTAGGAGGAGTCTATATGATATTAGAAAAAGTTATAAATAGAATTGTAATACAAAGTGAATATAAGGATTTTGTTGATAAGTATATAGATAATATACTTACCGAATTTAAAGGTAAGATTCATAGCATTTATATGTGTGGCTCGATTCCAAAAGGAACTGCTAAACCTTTTAAGTCAGATGCAGACTTTACTATTGTATGTGTAAATCCCAAAGATATTGATTACGAAAGATTGTCAAATATTAAAGACAAGCTTTTGGAAGAATATCCAGTAGTAACTAAGATTGATACGATAATTTGCTCGATTGATGATGTATTAAGTAAACCGAATGAGTGGGGTTTTTGGATTAAGATAATTTGTGTTTGCATACATGGTCATGACGTTGGTGAAAAAGTGCCACCGATAATTACTTCTCCAGAGTTCATTTTAGACTTAAATACAGAGACCAAGCAGGAAGTAGATCGTATACATAGTTTACTTTCTAATGCTAGTGATAACACAATGAAAACTAGATATATTAAAGGTTATTCTAAGAGATTAATTCGTGCATTATACTCTTTGGTTTTAGTAGATACAGGTGTATGGCAAGATGACATTATTAAGATGAAGAATGCCATATTAGACTATTGCGAGATTGACTCCGCTTTAGTTGATTATCTGTATGCTTGTTACTTGGATAGTCATGTACTTGTTGAAGAGTTTCTGGGAATTGCAGATGAAGTATATAGCTATTTTGAGAATGCCTTAAATACAATGGCTGCTTCCAGAACTTCCTTTGGCTAACAACATATTGACGCTCGGGATCACTCTGAGAAGCGAGTGACCACATCCAGCCCCCTAAGCCCGTCGGGACGTCACTGCATTAGGTGTTCGGCAAGCCTCACAATTATAAGCATCGTCTAACATAGCATTCCTGTGTCGTCGCTGACGCTCCTAAGTCGCCAAGATGGATCTCAAGGAAGTGGATGCAGGCGACACATCCAACCGACTAAGTGGCAGAGCCACCCGGACCTACGGTCCTTAAGCCGCTTGAACGTCAGGAATGCCGAACGTTAGCTGAAATAGTTGTGAAAAATCATGTGAAACAAGGAGTGAATATGATAAATTCGAAAATTTATAATGAAATAGGGAAAACATATAATACAAGTCGTCAAGCAGATACTAGAATAATGAAAACCATTATTAGTTCCTTAAACTTACCTTCTAAATCCGTAATAGCAGATATAGGTGCCGGAACTGGAAACTACAGCTTTGAACTGGCCAAACTCGGTTACAATGTAATTGCTATTGAACCCTCAGAAGTAATGAGACTACAAGGAAGGCAACACACGAATCTAGAATGGGTCGATGGTACTGCTGAAGAACTACCGTTACCTGACAATTCTGTAGATGCAATAATTTCGATACGTGCCATTCATCATTTTAGCGATCTAAAGAAAAGTTTTAGTGAAATGAATAGAGTTGTTCGAAGTAGTGGGAAAATTGTTGTTTTTATAGCCGATCCAAGATTTTGTGAAGACAATTGTTGGTTGTATGAATACTTTTCTATAATTATAAAAAAATCATATGAGTCATATAGACCAATAAATGAAGTTGTTGATCTACTTTCGATAGTAACAGGGAATATAGTAGAAATCGTTCCATTCATGGTTCCTCACGATATTAAAGATGGATTTTTTATTTCGGCATGGAGAAACCCAAATTTATACTTAGATAAGAATTTTAGATCAGCTATATCTCCACTTGCGAAAGCTCCAACAGAAATACTAGACCCAATAATAAGGAAGTTAGAAAGTGATCTAAAAGAGGGGAAATGGTTGCTGAAATATAAAGAAGTCCTTGAACAAGAAGAATATGAAGGCGGGTATAGATTTCTTATATCTGAAGGTACTTGATGTTGGGTATTTCGAAGAAGGCAACTACTTCTGATAACACAATATTCGTACTGCGGGCCAATAGGCCCTTGATCTGCCCGAGGCATTTGTCAAAGAAGAATAATCAGGCAGATACATTAATTCCCCTAAGATAAGAGCTATCTAAAGGGAATTAACGTCGCGAATACGACAACGTTATCTGAAAGCCCCGAAATGTATAAAAATAATAAATCCGAAGTGCGGTGTATACATGAAAAACTTAAAAATCAGATTTTCTTTAATTTTTATTATTTTAGGGATTTGTATAATTACAATTTCTAAGATCGTTGAAGAAGTAATTCCAAAGCTAGGCTTAGCAGCATACCAGTCAGCAGCTGCTGGTTCTTTTTCACCTGATAGTTATCGTGTGAATCTAACTCTTAATTATTGGTTTGGGGCACTATGTATCCTTGGTGGAATTATCTACTTAATAAAGAACTCAAACTTTAAAAACCATCTAGATGAAATGAAATTACGAAATAAGGAATTTGAAGAGAAATATAATAACAATCAAGAATAGATCAATATAGAACAGTTAAAACATAGATAATATTTGTAAGTATTTCAGGGAGTCGGGGCCATCAGATAACATTGTATCTACGCTGCGGTTCTTACGAACCTTGGTCTGCAAGAGGGATTTCAAAGTAGTATATTCAGCAGACAACCCTCACCACCTAACCGCATCGCGGCCAGTCGCTTTGCTCCTTTAAGGTGTTGAGGTTCGTAGATACCCAAACGTTATGTGCAATTCCCGAGTAGATATATTTAGATCCAAAAACTGAATCATTATTTTACTAAAGTTTCTATTATTTAAGAAATTCTATTCTACGGGAGGGAAATAATCTTGTCAATTTCAAATGCTATATTACTGGTCATTCTAAGTTTCTTATTAGGAATAATACTTTCTTGGTTTATTTTTCAAAGAAGAAATAAAGGGAGTATCTATTCGGATTATATACTAAATCTAACTGAACTTGAAATTTCTGCATCCTCGGAAGTACATAAAAAAGAAGGAATCCATGAATATAAAGAATCTGATGAATATAAAGCAATGAACGAGATCGAATTTCTTAAAGGTGTCGAAGAAGGAGAAAATAGGGCTCTAAATAGATTATTAATTAAATATGATTACTACGAAAAAACTTTTGATACTTGGTTCATCAAGAAGGTTGATATCGGCTACACAATGCAGATTTTCTATGACAGTTTTCCAATTGGTGAGCCCATTACGAAAATTGTATATCATAATGAAACATTTAAAGAAGATAATATGAAATACATGTTTGAAAAAACACAAGAGACTTTACAAGAATTACAATTACTGGCTACGACGCGGGGTATACCTATCAAGATTAACGAGAGGAAGAAAAATAATTAATTTTCAGTTTTTCGATACATATCCATTAATATGATGCGAAATGTTGTTTGATTTTTTTAGTGAATTCACTGAAGTAGGGAACAGCACATAACAATATGTTCACACTTTGGCAGACAAGCTGCCTCGGTCCCGGAAGATAAATCGAAGAAGTAGATGCCGGGACACACCTGCACCACCCAACCGCATCGCGGCCGGACCTAAAGGTCCTTAGGGTGGTGAGGCGTCGTGAACACGGAAACGTTATAGGAAATCATAGCAAATTATAAAAAGTTTCCACAATTATTCATATAACATTTTTTGTGCGAATGCTATGTGTAGCAAAATCAGAGAGGTGTGTATTTATGAAATTAACATTACAGAGAGCGGATAGTGGTTTGTTTTCCAGATACTTTGCCACTTATTACACGAATATATGGTTCAGACCAACTTGGGATCAACTCGTGAATATTGCAAGTGAGGTTAATGATATTTATTGGGTAATTAATGATGAGACGAAAATTGCTGGAGTTATAATAGATGGAAATAGCCTAAGTTGTCTGTTTACTATCCCACCCTACAATACAGGAATTGTAGAGCTAGTAGAAGGAATTGTTAAACATATTGGGGAGAATAAACAAATAGATGCTTACTGTGTATTAGATAATCATTTAAATTCATTTCTAGATGTTGGATTTAAACTTACTGAAACTAGATCCTGTATGATGCGACCAAGTGAGAAGAGAGATATTATAATGTCGAATGATTACTTGGTTTTGCATCCCGAACAAAAAGATACATCATCAATTATTAGCTTGATTTACGAATCAAATCTCAATGGAGTAGATGAAAAATCATTAGATGACATTTCCAATTCTGTTGAAACTTACTTTAAGTACAATGATCATGAACAATTGAGAAAAGCATCAAGTATAATTTGCGATCACAATTCGAAAGTGGTGGGGGTATGTCTTGTTTCTTTTTGGGAAGGTTTACCTCTAATATACGATATAGTGGTTAAACCCGAAAATAGGAGACAAGGACTTGGAGAAAGTATGTTAAACATAACAATGAATGCAATGCATGATAAATATCCGGTAATTCGTTTGTTTGTTACCTCCGGAAACCATGCAAAGAAATTGTACACTAAGATAGGTTTCCTTTCTGGGGGCGACTATTCAACATTACGATTACAATAATTAGGCAATGGTTGCCGTTATAGTGTTTCATGAGTAGTTTAAGCTTTTCAAAGAAGGTGCTGACATCCGATAACACGGCATTCCTACTGCGGGCATTCGCCCTTGATCGACAAGGGGGATTTCGGTGAAGCTTATTCAGGCGATACATTCAACCAGCTAAGTCTGACGACCCGTTCCCGGTGGTCACTTAAGCTGCTTGAACGTCAGGAATGCCAAACGTTATGCGCAATTACTGCACTATTGTCGAAAGAGATTTCATCGATGAATGAGGTATAACTAGAGCAATTGATTTTTTAATGACTTTTCTAATCTATTGTGGAGCTGATGAAATGAGACGGTTAAGATATCAGGTGGCAAGTAGTCTGGATGGTTATATAGCAGGACCCCAAGATGAGTTTGATTGGATTCCACCAGAACCTTCATTTGATTTTGATGCGCTTCATGCGCAGTTCGACATAATCCTAATGGGCCGTCGAACTTACGAAATTTTACATGATGTAGGTGAAAACTTTCCAGGGAAACAAGTGATCGTGGCATCGCAATCACTTCGTCAAGAAGATCATCCTAACGTTGAGATTGTGAGCGAAGGGTTAGAAATTCGAGTACGCGAGCTTCTTTCACAACATGGACGAGATATCTGGCTCTTTGGAGGAGGAAATCTATTCTACCAACTTATTACTTGGAACCTAGTAGATACGTTTGAACCAGCTTTTATTCCGATTCTTTTGGGAGGTGGGATTCCATTGCTTGCTTCTCACGGGGTACGTCGAAACTTGGAATTTATTAGGCAGCAAGCCTATCCCAGCGGAATGGTACTCATGGAGTATGAGGTGAAAAAGACTGAGAATGGGAATAGTTGAGGCGACACAGATTTATTTGTGCGAAAGAGAGCAAAATATCCGATGCTTGGATGTAATTTGGTATAATTTTTTAGGTTAATCGAAGAGGGCAGTAACAGCGCATAACACCAAATTCACGCTACGGGCATTCGCCCTTGGTTGGAAGAAGATATGAAGCGAAGAAGTATTTCTCCAACACATTCCTTTTCCTAAGATAAGAGCTATCTAAGGAAAAGGAACGTCGTGAATCCAAGGAACGTTATACGAAACCGGAAGATTATATGTTATAGAGGGTGAATACATGGAAGTTTCGTTTATTGAAAGTACCCCGACAGTAGAAGAATATATGTTATTGATAGAAAGCACAGGATGGCAAGGAATACTAGATAAAGGGAAGTCTTCTTTAAGCTATTCGCTCGAGAATAGCTGGTATAGTATAAGTGTGTACTCAAAAGAAAATGAAATAATCGGATTTGGTAGAGTATTATCAGATGGGGAATTACATGCATTAATTTGCGATGTAATTATATTTCCAGAGTATCAAAGACATGGAATAGGGTCTGAATTGCTACAAAAGTTAATAATGAAATGTAAGAACCATGATATTTTAATGATTCAGTTATTTTCAGCAAAAGATAAGTATAGATTTTATGAAAACCATGGATTTGAAAGACGACCAGATCATTCACCAGGGATGAGATTTAAAACAGTTTAAAATAATGATAGTAGGCCAAGACGGCTTCGTATAACAATGTTTTTCAGCATCGTCGCTACCGCTCCTTGGTCGCCAAGAGGAATTTTTGGAGAAGTGGAATCAGGCGACACATCCAACCGACTAAGAGGCGAAGCCACCCGGACCTACGATCCTTAAGCCGTTTGGACGTCAGAAATACCAACGTTATATGCAATCTGGGCAATCATAAATACATAATAAAACAAATATAAATATTCTATTTCCATAAGGGGGATTTAAATGATAAAACGTCCATTAAGTAATATTCAAGAAATGGTAAGTGGTTTTGGTTTAAATCAATCATTCAATTTAAATAATATAACAGGTGTTTCCATTGATACTAGAACTCTTCGTACTGGAAATTTGTTTATACCGATTAATCGAATTGACAATGGACATAGATATGTACAGGAAGCGATTGATAAGGGAGCAGTCGCTTCATTTTGGCAGAAAGATCAACCAAATCCCCCAGAAGGAGTTCCCATTATTTTTGTTAATAACACGTTGGAGGCTTTGCAAAATCTTTCAAAGGTATATAGAAATCAATTGAACGTCAAGGTTATCGGTGTCACAGGGAGCAATGGAAAAACAACAACCAAGGACATGATATATTCCATAGTATCAACAACATATAAAACGCAGAAAACTTTAGGTAATTATAATGGAGAGTATGGTTTGCCATTGACCCTGCTCGAACTTGAAGAAGATACACAAGTCGCAATTTTAGAAATGGGAATGAGTAATCCAGGTGAAATCAAGTTGCTATCAGAAATTACTCGGCCGGATATTGCAATTATTACGATGATTGGTGTCTCACATATCTCAACTTTAGGATCTAAAGAAGCTATTACTAAAGCTAAACTGGAAATTCTAACAGGTCTCAATCTAGAAGGAACAATAATATTCAATGGGGATGAACCCCTATTAAATAAAGGAATTTCAGAATTACAAGTACCGAAATCATTGCGTATTAAACGATTTGGTGAATCATTAGAAAACGATTATTATCCCATTAAACAAAGTGTGTCAGATGAGGGTATTCATTTTAAATCAAATGATGGCCAAGAATATTTTATTCCGATGCTTGGAAAACATAATATACTAAATGCCCTTGCTTCTATTACAGTAGCTAATGAATTAAACATTTCTTCAAAAAACATTAAATTAGGACTTCAAAATTTAATAGTAACAGAAATGAGAATGCAAAAAATAAAAACTAATTTAGGATATACAATCATTAACGATGCATGGAATGCAAGTCCTGCTTCTATGAAAGCTGCAATACAAACGTTAAATGAACTGACAGGACACAATAGAAAGTTTCTAGTACTAGGAGATATGCTTGAGCTTGGGGTTAATGAAGTTGAATACCACAAAGAAATTGGTATTTCAATAAATGGTGAAATTGATTTTGTTTTTACAATTGGTAACTTAAGTAAAGAAATATCTGTCCAACTATATAGTAGATTCCCATCCAACCATGTAAAACATTTTTCAAGTAAACAAGAATTGATCGAAAGCATTAATAATTTAGTCGAAGAAAACGATGTGATTCTGGTTAAAGGCTCAAGAGGGATGAAGTTAGAGGAAATCGTCAAGAAACTTATTTAGGGAATATTTGAATGTTTTTTGAAGAAGGCCCCGACAGCATATAACACCGTTTTCCCACTGCGACCCCTATGGAGTCTGGGTTTGCCCGAAGATAAATCGAAGAAGTGAAATCAGGCAGACACACCTGCAAGACTAACTGCGCTACGCGCAGCCGGTACTAATTCATGGCTTCGCCCTAATGAATATTGTGTACCTTAAGTCTTTCGGCGTCGGGAATACCCAAACGTTACATGAAATGCTCTTAAAATGAAAAACAGTAATGTGATTAACATCAACGATAAATGTATAAAGATCCAAAATAATTAATGGGTGGTGCAAAGAAAGTGAAAAAAAGGATTATATTATCTCTAGCATCAATGGAAGATGTGGATTTCATTGTTGATAAAAAAACGAGTGTTTCTTTATGGCCCTATGAAGATTTTGTCTCATCTGATAAGGAAGCAGTCCGTAATAATGTAATAGAGAAAATTAATAGCGATTGGTACAAACAATACATAATTAGGTTTGATGACCTCGAAAGAACACCTATTGGAGAAGTTCATATTCATTGGTACGTAAAAGAAAGAGATAGTTGGGAAATCGGTTATTGTATTTTTCCTGAATATCAAGGACAAGGATATTGTGTTGAAGGTGCAAAATTAGCTTTGAAATATGCTTTTGAAGATTGGAATGCGCATAAAGTAGTTGCTATGTGTAATGAATTTAATATTGCGTCATATAAAGTTCTTGAAAGATTAGGAATGCTCAAAGAAGGAGTGTTTAAGAATGAATTTTTGTGGCAAGGTAAATGGGTAAATCAATTCTTTTATAGTATTCTTGATAGTGAATATCGAAAATTATATTTATGAATTAACATAAAAGAATAAAGACAACTAGAAATAGAAAGTGAAGTTTTTTCGAAGAAGAGAGCACTTCATGTAACATTGCATTCCTACGTCGTCGCTGACGCTCCTAGGTCGCTAAGGAGGATTTCGAAGTAGTGAATTCAGGCGACACATTCAACCGGCTAAGTCTGACGACCCGGTGCTACGCACCTTAAGCCGCTTGAACGTCAGGAATGCGCAACGTTATCCGAAACTGCTTTTATAAGATCAATATAGATACAGATTGGGGGATTTTCATGGAGAAGTATACCCATCTAGGAGTTTACGGAGTATTAATACAAGACAATAAAATACTCTTAATTAAGAAAGCTAGAGGTCCACATACAGGAAAGTGGGATTTGCCTGGTGGAACAATAGAATTCGGAGAAGAGCCATACGAAACTTTGAGAAGAGAAATGAAAGAAGAAACGGGAATAGGTGAGATCAAGGGAAGAATAAGAACAGCGGAATCTTATGAAATGATCTATCCGTATCAAGAAAATCAATTAGAAGAATTGCATCATATAGGAATAATCTACGATGTAGAAATAATTAATCATAATTATGAATTGAAAACAGATGGAGACCAGGAAGATTCATTAGGTGCAAGATGGATAAAATTGAAGGAACTAGAAGAAATAGAAGTAACACCAATGATAAAGATGATATTTAAAGATAGAGATTAATAAGATAAATACTAAAAAGAATTCTCAAGATGTAAAAAAAGAGAGATAGTATGTAAATCGAAGAAGAAAGCAGCATCGGATAACACGATATTCGCACTGCAGGGCATTTGCCCCTTGATCTGCTCGAGGTATCTTCGAAGATGAATAATCAGGCAGATACATCCATTCCCCTAAGATAAGAGCTATCTAAGGGGAATTGACGTCGCGAATACCCAACGTTAGCTGAAATCGACAGAAAGAGGTGGGAAATGAAAGACATGATAACATTAAAGAAGCTATCCAATATAGCTGAAGCTGATATATTAGATAATGATTTCTCACAGCGATATAGATGGTATAGTCAAGGCGATTATTTTCATAAATGTCTAGAAGAGAACCTTGAAGGTAAACGAATAACATTAATGGCGTTTTACGAGGATGCGTTAGCAGGATGCTGTCATATACTTTACAATTCACAATATCCATACTTTCGCAATGATAATATACCAGAAATTAATGACTTGAATGTATTCCCTGAATATAGAAAAAAGAAGATAGCTAGTAGAATATTTGATGAGTTAGAGCTGATTGCTTCAAAAACATCTAGATTTATAGGTTTGGGAGTTGGGTTATACCATGATTATGGTAACGCTCAAAGAATGTATGGTAAGCGTGGGTATGTGATGGACGGAAAGGGAATGACATATAAGAATAATCAAGTACAACCTTTTCAACCAGTGATGGTTGATGATGATCTGCTAATTTATTTAGTGAAAGAATTGTATTAAATCATTGGTTAGTGATTCAGGAAGTGTCGACATCAGCTAACAAAGCATTCTTACATCGTCGCCTTCGCTCCTCGGTCGCCAAGAGGGATTTCGGAGAAGTTAATTCAGGCGACACATTCAACCAGCTAAGTCTGACGACCCGTTCCCTATGGTCATTTAAGCTGCTTGAACGTCAGGAATGCCAAACGTTATCAGAAATTGGGGCACTACAAGTTAAACATAAGAAATAGTATCCTTGTTCAAGTAATCTCAGAGAGGAAAATAAAATGAAAGTTCAAGGATTCAATCACGTAACAATAAACGTTAGAAATCTCGAAATATCAATAAACTTTTATAAAGTTGTTCTTGGCCTAAATATAAGGCACAAAGGGAACAAGGATGCATATTTAGAATGGGGAAGTGCATGGATTTGTTTGATTGAACGAGATAGTTACAGTGAGCATTCAGAGAGACAAGCAGGAGTAGATCATGTTGCATTTTATATTCCAGAGGAGCATTTCAAAGAAGCGGTAAAATCCCTCCAAGATAATCATGTAAATATAGTAAGAGAAGCAATAAAGCGTGGTACAGGGTGGTCAATCAATTTTTTGGATCCAGATGGAACTCAACTTGAACTACATACATCAAACTTAGAGGAAAGAATGAAGGTATGGAGATAGTAAAAGCAAGAAAGGGAAAGAAGTTATGCAACTCAAAGAAGGCCCCAACATCTGCTAACATAACATTTCTGCTTCGTCGCTGACGCTCCTTGATCCGAGAAGTGGATTCAGGCCACACATTCAAGCAGCTAAGTCTGACGACCCGTTCCCATTGGTCACTTAAGCTCCTTGAACGACAGGAATGCCAAACGTTATCGGAAATTCCTTGAAAGGATGATTTTTATTAAGATCAAAACAGTGATATTTGATTTGGACAACACTTTGTTAAACCGCAGAGAAGCTTTTAAATCGTATACCAACAAGTTCATATCTCGCTTTGTTGAAATACCGGATGGACAAGATAAGAACAAGATTATTGAATATATCATCAAAGCTGATATGGATGGATATCGAAAGAAAAAAGAACTATATGAAGAACTTAAAACCAGTCTAATTATGAAGAGAAGCGACACATCCTTGGAGGAATTACTAGAATTCTGGTTTTCAGAATTTTCGAAGGCTTCAGTACTCATGCGAGATGCACTAGAGACACTTCAGTATCTTAAATCAAGACAACTTAAACTTGGAATTATTACTAATGGATCTACTCGAGCACAGAATGCAAAGATAGATCAAGTGAATATTAGACACTTTTTCGATTCAATAATTATTTCTGATGAAGTTGGAGTTAAGAAACCTGATAAGAAGATATTTGAATTATCACTAGAAGCCTTATATACAACAACTAGCGATGCGTTATACATAGGAGATCAGCCCACCAACGATATAATAGGTGCTGAAAATGCAGGTCTAGAAGCAGTGTGGTTAAGAGGTTTTGCCGAGTGGAATATTGATGAAAGGATTCCTAAGTATTCGATTAATGTATTGTCAGAGTTAATACATATTCTTGAAAGTAATTCATAGGAGCCAAGGAACATCTGATAACACAGCATTCCTACTGCGGGCATTCGCCCTTGATCGCTAGAAGGATTTTCAAGGAGTATATTCAGGCGATACATTCAACCAGCTAAGTCTGGCGACCCGTTCCCTATGGTCACTTAAGCTGCTCGAACGTCAGGAATGCCCAAACGTTATCCGAAACATTCGTAAATAATTAACAATAAGCTCATAATTTAAGTAGTTAAATATTGATACATGGGGGATTGAAATGAGAGATATTGATAATTTGAAGAAAATTGCTGTTCTTATTGATGCTGATAATTCACAGAAGAAGAAATTAAAATATATACTTGAAGAGGTGTCAACTAAAGGACATATTATTACAAAAAGAGCATATGGAGATTGGTCGCTAGATACATTAAAAAATTGGAAGAATGATTTGAATGAACTGGCAATACAACCAGTTCAACAATTCGCTTACACAACAGGTAAAAATGCAACAGATTCAGCTATGATAATTGATGCAATGGACTTGCTGTATACCAATAAATATGATGCTTTTGTTATTATTTCGAGTGACAGTGATTTCACAAAACTTGCAACAAGGTTGAAAGAAGCAGAAATATTTGTTATTGGGGTCGGTGAAGATAAGACGCCAACATCTTTTAGGAATGCTTGTGATGAATTTATTTTGACAAAAAATCTAGGAGATGTAAAAACTGAAAACATAATTGAAAACTCTAAAAATCATGAGTCAAATGAAGCATTAACTGAATTAGTTGCATTGTTACATAAAGCACATGAAAAGTATGAGGAAGATGGCTGGTGTAATGTTAGTGCGGCAGGATCATTTATTAAAAGAATAAAACCAGATTTTGATACTAGAACATTTGGAGTTACCAAATTGCCTGAAATACTCGAACAACTTAACGAAACTTTTGAAATGAAAAAATATAAAGGAAAGGGAGTAGTTAATATTATTGCTTATAAGCCTAGTGCGAAGTAATATTTAATAGTTTTTCAAGAGGTCGAATGTATCGGATAAACCAGCTAATCAAAGTCAACCCTATCATTAATAATATTTTCATAGGAATAAGATAGACATACTTAAACAAACCTACCCACAAGAGTAAGTTTATCTGGAATTTAATTACTAATTTTAATATTAACTACAGTTAAATGCCTGACCAGACTTCCACATGCCAAAAACAATGCGTAAAAGCTTGTGAGAAGTAGCGACAATGGCGACTTTTGCCGGTTTGCCTTCTGTCCGTTTTTGCTGATAGAATTGGAAGAGAATCGAATTTCTTGGTCCATGAATTTGCTTGGAAATGGCGGCAACAGTAGCCTGATAAAGAGCAGTTCGTAGGTAAGAAGAGCCCCGTTTAGATATTCGATTCTTCTTGGATTTGAAGGTTCCTGATTCGTGAACAGCTGAGTCTAGCCCGGCAAAAGCTGTTAGCTGTTTAACGGACGGGAACCTTTTTATATCTCCAATTTCAGCGATGAGCATAGCAGCCGTTAATGGTCCCACCCCTGGAATCGTGCGAAGAAGGTGATAGGTTTCGATAGATTCAGCCATCGACTGCATGGTTACCAAGAGATCTTTCATACAGTCCTGGTAGGTCTTTAGCAGTTGAATATAGTGCATAAGAACAATCTTCTGGGCTTGAATGGCATGGAGATCAGGAAGACTGTTGTTAGCAATGGCAAGTAGTTGCTCTAGTTTAGATTCGTTCCAAGCCCGACCTTTGCGATTGGAAATAAGTACCATCATGATCTCCTCTTGATCTGCCACTAAGAGTTCCTTGGGAGTCGGATAACGAGATAATAGTTCAAGAGAAGTACGGTTACAGACTTTGTGAAAGGCTTTGTCATACCCTGGAAAGATAAGATCAAGAACGGCACGAAAATGAAGCTGTGTCTCGCCATAGAGGCCTGTCCAATGCTGGTATTGCCGACAAATAACACGAAGCTGTTGAACAGAATCGCTTAGCTCAACTTGAGGTTCAGGAGATTGGAGGTAGAAGACATGAGCAATACGAATAGCATCGATAGGGTCGGTCTTGATCTACCGAACCGCCTTTTGCTTCAGCTGATGAGTAAGTAATGGATTGAGAACAATGACAGAATATCCATGCGAAGAAAAGAAAGATACGAGAGGTTTGGAATAATTCCCGGTAGCTTCTAAAACAACATTGGGTTCGTAGCCTGTAGCTTCCTTCATCTGCAGCAAGATCGATAGGAGATAATTGAGATCGTCGTGAGTATGAGAGAATGGAAAAGGTTTGTACATACAGTCATGGTAAGAAAGAAAAGAAGCAGCAAAACTCTTACCCTTAGCGACATCGATACTTAGAACAGGTATATTCATATAACCTCCTTAGTTTCACTGGGGCCAGCACTTTTGCCCTCCACAGGTTGGCACGGTGATACGGGCTCTAAGGCCCAACCAGCTGAATCGGGGTATGAACAAAAGGCGAGGGCTTAGAACACTTTATGTGACGGGATCTATGTCCCAACAATGCATACGTTTTTCAGCCCAGTGTTTCCTCCAGTATAAAGAAAAAGTCCATCCCCGAGCCAGTCGGGTATGAACTGAGAATACCAACACTGCATTCCTACTGCGGGCATTCGCCCTTGATCGCTAGAAGGATTTTCAAGGAGTTTATTGAGGTGATACATTCAACCAGCTAAGTCTGACGACCCGGACCTACGGTCCTTAAGCTGCTTGAACGTCAGGAATGCCAAACGTTATCGGAAATCAATGCAAATAAAGACCATAATTGAATTAATGTGCAATTTCGTGAAGCAGACCAAGTCTAGGGAGGGTGGGATGATCTCTGAAAATTGTGAAATCACGGATTGATAGTATCCGTATACTTGTAAATGAAATGATATTCAACATGGACAGTTCTTTTAAAAAACAGGAAGCTGCTGTACGACTTTATGGGGTGTCATCTTTTGCATCGATGCTTGCGATGAAGAGAGGACTAGAGACGGAAATTGCCGCAATCGCAGGTTTGCTTCATCAATTTTATTTTTATAAAACCGGTATTATTCTTTATCCTGGCATTAATAGCGCAGAGGCCGTAAGACCTATTATAAGAAACTTGGGTATTTTTTCAAAGGAAGAACAACTTACAATTCTGCGGGCAATATTCTATCAGGATCAGATAAGACAAGCACATGGCCCATATGATGAAATAATCAAAGATGCCGTTGTACTTCATAAGTATTTTCAGAATATGAACAAAGCCGTATCCCAGTTGGATGCGCGAAGACTTTCAAATGTGTTAGATGAATTATCAATCCAAGTCGATTACCTAGTGGATGAGGTAACAACCCAAAAAAGTAATATTCACAGCAACGCTAAAGACAAACGTCAATTGTTAGCCGACATTTCGGAAGAGCTAGCAGGACAGAACATTTTTGGCATTCCGGGGGACAAACGATACCGTGAAATTTGCCAATATTGGCCGGATCCCGATATATATAAAGTGCTCCAAGGCAGTTGGTGCGCAGCATTTGTTTACCATTGCTGCATGTTATCCGGAATTTCACTCCCAATACGTTACCCGAATGGAAATCATCGATTAGCTGGTGTAGGCGCAATGTTGGAATGGGCGAAACTACCTGAAACTGGATTTTTTCATTATGATGGAGAGGAAAATTTCAAACCCGAACGCGGTGATATCGTTATTTATGAAAAACTCTTATCAGATGACTCGCACGACCATATAGGAATTGTACTTGCGTGCGAGGACCAAGAAATACTGGTTGCAGAAGGGAACAGGGATAACGAGAACTATTCCAGCGTTTTTCGAAGGAATAGAAATCATTGCATTCTTGGCTATATCCGAATCGACAATGAATACCATTTTTGTTTTGATGGTATTTACGACCCTATCCTTTAATTGCTGACTGTCATAAGCATTCAATTAACGCAAGTTTATTCGAGGAAGGCATTGACATCCGATAACAGAGCATTCCTACTGCGGGCATTCGCCCTTGATCGCCAAGGGGGAATTTCAGAGAAGTTAATTCAGGCGATACATCGAATCAGCTAAGTCTAGCGACCCGGACCTACGGTCCTTAAGCTGCTTGAACGTCAGGAATTTCAAACGTTATACGCAATACCCTCAAAGACAAAAAAACTACAAAAAATCAGGGGTGTCTCTATGAAACTAATTTTGTTAGATGAGAAGTATGGGATAGTAAAACTTGAACCAAAGCAAGGAATCCCAGAATGGGCAATTGATTCAGAAGTTGAATTATTGTCAATCACATATACATCAGATGAATTATCAATAGTGTGTAAGGAGAACAAGATACCAGAAGAAGGGTTACTATATGTGGAAAGACCTTGGAATTGTCTTAAGGTCGAAGGACAACTTGATTTTAACCTAACAGGAATATTATATACGTTAGCAAAACCTTTAGCAGAGCACAAAATAAGTGTTTTTGCGATATCTACTTTTGATACTGACTATTTACTAGTGAAATCTGAGAAAATTGATCAAACAATTCATATACTTGAAGAAGAAGGTCATGAAATACAAAGAAAATTAAATTTTTAAGTTTCTCAAGAAGGGGGTACAGCGTATAACATTACATTTTTGCGTCGTCGTTAGCGCTCCTTGGTCGCCAAGAGGGATATCGAAGGAGCTTATTCAGGCGACACATTCGACCGGCTAAGTCTGACGACCCGTTCCCTTTGGTCACTTAAGCCGCTTGAACGTCAGGAATTCCAAACGTTATACGCAACCCCTTGAGAATGTTAAACCATGAATCAAATTAACAACAAATAATAAATATAGGTGAAAGAATACATTTACAAAGTAGCAGTTGAAAACCAGGATGAACGGAATATTAGAAGGTGTACCCTAAAACAATAAATTCCCACATCGTTAGTTATGCTCCTTGGTCATCAAGAGGAATATCGGAGAAGCGGATTCATAATAAAGTACAAACTAAAGAATATTTCTATTACGCGAAAGAGAGGATCAAATGAATTATTATTTTGGTTTTTCATGGAAAGGTCTATTAATCTTTTTATTGCCAATGATACCAAATATATTTTATTTTTTAATTCCTGCGTCAGATATATCAGGAAACAATGCAAATAGCCATTTGATTTTAGATGTTTTGGAGCACGGAAGTCAGGCGATATTTTTCTTTCTTCTGATATTTGTTATAAGAAAACAAGCATCTGAAATTCGATGTCCGTATACAATTGGTATGGCAATAATGTTGATTTTTTATTATGGGCTATGGATATTGTATTTTACAGGCAACGCAAACTCGGTTATTTTTTTTGGGATGGCCGTTCTTCCGGTAGTATATTTTATATTGGCTGAGATTTGGCTTCATAATTATCTGGCTATTATACCAACAGTACTTTTTGGTATTGTGCATGTCATTAATACATATTTGTCTATTGCGAATTAAAGGGAGAACAACAATCCCCTTAAATTATGATAGTGCGTTCAGCATGGATGCTATATCTAGGATTAAGTCCCGAATGGTGAAGGTAGAAGTAAGCCATAGTTTAAGGCAAAGGTATCCAACGTGAGTAGGAATCTGAATGAAGCCGTCGGCAAGTCTCCGGTCCGAGGAACACGAACCTCTTATAAGGCTAGCGTTCATTGGATGAAGTTACTACACAAACCAAAGTCCATACTGCCGAAGGCGAGTAAATGAGGGGGGGACCTTTCCTATGGGGAAACGGATTTGATAGGACCAAAAGATAGAACCAAAAGATAAAACACATAAAGACATATTAAATACATAAAACACACAAGACATATATGGATGTGGAATCGAAAAAGAAGGGGCAGCGTATAACAATGCATTTTTGCATCGTCGCATTCGCTCCTTGGTCACCAAGAGGAATTTTCGGAGAAGTGGAATCAGGCGACACATCCAACCAGCTAAGTGGCGAATCCACCCGGACCTACGGTCCTTAAGCTGTTTGGACGTCAGAAATACGCAACGTTATGAGAAATCATCCAAATACATATAAAAACCTGAAAGGAATGTTGAATATGACTTTCCCAAAAATGTTAAATGGAAGTCGAGTTCAATTGTATCCACTTGAACTGAGTCAAGCAGAAGAATTATTCGAATGCGGAAAACATGAAGGTATTTGGACTTATTTACCCAACGAAGTAAAGACTTTGGAAGACATGATTCTGCTCATTAAAAGTTCTTTAAAGTCAAAGGAGTTGGGACATGAATATCCCTTTGTGGTCTTTGATAAAGAACTAAATCGGTTAGTAGGGAGTACAAGATTTTTGAATTTATCAGTACTAAATAAAAATTTAGAAATTGGATGGACATGGTATTCACCTGAAGTATGGAGAACCAGAGTGAATACGGAGTGTAAATATGCGTTATTGAAATACTGTTTTGATGAATTCAAAGCAGTAAGAGTCCAGTTTAAAGCCGATGTAAGGAATGATCGATCGAATAAAGCTATAAGAAGAATTGGAGCAACTCATGAAGGAGTTTTAAGACAAGACAGAATATTACATGATGGATTTATAAGGAATGCCAATATATACAGTATTATTAATTCCGAGTGGCAAGAAGTAAAAAACCGTTTAGAAGAATATTTAAGGAACTAAAAACGTAGAACTTGGGGATTTTTCGTAGAAGCGGATGACATCTCAACAATACATTCCTGCGTCGTCGCTGACGCTCCTCGGTCGCCAAGAGGGATTTCGTAGAAGTTGATTCAGGCGACACATTCAACCGACTAAGTCTGACGACCCGTTCCCATTGGTCACTTAAGCCGCTTGAACGTCAGGAATGTGCAACGTTATAAGAAATCCCCGCTAAACATGTTAAGTTCCTTAAGAGAGGAGAGATCACCATATCCTTAGAATTCTCTGAGATCTGTCTCCAAATTGACCAACTCATAATAAATAATGACATTGAAACATTAAATAATATTTTCATGACGTTGGTTACCTCAGATCAATTACAGCTCAATAGTCAACTTCACTTTGAATCATTAACGTTTATTTTAGAACATAGAGATCTACTGAATTTACCAGATGATGCAATCGAACATATTATTTGGTCTCATTATTCCAGTCAGGAATGGACTAATGAACTGTTATTAAGAATCATTGAAGAATACAAAAATAAACCGATGATAGCACTTGAAAGTCTAATTATTAGTGCATTGAAACACGATAAGATCACAACTAATCAATACGATACAATTGATAAATTCTTTTCTGCTAAAGAGATAAAACGACAATTATTTTTTTGGATATTAGGTAGGAAGCTGTATCAAGAAGAAGAGCTAACAAAGAATGAAGTTGAGAAAACGTTAAAATTACGAGGATATAAATATTTGGAGGAAGCATTTGAGAAAGGATTAATTAATGAGTCGTTAAAAGTGCTATTCTCAGCTCCAATACCTGGAGAAGACGATAAAAGGCACAAGGAATATCTTTATAAAATAGCAAACAACTTAAAATAGAATTAATAAATTTGTTTGGATTGCATCGAAGGCGGGAACATCTTATAACACAACATTCCTACTGCGGGCATTCGCCCTTGATCGCCAAGAGGGATATCAGAGAAGCAGATTCAGGCGATACATTCAACCAGCTAAGTCTGACGACCCTTTCCCTTTGGTCACTTAAGCTGCCTGAACGTCAGGAATGCCAAACGTTATCGGAAATTCCCAGAAAGCTTAAAGGGCGTGAAGATATGGTTCAAAGATGTATAATGATATTCCCTAAATTTCAAAACATAGGAATTATTGAAGAGATCAGAAAACAAAATGATCCCATGTATAACCTAGTTGAACCTCATATTTCTCTTGTATTCCCTTTCCATAGTGATTTTTCAAAGGAGCAATTAAAAGAACATATTGTGAGTGAACTAAAAGGAATAAGACCATTTAAACTAAAGATGAAGGGCATTAGTGGAGAGGACGGCGGGTATCTTTTTTTGAACGTATTGGAAGGTAAAGAAGAAATAGTTGAAATACATACCAGGCTATATAGAGGAATTTTAGAACAACACAAACCAGAATTTTTAAACATAACAGATTATTTACCTCATATGACAGTAGGACATATAGCCATTAATGAAGAAATGATAAGAGTGGTTAGAAATTTCAAGACGTTGAATGAAAATTTTGAAGAGCTTGTAAGAGAAATAAGTGTGGAGATTATAGGAGAAGATGAAGAATCAATAATAGAAATGACAATAGAATTTGAGGAACAATGATAGTGAACTCAGAGAAGCTGGGAACATCCGATAACACAGCATTCCTACTGCGGGCATTCGCCCTTGATCGCCAAGAGGGATATCAGAGAAGTTAATTCAGGCGATACATTCAACCAGCTAAGTCTGACGACCCGTTCCCTTTGGTCACTTAAGCTATTTGAACGTCAGGAATGCCAAACGTTATCGGAAATTCTTACAAAAAATAAAATCTATAAATCAAAGGAGCAATTCTCGACATGACGCTGAAAAATCGCATCAACTTCCTGGATAATTTGAAAGTGTTTTTAATTATGCTGGTTGTGTCACATCATGCTGGACAACCTTATGGAGGATCAAACGGATGGTGGTATTTTACAACGGATGATTCACCGGGTTTAGGTGCTTTTTTTGCTGTAAATGCTGCATTTTTCATGAGTCTATTTTTCTTAATATCAGCGTATTTTGTTCCAGCGTCCCTTGAAAAGAGAGGCTTAGGGAGCTTTTTAAGAGAGCGATTTATTCATTTGGGTATTCCTCTAATAATCGGATTCGTTATGCTAATACCATTTTCTTGGCCAGTGATTAATTTCGGACACTTATGGTTTCTTCAACATCTACTGATTTATGTAATTATTTTTACGTTTGTAAAAACGTATTTGTTGAATCCGAGTCATACAAAACAATACGTACATAAACCATTTCCGAGTTTCTTTGTAATTTTACTCTTCACTGCTTTTGTTGCGTGGGCAACATTTGTAATACGAATCTGGTATCCTATTGATCATTGGATTGGATTTCTCGGGTTTATTCAAACTGAATTCGCCCATGTCCCTCAATATGTAAGTTTCTTTATAATAGGATTATCTGCTGCAAAAAATAATTAGATTGTTCGGATTCCTAGATCCGTAGGAATAATATGCATTATTATTGGGTTTATACTTGCAGCTATAGTTTATTCTAGGAAGGTAACTTCTTTTCAGCCTGGAGGATTGAATTTCGGTAGTTTGCAATATTCCTTCATTGAAACATTCCTGTGTATGGGAATGTGCGTAGGATTAATATTCGTTTTCCAACGAATTGCAAATAAATCCATTAATTTATTGCAGTCATTGTCATTGAATGCTTTTACTGTTTACGTAATACATGTTCCGGTTGTTGTAATATTACAATACCTCGTTGAATCACTTCCTGTATCTGCATATTTCAAATTTATTATTGTAAACGGATTGGGGATAGCAGTAAGTTTTTCGACCAGTCACTTTTTAATTAAAAAAATTCCTTATTTAAATAGAGTATTATACAGATAGTTTGATAGTGATTCAAAGAAGGTAAGAACCTCCGATAACACCATATTCACGCATCGATCCATTCGGATCTCGGTCCGCAGAAGTTTTTCAGGAAGTATAGGCTGCGGACACATTCATTCCCCTAAGATAAGAGCTATCTAAGGGGAATGAACGTCGTGAATATCTGAACGTTATCGGAAATTCATGCAATACATTGTCTGGAGGTAGCTCAATGGAGATTGTATTTATTCGTCATGGTCATGGAGAACATTTACTTGATTATCCCAATCGATTAAATACAGCTCACCCTGGCCTTACAGAATACGGTAAGATGCAAATTACTCAATTACGTGATCAAATGACATTCTATTCTGACGACTTAATACTTGTAAGTCCAACTAAGCGTACCATTGAGACTGCATTAATGTTAACAAGTAATTATAGATTCATTATTACCCCACTTGTTGGTCCGAGAATGTTCCCACAAAATCCGGATTTTCCTTTTTTAGTTTGTGATCAAATCTATACAAAAGCTGAAATTATAACTCAATATAGGGATATAGAAGTTCAAGACCTTAATTTGGATTGTTGGAGAGATGGAATTAATAGGATTGAACAAGACTTATTTGAAGGATATGCAAAGTTATTAATAGATTGGATTGGAGATAAGTATAATAGAGTCATTTTTATTTCTCATGATGGGACAATAACAAACTACAGAACAATACTTGGAGAAGAAGGATTGACAAGAAATGATTTTCTTGGTGAAGCAGGAGTATATGGTATGATATTGTAAGTATTTCGAGAAGGCATGAACATCCGATAACACAATATTCGCGCTGCGTGCCATTCGGCCCTTGATCTACCAGAGGTATTTTCGAAGAAGAATAATCAGGTAGATACATCCATTCCCCTAAGATAAGAGCTATCTAAGGGGAATGGACGTCGCGAATACCCCAACGTTATCGGAAATCAGCTCGAAAAAATTATGAATGTGGTGATCAGATGAAAAAGATATGGATAATAAGTTGTATCGTTCTTATTGCTGTTGTTTATCTTATTTATGATTATCAACGTCCAGAGCCTATGCAACTGATCTATAATAGTACGATCTATTCAAACGAATCCCAGTTCGAGAAACAGACAGTTGTCTCAATTAAAGGAAATCTTCATAAGAACCTATTTGGCAAAAATGTCTTAATTGGAGAAATGATTGTAGATGAAAATTTAAAATATGAAGTAAAGTTAAGAGAAGAGGAAAAGAAATACTTCGAATTACTTACTGCTAAAGGCAAAAACTATATAGAATTAAAATCGATTGGAACAATTATGACATCAGTCAAATTTGATAAAATATGGGTAAGTCTAGATGATATTAATGAAAGATATAACATTACGGAAGGATATATATCTGGACCTGCAAAGAATATGAAAGAAGCGAATGATATTGCTAGTAGAGTTGTGGAAGGAACTCCATAAGAGCAGATGTTTGTAATTCAAGGAAGTCGCTGACATCCGATAACATTACATTCCTACATCGTCGCTGGCGCTCCTTGGTCGCCAAGAGGGATAGCGGAGAAGTATATTCAGGCGACACATTGCTTTCCCTAAGATAAGAGCTATCTAAGGGAAAGCAACGTCAGGAATGCGCGAACGTTATAGGAAATCAGCGAACATCATTAAAAACCTCATTAATACATTGAACATTTAGGGTATGAAGCTATTCACCTAAAGCGCAGTTTACTTGAAGATAGTCAAAAAGTGTAGATGAATGAACTAGAGGAATTTATGATTGCGAACCAAGCATAGTTAACTGTAGCATTACTGGAGGATGAAGAATGATGTTGAAGGAAGATACTACGAGATTATTAAATATATCATTTCACATTCTCAGCCAATTTGGCTATTTGTTTACTTTGTATTTATTCTCGTCTAATTACGAGCAATTACCTTGGTATGATCCTGATTATTATAAGTATTTTCATTTAATGATAACATTGCCGATACCTATGCTCCTTTCACTTTTTATAGGATTTATTATAAGAAGAGAATCTACACTCAAAAAATATATTCAAGCGGTATACCCTATAGCTTACCTCATAACTGTTACCTATATGACTAACATTGGAATATTTGGGATGCCTCATAGTGAAATTGGTGGTTTAATCGTATTTATCTTGTATACCCCGTCAGTGTATTTTCTACTTCTGGACATTAAAAGAATGAAACGAGTTATGAACTAACGAAACACGATTTCAAGATAACTTAAAGTGGGGCTATTACAAAGAAGGCGCTGACATCCTATAAACAATACATTCCTACATCGTCGCTGTCACTCCTTGGTCACCAAGAGGGATCTCGGAGAAGTGGAGTCAGGCGACACATCCAACCGGCTAAGTGGCAGAGCCACCCGGAACTACGGTCCTTAAGCCGTTTGGACGTCAGAAATACGCAACGTTAAGTGAAACCGGCGAAATGCTGAAATTTATTAGAAAGTGAGTTGGATTTCAAATAATAATTGTGAGTCTAGTTCTCATCGGAGTATTTTTACTATCTATTTGGAGTGCTATCGAAGGAATAAAAAATAGGACACGATATGTACTTAATGAACGGATAAGATATTATTTTTTAGGTTTGTTAATATCTATAATAGTTTCAATACTAGGAAGTCTGTCGGCTAACGAAATAAATATAGGACTTATAATAACTATTGTTATTGGAATAACATTGATTTTCGGAAACATATTTTATTATTATAAGGTTGAACATTTGAATAATAGACTAGAGGTTGGATTTAGAATTATGAAATATATGTTGCTTACAATAATGATATTGATATTGAATCTTATAATTTTTGAATAATTTTAGTAATAAATTTGAAGGTAAAGTCAAAGGTGTCGCCGGCATCACCTAACACGGCATTCCTACTGCGGGCATTCGCTCTTGATCGCCAAGAAGGATTTCCAAGGGGTTTAATCAAGCGATACATTCAACCAGCTAAGTCTGACGACCCGTTCCCTGCGGTCACTTATGCTGCTTGAACGTCAGGAATGCCAAACGTTAGGTGAAATTACTGCAATTAATTGTTATGAATGTGGATTCAAGAAGAAACTTATAAAGTGAGATGATAGAATGTACGCTGTTGAATTGTTTTTTGAAGAGAACTTCGAGGAGTACGTTAGGAATACCTGGAAGGGATTGAAAGACCAAAACATAAGTTCAAATATGTATGACATCAGTTATTTAAGACCACATATTACTCTGGCGGTCTATAGTGATATTCCGTCTTTAGAGTCAATTTGTAGACGATTAAGTACTTATTTTGATAGTGTTTTAGAACTTGAATTGAAGTTTGATGTGCTTGCCTCATTTCCTACATCAGGGACATTATTTATAGATCCAACAGTCACGGAAGACTTGCTTAAGATGCATAAGATGTATCATGAGGAGTTTAGTGACTTGTTTGAATTTTCCAACCCCTATTATATTCCGAATAATTGGGATCCTCATTGTACTCTTGCTATAAAACTTTCTCCGGAACAGATACTAGATGCAATGAAATATTGCTATAAAGATTTTGTACCTCTACGAAGTAAGATCATAGAAGTTGGGATCGTAAAACTAGAATATGATTCAAATAATAAATGTATAAGTAGTTCAACCATTGCTTCAAACAAATTAAAGGTGAAGACTAACTTGTAGGTTTACCAAAGAGGGCAGTAACATCACCTAACATAGCATTCTTACATCGTCGCTGTCGCTCCTTGGTCGCCAAGAGGGATATCTAAGAAGCGGATTCAGGCGACACATTCAACCGGCTAAGTCTGACGACCCGGTAGCTAAGCTACCTTAAGCCGCTTGAACGTCAGGAATGCCAATCGTTATGTGCAATTGGGGCAATATTATTGAAGGAATCATCAAGAAGTCTTTGAAAATAGTGTTTTGAAAGAAGGTATGTATTATGGACGAACAAGAAGTTAGTTATACAACATATACACAAAAACATAAAGATATCATAAATGCAGGTGTAACTGCTATAAATGAAATATTGAATAGCAAAGATGTCTCTGAAAAGAGAAGTCTATTATTTTGTTTGGACAAATATCTAGATCCATATTTTGGTTACAATTTGTCCTACTTTGACGAAGTTATTTTAATTTTAGAAAAGCATTTATTTGTTAGCAATACTAAAGAAGTAAAGGAAGACATGCTCCAATTATTAACAGATTACTCAAAGAAGAATTTAGATTATTTAGCGGAAAACATAGGAGAGATTGATCCTGAGATTCTTGCAGACGCCCTATATGCACTGGGTAATACTTATAATAAACAGTATGTTCCAGTATTTATTACGTTTGAAAATCATGAAGATAAAATTGTAAGTGATACTGCCAAAAACGCACTAATAGAGCTTTCAAAAATATAAACATAGGTTTGAGAGTATCTCGAGGATGGCCCTAACAGCACATAACAATGCATTTTTGCTGCGTCGCTTTCGCTCCTTGGTCGCCAAGAGGAATTTCAGGAAGCCAATTGGACGTCAGAAATGCGCGAACGTTATCAGAAATTGGGGCACTACAAGTTAAACATTAGAAATAGTATCCTTAATCAAGTAATCTCAGAGAGGAAAATAGAATGAAAGTTCAAGGATTCAATCACGTAACAATAAACGTTAGAAATCTCGAAATATCAATAAACTTTTATACAGGTGTTCTTGGACTAAATATAAGGCACAAAGGGAACAAGGATGCATATTTAGAATGGGGAAGTGCATGGATTTGTTTGATTGAACGAGATAGTTACAGTGAGCATACAGAGAGACAAGCAGGAGTAGATCATGTTGCATTTTATATTCCAGAGGAGCATTTCAAAGAAGCGGTAAAATCACTCCAAGATAATCATGTAAATATAGTAAGAGAAGCAATAAAGCGTGGTACAGGGTGGTCAATCAATTTCTTAGATCCAGATGGAACTCAACTTGAATTACATACATCAAACTTAGAGGAAAGAATGAAGGTATGGAGATAGTAAGAGCAAGAAAGGGAAAGAAGTTATGCAACTCAAAGAAGGCCCCAACATCTGATAACATAACATTTCTGCTTCGTCGCTGACGCTCCTTGGTTGCCAAGAGGGATATCCGAGAAGTGGATTCAGGCAACACATTCAATCGGCTAAGTCTGACGACCCGGCACTTCGTGCCTTAAGCCGCTTGAACGTCAGAAATGCGAAACGTTGTAGGAAATCAGCGGAAATCATAAAAAACCTTCTATAAACCAGTATCCAATAGATGCATTTCAGCTAGAGAACCAGGCTAGTTTAGTAATAATTAATCTTTACCTGCCATGAGCTCTTACGGTTTGGTATTATATGTGGTAAAGCATTCTACCAAATATGCATAAGGGAGATAAATAATGAACTCAAATACTCACTCCACATCGGATGAAAACATTTTTAAGATTGACTGTAAGGATATTGTTTTAAGAGAATACATAATTGATGATTTAGATGAGTTTCATTCACTAACATGGCAACCTGAGATACATGAGTTTTTGCCTGGATGCAACGTATCTAAAGAACAACGGTTAGATTGGCTAATAAATTACGAAACCAAAGAAAATAAACAGTTTCTAAAGGTTGTATCGGAAGGCGGTGATATTGATGAACTCCGTCTTCGTTTGGGGATTATATTGAAAGAGTCAGGAGAGTTTATCGGTTGGTGCTGTACGGGAATAAAAGAAGAATTACCGCCTCCAAACAGAGAGATCATGTATGCAATATCAAAAGATCATAGAGGTAAGGGTTATACGACGCAAGCAGCTAAAGGGATAATCAAGTATTTATTTGAGAATACGAACGTGGAGGTGCTTAATGCTATAGCCCTTATACGTAATTTACCCTCAAATAGAGTAATACAAAAGTGTAACTTCGATTTTATAAACATCATAGAACTTGAAAAGGAGAGCTATAATTATTATAAACTCAGCAAGAGCAATTGGGAAATCGAGATGTAGTAGTCTTTCAATTTCTGAGCTAACGCAACAGGATAGAAAAGATAATTGAAGTTGGGGTCTTACAAAGAAGACGCTGACATCCGATAACAATGCATTCCTGCTTCGTCGCTTCGCTCCTAGGTCGCCAAGAGGGATTTCAGAGAAGCAGATTCAGACGACACATCCAAACAGCAAAGTGGCAGAGCCACCCGGACCTACGGTCCTTAAGCCGTTCGGACGTCAGGAATGCCAAACGTTAGATGAAATCACAATAAAGAGGTGTTGTATGAGTATCGATCTAGAATTAAGAATTTCCAAACATATAAATAAAAATGAAATCGAAGACGTCTTAATTCCGATGGGGTGGGTTGTAAATCCAAAATACGAGAATTGTTATACCTGGTATCACATGGATAATTATGAATCAATCCGAGGGGTATGGCTGTATATAAAATACTATTCTAGCGAGAAAAAAAATACTACTACCATCACTACTAGCACGTCAGCAGGTAGAAGTAATGAAGACCTTTTCACACAAAATAATACACTTAAAATACTTAAAAAGATTTACGGTGGTTATATTTATAATCCCCAAACCGGAACTAAATCTTATATTATAATTGACATTCCAAAACTTCAAGCTTCAGAGAAAGCGTTAGGTTTCGTTTATAGTGCATTCCATAATAATTTATTAAAAACAAGTATTATTATAGAAGACGTACCAGAGCAGATCTTGTCAGCTGATAATTACATTGCAGAGCTAAACAAAGAATTACTTCGTAACAATATGATAGTACCTTTTCTCGTTACTACTTTAGAAACATTTTTGAAATATACTTTTATTAGATATTTAGAAACAAATGAATCAGCAAGAGATCAAGTATTTAAAAAAAATGACAGGATTCATTTTTCAAAGCTTAAGGGTTTATTGGAAGGTCAGATTTCTATTTCGTCTTTAGAATCTGAGAATTTCAATTTTCAAAATCTGATTTCTGCAAATGAGGCATTCAAAAAATATCTCGAAATAGACCTCTTTGAAATTTTAAATACTAGTAAGAAATTTAACAAAAGAGTAGTTGTACTTAGAGAAGTGATTAGCAAAATGCTCGATTCTAGGCACAAGTTTATTCATGAAGGGATAATTGACTACAAATTAAGTAGAGAGGAGATGGAAAAGTATATTTTCTGTTTAAATTCTTTCGGTGAACTATTTGTTGATAGATTATTAAAATTAAAGAAATTAAGAATTGATCTTGAAAAGTATACCTAAGATGATTGTGAAATCATCTAAACCAGCTAATCAAAGTCAACCCTATCATTAATAATATTTTCATAGGAATAAGATAGACATACTTAAACAAACCTACCCACAAGAGTGAGTTTTTCTGGAATTTAACTTCCAATTACAGTCTTAACCACAGTTAAATGCCTGACCAGACTTCCACATTCCAAAAATAATGCGTAAAAGTTTGTGAGAAGTAGCAACAATTGCGACTTTTGCAGGTTTGCCTTCGGTACGTTTTTGCTGATAGAATTGAAAGAGAATCGAATTTCTTGGGCCATGAATTTGCTTGGAAATGGCGGCAACGGTAGCCTGATAAAGAGCCGTTCGAAGGTAAGAAGAGCCCCGGTTAGATATTCGATTCTTCTTGGATTTGAAGGTTCCTGATTCGTGAACAGCTGAGTCTAGCCCGGCAAAAGCTGTTAGCTGTTTAACGGACGGGAACCTTTTTATATCTCCAATTTCAGCGATGAGCATAGCAGCCGTTAATGGTCCCGCCCCTGGAATCGTGCGAAGAAGGTGATAGGTTTCGATAGATTCAGCCATCGACTGCATGGTTACCAAGAGATCTTTCATACAGTCCTGGTAGGTGTTTAGCAGTTGAATATAGTGCATAAGAACAATCTTCTGGGCTTGAATGGCATGGAGATCAGGAAGACTGTTGTTAGCAATGGCAAGTAGTTGCTCTAGTTTAGATTCGTTCCAAGCCCGACCTTTGCGATTGGAAATAAGTACCATCATGATCTCCTCATGATCTGCCTCTAAGAGTTCTCGGGGAGTCGGATAGCGAGATAAAAGTTCAAGAGAAGTACGGTTACAGACTTTGTGAAACGCCTTGTCATACCCTAGAAAGATAAGATCAAGAACGGCACGGAAATGAAGCTGTGTCTCGCCATAGAGGCCTGTCCAATGCTGGTATTGTCTACAAATGACACGAAGCTGTTGAACAGAATCGCTTAGTTCTACATGAGGTTCAGGAGACTGGAGGTAGAAGACATGAGCAATACGAATGGCATCGATCGGGTCGGTCTTGACCTTCCGTACCGCCTTTTGCTTCAGCTGATGAGTAAGTAATGGATTGAGAAC
>NZ_JBXCIZ010000021.1:0-45693 GCF_056786405.1 Paenibacillus sp. Y859 | reverse complement strand
GCTCCGGTTGCACCTGTTGCTCCATCTGCTCCCGTTGCTCCTGTGGCTCCGTCTGCTCCGGTTGCACCTGTTGCTCCGTCTGCTCCGGTTGCACCTGTTGCTCCATCTGCTCCGGTTGCTCCTGTGGCTCCGTCTGCTCCGGTTGCACCTGTTACTCCGTCTACTCCGGTTGCACCTGTTGCTCCATCTGCTCCGGTTGCACCTGTTGCTCCATCTGCTCCGGTTGCACCTGTTGCTCCGTCTGCACCTGTTGCCCCGTCTGCCCCGGTTACACCTGTTGCTCCGTCTGCTCCGGTTGCACCTGTTGCTCCATCTGCTCCCGTTGCTCCTGTGGCTCCGTCTGCTCCGGTTGCACCTGTTGCTCCGTCTGCTCCGGTTGCACCTGTTGCTCCATCTGCTCCGGTTGCACCTGTTGCTCCGTCTGCTCCGTCTGCACCTGTTGCCCCGTCTGCCCCGGTTACACCTGTTGCTCCGTCTGCTCCGGTTGCACCTGTTGCTCCATCTACTCCGGTTGCTCCTGTTGCTCCGTCTACTCCGGTTGCACCTGTGGCTCCGTCTGCTCCGGTTGCACCTGTTGCTCCATCTGCTCCCGTTGCTCCTGTGGCTCCGTCTGCTCCGGTTGCACCTGTTGCTCCATCTGCTCCGGTTGCACCTGTGGCTCCGTCTGCTCCGGTTTCACCTGTTGCTCCGTCTACTCCGGTTGCACCTGTGGCTCCGTCTGCTCCGGTTGCACCTGTTGCTCCGTCTGCACCTGTTGCCCCGTCTGCTCCGGTTACACCTGTTGCTCCATCTACTCCGGTTGCTCCTCTTTCACCTGTTGCCCCAGTCTCACCTGTTTCACCAGTTGCTCCGGTTGCTCCTGTTGGAACTATTGGTAAATTAATAGCGACGATTGTAGAACCTTGAGTAACCTCAATATCTAACGTCGTAGATACAAAGGATAATGTTTCACCCACTAACATCGTTGCTACATCACCCAGCGGACCTTCAATAATGAACAAAGGCTCTTGTGGATCAAATTCTCCAGTTGGACCTGTTGGGCCTGTTAGACCCGTAGGTCCTGTTGGTCCTGTTGGTCCTCCAAATGGACCTGTAGATCCTGTAGGTCCTGTTGGTCCCAACAATGTAGGAGCAGACAGAACGGCTTCTAACTTATTCGTTAAGATCCATTCCTTTTTAATCGTTTCTCTTAGTGTGTCACGTACACTTTCATTTACATTTAAAAGATCTGCTATCGTTGCTCCAGGGCCAGTAATACCAGGTAATGTCCCCAGAACATATTGAAGCTTCTCCCCCTCTGCATTAATAATGTGACTCAGTCCTAATTCTTCCATCGCTATTGATGATAATAGCAACGTTATTGCATCGTCACGTGTTACTGAAATGCTGGGCGTAATATTCGGAATATTAGCTTGTGACATATTTATAACTCCTTTACTTGTGGGATGCTCTATCATATGTAAACTATCATTCTGTTGTTTGTGTTTTTTCCATAATGGGGAAGATATCTTCTTGGATACTAGATTTATATTTTAATCTTGTCCACTATCACTGGATGCACTATACTACTTTAGTTATTCACTCTTGAATTGCTCGTAATATAAGATCTAATTTATCCGTAAGAATCCATTCCTTTTTTCCAATTTCGCGGATTGTTTAGTTAAACCTAATTTGGATATATCTAATAGCTCATGAACGGCATTACGAAAGCGGAGATTAGAATTATTACGGAAGAGCCGATACTGTGCTAGCAAGTGCGACTGATTATAGCTAGCTGGAAGAGGACCATAATAGTTGATGATTTGTACACTACCCAACCAATACTTATTTTTTTTTACACATTTCGTAATAATTCAACACTTTCTCCCTCCACTTCTTCATCAGCATCAAGCCAGAGCACCCAATCTCCTGTGCTCTTCTCTAGACCATAATTACGTGCAGCCGCGAAGTCATCATTCCACTCGTAAGAATAGACTGAAGCATTGCGCAAGTCTTTCCTCTTCATTTCGTACGATCATACAGAGTGTCAACTTCTTAAGTTCCTCCGAATTATTATCCACGATTGTATATCCTCCCATTTATTCATAGTTCGACATTGAGAATAAGCAACACAAAATGAGTTAGAAATTAGAGACTCATGTAATACTAAATATATGTCTAGGGCAGTTTTCTGTTACTTATGACATTTGCTCATAGAGCACGGGGTTGTTACCAAGCAACAAAAAGAGACCTCTCACAAGTTCAATGAACTCATGAGAAGTCTCTCTGTGTGAATTGCCATTCAGAAGGAAACTGAGGCTGGATATGAATACCTTCTTTATTACCCTGTAGTCCAAATAGACCATCAATCAAACAGCGATAAACCCATGGAACGGTTCCTGTATTAAATAAATGGCTGGAACGTCCAGCAGTATGCGGAATTTGTCTATATGCACCTCTATAATAATTAGGTATGAATACAAGCAATTGACCTCATCTAATAATGGCCTCTGAATTTGGTCCTGGAATCATTTTCCGAAGTAAACGATAGGCATTATCCTTCTCTCCTACGGCGTACAACCCATAGATATAAAATGCTGCAGCGTGATTATATACCGCCCCATTCTCTGCGGTTCCTTGATGTTTCTGCGTTACTTTACCTACATCCTCTCGCATTGCTGTATAAGATGGTGCTAGCTTCTCAACTCCATAAGGTGTTTCTAATTGCTCCTTAGCAGCTTGAATCAGCTTACGCTGTTTCAATTCAGCATCCTCATGTAGAATAATACCATCCGGCATGGCACCGTTCACACTCTGTTGGCTTAACGCATCCCCTTTCCTCTTCCGCCCATTGAACAATGACTAATAATCTAAAAACCCAACCTCATTATCCATTCAACAAAGCGCTCCTTCTCCTCAAACTGCGGATAATGAGCTGATTCTTCAAATCGTACGAATTCCTTTACTGGTGCATCCAGTATATCGAAGTAATCTTTTGCCGCTTCCATAGATGTCATGTAATCATATTGTCCCATAACAAAATAAGTGGGTATATCCAAGCGCTCAACAATATCGGTGATATGGTTAGTTAATACTTCCTTCATCAAGAATTTTTGTGAATTGGATATCCCCTTGATTGAGCGAATCACATCGAGCCCATTATTCTCAGGATTCAGCAGTAACCCCAAGTAATAATCTTTGTTATCGTTGATGAGTCTTGCTGAACCACCATATTTCTGAACAAGATTTCTGGGTGTGTACTCCTCCCCTTGTTCGATAGGGTCTCGAAGAAGCTCTAAACTTTCCACTTCATCCAAGTTTCCCGCTTGCTGTGCCTGTTCAATAGTGTATTCCAAGCTATCCAGTTCACTCTGAATCGTATCCGCCATTTGTCCTATTCCTATGTATGCTTTGAATTTATCAGGCGCTTTAGCAGCAGCCTTCATCCCAATATAAGTTCCGAACGAATGTCCAATCAGCAGAGCTTTATCTTGATCTAATTTCTTTGTAACATAATCTGTTAATGCCAGTAAATCATCAACAAGTAAATCGGTTGTCAGATTCGAATAGTCCTCAAAAAAATGATATGACTTCCCACTTCCACGTTGGTCATAATGAACGATAGTAAAATGCTGCTCAAGCTCTTCCTGATATTTTCTCACATACGGAATCTCGGAGACGCCTGGACCTCCATGTACAAAGATCATGATCGGATTGCTCCGATCGACTCCTCTAATCATGATCTCATGTCCTTCACCGTTGATTTGGACCTGATCTAGTACACTGATGCTGTTCTTGCCTTTAATTTGTGGTGTCCATGTAGGAAATACCAAACCTAGTACAGCTATTATAATGATGATAAACAAGCTACGTTTTAATATTTTTGACATCTTCCTGCGCATGTAACGGCTCCTTAAAGTTGGATAGTATCCATCTTTTTAATTTGTATCTAAGATATGTACTCTTACAGTATAATACATATTCAAAATATTGTACCCCCGCCGCAAGAGTTAATTTCCAGAAACGGGGATACGGTATTCAGACAAATATATTTAAGTCTGATGAAACGGTATTAGTTAACTTTGGTAAATAACCATTTCTGCGCGTCCGTTCCGTTGTCTGTCCACTGTTGGACCGCTGCGCCATCTGCCGAAGAAGATCCGGATATATCCATTGCTAATCCACTTACTTTGGAAATAAGCTTGTAATAGCCTCCTCCTACATCAATTATACTCCACCTTTGGGCATTGGAACCATTGTTTTCCCACTGCTGAAGTTGTACACCACTTGAGGTTGAGGAACTTGGCACATCCAACACTTTTCCACTGTGTACAGCCGTAAGCTTGTAGTAGCCATCTCCTGTACTTTCCACCTTGAACTTCTGATTGTTGGTACTAAAGTTGGTCCATTGCTGAATTTTCGCCCCGTTCGCTGTGGAAACATCCACTACATCCAGCACCTTACCACTGGTCTTGGAGCCTAAAATGTAAGTACCATCGCTGATAACATTTGACGAAGAACCTGCCTGATACACACGTACATAGTCAACCATCATTTGCGCTGGAAATGAGGTTGAACTATTGGGACTTCCGGGCCAATTTCCACCCACGGCTAGATTTAGCAGAATGAAGAATGACTTTTGGAATTCCTCCGTATTTCCAGTTCCATTCTCGATATAGAAAGCATTAAACTGGGTTCCGTCCACAAACCACTTAATATAACTCGAATCCCACTCAATGCTGTACACATGGTACTGGGAAAAATCAAGATTTCCGGATACTTGTCCATATTCGGCGTGCCCATTGGCATCCCAGTGCACAGTGCCATTGACATTGGCGTTATTGTTTACACGTTCCATAATGTCTATTTCCCCACTTTTGGGCCAGCCCACTGAATCAATATTCGTTCCCAGCATCCAAAACGCCGGCCAGAGTCCCTGTCCTGAGGGTAGCTTGATTCTTGCTTCGATTTTTCCATGGGTAAAGCTTTTCAATCCCTGTGTCTTTATCCGTGCAGAAGTATAATTCATACCCCCATAAGATTCCTTTTGTGCCTTGATTACGAGATTTCCACCAGTAACCTGCAAATTCTGTGTTCGGTTCGTATAATACTGTAGCTCATTGTTTCCCCAGCCGCTGCTCCCGGTACCAACTTCAGCCTTCCAATTTGCAGTATTCAGTGAAGTTCCATCGAATTCATCGCTCCATGCCAAATTCCAACTTGTAGCTGCATTTGATTCCGTAGTAGGTAGAAAAGTTATCAAGAGTATGAATACCAACAATAGACTTAGCAATTTCCCTCTTTTCAACATCATTTCCCTCTCCTTCTCAAATGAATTTTTTAATAACTTAGGAGCGCATGAGACAACACTTTGCTCATGATGAGCCTTTTAGACATCACCTCTCTTATTTCATGATTATTTCAATGCACGCCGCGCGGTCGCGCACTTGAAACCGGATTAATATGTTACGAAGCCTTAAGGTATGCAGAGAAGGTTTCCCATTGATTATTTCCCTTAATAGCTATAAATGATAGCGCTACCATTTCTGTCTTTACCTGATTATATACTTGTTCACCTTCTTTTCATACCTAAATTTGGCTATTATCCATTAAAAGTATCATTTTGATACTCATACCTTTCGAGTGAATGACTGCCTTACTAAAAAGACACTAACGAGGAGTTAGTGTCTTTAATGGTAATAAGCACGAGAATATTTCGAGTGGTATGTTACTTTCTTCAAAAGTTGTATTACTTCAGTCACGTTCAAATACTATAGCCCCTTAGGACAGCGCCAACATCGCGTTCATATCCTCTGCGGCTGAAGTAATCAACTTCAAACCAAAAGTCTCTACCAGAACATCCAGCACGCCGGGCGAAATGAACTCAGGTGGCTTCGGTCCAATGCGGATGTCCTTAATACCGAGGCTGAACAAGCCTAGCAGGATAGCAACTGCTTTTTGCTCAAACCAAGACAACACGATGCTGATGGGTAGTTCGTTCACGGTACATTCAAAAGCATCAGCCAAAGCCAGAGCAATTTTTACAGTAGAACCGGAATTGTTGCATTGTCCAAGGTCAATATAACGCGGAATGCCCGTATCTCCCACCGTGCCATAATCTACATCATTAAAGCGGAATTTCCCACAAGAAGTGGTTAAAATGACAGTATCGTTCGGCAAGGATGTCGCTAACTCACGGTAATAATTACCTCCTGGACCTGGTGCATCACACCCTGCGATGACGAAAAAGCGACGGATATGCCCGGCTTTGACTGCTTGAATGATCTCGGGAGCGAGTCCAATCACGGTCTCATGGTGGTATCCAGTCGTGAGAACACTCTCTGACTCAACATCTGCCGCAGCTAACGATAGAGCACGCTCAATTAGTGGAGAGAAATCGTCATCCATAATCTTCGCAACACCTTCTAGCCCCGCTACTTCATAAGAGAAAAAGCGATCCGCATACGTTCCTTTAATCGGCATGACACAATTCGTCGTTGCAAGAATCGCACCGGGAAACCGCTCGAATAGTCTGCGCTGATCATACCATGCTTTGCCGATGTTGCCTTTCAAATGACCGTACTTCTTCAACGCAGGATACCCATGAGCAGGTAGCATTTCCGAGTGAGTATAGATGTTGATACCCATTCCCTCTGTCTGCCGTAGCAACTCCTCCAATGCATACAAATTATGTCCTGTCACCACAATACATTGACCTTCAATTTTATTCTGGCTGACTGTAATCGGCTGCGGAATACCAAAGCGATCTGTATGCGCGCGATCTAGCACATCCATGATCCGCACCGCTGCATTCCCGACCTTCATGGCCATCTCCAGATGCTCCTCCGTATTGAAGTTGGAATTGGTCAAGGTCATGTACAAGGCTTCGTGGGTGATCCGATCCACTTCTGGATCGCTATATCCTAACTGCCTAGCATGTGTAGCGTAGGCTGCAATCCCTTTTAACGCAAAAATCATCGTATCCTGCAAGCTCGCTATCGTTTCATTCTTGCCACACACGCCAACTATCGTACACCCACCATTCGGTGTCTGTTCACACTGGTAACAAAACATATCCATATCCTCCATATATCCATATAACTGGTATTTTTGTTGATATTCATAGCGTAACAGAGCTACAAACATAAGTTTGTGCTTACAATCACAAACTATAAATACACGCAGGTGGAACATGGGAATTTGTCGAGTATCATGGACTTTACCGATCATTTCGATGGCTTGAGTAGGATGTTCCGTGGATTCCACTAATAATAGATCTTTGGGGATACGAAGACAGCATCTACTCATACATTTTTTTAATTTGTAGCTTAAGATATACGTAAAACAAGAGCACGAAATATGCAAACGAGACCGATAATGTTACAGCCGATTTCAATGCTGATTGCTTATCATAGTTCATAAGAGTAGTGAACGTTTCAACGGCAGGAGGCAGCACCCAGAACAGTAACGAGAATCCCGAACCTGCAGAATTAACTAGACCTTGCATCGCCAACGTTACGATTAATACAAAAAGCATCCCACTAATCGAGAGACTTGTATTTTTCACAAAAGTCTTATTAAAGAATAGTGCTATGAGCATTCCTAACAGGGACATTTCAATATGGACTGCGAATGCTGTCAACCATTGCATCCATGTTACCGATTGATCAAACATATTCGTGACCACAGGATATACCATTGCAAATAAACTTAAGGAGGTACAAAGCAAAAAAATCATTACTGTTCTCCCGACTAGATAGGTTCGAACACTACCTGCATGCAAAGATGTAATCTGCTCCTGAACCTCATTCATTGAAGAAAGAAAACTGGAACATAACCAAGTAGAGATAAAATAAAGAAAGACTGAGGATATAGCATAGCTATCCATTACTGGATTTGGTCTATATGAATAAAGCATCATTACACCTATGAAGTAGCATAGAAAAATCGGGAAATATCTATAGGATCGAAAATAACTCTTAAACAAAAACACAATCAAGCTCACCGAAAATTCACCCCCTTTCCTCTCGATGATGAATAACCTTTCTTAAGTCAGTGGGTTTTGATCTCGTTCTACTGAAAGAATGGAGTACTTCCGTTCTAGCAACGAGTACAGCACGAAGTCACTATTTTCCTCTTTCACGATAAGTTCATTGCCGTTCTTTAACTTTTGAATATACTCCACGGGCAACCAATCTGCGACTTCATTACTCTCTTCAGGTTTCGGGTTTGAGAACACTATTCTGACTGCAGATTCGATTTCTCGTAAGTATGGATTATCTGATTCGACCACTCCACTATTAATAACGATGACACGGTCAGCAATTTGATTCAGCAAGTCCGTTTCGTGGCAGGACATAATAATCGTAATGCCCTCTTGTTTAAAAACACTCAGCATTTCAGCCAGATCGCTCTGAGACGCAACATCCAATCCCGAAAGAGGTTCATCCAAAATCAATACGTCTGGATTGCCCAAAACAGCCTGCAACAAATTAACCTTTTGCGTCATTCCTTTAGAAAAATAGGCGATACTATGAGTTTCTCTCAAGTTGAATCTATCCAGTAGAGCACCTATTCTTTCATTGAGATAAGGTTTAGAAAGCTTCTGTATTCTCCCCATTGTATACAGGTACTCTTCAGCAGTGAACTTTGGCTTAGGAAAGTGTTCCGGAGCAAAACCAACACGTAATGGAGAGGACGGATTATAGATCACTTTACCCGTAGAAGGACGAATAAGACCTGCAATTATCTTTAGCAAAGTGGTTTTACCCGATCCATTACACCCCAGAAATGCAATAGACTGATTTTTAAAAATGGAGAAGCTTATATCCTTGAGAATAGGCCGATGTTGGGTATAAAACTTATTAATATGATCAAGACGAATGATAGTATCCATTGGATCCCCCCATTAGAATATAACTCCCACCTGAATATTTATAACCCTATCTCATCCATAGAACGATTGATCGTTTTTAATTTGATTGTTGGTTCTGTCAAATTCATCAGTTCAATCCTTTCTTATATTTGAACAAAAAGCAAGCCATCCCCTTGGCTTTATCCCAGGGAATGTCTTGCTTTCTTATGCTCTAAGTCTCGCGCGCTTTATCGTGCTCTTACTCTACCGTTATTGACGCTCTCATAGCACCGCGATCCGCTCCTGAATACGCGGAAACAGCCCTAAGGCATTCTCGTAAAATATCTTCTCATGATGCTGCTCCGGCACGAGCCGGCGGATGAATTCCACATATAGGTCGATCGGTGCAAGCGGCCAGTCGGTTCCAAACAACATTTTCTCGTAATGATCACAGTACACGAGCGCCCGGCGGAAATGGTCCATGAACAGCGGTTCATTCATGAACCGTTCGAAATGAGGGCGATCACCGACGACAAGGCCGGACAAATCCGCGTAAACGTTAGGGTTCTTGGCCACCACTTCGGCGGCGTCCATCACCCAAGGATCACCCAGATGACAGATCATGAAATTCACGCCGCGCTGCTGGTAGGCCAATTCATCTACGGTAAGCGGATGCGAGTACTTCAGCAATCCGTTCATCGAGTAGGTATCACCTGTATGAATGACCACCGGCATGCCGTACTTGGCAGCCAATTCATAGATCGGCGTGTAGATTTTGTCATAGACGTAATGATGATAGTACCCGGCATATATCTTGATTCCCGCCACCTCGGGAGCTTGCAGCCTCGCTTCGATCAGGTCCAACTCCTCCAAAGCGTGCTTGCCCGCGAGCCTGTTCGGATTGATACCAACACATTCCATTAGGAATGGCGGAACACTGTCTTCCAAATCTAGGCCCATTGGGTTGGGTGAACTGGAATCGGGAAATGCCCCCTTCGTCTGCTCGCTGACACCCATTCCAATGCCGAGAATGACGTTGTTCTTGTCAAACTCCGCTTTGAGTCCTGTAGCGGTGTAATTGACTTTGGAGAGATCGATCGCTGTTTGATGAAAGCTGTCAATGTCTGAAAGATGAATATGAATGTCAATAATCGGCATATGTGGACTCCTTATTGTCGGTAGGACTAGCAAAGGTCAGCTTCAGAAAGTCACGGACATCCTCCAGATTCAGATCCATACGACCCAAGATTAGAAAAGTCGGCTGTGTCCAGGTGGTTTCCCCATTCTTAAGGGAAAGATGGTGATTCACGCTATGACAGAACACCTTGTTGTTCACATATGCTGATGAGTTCTGATTGTAATCACTATTCACTACATGCAGCATGTTCTGACGAGATACCGCGCCGATTCGTAAGAGTCCCTTGGACTGAAGATTGACTTCCAGATTCCCGAGAAGGAACTTCTCCTCTCCTGGGTTTTCCAACCATCCTTCGGAGAAGACAGGCGAAGGCTTGATGAAATTATCGTCCGAGAGCGAATAATGCGGTAGAACCACGCCACTTTCATTGGTCACCGAATGCAGCACACAGAGAACAGGGACACCGGGCAGCATAAGGTAATGCTGGTTTATCGTGATCCCCCGGTTCGCTTCCTGCTTCTCGATGACTGTGGTCATT
Organism: Paenibacillus sp. Y859; assembly: GCF_056786405.1. NCBI lineage: Bacteria > Bacillati > Bacillota > Bacilli > Caryophanales > Paenibacillaceae > Paenibacillus > Paenibacillus sp. Y859. The sequence goes on along the minus strand of NZ_JBXCIZ010000021.1, from coordinate 35,184 downwards.
CGGACTCCCTTCCAGATGTTTCCATGCACATCACTCCGCTCCGCCCAGGTCGCACTTCTTCGCTCCTGCTGTCGGCTAAAGCCACCTATGCCGTGGATACCCACGCCAAGTCCACCGTACCATGGATTCCACCAAGATCGCGGGGCCGCTTCCGGATACGAACTGTCCAGCCATTCTTCGCCTTGATGCTTCAGGGAATGCACAACGCTACCGAATCCGGGGGCAGTCGCTATGGAGAGGACTCCGTTGTTCACCGTGTACACGGGACCTGTCGTACTTTCCTCTATCTCACAAACAACGCTTGACTCCGTATGAGGAAACCAAAGAGCCGACCGTTCCTGAACCCGATCCTCACCGCGATAGATGGCCCGGATCTTACAACCTGATTCTCCATTTCCCGGATCTTGCTTTTCCTCAGGGGAGAACTCAAAGCTTGCAGAACGAAGATCCTGCTCCCTTAACAACTTCATGTCGGCAACCTTTCGCTCCGTTCCCTCACCGTTTTGCACATACAGTTCCAAGCTACCTGCGAGCGGAACCATCTTTCTTTCGATAAGTTCTACGTTCAAAGGCTCAGCCACGAATGGATTACTACCGCCAAGCGTCAGTTCGAGATGATTCTCCAGCACGGGTACGATCGGATTCCGCAACTTCCGAGCGAAGGAACGGAAATCCCACCACTTGGTGAAGGTGTTCAGTGCAAATACAGTCGCCTTCGTCCGCACGACGGCTCCGCCGGAAATCCGACCAAGATCATGTTCCAGCCCAAGTGGATATTCCGGGCGAAGCAGCTTCAGGGAAGGGTCCCAACAAATACCGCAAGCGAAGTTCTTTTCCTTGTTGAACAGCCAGTTCTCCGTGATCTGGGCGCTGTCCCAAAGATTCGGATCGCTGGAATATGCGTCGCCCATATCCATATAATCGCCCTGATATGGCAAGATGAGTCGATTGCCGAAGAACCCGAAATTCGTCAGGAGATACATATTCTCTTCCAGTTCTTTGCTACTAGTGTTGCAGATTTCATGATGAAATTGGGCAATACCACTTGCGAACAACTTGGCGACCGACTTTATTTGCAGGCCGGGGAAGTCTCCCGACTCGTAGAGGGCTTCAAGAACTTGACTCTCCCCTTCCGAGTAGATCTTCACTTCTTTGGCCTGCTTCTTGGAGAATTCTTCTGCAAACGGTTTACCCAGCTTCGGATAGTTCCACCAGAAACTGTGATGCGAACCAGGATATTCGATCCACATGTTATTCTCGAGCTTGTTAAGATGGAGGGAGAATGCGCCGTTCACGGCGACCCATTGTTCCCCGCATTCCCCACCAAAGCGGCCGTGCGTTCCCTTCATCAGGACGGATAGCTTGCTTGTGAAGGAGACCACCTTACTGTCTGCCGGGACAGCCGTCACCTCAACCTCTCTCGAGTAGAGTCCGTAGGACCGCAAGGTCAAGGTTACCGGGATAGATGCTTTGCCCTTAGCTGGAACTGTGAAGCGTACCGCACGCTCAGCCCATTCCACGCATTCATCCTCTGGCCATTCAAAAGCGAACTCCGCTTCCGAAGCAAAATTGTTCTCCACATTCAGATACAGCTCGGTCGGAATACCCGGATAAAGCTCGCTAACTGGTAGCGCTATCTTCATCTTTACCGGGAATTTAGGAGCGATACCTATACGGAACTCGGCTCGCTTACCACCGATAACCCATTGGCTCTTGACAACAGGATGGGTCTTCTTATCATTCTGCTCCTCCCGGACCGGATCAAGTTCGAATTCCCCCTCCACGATGACCGTTTCTCCTGGAGCGATTGTTTGAACAGTAGCCAGCGCAAATCGGATATTCTTATCGTCCTGCCCCATGATCTCAATCGCCAGCTCAGAAGCCGAACAGTTCTTTATGCGATAGCGAACCTTGTAGGCGCAACCGAACACAAGATCGTGATCATCGATTTCGGTGGAGATTGTATAGTCAGGCGTGTCGAGAGCTGTCAGTCCGCGACCTGTCTTTTCAAATTCCGCTCGCACGGAGAGATCTCCCTTACTCCACGTGTAGTCAAAGTAATCGAATCCACGCTCCCGACGACCATCCGGCTCGATGACGAGCTCGCGGGTGCTATCTGCATACCAATCCAGCTCTTCAAAATAAGGAGCGAGTGCTTCGGTTTGCAATACGGTCGGAATGAAGTTCATCAGGTGGACGTAATCCTCATTTTTTTCCCAGAAGAACCCACATTTCTTATACATCGGCACGGCTTTGGTGTTGCCAGCCCAAGTAAATAGATCCAGCCGTGGCCACTCCGCTTCCACTGTCTTGCGGACAGCATTCAAGATGAGATTACGACCAACCTTGTAACCGTGATAATCAGGTCGTACATTCAATAGCGGTACATACAAGGCCCCTTCGTCTTGACGATAGTGGGCGAAACTACAGAAGCCAATAACCTCTTTCCCATCGACCGCAAGAAACTCATGAAGATTGGACGAAATCTCCATCTCCCGACGTACAGTCTCCTCCGTACTCTGCTTGGTGCCACCTCCCCAACTTTCGTTGCTCAGATTCCACATATCAGCGATCGCTCCAGCGTAGGAAGGATCGTATTCAATAATGCGAATTTGTTCTACGGTATCATTTGTTGTCATTCTCTCATCTCCTTAGCTTCATCTAAAGGTATGTACTCTTCAATTGTAACATCCCAAACACGGATTGGCATTTTTGCCCATGTTTATCCTGGTAAACTCTACAATCAACACCCTTATCATACTATAAGATGGAATTATTTAACTACAGATAAAACAGTTTAACATAAATTCTACCACCTAGAATCAGGAACCTATTCAGTCCGAAACAATCAACCGTAGTTAAGAATGGAAGCGAGGGAAATCTTAACATCTAGCTTTTGATATCCAGCGAACTCATTCATGACTAGTTCCAGTGAATCTAGCTGTTCTGTATTTCTTACCCAAAGTGTAATGTTAACTTTTTCGCAAATGGACTTACAAAGCTCAAACGAAATCGTTCCTTTGAATACTACGATAAGTATCACTAGTCACAGCACGACTTAATGCCAAAAAGTTCATTTCCCCTAAAATAATTAGTTTTGAAAATGAGAAAAAGGCGTAATTCTTATAAATTACACCTTCATTATTCCAGTACACTTCATTTCTCCAGAATCAACCTTTAATTATAAAATTGCGTACTTTCATCCATTTTCCTGAAAAAAATTCATCAATCGTCCCCGTTTTCGGTCTAACACAGAATCGATGTTGTGTTTCTCTATCAAATCCCACCGCTTCAAAAATTAAGGTATCACCTATTTGTTCCTTATAAAATACCTTCTTCAATCCCAATCTATTCATCATTTCAAGCTTTACATTCTCAATATACGTACGTGAATACGTTCTAGACATATGTGTTCCTCCTAGTGGTGTTAGTAAAATTATAAAAGGTGCTAGAACCCACATTTGCCCTCTTAAAGATTTTCGAAAAGGTAACGGACTGCAAGCCCTCATCGTTAATTAAATCAAGGGTTGCAACCAAAATGTCTTCACATTTACTCATTTCACACCTCGTTAAGGAATAATTGTACCTTATAGCCCGCTGGGACGGGGATTCCTGACAGGACAAATTAAAAATATGGAAGTCGCAGAGCTGATTGAAGAGATGGCTTCAAAAAAAATGTGTACCTCTGCTCAACTTGCATTGGCGTGGCTGCTCGCCCAAGGAGACTTTATTGTGCTAATCCCCGGTACCAAGCGAATTGATTCTGGCGTCTTGTCTTCTTTACATCAAGTCAGCATTTCGAGTCTGTATGTTATCGGAATGGCCCCTCTCGTTATATTGACATTCGAATTTAATTATTGTAAGATAAATCACAGTCAATTAAAGTACTTTAATTAAAGCACTTTAAAAAAAGTGTCTAAGAGAGAGGAATTATACTGTGAAGTTTACAAAATTTTTGAAATCCAAAGGAGCAATTGCTTCAATTTTCATGGGTGTGTTCTATGCCGCTGCGATGCTTGGTATTTTCTTACCAGGATATACGGCGCTTCCGGGGAACATGGATGATTTAAAAATCGCTATCGTTAATGATGACGCAGGTGAATACGGGGCTCAGATTTCGAGTCAGTTGACAGAAAGCTTACCATTCAAAACGATTAAAACCGATGTAACGAATAAAAAGGCGATGGATGAATTAGAACATAATAAGTTAGCTCTAGTTGTTCATATTCCAGAAGAATTCTCCGCCAATATTCAAAGTGGTGATGTATCAGCGGGTATTGATTTCACAGTCAATGAAGCTTCTGCCACAATGGTATCTTCAGCGATGTCTTCTGTTGTAGGAGAAATTAACAAACAATTAAGCGCGAACTTCTCTCAACAAACCGCACAAGGTGTGTTAAAAAACTTTAATGTACCCGAAGAACAAGCAGCAGCACTTGCTGCACAAATAGAAAACAGTTATGTAGGGAACTATGTTGTTATTAATGATATTCCAGATGGCATGCACAACAGCATGTTACCCATGTTCTTAACCATGGCTAGTTATGTTGGTGCAATGATTGCGGCATTGCAATTAGTTGCTTCATTTAAAGCGAACCGCGGGAAAGCAAGTAAGACGAAACTATTTATTTTCGTACAATTAACAGCTTTAGTCATCGCTGTATTATCAGCAATAGTTGCTTTAGCTATTTCATTCTCTATTGCAGATGTAGAGCTATCATTACTTTTACCAGTCGCTGCTCAGCAGATTCTAATGTATATGGCTGCATTTAACGTGTGTGCGATTATGGTCTTCTTATTCGGTGAAGGCGGTATGATTCTAAATATTCCAATTCTATTAATGCAAACGCTCGCCAATGGTGCTACCATGCCTCGTGACATGATGCATGCACCATATGAATGGTTCAGCCACATTACACCGATGTATTATTCTGTACAATCTTATCTCGCACTAATGTTTGGTTCTATTAGCCCAGCACCATTCTTATGGGGATTAGCAGGCGTATTTATCGGTGCTATGTTGATTAACATTGTAATCGTCCGGTTTGTTCATAAACCAATGCCTGTGACTAAAGAAACTGTACAAACCATTGAAGAAAAAAACACAGCTGAAATACCCGCCTAAGTTTGGTAAGATGTAGTTAGCCAACAAATTAGGAGTGGGTTTGTGATGTCAATTCAAATTTATATATTAAGTAAGTTAATGGATGAAAATAATTATCCGTATAAATTAAAAAAAGAACTATCCCACCCTATTCCCTTTGATAAATTGGGTAATCTAACTGAAAGCAAACTGTATTATCACTTTGATTCCCTCTCTAAACAAGGCTTAATTGAACAAGTAGAGATTATTAAAGAAGAACATCGCCCAGACAAGCAGGTGTTTTCCATTACTGATAAAGGACGTAAGCAGCTCCCACTCAAAATTTATCAGTTAATAGAAAATGCAGAATCCATTCCAGATTTGATTGTCGGTCTTATGAATCTTCGTTTTGTAGAAACTGACAAAGTGATTCCTATTATCGAGAAGAAAATCGAACAGTCGCGGAAGAAAAAAGAATATATGAATCAAATCTATCATCAAATTGATATAGATGATTCCATTCGTGAAGTAGTAGATTTCATGGATAACTACTATGGATCTCTATTAGAGCAATCCACTCACTGGTTGGAAGTTCTTTTAGAAAAGTTAAAAACGAAGGCTATATAAAAGAGGATTGCTTTGGATTATGATAGTCCAAGGCATTCTTCTTTTTTTCATTAAAAATAACTGATTAAATAAACTGAACGGTGTATTCCTATCATTATACAACACCCCCACCGACACCAATCTGTCAGCAAACGTATGGTCTCATGAAAAAACCTCCCGATTGGAGGTTAATGAGTTATTTATTCTCATAACGTACTCAGCCGTAGTTCATAGAAATACTGCACAATTGGATGCTTTAACTTCATCTTCTCGGTCATATTTAAAATTCGCCTTTAGAGCATATCATTCCGCATGGCAGATCCATCCTGCCATAAGGCCCGTAGAATAAATCTGGGTTATTTTTGTAAATCCGGATTCTGCCAACAACCCTTCGATTTGTTTTTCCGATAGGAGATAAAGCTTCGTAATGTTACTGCTTATTCTCTTGTACAACTCGGCTGATTCTTAGCCGGCATCTATCCAGAATCTTTTCCATACATTTAATCGGTCTTATAGTTCGGAATCATCCAGGTCTCCGTACGCTGCCATTTTGGAATAGAACGTAGGATAAAAAAAGAACGGATCATCACTCCGTCTTTAATAATTTCGGCAAATCTGCTATTTTCTTATTTTCCAGATACTGCTCCATCTGTCGCTCAGCGTCGATAACAACCTGCTGGATCACACATTCACTTCCGTGACTCAGGCTACATTCGAACAAGGAAGCGAAACTACAGAAGCCAATAACCTCTTTGCCATCGACGGCGATAAACACATGAAGATTGGACGACATCTCCATCTCCCAATCTTTATCTAAAGGTATGGACTCTATAAGAAATACTCTTATTATACTATAAAATGGAATAACTTAACTACGGATAAAACAATTTAAAAATAAATAGACCGCTCTCATCCAAGATAGCGATCCAAAAAGGATGTCATCGTTTTATCCTCTCAGTTACGGTATGGGTTCATATAAATGATGCTCATTTATTTTTACGTCTCAAATTCAGAACGGCCAATCCGAAACAAACAACCGTAGTTAAGATTAGATACAATATACTGGTCCAAGCGGTTACCTCATAATCTCCAAAATAATAGGTTACTCCCATCATTTTCTCAAATTCAATTAACGTCCCAGCAGGTGCTCCGGCGAAAGCTTCAGAGAGGGGTAAATCCATAATCGCCTGGCGAAAAATCGATACGGCATGTGATACTGGAAATACTTTGATCACGAACTGGACTCCATCCGGCAAAGCACCAATAGGTAGGTATATCCCTGTCAGAAATCCGATCATTGTACCGATGACCGTACTAGCTGTAGCAAAGGCATTATTACTTTTAAAGAAGGAAACAACAAAAAATATGATAGCTGTATTCACAAAAGTACATCCTAGTATGAGTGCAATAACTTTGCCTAACGCCACTATAGACAGCCATTTCCCACCATTGGCGACGATATAGATTTCTACTAATACAAGTGCCACAGCACTCATAATGCAGCCGATCACAAACGCACTAATGACATATCCACCGGCAATACCGCTTCTTCTTACAGGCGAGGAATGAAAGTCCTTGTTAATTTTCTTCTCTCGATCGCTGACCAACGTTCCAAAGGCACCCATTGTCGTTGTTACAGATGTCACTGCCAACAGACCAGCCATAATCCAACTATCCATAAGAAAGCGAATATCCGCTATGTCCGGATAACTATTCGCCCACACATCTCCCAGAAACAATGCGTACAGACCAATAATAATAAACACAGCCAGCAGCGAAAAGAAGACGGCACTTTTATCCCTAAAAAAGAGGAAGAGATTTCGTTTAGCAAATCCTATCATGGTCTAATCTCCTTTCCAGTTATCCCGATAAAGGCATCATCCATTGTTCCATTTAACACTTCGAATCCTTTAATATACGGTTTACATTGTTCAAGAATCGGCAAAGCATCCAATGTGGAAGGGATTTTAATCGATATTTTATCAACGTTTCGGGTGAAATCGACCTGTGCTTCTGTCAGAAATTCCACTGTTTCTTCAATATCTATCGGAAATAGATTTAATTGATCGCTGGCATATGTATTTTTCAATTCTGTCGGAGTTCCTTTTGCCGCAATGCTACCATTGTCAATCACGACGACATAATCCGCATCGGCTGCTTCCTCCATATAATGTGTAGTCAGAAATACGGTCATGTTATTTTCTTTTTGTAGCTTTTTAATAATCTCCCACACATTTTTCCTCGTTTGAGGATCAAGTCCTGTTGTTGGTTCATCTAGTATTAAAATTTTGGGAGTATGGACTAGTGCGCGGGCAATATCGGCACGTCTACGCTGACCACCTGATAATTTACCGTAAGGACGGTTCAAAAACTCGGTTACGCCAGCGGCCTCTGCAGCTATTCGTACTGACTCAGCTAACTTCTTACCTTTCGTACCATAAAACCCTGCCCGAATCTTCATGTTCTCTTCCACTGTTAACAGCGAATCTAATAATCCATCTTGAAATACAGTACCAATAGCTGAGCGAATCTTATCATCATCTTGGCCTAACAGGTACCCATCTATGGATATCGTGCCAAAGTCCGGTTTTAGAAACGTACAAATAATATCAATGGTTGTTGACTTCCCCGCTCCATTCGGTCCTAGAAAAGCGAACATCTTCCCCTTCTCAACGTAAAAACTGATATCCTTAACTGCCTGAACCTTGCCATATGATTTACTTAAGCCAGTCACTTCAATAATAAGCTCCATAACTAATTCACCTCTCATCCCATCGTCATAACTCAACTTTACCACAAGTATAATCCATATATTTCCGTAAAAAAAGAGACTATAATCACCTTGCTTCAATATTTTATCCTGATTGGTGTCGTCCCCTACCCCATTGGGATTGAATAATAAGTCAGCAGGCTATCATTCTCATTTGAACACATCAAAAACTTTGCTTTCACCATCTTCATACTGGAAAATAACAATTTGTAAGTTTTTCATATTCCAATCTGAGGAGCGTAGATATATAAATGAATGATCCAACTCTACAATTTTGTTACTCGTAAGATAGTGTAAATCGAAATATTTATCGTATTGCTCATTATAACCAGGAACGGGTTCAATAGTTGTAGGTCTATACATGCTTGATGGCTGTTGTCTAGTTTTTTTGATTACTCTAGTACTAATATTGTATTGATGAGTATATATAAATTCATTATACATATCATCATTTCCAATAAAGATTGTTGTACCATCTTGCGATACAGATGCTAACATCATTGAGATGCCATATGACTTACTATGCTCATATGAAATTCGATTAGTAACTATTGAATCTTGCATATTATATACGACTACTCCAAATGTACCCTGCATAACCGCTATGTTGTTATCGGCATATAAAAGTCGGGGCATTTCGGCACCAATGTTCATTTGTTCAATATCAGACATGTCTACCGCTAATTCTTTAGCATTACTCTTAGGATTTGTAACTAGTGCAATTCCTACAATAATGACAGTTATCATTGATATAGCAATCACCCGAAAGGAAGTTTTTTTGTAATTCAACACATTTTCAATCCGCCCTTTTACATTGCCCTCGCCAAATGCAAGCGGGCTTCCATTGAAAATATGCTTTCTGGTAGCAAGTGACAATAACGAATAAGCATAAGGCTTTTTAATATCTTCATTCATTTCTTTCAGTACCTGTTCATCACAGGAAAGCTCCATATCCGTACTCATTAACATGAACGCAATCCACACAAGAGGATTAAACCAATGTATGGATAATATTAAGAAGGCTACTATTTTAATGATATGGTCTTTTCGATGAATATGAGTCTGTTCATGTAGCAAAATATAGCCTCTTTCTTCAACGTTAAGTCCAACCGGTAAATATATCTTTGGTCTTATTAAGCCAAGCACAAATGGTGTTTTCAAATTCTTCGCTTCGAAGATATTCTTCTCTATTAATTGTGCACTTTTAAGCTGTCTTTTTAAGATAAAAGTAGATACCAGGCTATAAACAAGCAATGCTATTATTCCTAAGACCCAGACGTATGCCCCTATTTCTGTATAAATCTGTAATGGATTTACACTAGCGCCAATACTCGGTGCAGGAAGTGATTTACTTACAAAAGAATCAACTACTTCTATCCCGCTATTAATCTGTGGAGATTCCTGATAGATAATATCATGGGGGATAGGAACAGTATTCGTATTCCGTGGCATCAGACTAAACATACTTTCAAAAGAGAATGGAATGATAAGACGAAATGCCACCACACCCCAGAGTGCATATGAGATAAACTTCGGAGCTTTTTTGAGTGGAAACCTGATAAGTATCACCAAAAGGATAACATAGCTTGCTGTAAGGCTCATATTTAAAGCAGTAAGAAATAGTTCACTCATTGCTAAACCTCCTCATGCTCGTCAATCAATCTTTTCAACTCTTCCGCTTGATGCTTACTTAATTTCTTTGCTCCAATAAAAGTAGTTAGAAATTTAGGCAAGGACCCACCAAAGGTATCCTCAACAAAACGTATACTTTGCTTAGCGTAATATCCATCCTTTGTAATTAGAGACGAAACCACAGCATTTTCATTTTGAAAAATGTCCTTTTCACATAACTTTTTCAGTACTGTATATGTTGTTGACTTTTTCCATTTCATTTCTTTTTCACATAGCTTTACAAGATCGCCAGAGCCAATCGGCTCATTCTGCCAAATTAAATGCGCAAACTTTTCTTCACTTTCTGTTAGTTTATATTCTTTCATCATAAGCCTCCTTGGTCTATATATTATCGACCTACTCTTAGTCTATATCTTATAGACCCAGATGTAAATAAGCATTATTATTTCCAAACAAAAAAAGCGAATCCTATCGATCATAAGTTGACCGAAGACTTCGCCTTTTGGAAGTTAGCATCCATAAGCTCCTATTCATTCACAACATTTTTATTGTTAAGATTTTTAGCTGCTATCAATTTGTACTGCAGATTAAGTTCATCACGGTAACTGTCGATGTATTTCAATCCATAAACACCAGAAATAGAATACCCCATCAGAATATATTTTTTTTCACATCGATAGCCTGTAGCGCCTCGTGGATTTCCTCTGTGACGTTTTCAATCGTACGTTCATCCTCAATTATATCGCTTAGACCATAGCCTAATGGTTCGACTACCACTACACGATACTTAGAAGATAGCTCCTCCAACATTTTTGTATAGCAAATTCCAGGAGCAATATCTCCATAGCCCGGTATCCAAACAATAGTCTCCTCACCCTCGCCCACTGTATAAAGATTCATCTTTTTTCCTCTAACATCAACAAGCTTTCCGTAAGGTTTAATTTCCTCACTGTTAACGTTTCCTGCAGCATTAGAGGAGTCCAAATCCTGATTACCTGAACCCTTTGGAGCACAACCTACCATAGTTAGTATTATAGTAAGTATCAATCCAAGTGTAATTATCTTTTTCATTATTAATCTCCTATTTACTTTTTATTAGAGGTTGTTCAAAAAGTCACCTTTTTGAACACGCACTTTTAGTTTTATTTAATTCCAGTATAGCGTTCGCCTGATTTGTAAGATGTTTACTATGTGTATTTCCTTGTAACATAGTTCCATCCTCCTTTAATTACCGGCACTTACCTTCCCTCCTTACTTTATAATCTTACTTTACATCCCCAATATGAAACCTATGACTTTTTGAATTCAATAGTAAATTTCATCAATCTACTTATCTTAGTCACACCAAAAAATCCCAGCTGCAGTTGAACAGCCGAGATTCTTATACCATCTTTTTATGCATTAACCTAAAGGTTTGTCAGAAAGAGCCCCCCTCGATAACTCTTGCACCGATAGGATCAGGTTTTCTTTGAACTGCACGAACTCCATGGTTTCTTGTTCAATTTCCTCACCAGTTTTCTTGTTGATATTTTGCATTTGATTAATTGAAAGTTCAAAGATTGGAGATACGATGTGATACAAAAAACAGCAAAAGCAAGGTTATACCTGAACGATTGAGGTCTAACCTCGAAGGTATAATTAAGAACGAAGATCTCTCAGTTGATGGAAGTCAGCTAAGGGATACATTCATATTTGCAAAGATAAAATGACTAATAAACAGTCATACAATGTTAACTTAACTATATTTGGATTCAACTAACGCAGAACGATAGTTCATCGGGTAAAAGAAAAAGAGGGGCTAATTCCCCCTCTTTACTATTTCCGTCAATATATCTCAACTATTAGTCTTTCCTGACCAACAGTGAACAGCACTCCACATGTGTGGAGTGCTCATATTTGACAAGCCGTCTGTGATTTTTAGCAGGGAAATCTGCCGCTGAACCACTTGTTATGGAATTCCCGCCTAATATTGTCACAAGCTCTTTCACTAAACCTTAATAGCTTTCCAGCAAGCTTCAAGAGTCTGTTGTATCTGATATTCATCTAAAGAATATTTACCTGCCAAATAACCTTTTATGACAGAGTTGATCATTCCAGTGAAGAGTTGGCAACATAATATGATATCCATTTCCCGAATAACACCCTCTTTTTGTCCCTGTTCAATGATTGAGAAAATTTCGATGGCCGAGGGATCTAGCCTATTCCTCAATTCTTCGGAGATATAGGGTGACTCGCAATAATTCTCAATAAACGAAAGTTCCTTGGGGTAGCTAAGTGCATAATCCATCGTGCTTTTTAGCATACCTTTTATTCTTTCATAGACAGTCAGACTGGGATCATTCCCCATCATAACTGCTTCTCCCATATGAGTACGAGCATTCATAAAGAGCTCACTAACCAATTCCTCTTTGCTTTTATAATAATTATAAAAGGTGCTAGAACCTACATTTGCCCTCTTAAAAATTTTCGAAAAGGTAACGGATTGCAAGCCCTCTTCAATAATTAAATCAAGGGTTGCAACCAAAATGTCTTCACGTTTAGTCATTTTGCACCTCACTAAGGAATTATTATTCTAATTAATTATACAACTTGATTAATAGCGTGTCAATTAAGGGAATGAATATTCCGTAAAAATAACGGTTATACGTTTAAAATCAGCTATTTAACGTACAAAATCCATAAATTTAGAATATTTTTTCTGATTTCATTGACTTTTTTACATTTAATTCTTATAGTGGAGTAGAATAAATATTCCAACGGAGGGGATAAACAACACAGAAACTCAAATTTTATATCCAGGAGGTTTTAACAATGGTCGATTACAAAGGCAAGGTGGCACTGGTTACCGGTGCTTCAACAGGTATCGGCAAGGCATACGCTACGGAACTGGCTGCTAAAGGTAGCCATGTGATTGTGGTGGCGCGGTCGAAGGATAAATTAGAGACCCTGGCAAAGGATTTATCATCTAAATATGGTATAAAGGCATATGCCTTACCAGCTGATTTATCCAAACCAGGTGCGGCGCAACTGTTGGCTGAACAAATCGCCGAGCTTGGCCTGAACGTGAATATTCTGATCAATAATGCAGGTTTCGGTACACATGGTCGTTTTGAGGAGATTTCAAGCGAGCGGGAACTGGAAATGATTAATCTAAATGTATGTTCACTCGTAGATATGACGCATCAATTTTTGCCTTACATGCAGCATCAGAAAGATGGAATTATTGTGAATATAGCTTCGCTTGGTTCCTTTCAGTCGATCCCTTATATGGCTACTTATGCCGCCACTAAAGCGTTTGTTCTTTCCTTCACCGAGGCGATCTTTGCAGAAAACCGCCACCTTGGGGTACGCATCCTTGCTTTATGCCCGGGAACAACCAAGACAGAGTTTTTCGATGTGATCGGCACAACGGATATGCCAGCAATTAATGGCACTCCCGAGTCAGTTGTGAAAGCTGGTTTCCGAGGGATAGAGAAAGGCCGTAGCTATACCATAGATGGCACCTCAAATTATTGGTTGGCTCAAAGCAGTCGTTTTCTGACACGTAAATTTACTGCCATCGTAACCGAGCGTATGACGCGTCCAGCTTCATCTAAGACTGCCGCTTCAATACCAGCTTCGGGTAAATCCAAATAAGAGGTTGGGCGTGTGGAAACTCAAAAGTGAGTTGTATCACTATTATATTCTAGGAGGTAGAATGATGAATTCGAAAGCCATACAAAAAAGAACCCTTGGACGTGAGGGATTAGAGGTTTCAGCATTAGGTCTTGGAACTATGATGATGCCAAATAACGAGGAATCGGTTCGCGTCATTCATGAAGCACTGGATATCGGCGTCACTATGTTTGACACAGCGGATATTTATGGTGAATTTGCGCAAGCGCGGTTTGGAGAAAATGAGAAGTTGGTAGGGCGGGCGCTTAAGTCTAGACGGGATAAAGCGGTGATTGCCACGAAATTTGGTGTAACGCATACCCAGGGGCCCAAAGGTGATCGGGCGTATATCAAAAAATCCGTGGATGCCAGTCTTTACCATCTCGGATTGGATTACATTGACCTCTATTATCAACACCGCTACGATCCGAATACCCCTATTGAAGAAACCATTGGAACGATGGCCGACTTAGTCAAAGAGGGGAAAATTCGTTTTATCGGTCTATCCGAAGCACCTGCTGATATCATCCGTCGTGCGCACGCCGTGCATCCCATTACGGCAGTGGAAACGGAGTATTCTTTGTGGAGCAGAGAAGTGGAAGATGAAGTACTTCCGGTTCTCAAAGAATTGGAAATTGGTTTTGTACCGTATAGCCCGCTGGGACGGGGATTCCTGACAGGACAAATTAAAAAGTTCGAGGATTTAGCAGAGGATGATTATAGACGAAATTATGAACGGTTCCAAGGCGATAACTTCATTAAAAATATGGAAGTCGCAACGCTGATTGAAGAGATGGCTACAAAAAAAATGTGTACATCTGCTCAACTTGCATTGGCGTGGCTGCTCGCCCAAGGAGACTTCATTGTGCCCATCCCTGGTACAACGCGAATAGACCGGGTGAAGGAGAATCTTGGCGCTCTGCAGGTTCAACTTACTCCAGCGGATTTCGAAGAAATTGAACGTATCTCTCCAAAAGGTTTCGCTGCCGGGGGGCGTTTCTAAATTCAAAGTAGCCATTCACGCGCTAACATTGCTTATGAAAAAAACTCCTATATAGGAGTTTTTTTGATTTTTACAAATACGTTCAAGATGAGTCGCCAATTACTGTAGAAGCAGGTTCGAAGTACTGATAATAGAATCATCTCTACCTTGTAATGTTTCCATTTGAATAAATTATCTTTCGATCCCATACTGTTTTCCCAACCGATGATTTCCAATCCATTTTCGCCGCTTAGCCCACAGCATCAATGAACTGACATATAGGCGTGCTTGAGCAATACTGTCACACCTCATTTTCGTACCATCAATATTACGCACTCCACATGTGTGGAGTACTGTTCACTGTTGGACAGGTTTATGTTGTGCCCCTAACTGTAGCATATAATAGAAAAACACTGATTATTATCTCAGTGTTTTTCTCGTTTTAATTTTTTAGTTAGCAATATCTTCTTCTGCCATTGATATTTCGAATAGCTCTATTAAGGGTTCGTCGACCATAGTCCTGCGTGTTTTAATAGAACACGTGGATGAAGTTTTAACTGTGCAACCATTAATTCTGCCAAATCTTCTGCTTGCATCACATTTTCTGGATTGCCGTCTGTTAAATTTAACTCAACAGCCATATCAGTTGCAACTGTACTCGGTGTTAACGTTGTCACGCGAATATTTTTCTTACGCACTTCAAGCATTAAAGACTCACTTAGTCCAATAACTGCAGCTTTTGAAGCCGCGTATGCACTTGTAGTTGGTGCACTTCTTTGGCCAGCTGTTGATGAGATGTTAATGATGTCGCCTGTGTTGCGCTCTATCATTTCTGGTAATACCGCACGTGTTGTATAGTACACACCTTTTACGTTGACATCGATAATATTTGTCCATTCTTCAGGCGTTAAGTCCATGAAGCTACCGAATTTTGCAATGCCGGCATTATTCACTAAAATATCGATTGCACCGAGCTCGCCACGAATTGATTCAACCGCTGCTGTGATAGAGTCTAAATCCGCTACATCCGCTGCCGCGATTGCCACCTTCACGTCATACTGTTTAAGTTCCTCTGCAACTTGTTGTAAATTTTCAAGCGTACGTCCAACAAGACCTACGTGAATACCTTCTTGCGCGAAAGCTATTGCTGTGGCACGTCCAATTCCACGCCCTGCTCCTGTAATTAACGCTACTTTTCCTGTGATTGTTTGCATGTTTTTTTGCTCCTTTAGATGAGATAGATTTATTATTGACGAAGTAGAGTGTATTAAACCAAGCAGAAACGGCTATGCCGTCCTTTTTCGAGGAGTTTATGCTTCCGATGCTAGCGATACTTCGTATCGCTTTAAGGTAACCGTCTCTGCCGAAATATAAGAAATAGAGTATCAAGAATCAATTTCATAATTACGCAACTCGATTTAGCTGCATCGGCGATTATGAAGTTGATTCAAGTAAAACTTATACTTTCTTATATTTCAATAAAATAATAATTAAGTTTGATTCGTTTTATAAAACCGTTCTAGTGGTATAATTAAATACGCTGTTTCACTCAGAAATGCTTGCCTCCCAAAACAGATAAAGATTTGTCTTTAAGACTAACTTCATTCTACCTTCAATTCTCTACATTGTGAAGAACGCACTTTTTTGAGCGGAGGTTACCAAATGGTTACTACCTATGATAGAAATAGAAAAAGGAGTTCATACCCATGTCAGATACATTAAGAAAAGAGATCAAAAAGAGAATATTAAGTCATGATTATCATTGTGAAAAAGAACTTACCTTATCGATTATTAGTGGGAAATGGAAAGTTGTTATTTTGTGGCATTTAGGTGTAGAAGGGACACATCGATTTAGCCAACTTCAAAAACTTTTCCCGAAAATATCCCACAAGATATTAACAAACCAATTACGTGAATTACTAGAGGATGGAATTGTTCATAGAGAAGTCATTCCAGATATTCCCCCGAAAGTCGAATATTCAATGACTGAACTTGGGATGACGTTATTACCAATCGTTGAAATGATGTATGAATGGGGGAAAAAACGAATGGATCAAATCAAACTAGAATAACCATACATTACTAGTGTTCAAAGGCCACTGGATTTCAATCGGCATGAACTCCCGGAAGTTCAACTCTTATCTCTAGAAACCCGCCTACTATGGAAGCACTTGTGCTGCCACCCAATTGCTCGGCTAGAAGCCTGACAATGGACAACCCTAGACCTGTGGTTCTGCTCTTTGCTTTATTGGCAGGAAAGAAACGTTCAAAAATCCGATTAACATCCAGTTCAGAAGTATTCTTCACGTGATTTCTAAACGATATGACCGCATTTTGCGCAGTCCGTATTTGTACCTCTATATCTCCATCGGAATGCCCGACGCAGTTGCGGATGAGGTTCTGAATAATTCGGTTGACCATTTCTTTATCAGCATAAGCAAACACAGGTACATTTCCCTCAATATGAACCGCTATATTGTTTTCTTCAAGCCAACCAAATACCAAAAGAAGACAAGTATGAGTTAATTGAACGCATTAAAAAACTTAGTGAAGAAAGAGATATATTTCACCTCTACAATAATATGTGGGATTTAGGACAAATCCACCTTGATTATTATCTTGGCGGTAAGGAATATAATGAAACGCTAGCGGAAACAGATGGACATGGGCGTTGGTTCGAATGGAAACAAAAATAATTAGTTCTCTATATTCACTTTTGGTAATTCACCAAATTGCCATATGCCGTTATTTTGAGTCATGTGTACTTGTAATCTTAAATCTTGACCTAACGCATAAGCAACATTAGCAGTGAAAGTAAAGAAAAGTTCTTTGTTCTGCTCATCCATACGCACGTCACTAGTACCCCAGTAGAAAGGTCGAGAGTATTTCATTTTATTTTGTGTTATATACTGAAAGCTTTCTTTCTGCGATGCCTGTTCACTAACGCGCTTTAATAGATTCTTCCAAGATTCTTCGGTTGCATCAATAACATGTTGGCTGTCTCCTACTCCAAAGAATAATATAACTTCTAACACTCTAGCTTGTTCTTCAACTAGTTGATCTATATTGAGATAGGTTTCATCGATAATTTCTGCCTCAACTAGCTTTCCTATTTTTTCATCAAGATCGATTTTAAAGGTAAGTTGGTGTGTTTCAGGTGAAGGGCTAAATAGTATTAAATGTTCCGATGTATTAGAAGATTGAAAATCATTGTCGACAGTCAGCTCTTCAAGTTGAGTTTCACCTTCCTCTGTATGAACGAGAAAATGTAATGGAAAGACACCCTTGTTTTCGGTGACAACAAAAACGCGAATATTTCTCGTTCGATGTTGATGTTTATAAAACTCATTTTGGTTTTCTCTCAGAATAAAGAGATCGAAGCCCTCGAATTCAATGATTTCCCATTCCCAAGCTTTCACGTCTTCTTCTATATGTGCGGCTAATTGTGCAATTACATTCATATCTCCGTCGGTATTAGAATAAAGCACATTAAAGTTACCCATATACCTCTTAGCGTTATCATTGGTTAGTAGTAAAGATTCGCCGTCAGATTGTAGGGTCAGTGACCCATATCTCGACTTTCCTTGAATCTGGAGATCTGTATACTCTTCTTTTTTGACGTAAATTTCAGATGGTTCTATCTTCTGCATTAATAGAGCCTTGGGAATTGAAATATCCTCATGTGGGGAACCTGACTCCGACTGTATTTTGTTCGAATTGTTATTGATCAGTTCTATCTCCTCTATGGAGGGAGTATTAAGGGAAACATCTTTACTACATCCAACTAAAATCGTAACAATTAAAATCAAGCTGATCCAGCCGAGTGAATTTCTTGATTTATACATGGTATCCCTCCTCTACTCCGTTAGAGTATCGATCTATTATTCATTTTATCATTGAGTGTCTTTGTCACTTCTGTATTCTAAAATATCACCAGGCTGACATTCTAAAGCCTTACAAATCGCCATGTTATTTACCTCAGACTATGAAGTCATTTCCAGATTTTATATCGATGGCTTCTTGTAAAAGCCTTTGAAGAACAGCAGCGAAGACCGCAATCACCATTGAAGCAAAAATAATGACCAATCCGATTAATATGATACCTGGAGCGTCGTCCATCTCTGCCATAAGATAAAAGAGTGGCATGCCTAGAACATACAAGATACTAATTGAGATTGCACAGTATTTGATAGTCTTTAATGCCTTTACAGATAAATCCGAAAAAGCTTGATTCTTATCAATATAGCTTAAAAGTTTAAAAGCTTGATACAGAGCAAAGTAAAAAGGTATCGCCGTTGCATACAAATCGATTGAAATGAGATATTTCAAAAAAGTCATATCTGGATACAATTCTACTGCAAAACTCGCTATCTCAGGCACCACAAATATGCACAAAGCAAGAACTGGAATTCCAATAAGAATAATAGCTATCTTTAAAAAGAGTGTTGTTCCTCGTTTCATAAAATGCACCTCACTAATTTATTGTTCATTTGACTTTAACACGGGATTTATCGTTTAACAAAAAATTTTTACCGAATCGAATCATATTAATGTTGTTTTTAAACCTGTATTTTTAGTTTCACAAAAAAATATAGAGCATTCCTCATTACAAAGAAATGCTCCATGACTTTAAGCTATTCTATTAATAACTTGTTCAACTAACCTGTCGATCCATTGCTGTCGGCAAGTCTTCCCCTGATGTTTATCAAACTATTGTGTTCCGTTAGTTGAATGGTTTACTTAACTGTTCATTTTAGGTATTAATCTTATTCTTATACTTTCAAAAGCAGCAACTTTCTCCTGTACTTCTTGAGTATGAAAGTATTCCGCACTTCTTATCATGTAATCCTCGAAATAATCCAATAGTGCTTTGTTTTGAGAACTTTCGCTTCTTATTTTTTCAAGTACTCCAGTTATTTCAGCTATTATTTCTATCCCTTTCCGTTCTTCATCTTTTAATTTATTAAAGCTTAGATACAGTCTTTCATCTTCAACCGCAATCGAGTCAGAATTATTCTCATATAAATAATCAAAAAATGACGAAAAATTAGCAAGCATATCAAAGATGTTGGGGTTAGTACTTATGCTGCTAATTTGGTTATAGTTGTTATATGAAAATAACGGTCCATACAACAGCGTTAATTCTCGATGCATATTACTTAGTTCTTGAAAATCTCTCGCCAAATAATTAACTGGTCTTCCTACCTCGCCAAAGTATAATTTTCTATCAGTGATTACTTGAGTGAGTGACCTATCAATGGAACCAGTTTTATTATGTGAAAGATAATCACTTAAAGCAACGCTAACGGCAACCTCATAATTTTTTGTTTTTTTGTAATTAATTACATTCATGCTTACGGATATCATTAACAATGCAACGGCTAGTATGGCTACAACCTTGCAGATTTTCAAATATTCCGCCCCCTTATCTCTAATAACTTTGCATCTTCTTAACTTGTTCGAACCCTCTTGATTGTGACCAGAACCCGTTGTCGTTCATATCTTCACTTTTCTTATACGTTCACATTCACTGGAAAGTTCTGTTTAACTGCCTTGTGTCGATATTGAACTAATCTGCACGTTAGCGTAACGAAGGGCTGCCGTTTGGCAGCCCTCATGAAATTGAACTATCGTACCCTTTAGCTTAACCAAGAAATAGTATGGGGGGTCATTTTGCCAAAGTTCACTTTACCATCCATTCACCTATTCTTTGCTAAATTTTAATTCTGACTTATTACTAATTATTGTACCAGTGTTCATACCCTCAAATATTTCTCTCATTGAGCCAATTTTATCAAAATCGAAAACATGAATCGGTAATTGGTAATCTCTAGCGAGTATAAATGCTGACTGATCCATAACCTTTAAATTAAGATGTAAAATGTCGTTATAATGCAGTGACTCATACCTTTTTGCATCTTTATTAAACTTGGGATCTTGATCGTAAACACCGTCCACACCTTGTTTTGCAACAAGAATTGCTTCACAGTTAACCTCAATTGCTCTTTGTACCGAGGGATAGTCCGTAGTCACATAAGGTTGTCCATTACCACCAGCAAATATTACTATATACCCTTTCTCTAAATGATGAATCGCTCTTAATCTAATATATGGTTCTGCCACGGAAGTAACTGGTATTGCCGTCATAACACGTACTTCAGAACTTGTTTTTGCTTTTAAAACACCTCTTAGCATTAAACTGTTTATTACCGTAGCTAATGTTCCAATGTTATCTGCCTCTGCTCTTTCTATCCCCCAATTTTCTCCCATATTCCCTCTAAAAATGTTTCCTCCGCCTATAACAAGAGAAATTTCAACCCCGAGACTTAGAATTGTCATGATCTCATTTGCAATATGTTCTAATCTTTCTGGATCGAAACCAAACTCATTACTTCCTGCTAATGCTCCACCACTTAGTTTTATAAGAACACGTTTGTACCTCATCTCATTCACCTCCAACAAAATAAAAACACTAAAGCAATGACTGCTTTAGTGTTTTTTAAATAAAGGAATATGGTTTAACTGATCTAAAAAGTTGTTCGTCACAGACAACACCATATTCCAACACCTTCCATTTCTATTATTTATAATATAAGACCGTAAGACAAAGTGCAATATAGTTTTATTTTTGATAGGCGTTTATTTGTGTATGGCAGTGCATAGCTATTAAACTCTTCTGCCTGTTAGTTTAGAAAAAGCAGCCGATCACAAGAAGCCGCGGTTCTTGTAGCCGCCTGCCATCCTGGCACACCAATTTGGCCTAAACCGCGTAGAGAAGTCCGTTATCGATGAGCAGGAATGGCAATATCATAATCCGAATTACTCGGATGTCCTATTTTTAGATGCAGGTTTTGGATTATTTTCCTCTAAATCCACCACAAAAAAACAAGCCGGGCAAATCTCGGCTTGTTTAGGCGATCGTTTATTCGGAGTACTGTAGGGCTCCAACATATTTCCAGATCATTCATTGCTTAGGCAGCACTTTCAGGCGCTCAAACTCCTTGATGATTTGGGCATCGCCAAGAAATATGTTTTTTCCTCCAAGCTCGGAACCCATGGCCAGCTTATCCCCGGATGCTCTATGGATGCTGACCGAATCGCCGGTAGAAAAATTAACTGACATTCCATGGGAGAACGTTTCCGGAAATGTCCGGGGCAGCGTAACTTCAACGCCTTCTGCGGTGATTTTCTTGAGGATGCGGCAAACCGTTCGGATCCCTTCCTGATCCTGCTTATTCGTTCCGATCAGCGGTTTATACATGAGATCCCCATCCTTAATATCTACAGACACGACCGTATCGGTAGAGCATGAGGATGCCATCTCCTGAAAGCTGCGCTCCTTGGGAAGCGCCTTTCGTTCTTCTTCATAAGACGGTCGTTCGTAGGACAGTCGTTCTGATTGGCCGTTGTTGTTTTGGAACGGACTGAGATAAGCGAAATCCAAAACGCCGTACCCCACGTCCCCGCCAAAGCTCAACGAATCCCCAGGATATGGCGTCTGGTTGTCATGCGCATATGCCAAATCTTTTCCCGTCAGGAGCTTATCGGCAAGGAACACAGTAGAGCTGTCTTTCAGGTCGATAAGTGTCAGCAGCCCGCTGCGTTTGGGCCGGACTACCAGAAAATCGGTACCCACAGCCTGGACGCCGAACACGTCGTCCTGCTGGGTCAGCTCAGGCAGATCATACGTTGAGACGACTTTCCCTTCATCGTTATATACCAACACGATCTTGCCGTCCGTCAGGACCGTATATTCAATCCAGCCGTTTAGATCATAGACCTGATAATACGACGTATTTGGCTCATACCGTTGGTCATAAGACGCATGTTTCTGCTCGACGATCCGGTTATCGCGGATCAGAAGAGTGTAGACTTCATAATGGGGATGGGGACTGGCATATCTATCCTCTAATGTCAGCACCGTATTCTTACCTTGCCTGCTAAGGTACTGAACAATAACCGTACCCTGCAACTGCGCATCCAGCTTGCCGATGGGAAGTACATCGGACTGTTCGTCTTTGCCCATATACAGGTCATGGGTCGTATGATTCAACCATATCGCAAACGGGTTCAGCTTGAGGTAATCGTTCGGCTTCGTCATGCGTACGTTATGTGTGGCCGCCTCCCATTTAACTTCCGCTCCAACAGCCTCCGAGAAAAAGCGCAGCGGTACATACACACGCCCATCAACCATTCGGAGGGGCGTGGACAGAGCGACTGGTTGCCCATTTACTGCTGCGCTGGTCGAGCCGAAGGGAATTTTAACCGTGAGTTCCGGATACCTCATCGTCACCGTTTTGGCCTGTGTGTTCCAGGACACCAAGGTTCCGAGTAGTTCCCCGATATCCCGGACAGGCAGATAAACCGTACCTTGGTCTAGGAAAGGAGGCGTTTTCGTCTTTGCCACTTTTCCGTTAATCGTGATGTTGATGTCGTTTTTTACAGATGTAGCGTGGGCTTCGGATTTGTCCGCCGATACGGGTAGCGCGATGACAAATGCTGCAGCCGTGGCTAGAAGCGTCGCCGGCAGAAATAAAGACCATCGTAATTTGAAGCGCATCTCGCAGGAAAACTTAGTTTTTAAGTTTTTATTCATCTGTTCATTCCTCCTTTAAGGTGGTTTTAAAAAATTAAATTCTATTGCCCATTTATTTTTGGCTTTTTATGGGTACTCAGCCGGAAAATATTGTGAGTGTTGGACCGTTTCTCGAAGCATTTTCGGACTTATTGTGTTTCCTTTGGTTCTTGCTTTACTTTCACAGTGGTGGGCAAGACGGCAACCACGTGGGGGAACGACTCCTTGATGCTGCAGCATGGCTCCCTGAACCTTTAAAAAAATGAATGAGCTGCGTCTTATTTACTTTTGCCTTTTTACAGTAACTGCAGATTTAATTTTCATGGGAGCTTAACTTGCCACTTTATTTTCTTGTTTTTCCTCTATATAATTCCCCAGCATATATACCATCTTTCCATACTATCTCGCCATCACCTGATAAAGCCTCAATTTTGAGGGGATCTGGTTGTCCAGGGGCTTCTTCCAAATAATAGAAATAGGTAAACCAATATCGTCCTTGCTCTGTTGAAATAATTTTTGCTTGTTGATTTAATGTGTTTTGTCTTACCATCACATTTTGTATTTCGTCATCAGTAATTAACCCTGCAAACGTCAGTATTGGAATGTTAGGATCATTAGTCATTCCCCAAGTAAAACCATCCTTTGGATTTAGTTCGGCATTCCCACTAGTGTTCCAGTATTTTTTTTTATTAGAGAAGAATGCATGGCGAAATCCCGATTCGTCTTTATACAGGACAATCATTCCCTTTTCCACATCTTCTTGATAAAGTAACTCAAACGTTTTAGGCTGTGTTTTCTCTAATAACATGTCAATTTTATCCTCTCTCGAAATTGAGCATCCTGTAATAAAAATCATTAAAATAATAATGAAAGATATCCTTCTCACCAAAATCAACACCACTTTTCTTAGAATCCCTTTGAAACAGCAACTCCTGAATGTTGCTATATATTTTGACGTTAGCACACGATAAAAGTTCCACCTTTTCACAATTTATTTGTACTGTCCTTAATACGCTATCCTGCCCGTTAGCTGAGCGGGTTTCCAGTAATGCAAAACAAGCGATGGATCGGTTCCACCGCTGTTCAATCGCATCCCTTTAGCATTATAAGCGAGATTTATTACATCTAACGATTAGATTCAGAAAACTGAATCGATTGGATCATTTCAGTTGACGGGTCAAATTGAATTGATACAAAAACCCCAAACTCGTTACCTTCTTTGCTTCTAATCCATAGTTTGAATTTCTCTTCAGACTTTTTTGGTGTTAAATTAGTACGACCAATGTGCTTATAATCAATTATGTCTGCTTTGTAATGTTTTTGTGTTTCCTCTACTGCAATTTTACCCCATTTTGCGTATTCAGGTGCAGCTTCTACTGAAACAGTAGAAATAATTAGAAGAGTTAATAGTGATATCATCAATTTTTTCATAATAACCGCCCATCTGGAGAAGTTTTCAATAATATCTCCTACATTATCCAGATATATTCTTAATCAAACCTGCCCGTCAGCCATACATGCAGCCTAAGAGCGGGCTGCACCACAGAGGATGAAAATGGATACCTCTGTCTATACTGTTTGTACGGCTGGCGAAGAAGGTCGATAAGCTATGGTGCTATAGAGCCCAACCGTTAGTCTGACTCCGACCACCACGGTGCATCACAGAATGTCGCACCCTATATGGGTAGCACTCATGGGGGATTAATCCTTTTTTGGTTGTTGCACCAGCCTTGCCTTTTTGTTTGTTGTATATGATGTTCTTTGTGCTTAAAAGATCTAACAATCTCTATATGATTACTCAAGGGGCTCAGCCTTTTTTAAAAAAGTGTTATTCTGGGTCTACTTTATTATGCTCTTTTTCAGGGTTTGAGCTAATTTAATTTTCATGGGAGCTTAATGAAAATAGGAGCAGCTGCCACAGCAACCTGCTCCTTTAACTTACGTATCCCGTTATCGAGTTAGCTTAACTTTAATGTCGGAGGCGAGGAAGGAGTAGCCCAGCCTACTTCTTCTTGTTTAAAGGAATCTCAGCAATTACCTTGTTTCCCAAAAGCACAAGCAATGTAGAATCGAATGCCGATTTCCGCACCTCTTCATAATCTACGCCCTTCTTAATGGCATATTCAAGACTAAGGGTTCTTTCCTCTTCGGTGCTAAAATTTCCTGAATCACTGCCACCACGTATTTTCATTTTTACATACTTTGTATTGGGTTCCAGCTCCATAAGTGATGCAAATGCGTTATTTGGTCTTACAGCAAAATTTAATACTTCGCCGTGATGAAACAAATGATGACCAGGCGAATCCCCAAAGAAATCCACCATGTGACTTTTTGCAATAAGCTAGCTAAACAATATGTACTTTATCTCACTATTGTGAAGTTTTCCTCACCTTCACTAATAGGCAGATTAATAATAGTCAATTTCTTGACAGATGCCCGTTTCAATGACTGCATACAATTGACCAGAAAAGAAATTTGCAACTCTTCCCCTTGTAACTCTACTTCCACACTTCCATCTTTTAAATTTTTTACCCATCCCGTTAATTGCATTCTTTGAGCAATACAATGTATTTCCAAGCGAAACCCTACCTTTTGTACCCTTCCAGAAAAGGTCACTTTCTTTCTGACTATAGTGCTTGATACAAATTTCGGAAGCCTAATGCGATTTGCATGCCGAATGACATATCCATCTCTTACTTTCTTGAAAACACTCATTCTTTCGTACCCCTTTTTATAGATATTTCATTTTCAGATTGTTGAACACTTTCCAGCTAAACTTCCCATTGAAAAACGGCTGCCAATCGGCAGCCATTTATTCTTGAACTATTGTGTCCCGTTAGCGTAGTCCTACAAGATAAGTACGTTTAGTATTCGTATCCCTTTGCCTTTGCGAATATCTTAATATCAGTAATAGCTCCTGAGTCATCTTGGCTTACATTTCGTAGTGTTCCTTCAAGGGTAAAACCAGCTCGTTCTGCTACTCGAATGCTAGCTACATTTCCGGAACTACAACGAATCTCAATTCGTTTCGCCTCTAAATGATTAATTGCAAAAGACGTAATTCCGTTAACTGCCTCCGTCATTAATCCCTGTTTTGTATGTGAAGTTCTCAGCCAATATCCAATTTCAAACTTACGAATATTCCAGTCAAAGCGATGAAGCCCACTGCTTCCAACAAATTGACCCGTGTTCTTATCAATTAAGTGTAGAACTAAATCTGTCCGTTCCAGAAAGTTAAGCCTAGCTTTACGGACATAGGCTTCTGAATCATCAAGTGTAGGAAGATTCTTTACAAACGGTAACCATGGACGCATCTCATTTACACTTTCAGTTATTGCCTCGTTTATTAAGGTTCCATCTCCGAATTGAGGAGCACGTATGATTAATCGTTCTGTCTCAAATGTTTCTGGAAATGAAAGCAAAATAGGGTTACCTTTCATATGAAATCCTCCTTTTTCTACACTATACAACGGTATTACTAATCATTTTTATGAAACCATTCTTAGTCGCGGTATCAATTAACCGTTGAATAGATTGTCTTGCGATTTCGCTAAATAAATACCATTGTTTTTCAGTAGCATCATAAATTAAAACTTCTGGGTATCCCTTTAAGCTTTCCTCTGGAAAATATTTTAATAAAGTATAAATATCAAAACGCTTTAGACTATTACCTTCTAGGTCCAAAAAGTCATATTGACCTTCTTTATAATAAGATCCAGGAGTATCGATCGTATACATCCACGAATAATTCGCAGGAGCTTCGACTTTATTGCCTTTGTTGTCTACAAAAACATTATAAATGGTTTCGTTATATGCGTTCCCGTTACTTTGCTGTACTACGCCACCCATAGTCATATGGTATTCCTGTTGCAATGCTTGTACTTTTACACCATCTATGACCAATGCCTCGCAATCAACAGTAACTGTGGAATTTCTGTAATTGACCTTACAGCCGAATGTTTCTGAAAGGAAGCGAAGCGGAACCATCGTGCGATTATTCTTTATATATGGTTTTACGTCAAGCAGAGACGTTTTTCCGTTTTTTATTACGGTATTGCTATGCAGGTTTAATATGACCTGCATATTATTTTTAGTGAGAGTAACTTCGGAATTAGACCAATTGACTGTAGCCCCCAAATTTTCACTAATAACACGCAAAGGCACCATTGTACGATTGTTCTTAATTTCAGGTTCCACCTCGGATGGAATAACAACACCGTCAACCTTGATTTGGATGTTAGTTGCAACTGCATAAGTAGGTATAGAAGTAATTACTAGTACAATTACAAGTAAAATCCCTGAAAATATTCGTTTCATTATTAAACAACT
This sequence comes from Paenibacillus sp. Y859, assembly GCF_056786405.1. Lineage (NCBI taxonomy): Bacteria > Bacillati > Bacillota > Bacilli > Caryophanales > Paenibacillaceae > Paenibacillus > Paenibacillus sp. Y859. Next base: position 7,553 of record NZ_JBXCIZ010000021.1, on the reverse strand, counting down.
CCTTTTTATTTGTACTAAACCAACAGGTTAGCTAATCGCTTTACGAATGTCATAATCGGTTAGATCGATATCTAATTCCATTCCTAGCGCTAACTTAGCCAACTGACTCCGATATAAGGGCCCATCGTCAATCCGGAGGCTCCGAGACCGTTTCCCGCAAGAAGTCCTTCCCAGTCTGGAATGGCACCTATGACCGGAAGAAAATCGGCTGTAAAAGGACGGAAGCCTACCCTTACTTCCTGAAATGTGCTCTCTGCTAGATTAGGTGCGAATGTAAGACTTTTCAATGTAGGGACGGATAATAAGGCGCTCTGTTTCTAAGCGCATCGTAGATAAGGCTGTTTCCAACTTCGATATCCCCCTAATCTATAGTAGTTGTACATGTATCAGACTAAAGTACGTAATTTGGCATAGTTACTCCTTCTTCTTGTTATAGACGGTCTTGGAATCATTTAGTTACGAAAAACGGTCTGTTTACGAAAAAAAACTGCCGATCCATTGGACACGATAGCGTAATCAATCATGTTTATGCTCTTTGTCCTCATGAATAATCCAACTCACCGCCTGAATGCGCCCCTGGTAACAACTTCGCAGGTACTACCCCTGGTCGAGAAAAAGGGACCCAATCCAGATCGGATGGGTCCCTGCTTCATTTTCTTACGGCTTGGCGGTTCCGGTAATCTTCTCGAAGTACGGGGCCAGCTTGGAGCCGAGCTGCTCAAACTGCTGCTGTTCTTCTTTGGTCAGCTTCTCCTCATGTTTGACCCCATTTTCATCGGTCATCTTCACCTTTAATTGCATCAACTGCTTGAACAGCTCCATATACTCCTTGAATTCGTCTTCCGTAAGCTTGCCTTTTGCTGCTTGAAGCATTCCCTCAATCTCTTGATAATCTTCTTGTGTACCACCGCGCTGTTCAATGGTCGCAGAAGAACCGAAAATATCATCGGCCAGATAGGAAGCAGCAAATACGGCAGACGGAATCAGGATTGCTACTGCGACAATACCTGCCAGCATGCGTTTTTTCATGGGAAATCTACCTCTCTTTTCGTTTAGATAGTGTTGATAGGACTGTTGGACACGTCCATACAAATCGGGTGGGCAGTGCATCGAATCTGCTGCCTGGCGTAGTTCTTCACGCAATTGCTTGTCAATGGACATACACGTCTCCTCCCGTCATTTCGTAACGTTTCCGGAGTTCTTTCAGTGCCAAATGATGCCTGGATTTCACTGTGCCCACGGGGATCTGCAGCATGTCTGCGATTTCTACCAGAGCATAGTCGTGAAAATAGCGCAGGATGACGACCATACGTAGTTTGTACGACAACTGGCGGACAAGGCTGAACAGTTCATGCTGCATTTCGGACTGCAGGACAGCTTTGTCCGTCCAGTCGAACTGCTGTTGACAAGTCATCTGACGGTTTCGTTCAAAGAGGCGAATTCTCCTCCATGTCTTTCTTTTCCAATCCTGGACCTGGCGTACAGTGATCCCGTGCAGCCAATACCGGAACGGCCGGTTCGAGTCGTACGTGTGAGATGACCTCCACATGCGCATGTAAATTTCATTCACGATATCCTCAATGTCCTGTTTGTTGTAGACGAGAAAAGCAACCGTCCGATAGACGTCTTGATGAGTCGCCTGATAGACAATCTGAAAAGCCGACTCGTCGCCCAACGTTGCTTTTTCAAGCCACGGGAGTAACTCTTTATCATTCATGGGGGCCCCTCCTTGACATGTTACAACCCTTAATTCGCTCTCACGGGGAAAAAGGTTCAGTAAGAGATTAAACTTTTTTGACGATACTCGTCAGGTATATCCCTGATTTTTTACACGTTTGGTGAGGTAACCCCTATTCGAACAAACCTGCCTTTTAGCGGAAAAGACCTGCCGATCCATTACTGTCGGCAAGTCTTCCCCTGATCTATATTGAACTATCGTGTCCCGTTAGCGTAATGAGTTGTACTATGACTTGTCATTAATCCTTATTAAAATATTCACTTACCAACACTATCAAGCCAAGAACAAACAATAAAACACCCACTATGAATGGGAAACCTAAAAACAAACTCTGTACTGCTTCATTTCCATATTGTTTTGCACCGAAAATTGCATACCAAAGCTTTGATCCATTCCAACTAGTGATACTTGGGACATATAAAGCGGCGGTTAGTAAAATAGCTAAAGATATCAAGGACCCAGTAAACATAAATATTCCACCTATTATTACCTTCTTCATTAAAAATCCTCCATTCGCACTGACTAATATAGCTCACCATCACTAAAATATATAACAATGACCACAGTTAAAAGTTGCACTACACTGCCCGTTAGTTGAACGGATTTCCAGCAATGAAAAACAAGCGATGGATCGGTTCCACCGCTGTGCTATCGTGTCCCGTTAGTTGAATTTAAATTTTCAATATAAAAAAAGATATGAATATTTTTTTATATCATGATAACATCCAAAATGTAGAAAATAACAGATAAGAAAGGAAGAAAATCAAGCTATGGATATTAAAATCGAAACTCTACCGAATTATCGCATTGCGTATGTACGACAAATTGGACCCTATGGTCCTGCCAATGTTCAAGTAATGCAAGAATTAAAAAGATGGGCGATGGAGAAAAAAATACTTACTGAATCGGCTATATTATTCGGAATTCCACATGACAACCCGCAAACAACACTTCCTGAGAAATGTAGATATGATGCATGTATTGTGATTGCAAAAGATAACCAAATTGATGGTTTTGTCAACGAAAGTGAACTCTTTGGTGGAGAATATGTTATTTTAAAAATCAAACATACAGCAGAAGATGTTCAAAGAGCATGGTCAGAAATTTTCCCAGCTATAAACGAAATGGGATTTTACCCTGACGACAAGCCGATCTTAGAAAAATACTCTGGTAACAACAATGACTTTTGCGAAATATGTGTTCCAATAAAACGGTTATAATTAACGAAATCTCCGTTATTAATAAATTTGTAGCCGGTCGTGCTGACCGGCTGCCTTTTTGTGCTTATTGAGCAGTTTAACTCTTAGCGAATAAAGATAGTTGCATGCGCAGACTTTTTTTATCAACCTTATCCACGGCAGTTCGAGGGAGTGTATCGAGAATAAATATCTTAGTCGGCCATTTATACCGTGCAAGGATAGGTTCGCAAACTGCCCACAACTGTTCCAGTTCTAAGCTACCGTCGTCTCGCAGAACTATACAAGCAACGAGCTCCTCTCCTTCGTCGGGTAGTGGAAGTCCAATAACAGCCGCTTCCGCAACCTGTTGATGTGCCATGATCACTTGTTCCACTTCAGGACAGTATACGTTAGAACCACCTACGATGATCATATCCTTCAGACGGTCTAATACAAATAGATAACCGTCAGCATCCAGACAACCCTCATCGCCTGTTCGAATCCACCCCTCGCTCATAGTTTCACTAGAAGTCTCTGGTTGGCGCCAATACCCTAACATCGTCTGAGCACCGCGAACAACGATTTCACCAGGTTCATTTTCTACTGCCTCCCGTCCATCAGCGGTGATAACTCGAACCTGAAAGGCTTGTTCTCCCTGAATGGCTAGGTCGGCGGGACGACCTACTGATCGAAGACGAATCGGATCATCTATATGATGTATTGGTAGTAATCGACTTATCGCCATCCCACATTCCGCTTGTGAATAGTTGTTGACGATCAACGCTCCTGGGAACTGTGCAACCGCACTCTCTAGAGTAGCCGGTGAGATGACAGAGCCACCACAACCAATTATCTTGAGACTTTGCAAATCTCTACCGGTAGCGGAAACCTCGCTGGTTAGGTCACGAAGCAATTGTCCGACCGTGCTGAGGTGCGTAATCTGTTCGCGTTCAACTGTCTCAACTATACACTGAACGTTAGCCGGATATTCATCGAGAAAGACCAGACATCCCCCAGCTGCCATGGTCGCCCACAGTTGGAATTGCCCGACTAGGTGCGACAGATTAAGCACTAGCACTCGACGCCCAATATCATATCCGAACCCAACGGAAGGAGTTAATTGATTCCAGGCTGCCATTCCACGATGCGAATGCATTACCCCCTTCGGTCTACCTGTAGTTCCTCCTGTATAAATAAGTACGGCTGTATCATCAATTTTACGGTCACACGTACCAATTGATGGTGATGTAAGATCCTTTTGTAAAAGAGATCTCAACAAATTAGAACTCGAACCTTCTTCAGTGGCAAACAGTGTCGGAGAGTTCGAGAGAAGTTTTACAGCGGAGTAGGCGGTTTCTGCGTGACGATTGTCATGGATTAGAAAGTTCGGTTCAGCGTCATCAAGAATAGCTGCAATTTCCGGAGGGCTTAGCAACGGTGAAATCGCAGTTGGTATGACACCAATCCCAACCGCAGCATAGAGCACAACAACCATCTGGGGATCAGGATCCCCGAGAATAGCAAGTCGATCTCCTGGCCGAAGACCCTCGACATAGAGAGCACTCCCGAGCTTTTCAGCGTGACGATGAAGCTCCCCATAAGAAATAGTCTGCCCATATCGTAAAAGTGCTGGCGCATCAGAAAACAAACTTGCTGCCAATGGTAGTCGTTCAAATAGAAACAATTCAATTCCCCCTTAATCTAGTATGAACACTAGGATTAGTGAGATTATAGCATATTATTGAAAATATTAGACATAACACTTTTCTATTACTTTCATTAGCTCACCTAATAAATCACTGAACTAATCTCCCTCTACGAAGAAAGCATTAGCTCTCATTTCCTCCTGTTTTCTTAAGTTTTCATAGCATCATTGGTATTTGAGCATAAGTGTCTCATGAAGGACAAAACGGTAAAAAGCCTAAAATGAATAGTAAACCTCTTCACCTTCAAGAAAATCACAACAAAGCGTCCTGCACAACTTTGCAGCGTGTTCTTTAATCCAACCATTCTTATTAGGATCGTGAATGAAAAAGACATAACTAATGAATATATCCATAAAGATTTGCCCTTCAATATATCGGATATCAGAAAAGGAAAACTCCGTTTTAGATGCGTAACCTTCCAATAATGTCTTTCTGAACTCGCTTTTAAGCATGGAAGAAGCACTTCCCACATCAAACAAGTAATAACCATATCTGAAAAGACAAAAATCTATAAGTATCGGGTTTTCTTCTGACACAATGACATTTCCCAGTTGCAAAACAGCATGAACATGCCCCCATGAATTTTCCCTTGAGTCAAGTTCTTTTAGCTGTTCTTGGACTAATGTAAGTACTTTTTTGATAATATCGAAATCATTTTGATTGAGGAAACCTTTGTTTACTCCTTGTTGAAGTTCTGTTAATACCTCATCGATCCTTTCAGCATTATAAACAGGCCGATGTAATTCCACTGGTTTCAAAGTCTGTGAAAACTCATGCAATTTAGCTAAATTTCCACCTAATCGATAGATGATTCGGTCAATATGTGCTTCAGCTAACGAAAGAGTCGAACCATCAATCCATTCAAGAAGAGTTGCGAAAATGGGACCTAACTGGTCAGAATGATATTCTGTAACTAGTTGGCCCGCTTTGTTTACAACAGGTTTCTGAGCACCCCTCTAGAAACCGTTAAGGGCGTTATACAAGCTCTGGAACAACTCGATGATGATAACTCAAAAAAGTTAGCAAACTTGATGAGAATAAATAATACTCATATTACGTAATTCAGGAAACCCCGGAGCTCTACGGATGGATGATTGAACTAACGTGTTCCGTTAGCCTAATAAATACATTAGACCAGCAACTGCAAACGAAACGACTCCTGCTAAAGCAGACCATGTAGCAACTTTCTTCTTTATTTCACGTTCTTCCTTAGGCTCTGAGTAAAAATTACCTCTTTGTTGGTAGCCAGTCGTCCATGCTCCAATGCAAAGACCAGAAACAAAAATGAGAATAAACCCTAGATAGATAAAAAAATTCATAATTCATCTTCCTTCCCAATCACCCTAGTTTTTAATAAAACGTTTATTACAGGGAAAGGTTGCAAGCGAGTAAGTGAAGTTCTTTTACGTTAAACTGCCCGTTAGTTGAGCAAATAAAAAAACGGCTACCGAAGCAACCGCTATTCCACTATCGTGTCCCGTTAGTTGAACAAACAATGTCTATATATTGCTCTGTGACGAGTCCGGAGTTTCCAAAATTATGAATTATATATTTCTCTGTTTAGATTCACAATATCTTTATGTGAAAATCCAGCTGAAAACTTCTCCATGACCTTATCCCGTAGGAATGGTGCTTTTTCTTTATTTTCCTTTTTCAATGCTTCCGCTAGTTCCTCTTTTGTTAGTTCTGTACAGTATGCAGGAGTTCCTGGCTGTTGTCTCCACGAATCACTTAAAGAACCACTGTCTACTGCATCGAAGCCTAGCTCGTTTACTACGTCCATGATTATTTGTTTTTGTGATACGTCATTACCAGCAATCGCCATGGCAATGCGACCACTAGTACCTTCGGGGGTTCCTTTATTTTCTAAAGTATAAGCTAATTGATTGTTGAAAGCTTTAACGATAGGTCTTCCTAATTGATTTGAAACCCAAACACTTTCAACGATCCCGTTCTCAATTTCTTCAATTTTATTGTCTCTAAAAGGATAATAATTCGAAGTGTCTACAGCGATTACTTCCTCTCCAGCTTGATCTACAATGTTACGAATGCTAGGCATTACATGAACAGGGATAGATATTATAAGAACATCAATATTTGTTATTACATCTTCTACACTCACAGGTGTTCCAGCAATCTCTTTTCCTTCTAAACGTTCAATTCCTCGAGCATCTGCAATTTTGACATCATGTCCATTCTTAACTAATTTTTTAGAAATAATTGTCCCTATTGGTCCTGCACCTATAATTCCAAATCTCATTATTGTTCCTCCTAAATATAGTGTTACTTCTTTTGTGACTTTTTAAAGTATTGATTATATAATAAGCTTAATACTCTATTTTTTGAAGTAGGCAATAAAAATTGACGTAGTACACTTTTTTGTACTCAACAGAAAATAAAGGTGATATGATGGCTAGAATATGTAAGGATGGATTTGAAAAGGAGTTTATTAAGGAAAATAGAGACCTCTATGGGATTGCTTATACTCAAAACATGCTATCGGGTCGTTGGAAATGTCTCATACTTTGGTTTCTAAAATCAAAAGAATATCGTTACAATGAAATTAAAACTTTTTTATGGGATATTTCACAAGGCTCACTTACAAAACAACTTCGAGAACTAGAATCCGATGGTTTAATTGAACGTAATGCTTTTCCAGAGGTACCACCACGCGTTGAATATTCGTTAACACCAAAAGGGAAAGAATTTATTCCTATCCTCGATTTGATGGAGGATTTCGGGAAAAAACATGGAGAAAAATAGAATAATAAACGCATATAACTGCGGACCTTATATCCAAATATGTTAAAGCGATTGAACTACTCACCACTTAACCGACCTTACGGTCTGTTTGAAGTGGGAGATTCCTAAGAACACCAACCTAACGGTTCGTTTTTGATTAGGCGATCCCCGTCATTCCAACGGTTAGAA
>NZ_JBXCIZ010000020.1:0-48309 GCF_056786405.1 Paenibacillus sp. Y859 | reverse complement strand
CGTTCGTCCTGAGCCAGGATCAAACTCTCCAATTAGTATTGAAAAGAGCGATTATGCTCATTTTGAAACAAACTGACGAGAATATTACATTCTCAATCCAAATGATTTCTCATTTGTTTCGTTCTCACTTTCGTGAAAACCACTCACTCGTTGTTCAGTTTTCAAAGATCAATTTCTCTTTCGTTTGTCTCCGATTGTTCTCGGCGACAACTTCTATAATATATCATGCTGCCCGGCATTTCGTCAAGCTTTATTTTTCGATATTTTCAATCGATTATTTTTGCCTTTCAGCAAGCTTGTCTGCCTTTCAAAGGGGCGATTTATAATGTAACACATCAGCACAGTAGACGTCAACTGTTCATGATAAATATTTTTAAACCATACAAAAGAGCCACCCCAGGAAGGCCTAATATCGCAACAGTTCCTATAGTAACCGGGTTTAATGGAATATATACAGCCGTCATCAATCCTGAGAAGTTAACTAGATATATTCCAAGGGAAGCTAATATCATATGTGTACCAAATACAGTTAACCAGCCGAAACCTAGTTTCTTCTTAAAAACAATATACGTTAGAGCGCATAAAGACACGGCGAGAACACCCATCACGATCCATTTCATCTAATTGCATTCTCCTTTCTTCATATCTTCTTGTACAGAATGGTCTACGATGATACCGACTGTTTGCTTCTCACCTAAAAGAGATCTACGATCTAGCCCTAGAGCTTTTGCCTTCTTCAAGTGTATTTGGTATTTAAGCTCAGCCGCTTCCAACATATATATAGCGTAGTCCACCTGATCCTCACTCACTGCTTCTTCAAAATACATACGCGCCTCTTCCCAACGAATGAGCGCATCGGTAATATCCTTATAGATTTCACTATTTTCCTCATCCCTAGCGAACTCATCCTTTTTAAACACACTAGCCCAGTACCTCTTCATCCCTACCATAATGTAAATCCCCCTTCTCTCTCGTATCTCCTACTTCATACTTATCGAGAAAGGGACAATCTTAGAACCAAAATGAAACAGCATCTATTTCTCTCCACCTCACCTTTGCGAGTGCTATCCCATATTTCGATTGTCTTAGCCAAGAGATTTTAGAGGCGGGCAGGATGGAGGGTGAACTGTGAGCAGATTGCAGTGGTGATTTTTTTAACGGAGCGCACTGGCCACTATATGCAAATAAACAGCCCAAATCCGAGAAAGAAGATCAAATAACGTCACCCCGGTCCGTTAGAATTTCAAAAGTGACGTTTCAGGCAGAATAAGGTCTGCTGGCTCCGTTAGAATGTTTACGAGGTCATCTCTCCATTACGTTCCCCCGCCACCACTCAACCTTTTTTCCTTGGAATGGCATGTCTTCTATTCTATTTAGAACGGAGCTATCCTTAAGTTATTGCTTGAAACATACGTTTTCTTACACAAAAAAAAGAAGCCCTTCACAGGACTCCTCAGCTTTCACATTAGCATCAGTGTATCTCGCGCCGACCTTCCAGCGCCTTAGATAAAGTCACTTCATCCGCGTACTCCAAATCTCCGCCTACAGGCAATCCGTGTGCAATACGGGTCACTTTAATACCAAAAGGGCGAATCAGCCTAGAAAGATACATCGATGTTGCTTCGCCCTCAATATTAGCATTCGTAGCTAAAATAAGTTCCGTCACTCGCTCATCACTGAGTCTGTTCAACAGTTCCTTTAGGCGAATGTCATCTGGACCGATCCCCTCCATAGGAGAGATCGCACCTTGAAGAATATGATAATACCCATTAAACTCCTTAGTCCGTTCCATCGCTACGACATCCTTGTGATCTTGTACGACACAGATGACAGAACGATCACGTGTCTTATCCTGACATATACGACAAGGATCCGTATCCGTAATGTTGCAACAGATAGAACAGTAGTGAAGGTTTCTCTTCACACTAACGAGCGCCTTAGCGAAATCAATAACATCGTCTTCCTTCATCGTAATGACATGAAATGCCAACCGACTTGCTGTCTTTGGACCAATACCGGGTAGTCGCGTAAAGGATTCGATCAGCCTTGCAATAGGTTCGGGATAATACAAAACTAAAAATCTCCTTCTGCTGTGAAATTAGAACAGGCCAGGGATTTTCATTCCGCCTGTGAATTTACCCATATCATCATTGGCAAGCTCATCCGCTTTAGTCAGGGCATCATTCACCGCTGTCATCACCAGATCCTGCAGCATTTCAACATCTTCCGGATCAACTGCTTCCGGCTTAATTGTAATAGATATCAATTTCTTATGTCCATTCACTTCTACGGTGACTACACCGCCACCAGAACTACCTTCCACCATCTTCGTAGCGAGTCCTTCTTGCGCTTTCAGCATTTGCTCTTGCATTTTCTTCACTTGTTTCATCATTTGATTCATATTATTCATGAGTAATCTCTCCTTTTTGGATGCACATCTCTGCGCTATTCTTTTATGACTACAAGGTCTTCTCCAAATAATTGAAGAGCCTCGTCAATCCATGGCTCTGTTTTCGTTTCACCATCTTCATGCTCATGCTCTAACTTGAGTTCTTCTTTGGCCTTCTGAGTAGATCCCTCGATCTCTTTCATCCAGTCTCGCTGCATAATCGTAACCAAGCGATAAGGCTTCCCAAGCTTCGACTCTATCACATGCTCAATAACCTGCCTGTTCGCCGGCTTCTCAGTTGTCTCTCGGTGGATCGTATTCTTAAAAGCCACCAGAATAGCATCATCCAACATGGATACAGGTTCGCCATCCATAAACCAAGCATGAACGGTAACCTTCTCCTCTTTAACGCCTTGAAGAATATGACCCCACTGTTTTTGAATGGCAATAAACGGATCACTATTCAAATGAACCAAGTATTGATCCAAATGTTGAGGAAGCTTCGTGGTTGAGGATAATCGAGGTGGAGGCATCCCACTTCCAGATGATCTCGAACTTGCACCGGAATCACGGCCATTACTAGATGGCGTTCCTCCTGATTTCATAAAGCGTTCAAGTTTCTTCTCAAGTGCGACCACCTGCTGTTTCAGGAGGGCTATCTCCCCTGAATCCGCGGGCAAGGAAACCTGCGGTCTTTCATTGGAGAACTCCATCTTAACCAACTCTTGAGCACCCTGCGGTATGTTGCACAACTTGAGAAGTGCCACTTCAAACAGCATTTGCGGCTGTGAGGCATATTTCATCTCACTTTGATAGTGATTCAAAACATCAATCATTTGGAATAATTGCTCCCGAGAGAATGTCTCTGCCATACCTTTATACTCTTGCGGATTCAACACCCTGTCCGTCAACTTATCCGCATGAGGAACCATCTTAATCATCAGTAGATCTCGGAAATAGAACAGCAGGTTCTCCATGCACTTATCAGCACTCTTTCCCTCCTGCATGAAATCCTCTACCATCTGTAACACTACACCGATGTCTCCATTCATTAGTCCTTGGGCCAATAGTCCGAACTGTTCAGAGGCGATGCCACCCGTCATATTCAGAACCTGCTGATAGGATACAACATCCTCTGTAAAAGATGCAATTTGATCTAGAATACTAAGTGCATCCCGCATCCCACCATCCGACAATCGGGCAATGTATTGGAGCGCATCTTCTTCCGCCTTAATACCTTCTTCTTTGCAAATACGACGTAATCTCTCTGTCTGTTCATCAAGAGATACTCTACGGAAGTCAAAACGCTGACACCGCGAAATAATTGTAGCTGGTAGCTTATGCGGCTCCGTTGTCGCCAGAATAAACATCACATGCGGAGGTGGCTCCTCTAATGTCTTCAACAAAGCATTAAAGGCTTCCGTCGTCAGCATATGCACTTCGTCAATAATATAAACCTTTTTCCTGACTTCCGTAGGCGCATATTTAACCTTCTCGCGCAAATCGCGGATTTCATCCACACCCCGATTGGATGCGGCATCAATCTCTTGAACATCCATGACCGCTCCAGCCGTTATCCGACGACAGGATTCACACTCATTGCAAGGTTCAGGCTCAGACCCTCGCTCGCAGTTTACCGCTTTCGCTAAAATTTTGGCTGCACTCGTCTTCCCAGTTCCCCGTGGCCCATTGAACAGGTAGGCATGAGAAACCCGCTGTTCACGTATTGCGTTCTGCAGCGTTTGAATAATATGCTGTTGTCCTACCATGTCTCGAAAAGACTGCGGCCGCCAAGCACGATACAGCGCTATATGTTCCACTTTGCTTACCCTCTTTCAACTTCCACTTCATGACGCTTAGTCGCTTCATTAGTATACTATATTCCCGGCATCTGCAAAACTTCATTTCACATTCTTATAATGGATGTTCAAAAAGTCATCTTTTGATCACGAAGTATAGCAAGAAGTATATTCGACATCGAAAGCAAATGCTTTAGTGCTGAAAAGCTAACTTTTTGAACTTCAACTTATGCTTCAATAAATTAAAAAGCACCTTCACCAATTGGCAAAGATGCAAGTAAATTTCTAATATAAATAACAAGACCGTGCACCCGTTATTGATAATTGCGATCCAAGCGGCAACCCTGTGTAGCTACTCGAGCTAGGCTTCCCTTCGGCACAAGAGTAACTTGCTTATGGCTGCTTCCTTCCGGACCTGACCAGGTTCACGAGCACTCATTGCGAAGGACCCAACTGTCAGCGTAGCACACAGGGACCAAGACCTTACATCAACAAAACCTCTAACGGGAATTCAACCTCGCTACAGCGGATTGCGAGTTACAGGGCACCGCTACCTCCCCGTCTAGCACGGTGAAAATAAGTATATATCATGAGTGTACAAAAATCAACCCAGTAGTGCAGTCCAAAGTTTTATCAGAAGTACCCAATCGAACATGCGTTGTATCACATCCTCTACCTTTTAACTATGATACATTTCATAAATATTACTCTTTCGAGTTGTATAATAGATTCATAAAAACAGTGAACAGGGGTGTGCAATTGAACTTACCAACAATCCAATTCGGGCATATTAAATCGAGAGTCCCTATTATTCAAGGAGGTATGGGTGTTGGCATTTCCTTGAGTGGACTTGCCGCTGCTGTAGCTAATGCAGGTGGAATTGGCACTATTTCTGGTACAGGCATTTCTACCGAGGAATTAAGAATGCATATTCGCAGAACAAGGGAACTAACCAAAGGAATTGGATTTATTGGAGTAAACGTATTATTTGCAGTGAAGGACTTTTCCGAGAAGATGAAGACCGCCTTGGAAGAAAAGGTGGATTTCATTATTTCTGGGGCTGGAATCTCGAGAGATATGTATGCATGGGGAAAAGAGCATGGTACACCCGTAATCTCTATCGTTTCATCTGCCAAATTAGCTAGACTCTCTGAAAAATTAGGCGCTTCAGCTGTTGTTGTAGAAGGTTGTGAAGCTGGAGGCCATCTGGGTACAGACAGATCCATGTTTGATATTCTTCCAGAAGTAGTGGAGGCCGTTACTATTCCAGTCATTGCTGCAGGTGGTATTCTGACAGGTGAAGATGTTGCCAAAGCACTCCGAATTGGTGCAGCTGGTGTTCAAATGGGTACCCGTTTCGTAGCAAGTCATGAATGCGATGCCCCTTTGGCATTCAAACAGAAGTACGTGGAAGCTCAGCAAGGAGATACCGTCTTGGTTAAGACCACGGTAGGATTACAGGCGAGGGCGATCAGAAATGAATTTACAGATCAGATACGTGGGGATGCCAAACTAAAAATAGCCAAATGCTATAGTTGCCTCAAAGTTTGTTCGTATCGATTTTGCACTATGGAATCTTTACTCGCCCCTCTTAGAGGTGAGGTTCAGAATGGTTTGCTTTTTGCCGGGTCGAGAGTGCATGAGATTAAAGAAATTTTGTCTGTACAGCAAATTATCGATCATATCATGGAAGAATACCATCGTGTTGCGATTACTTAACTTGCATCGCTCGGAAAAACACATCCTAGATATGGAACCGATCCTAGGCACACATGCGATCAAGTAGAAACTTATACTTTCTTATATTTCAAAAAAATCCCCTATCTCTATAAAGAGTAGGGGATTTTGCATGTTTAGTTGCTTAAGCTGCTAAGAAGCATACGTCAAAATTAGATGCCGTATTTCTTCTTAAATTTATCAACGCGACCACCAGCATCCAGGAATTTTTGTTTCCCAGTATAGAATGGATGGCAGTTGGAGCAAATTTCTACACGAAGGTTTTCTTTAACAGAACCCGCTTCAAATGTATTACCACAAGCACAAGTTGCTGTAGTAACGTGAAATTTCGGTTGGATTGATTCTTGCATGACTTTCACCTCTTTCCGCCCTGAGTCTCATGTGGACACAGAGTTATAGGACACATAATAGCATTTTAGCAGGTTACCTTATCATGTGCAATATATTATTTATTTATAACGATTGTTTTGGGACGCGCCATGCCCGCTGGAGGAACATGCGTAAAGGAACCGATCACAACATCTGGTAACTCCGCCTTAAATATATCAATCATCTGTTTCATACCTAATATCTCACCTTGAGCAGGAGGAATGATTTCCAGATAACTTTCGGGATCAATGTTCAAATTACGCATTTGAATCAATTTCAATCCTGTACGCCGGCAGAATTCCACCATCGCTTCGATCTCTTCTTCGCGATCTGTTACACCAGGGAAGATCAAATAGTTAATCGAAGTGTAGACACCTTGATCCGTTGCATAGCGCAATGACTTCTCTACGTTAGCCAAATTATATCCTCTTGGCTTATAGTAGGGGTTGTAATGATCGTCTAGTGCGCTTATCGTACTGACACGCATCAGGTCGAGACCCGCATCCACGATGCCACGAATATGATCACTAAGTCCTGCATTCGTATTAATATTGATATAACCCATATCCGTAATCGATCTAACCTCGCGGATTGCATCGATAATAATTTTAGCTTGTGTCGATGGTTCACCCTCACAGCCTTGCCCGAAGCTAACGATGGAATCGGGCGCCTGAAGATGCTCGAGCATGACTTCTACTAATTCATCGACTCTTGGACGGAAATCCATCCGGGTCTGAGGTGACACAAAGCCACTGTCATCCGGTTGCTCAGAAATACAACCGAAACATCCCGCATTACAAGAGTGCGACACAGGTACCGCACCTTCCCAGCGATTAAGAAATGTATTGGACGACGTGAGACATTCATACCCTAGAGCGCAATTGGATAAATGGCTATACAACCTGTTGTCTGGGTATTTCTCAGTTAACCGTTGCACACCGACATTCAGAGCATCTGTATCGCAATTTAAAGGATTCCATTTCTCAGGATCATCCGTTAAATGGGCTGCAACGAAGAACTTACCGTCCTTCCATACGACAGCTGAATAACCGAATAAAGGTAATTTATACTCTTTATCTGCCTTTACATAGCCTGGAAGACATAGTCTTGTATACCCTTGCGGTAGAAGTGCTCCAACGGCTTGGGCGTCGTTTGGCAACGACATCATTTCTCCACTTACTGGATCCATTCCCACAGCACGGGTACTTGGTAGCCCTACTAATGTTGCGCCCTCAGGTAACGGGATAAGCTCATCTTCCATTATTTCAACGATCATATCTCCGCTTCGGGCAAGCCCATGGAGCGTAGGATGATCGAATACATTTCCTTGTTCGTCTGCATATACCAGATACATGATGTTCTCCTTTTTTAACTATAATACTATATTTTATCACATTAAATTTCATTCATAATGGATTGTCAAAACCTATGACGATGAAGTCACAGAAGTTGAGGTCGTACGAGGAGTTCTACGTGCAGCACTAGGTTTACTGTTGTTGCTGTTGTTGCTATTACTACTACTATTTCCAGCACTGTTGCTTGGTTTCGCCGTAGACGTAGCATCAAAAGAAGCAATAAACTCATCATTTGTCTTACAGTCACGTAACTTCTTCAGGAATCCATCAACAAATTCAATCGAATCATTCATATTTTTACGAATAGCCCAGATTGTATCTAGTTCTTCTTTTTCCAATAAGACTTCCTCACGACGTGTACCTGAACGGCGAATATCAATCGCTGGGAAAATACGACGTTCTGCCAGCTTACGATCAAGATGTAACTCCATGTTCCCCGTACCTTTAAATTCTTCATATATAATATCATCCATCCGCGAACCCGTATCGACCAAAGCTGTTGCAAGGATGGTTAAGCTACCGCCCTCTTCCACATTTCGTGCTGCACCAAAGAACCTTTTGGGGCGATGAAATGCTGCAGGATCAATCCCTCCGCTAAGTGTGCGACCAGATGGAGGAACCACTAAGTTATATGCACGAGCTAACCGAGTGAGACTATCCATAAGGATGACAACATCCTTTTTATGTTCAACTAACCGTAACGCACGTTCTAAGACCAACTCTGCCACTTTAATATGATTTTCTGGTAATTCATCAAATGTGGAGGCAATAACTTCCCCTTTTACAGAACGTTGCATATCCGTCACTTCTTCAGGTCGTTCATCAATGAGTAGTACAAAAAGTGAAATTTCAGGGTAGTTTGTTGAGATGCTGTTGGCAATTTCTTTCAAGAGGAGCGTTTTTCCTGCCTTTGGAGGTGCTACAATGAGTCCCCGTTGCCCTAACCCTACAGGTGCGAGTAAATCCATAATACGTGTAGACAAATGAGTTGGGGATGTTTCAAGTACAATTTTCTTTTCTGGGTATAGAGGAGTTAATGCTGGAAAATGTAGTCGTTCTGCTGCGGTCTGGGGATTCTCTCCATTTACGGCGTTAACCTGAAGCAATCCAAAATATCGTTCATTCTCTTTCGGGGTTCTACATTTACCAGATACTAAATCTCCTGTCCGTAAATCGAACTTGCGAATTTGCGAAGCGGAAATATATATATCTTGTGTACTCGGAAGATAATTAATCGGTCTAAGAAATCCATACCCTTCGGAAAGTATCTCCAGTATCCCTTCCATAAACATTAATCCACTTTGCTCCGCTTGTGCACGCAATATAGCAAATATCAATTCTCTCTTCTTCAACTGACCATAATACGGTATCTGGTATTGCTTCGCCAGTTTATACAGATCGGTTAGCTTCATTTCTTCCAAATCGGAAATTTGCAAATCCATTTAATAACCACCTATTCAATTTTATAAGTCCAAATATTATTCATTATAATTCAATCTATGAGTCTATGAAAATCTCTTATTCATCTTTACCCAAAAATGAAGGGGATATGCAATTTTCACAAAAATATCAACGTGAATATACCCCCTTTTGGGAACCCTCGAAGTTATTCTTTATTCAGTTTCGCGCCAAATCTCTGCACCTAAACGGCGAAAGTTCTCAACTAAATAGTCATATCCACGATCAATAAACTCGACACCGCTAACTTCCGTAATTCCTTCTTCTACCGTTAGCCCAGCAATAACAAGCGCAGCTCCTGCACGCAAATCCGTCGCAGTAACCTTCGCAGCATTCAAGCGACTTCCCTCAATAATAGCAGATCGTCCTTCGACGCGAATCTTCGCTCCCATACGAACTAACTCAGGAACATGCTTGAATCGGCTACTGTAGACAAAATCACTAAGCACACTAACTCCGTCAGCCTGTGTAAGAAGACTCGTCATAGGTGACTGTAGATCTGTTGGAAACCCAGGGTACACCAATGCCTTCACGTCTACTGGCTCATAATTTGCATGACCAATAACGCGAATACTCTCATCTAGTTCTTCAATGCGCACACCCATCTCTAACAATTTAGCAGTCATCGCTTCCATATGTTTAGGGATCACATTGTCGATAACGACATCACCACGTGTGGCGGCCGCTGCGATCATATAAGTACCAGCTTGAATTCGATCGGGAATAATGGAATGTCGGCAACCGTGAAGTTCAGAGACACCCTCGATACGGATAGTTTCCGTACCAGCGCCTTTGATTACGGCTCCCATGGAATTGAGGAGTGTTGCTACATCTATAATCTCAGGCTCTTTAGCCGCATTTTCAATAGTAGTGGAACCGATAGCTCGAGCTGCAGCCAACATAATATTAATCGTGGCTCCAACGCTAGAAACGTCTAAATAAATTTTGGCTCCTCTGAGCTCTTTAGCATACAAGTGAATAGAACCATGTTCATTCGTTACCGTCGCACCTAAAGCTTCAAACCCTTTAATATGTTGATCTATTGGACGTGGCTCAAAGTTGCAACCACCTGGCAATCCAATCGTAGCTTCTTTAAATTTCCCAAGAAGTGCTCCCATCATATAATAGGAGGCCCGTAATTTCTTAACTGATCCGTTGGGCATAGGTATAGATTTAATCTCGGTTGGGTCAATTCTCATCTGAGCGCCTTCTCGTGTTACCTTCGCCCCTAATTCCTCCAGAATATCAGCAAATACCGCAACATCACTAAGAAAAGGTAAGTTGTCCAGAACAACTTCAGATTCTGCCAGTATAGCAGCAGGAATCAAGGCAATAGCGCTGTTCTTGGCACCACTAATGGATACCGTGCCCTGCAGTGGACGCCCACCAGTAATCATCAATTTTTCCATAAGCTCAAATGTCCTCCTACGTGTTTTGCAGTCAGTAACAACAAGTGCCGTCAGATTTCGGGTCATGTTGGATGAATAATCCATGACGCAATTGCTACCAATCCATCATATGAAAATGGAAAGACACCGGCTTAGCGGTGTACTCTCCACATCAAACTATTCAGCTGGACAGTGTTCTTTCATCTGTCCTGATTGTACTACATTATAGAAAACAATTACGCTTGGTTACTTGAACCAAACTCACGCATTTTACCGATAACCGTTTGTTTGATCGCTTCACGACCCGGTACGATGAACGTACGAGGATCATACGCATCTGGCTTCGCAGCAAGTGTTTCACGAACTGCTTTTGCGAATACGATTTGATTCTCTGTGTTTACGTTGATCTTGGAAGTACCCAATGAGATCGCCTTTTTAATATCATGTGTTGGGATACCTGTACCACCGTGAAGAACGAGTGGAAGGCTAACTGCATTACAGATTTCTTCCATTTGTTCGAAACCTAGGTTCGGTTCACCCTTGTACGGTCCATGAACTGAACCTAGTGCTGGAGCCAATGTATCAATACCTGTCTCATTAACGATACGTACGCAATCTTCAAGCTTCGCATACATTACATCACCGATAACGTCGTCTTCTTGACCACCAACCATTCCAACTTCTGCTTCAACGGAAGCTCCTTTGGAGTGAGCATATTCAACAACTTTCTTCGTCATTGCGATATTCTCATCGATTGGGCTATGTGAACCATCAATCATAACGGATGGGAATCCAGCGTCGATGGCTTCTTTACATTTCTCGAAGCTTGAACCGTGGTCAAGGTGAATAGCTACAGGTACTGTGATCTTCATATCGATCAAGAGTCCTTCTACCATCTTAACAATCGTCGTAAATCCGCCCATGTGACGTGCTGCACCCTCGGAAACACCAAGGATTACTGGTGACTTCTCTTCTTCTGCGGCACCAAGAATCGCTTGCGTCCACTCCAGGTTATTGATGTTGTATTGACCCACTGCGTACTTCCCTTTTAGTGCTTTGTTTAACATGTCTGTCATAGATACTAATGGCATGGTTTCAATCCTCCTAAAAATGTTGGTTTTGTCTATTTTATTAAGCCGACATCTCATACAAGCTATATTATACCACATTGCATCCAAAATACTAAACATGCATTTTCCGCATTATAAACATATTGAACTCGACGGTTTGAAGCCGTCTACTAAACTTACCGTATGTAATCGAGCTGATGTAGTCAGTTGTGTTTCTCCAGTGGTTTATTCAATTGTGTATTTACCGCTACTCTCATTTCGTCAATATCAAAAGGTTTCGTAAAATGCATCAACGCACCCAATTCAGTTGCCTCTTTAATCATATCCAGCTCTCCGTATGCTGTCATCATGATAACGTTAATATCAGCATTGATCTCTTTGATGTATTTCAGAATTTCTAGTCCATCCATCCCTGGTATTTTCATATCAAGTAACACTAGATCCGGTGATTCACGCTGAACAAGCTCTAATGCAAGTTTGCCATTCGCTGCTTGAAAAGTATTATATCCCTCGCCGTTAAATACCTCCATCAATAGAATACGAATGCCATTCTGGTCATCTACAATTAATAACTTCTTCTTGTCCATTTATTAATATCCTCCTAAAAATATATTCTATTCGCTTCTTAATTATCTTCCTCTATTCTGAATTAGTTCCAATTTGTGCTATTCTCTCTTTGTTATCAAAACTCCTGCAACATCAGTAATATTAACAAAAAAAGCCTCTTTTAGGTACCTCATCGCGAAATGCTACTTAGTAAAATCTAAGTCTCGCAATGATGTCCCAAGAGGCTCTTATATAATGGATTAACCTTGATATTTAACAGATGCTTTAACAAATTCACGGAACAATGGTTGAGGACGGTTCGGGCGAGAAATGAATTCCGGATGGAATTGTACTGCCAAGAACCAAGGGTGTTCAGGAAGTTCAACAATTTCAACAAGACGTCCATCAGGAGAAGTCCCTGATACAACTAGTCCTGCTTGTTCTATTGCTTCACGATATTCATTATTGAATTCGTAGCGATGACGATGTCTTTCATAGACCAGTTCATCATCATAGCAGCTCATAGCTAATGAACCAGGTTGTAATTTACAAGGATATAATCCTAAGCGCATTGTACCACCTAGATCTTCAATATCCTTCTGTTCTGGCAACAAATCAATGACAGGGTACTCGGTTGAAGGGTTAATCTCTGAGCTGTTCGCACCTTCAAGACCCATAACAGAACGAGCGTACTCAATAACGCCCACTTGCATACCAAGACAAATACCAAAGAAAGGAATATTGTTCTCACGAACATATCGAATAGCCGTAATCTTGCCTTCGATACCACGATCCCCAAATCCGCCCGGTACGAGAACACCACTTATACCACCAAGCATATCATTCACATTATCTTCTGTAATCTCTTCTGCATTAACCCAACGGATCTTCACTTCAGCATTCGCATCAAAGCCTGCATGAGATAGAGATTCTACAACGCTCAAATAAGCATCATGCAAGGCTACGTATTTACCTACAATCGCAATCTCCACGACTTTATCCAGCTTCTGGACCCGCTCCACAAGGCTTTCCCACTCTGTCATATCTGCCTTAGGAGTAGTCAACTTCAGATAATTGACAACAATCTCGTCAAGCCCTTCATCACGTAGGTTAAGAGGTACTTCATACAATGTAGCTGCATCACGACATTCAACGACTGCACCTTCATCAATATCACAGAATAGCGCAATCTTCGCTTTCATATCTGCAGAAAGTTCATGCTCTGTACGACAAACAATCACATTTGGTTGAATACCGATGCTACGTAATTCTTTCACGCTATGTTGAGTTGGCTTCGTCTTCACTTCACCAGCAGCTTTAATATATGGAATGAGGGTAACGTGAATATACATCACATTCTCGCGACCAATTTCACTCTTGATTTGGCGAATAGCCTCTAGAATTGGAAGACTTTCGATATCGCCTACGGTTCCGCCAATCTCTGTAATGACAACGTCAGAGCCAGCTTCACGACCCGCACGATATACACGCTCTTTGATCTCGTTCGTAATATGAGGGATAACCTGAACTGTCGCCCCTAAGTACTCACCTCGACGTTCTTTGCTGATGACCGAGGAATATATTTTACCCATAGTTACGTTGCTATTCTTAGATAGATTGATATCAATAAATCTTTCATAGTGACCAAGATCCAGATCGGTCTCTGCGCCATCATCTGTCACAAACACTTCACCGTGCTGGTAAGGACTCATCGTTCCAGGATCTATATTCAAATATGGGTCAAATTTCTGAATCGTTACTTTTAAACCTCTATTCTTGAGTAGTCTCCCTAATGATGCAGCGGTAATCCCTTTACCTAAGGAAGATACAACTCCACCCGTTACAAAAATATACTTTGTCACTGTAAATTAACCTCCTATTTTAAGTCCCGAAATTCAGGCGACATATGATGTTTATCCTGACCTATAAACATTTCCTTACTCCTGATGTTATATAGCAATACACCCTTCACAAACCCATCTAAAAAAACAAAAAAGTGACACCCGTAGTACGGGGGCACTTTTTATCATTTCAAATATTATTCAAGTTCAATCATAAGCCCATGCAATAGTTTACTCCGTCATATGTGCTCTGTCAAGAGAGGAATAAATTATTCACAACTGTAGCATTGAACCAATAATAAATTCACTGAATATTTATTTGTCGTCATCTTCGGTATCATCAGATTCTTCATCAGATTCCTCGTCAGCATCATCCAAATCCTCGTCTTCTATTACAACATCTTCATCTTCAGCTTCTTCTTCAGAATCATCATCGCCATAAGCGTCATCATGATCTTCATCAATTCTGTCAAAGTCTTCTGCCTCGGTCTCTTCTTCTTCGGCGAAGTCATCATCTTCCAAATCATCTTCATCATTAATGATGCGCGGACGCTTGGCATTAGCAATAGGATCTTCAGATCGATCAGCAGGATACCACCGTTTCAGACCCCAAAGATTAGTTCCAACACAAGCAAACCGTCCGTCAATATTGATCTCGGTATATAACTGTGCAATCAGATCATTCATCTGCTTCTCATTCAAACCACGCTGTTTCGCTACCTCTGCCATTAGATCAAGATAATAGAAGGGCGTATTTACAGTTTTCAAAATGACAAAGGCCAAATCTACCATTGGCATTTCTTTGATTACTTCTGGATCAAGTTTCAATAGGAGCGGTGCACTCACTTATGAACACTTCCTCTCACGCAATGTGCATAATACACGTAATATTTATCTGGATTACCGTTAACACAATCAAGTAAAACCTATTTGGGATTAAAATGCAAGTTTTTATATTGAAGTGTTTGTTACACCTAGTCCGACTAGCCTTAACAATCACTTCTTGCATCATAAAATGTTAAAAAAGGCAGAGGTTTCTCTGCCTTCTGACTGTATCCTTCCCCTCGCGGAAGTAACTCCTTGCGGGAGTGTGTAAGAGATATCTGGTCTCTTCTCTTTATATTATGTACACGGCTTCATTATTGACAACGAATACGTGCCTATTTTTACGTAAATAAGGGCAAGTTCCCACTCCCGTTGAGCTCTACGTTCATAGAATATCTCAGCACGGTTGATCACGAGGGGGACGACTCAGCATGGACTACTCTCGATTTATACAGATGTTGATTGAAGAAGTGGATACTCGCACCCCGATCGAGGAACAACGTATCCTGACCTTTCTCAATCCTAAAAGCTACTATGCATGCCAACGGGAGTTAAGCAGGTTAAAGGCTACTGGTGTCCAGATTCCCTTCATTCAATCATCCCATCTTATTAAATCTATTATCGCTCCTGTAACATGTCGAAGCAAATTCACGAATCAATTTAAGGATTCTCTGATCATCGAACAGAATATGCCTTTAAAAATTCACGCTATTCAAAGTAAGACCGAAGTCAATCCAGGAATTCCTTATGGAGTGAAGCAAATTCATGCTCACCGAGCTTGGTCAACCTCCACAGGACATCGTATCAAAATTGGCGTCATCGATACGGGTGTCGATTACCAACACCCTGACCTTCGACAATCATTGGCCAGAGGTATTAATCTGTTGAATCGAAATATGTTACCCCTTGATGATAATGGTCATGGTACCCATATTGCCGGTACAATTGCTGCTGCAAATAGCACAGAAGGTATGATGGGAGTTGCTCCTCGAGCCCTCATCTATCCTGTCAAAGCATTTGACCATAATGGATCTGCCTATGTGTCTGATATTATTCTAGGCATCGATTGGTGCGCTCGCAACCACGTCCATCTCATTAACATGAGTTTCGGAATGAAGACACGCAGTCGTGCTCTACAAGAAATGGTCAATAAAGTGTACCTTGCCGGTATTCCGATTATCGCTTCTTCCGGAAACGACAGTAAGCGACGAACGATTGACTACCCTGCACGGTATGCACAGACGATATCTGTTGGAGCAACCGATCACAACAAGCGCATTGCCACATTTAGTAATCGAGGACAGTATATTGATATCTATGCTCCTGGGGATAAAATTATATCTTCATGGACACAAGGTAAATATCATGAAATGAGCGGTACTTCTATGGCTACGTCACATGTCAGTGGAGCCATCGCTCTATTACTTGCACAGAACAGCAACCTGAAGCCCTTAGATATCAAGCTCCTCCTTCAGCGAACAGCATCACCTTTACGTTTAAGAAAAGGGCAACGTCTGGACCGTAATGGTGGTGAAGTTAACGCCCTTCGTCTACTTCGTGAAGGAATGAAGGGAGCGCCCAATGGAGCGAAATCTTTAACAGCCAGCCTCAAGCAACGTAAAACCGCTACTCCTAAGTAGAGACGGCTATACCGTCCTTTTTTTCAAAGGCGGTATCCGTTTCAGCGGAAATATAAGATATAGAGTATCAAGTGAAACTTATGCTTTCTTATATTTTAAGTAGAGACGGCTGTGCCGTCCTCTTCTTAGGTTTTTTGTGTTGTTTTACATTTTTTGCGGTGCAGTTACGCCAATCATTTGTAGTACATTGCCAATGACTGTACGAACAGCGTCAAGCAATACAAGCCGAGCTTGTGTCTGCATGGCATCCTCAGTAATTACACGCTCTGCCTTATAATAACTATGAAGCATGGAAGCGAGTTCGTATACATAACGTACCATACGGTGCGGTGCATAGTTCTCAGCAGCTGCGGCGATCTCTTCAGGTAATTCACCTATTTTGCGAAGGAGATCATACTCCCGCTCCGTATTCAGCACATTCAAATCAAGATCTGCTAAAGGTAGTAATGTAATATTCTGTTCTTCTGCCTGACGGAAAATGCTACAAATACGAGCATGGGCATACTGAACATAGAATACAGGATTCTCATTAGACGTTGAAATAGCTAGATCCATATCGAAATCTAGGTGGGAGTCCATGCTACGCATCGTAAAGAAATAGCGAATGGCGTCGACGCCAACTTCATCCATCAGATCTATCATCGTAACAGCCTTACCTGTGCGCTTAGACATTTTCACCTTTTCACCGTCTTGGAATAAGCTCACCATTTGAGCAATCAATACGGTCAATTTCCCAGAATCATAACCTAACGAATCCATAGCAGCCTTCACACGTGGAATATACCCATGATGATCTGCACCCCAAATGTTGATCATCTGGTCGAACCCTCTACTATATTTATTACGATGGTAGGCAATATCTGGCGTCAGATACGTATACGTTCCGTCATTCTTCACCAATACGCGGTCCTTGTCATCTCCATAATTTGTTGTACGGAGCCAAGTAGCTTCATCCAATTCATAGACTTCTCCTCTTGCCTTCAATTCGGAGAGGGCAACCTCCACTTGTCCATTCTCATACAGTGACGTTTCGCTAAACCATTCGTCAAAATGCACTCTAAATCGAGAAAGGTCACGTTTGATCTTAGCCAATTCTTTCTCTAAACCAAAAGTACGCAAAAAGGCTGTGCGCTCCTCTTCGGTCATAGCCAGTAACGTTTCGCCTTTCTCTGCTACCAATTCTTTAGCAAATCCCTTAATATCTGCACCGTGATAACCATCCTCAGGCATTTCTACCGGTTTCCCCAATTCTTGAAGGTATCGAGCCTCGATCGATCTACACAGATTAACGATCTGGTTACCCGCATCATTAATATAATATTCACGAGTCACTTCGTATCCGGCATAATCCAGCACATTACACAAAGCATCTCCTACTGCTGCTCCACGGGCATGTCCTAAATGTAATGTTCCCGTTGGATTAGCACTGACGAACTCTATCTGTACTCTTTGCCCTTGACCTATGTTACTCCGACCATAATCACTGCCTTGAGTCTGTACCTGTTGCAATACTGGATATAGGTAGCTCTTCAGCAAGGTAAAGTTGATAAATCCAGGCCCTGCAATTTCCGCCTTCTCTATATTGGCCTTTTTCAAGTCCAAGTGATCTATGATCGCCTCCGCAATCTGCCGAGGGTTCTTCTTCGCAATCTTCGTCAATTGCATTGCAATATTCGTAGCTAGATCTCCGTGAGCTTTATCCTTCGGAACTTCAAGCGTAACCGTTGGGATCTCTTCACGAGTGACTAATCCAGCAGACACCACGGCATCAGCAATCGCCTCCGACACCAACTGGTTGATCTGCTCTAAGGGGTTAATTATCATTATTTTAGTTCCTCCTGTATATGTAAATGAATTTCAAATTGTCCTGAAAGATCCTCATAAACGTATAAATCATATGCCCAACTCACATGCCCGTATATTCCCTCGAGCTTCATATCCATCTTTGTCGTATCCGTCGAAAGATTAAATGTGGTATACGGTGAACGATAAAATCCGGGCAGTCTTTCTCCAAGTTGAAAAGAATGCTCTGATTGTACTTCACCGTGGCGCATAATTTTGATCCCATTCTCTGTTATCTTCATGGTAGTTCTGGTGGTGCCTCCTTGCGGACCTTTCTCGGGTTCCTCGTAACGCACATATAAATCTGGACCCTTCACGATCAACTCAGCAGACAACTCCTGTACTACTTCTTCCCCATCATAACGACTCTGAAGTGTTATGAGTGCTTGTGTTTTGTGTGACATATATCGAACAATCTCCAATCTGTACATTCCTATTGTACTACTATATCCAGTTCGCCCATTCAATTCAAATAAAATTAACAAGTAGAAACGGCTATGCCGTCTTTTTCAAGACGACACCCGTTTCAGCGGAAATATAAGGAATAGAGTATCAAGAATCAATTTCATAATTACGCAACCCGATTTAGCTGCATCGGCGATTATGAAATTGATTCAAGTGAAACTTATACTTTCTTATATTTGAAGAAAGACACCTTTAGATGCCTTACGAAAGTGTCAGCTCTCGCGGCTTATCTAACGGTGTCTACTGATGGTCTAATCTTTATTTCACAAAACCTAGTAACATTTCACGGATGAGCTTAGCAGCTACAATCTGCGTCTGTTGTGATGGGTCGTAGATAGGTGCAACTTCTACCAGATCACATCCTACAACATTGACTTCAGAGTTAGCAATGAGATGCACTGCTTCAAGTAGCTCCTTCGATGTGATTCCTCCCGCTTCTGCTGTCCCTGTTCCCGGGGCTGCTGAAGGATCTAGCACATCAATGTCTATAGTGACATACACAGGGCGGTTTCCCATCTTCGGTAGTGCTTCTTTTAGAGGAGCAGCTACATCAAATGGATAGAAGTTAATGTTCTTATGACCGAATTGAAACTCTTCACGTGATCCGGAACGGATACCAAATTGATAAATATTACTTCCTCCCATAAGTGCAGCAGCCTTACGCACAGGTGTAGAATGCGAGAGTGGCTCGCCCTCATAATGCTCCCGAAGATCGGCATGCGCATCAATATGGATCAAGATTAGGTCAGGATATTTCGCATATACCTGCTGAATGACAGGCCACGTAACTAAATGCTCTCCGCCAAGACCGATTGGAAATTTATCATCTGCTAGCAACTTGCCTACATATTCACTAATAACTTCAAGGCTACGCCCTGCATTACCGAATGGTAACAGGAGATCACCAGCATCGAAATAGATCATTTCCTCAATACTTTTATCAAGATAAGGACTATATTCCTCTAATCCTACTGATGCCTGACGTATATGAGAAGGACCGAAGCGTGAACCCGGACGGTAACTAACCGTATAATCCATCGGCATTCCGTATATGACAGCTTTTGAACCTTCGTAATCTTCAGAGCTACAAATAAATACATTACCTGAATAAGCTTGATCTAATTTCATCGTCTACATATATCCCCTTTACTTCATAAGATCATCAACATATTTCACATTTCCTCTTATTGTAACAGTCACATTATATAAAATCATCATAAAAAAGCAACTATCATTCGGGGTATGTTGCCTATTTACATGAGCGTTCTGAATTACATCTATCATCATATAAGGAAACTTTCAGTTAATTGTGAATATCTAGTCCATTCCATTCCCATAATGAGAAGAAAAGGAAAGAACGGAGGCCAACCTGTCATGTCGCGACCATCCCATAAACCACCTAAACGCAAGAATCGGTTACGCACCGTCGTTAAACTGCTGTTCGGCGTGACATTCATCGTCCTTCTAACTGGCGGTGTTCTGCTACTATATTTATATAATACAGGGCTGCCCGTAGCGGATACGGATCGCAATTCCCGTATTCTAGACAGCCAAGACCGAATTATGGCTACCTTCTCAACCAGTGGGCGTAGTTATGAGCCCGTGACTTTAGATCACATCTCATCCACTCTTATGGAAGCCACGCTATCGGTAGAGGATCGGAAGTTCTATGATCATTCAGGATTTGATATCAAAGGAATGGGTCGTGCCGTCTTGGTCAATATAGAGAAAATGGATCGTTCACAGGGTGCTAGCACTCTTACGCAGCAGCTTGCTCGGAACTTGTATCTATCCCATGCCAAAACCTGGTCACGTAAAATAAAGGAAGCCTTATATACGATTCAACTCGAGATGAAGTACAGCAAAACAGAAATTTTCCAAATGTACCTTAACGAAATATATTACGGACACGGGGCCTACGGAATCGAAGCAGCTTCACGTATGTATTTCGGTAAATCTTCTAGTGATCTAACCCTTGCAGAAAGTGCCATGCTTGCTGGTATTCCCAAAGGACCTACTTATTACTCCCCTTACAATCATATGGACAACGCACTGTCACGACAAAAAATTGTGCTCTCCACGATGGTCAAGACGGGTTATATAACGAAACAGGAAGCGAATACTGCAGCACGCGAGAAGCTAGTATTCCTACCTCAGGGGGAAAAGAAGACTATCGTTATTGCCCCCTATTTCCGTGATTATGTTCGTCAGCTCGTCATCGATGAGCTCGGAATTACGGAGGAACAGTTGGATCATGGTGGATTAAATATATACACCACCTTAGATGCTCATGCCCAACAGGTAGCCGAAGAGGCTGTAGCCAAAGAAATGGATCCAGGTAGTGAGCTTGAGACGGCTCTCATCTCTTTGGACCCACGAACGGGTTATATCAAAGCTATGGTTGGAGGTACGAATTATCAGAATAACCAGTATAATCATACGCTGGCTACGACCCGCCAACCAGGATCAGCCTTCAAGCCCATTATGTATTTGAGCGCTCTTTCCTCATTACAAATGAATCCTCTTAGCACATTCAAAAGCGAACCAACATTATTTCATTACGATAATAACCGTAAAACCTACCAACCCAGCAATTTCGGTGATAAATATCTAGGTGAGATTGATATGCGACAAGCTATTGCAGCGAGTGACAATATTTATGCCGTAAATACGATTATGACTCTTGGATCTGAAAAGGTCTTAGAAACAGCACGAAAGATGGGGATTGCGAGTCCGCTTCAAGCGGTACCTTCACTTGCACTAGGGACTTCTCCGATTAGCCCATTAGAGATGGCTTCCGCCTTCGGGGTAATTAGTAACGCGGGTCTACTCAAGCCCCCTGTTGCGGTGTTAAAAATAACCGATTCCACAGGTGAGATCATTTACGAAGCAAGCCCAAGTCAAGGTGAACAAGTTGTGGACGCCGCTGCCGCCTACGTATTAACGCATCTCATGGAAAGTGTCTTTGAGGCGGGCGGAACAGGCAATCGGGTATCATCCATCATGAAGAGACCTGTGGCAGGCAAGACAGGAACGACCAATACAGATGCATGGCTTGTAGGGTTTACACCTGAGTTAGCCACGGCCGTATGGGTCGGTTACGACAAAGGACGCAATATTGAGAATGCGGATGGACGCCGAGCAGCACCTATTTTTGCACAATATACGGAAAGAGCACTTGAGAATGTTCCACCGAAAATTTTCCCTATTCCAGATGGTGTCGTTAGTGTCTACATTAATCCAGAATCAGGACGATTAGCTACAGCGGATTGCCCCAATAAGACGCTTGAAGTGTTCATTCAGGGCACAGAGCCCACAGAGTATTGTACACTGCACGGCGCTGGCGAACCTGAACCAGTACCTTTAGAGGTGCAGACACAAGATCAATCCTGGTGGTCCAACCTGAAGCGGTGGTGGATGGAGTAAGCAGGTGGGAGCCATGGGGACGAAATAAGTGCTTAAATGCACCATATTAACAACCCAAATAGAGACATCGCCTGTGGCAGCATCGTGGAGAGGAACTACGTACATTCTCTAACGGAACTAGCAGCCTCTATTTTGCTCAAATCGTCACTTTTGAAAATCTAACGGAAATGAGAGACCTTATTTGGTCTTTTTCTTCAGATTTAAGCTGTTAATGTGCATATAGAGGCCTGTATTTCCGTTAGAATTCCCTTTTGGTGTTTTTTCGTGGAATAAGCTCTGTGACTTCCGTTAGAAATCTACCGCTGGCGAGTAATTGCATAAACGACACTTAAAGCCGAAACGGCTTCGCCGTCCTTAAAAGAGGACGGCGAAGCCGTTTCTACTTGAATGGTTATGCCTTTCCCCCATCATTCAAACATTGGTTTGATTATTGTATTATTCACATGTATATTAAAGTAACAATCAAACGTCCATTTGAATATGAATAATAATCTTACTTATTGTGAAGGAGGGACCTACGCCCAATGAACCTATTAAAGATACCCCAAACACCTACCGAAGATGTATGCGAAGTAACTAACGTCAATCTAGATAGAATCCAGCGGCTGCAGAACGTAATACAAGAAGATGAAATTCTGGGAATAGTGGATATATTCAAAGCGCTATCCGATCCAACACGCATGAAGATCGCATTCATGTTAGATCATGAGCATGAGTTATGTGTATGCGATGTAGCCGCCGTTCTTGGTAGTAGCATGGCAACCACCTCGCACCATTTACGCACCTTGAAGAATATGCATATTACTACGTCACGCAAGGATGGCAAGAACGTCATCTATTCTTTAAAAGATGATCATATCCGAACGCTTATTCAGATGACATTAGAACATCAGAGGGAGAAGATCGACGATGAGCACGAATAATAACAACCCGAAGATTCCTGATTCACCTCATGTTGAATACCCTATCGAAGGCTTGAGTTGTGCTAACTGTGCGCGAGAAATGCAGGAAGCTATTCAGAAATTAGAGTATGGGTCAGATGCCCGACTGAGCTTCGTTAATCGTAAATTAACGGTACATCCAAGCGTAGATATATCGCGCATTGAGCGTGTTCTCAAAAGTGATGGAGCCCGTCTTGTACGAAGTAAGGGACCTGATCACGAGCACGGACATGATCAGAAACATGGGTCAGATTCTCACCACGGCCACAGTCATGATGGAAATCAACTAATTAAATGGCTGCTCGGAATAGCTGTTATTTTCTATCTGCTCACGTTTGTGTTAAATAGCGTCCTTCCACAACCCTTACTTATTTCCTTCTATATTATAGCTATTGTTCTTAGTGGTTACTCCACCTTTTGGCGTGGATTGAACAATCTGATGCGCCTTAAATTCAATATGGATACTTTAATGACCGTTGCGCTAACGGGAGCTGTTGCGATTGGTGAATGGAAAGAAGCGACACTCGTTGCGATTCTATTCGGTGTGAATGAATGGCTCGAAGGCTATGGTATGAACCGTGCGCGCAAGTCGATAGAAGCGTTACTTGCCAATGCTCCTAAGGAAGCTGCGGTTCTGCGTAATGGAGAGGTTATTCACGTTCCTATCTCTGATCTGCGTGTCGGGGACCTCGTGCGAGTTAGAGCAGGTGAGAAGATTCCTTCGGATGGCATTATATATGAGGGTAATAGCGCAGTTAACGAAGCCGCGATTACAGGCGAATCCATACCGGTATCTAAGAAACAAGGCGATGCTGTCTATGGTGGTAGTGTGAATGCAGATGGATTACTAGATATTCGGATTGAGAAAGCCTACGAAGATTCCTCATTAGCTAAAATTATGCATTTAGTACAAGAAGCACAGGATAGCAAAACACCTACAGAATTATTTATCGATAAATTCGCCAAATATTATACACCTGCCATTATGATTGCTGCTCTCTTGTTCATTCTTATCCCCCCTCTCCTATTCGGGCAGCCATGGATGAAATGGTTATACCAAGGACTCGCTATTCTTATTGTAGGATGTCCTTGTTCACTCGTGCTCTCCTCTCCAATTGCATTGGTAAGCGGTATGACACGCAGTGCACGTAACGGCATTCTCATCAAAGGCGGGGTTCATCTTGAGCAGTTAGGTAAAATAGAAGTGATCGCCTTCGACAAAACCGGTACTCTAACTCAAGGTGTGCCCTCTGTTATTGAGGAAGTGATTTATGCTCCCGAACAATTCTACGATGTTGCGGGTTCCTTGGAACACTCTTCTCTCCATCCCTTAGCTAAAGCGGTCGTTCGCCATATCAAGGGGCAACGAGAATCTGATCTCTTCCCTGAGCCGCTTCAATTGACCACATTACCAGGGTCAGGCATTCAAGGCGAGGTGGATGGAGCTACCTTTTGGATGGGTAGTGAAGATATATTAGCACATGTCGTAGCAGCCGATCCTGAGCATATGGATAAGGTGAAACATGATATACATCGTCTGAAGGAGCAAGGTCTCACAGTGATCATTACGGCAGATGAGAACCATGTGCTTGGCCTACTTGGACTTGCGGATACAATACGATCGGAGACGAAACACGTCATTACGCAGCTTCATCAAGCTGGCATCACTCAGACGGTCATGCTTACGGGTGATCATGAGCAATCGGCACGAATGATTGCCGCAGAGGCAGGCGTCTCTAGTTATTATGCCAAGCTTCTACCCGAACAGAAAGTTGAACAAATTAAGAGCCTTGCCTCTCATTGGAAGGTCGCCATGGTCGGTGACGGTATTAACGACGCCCCTGCCATTGCTACTGCCCAGTTAGGAATAGCGATGGGTAAAGGAACCGACAGCGCCATGGAGACCGCTGATATTGTCCTCATGCAAGATCATCTCGGTAAGTTACCAAGTGCGATCCATATGGCACGACGGGTCAATCGGATTATCGGCTGGAACATAGGAATTTCCCTAACACTGAAAGCCATTGCACTTCTACTAACCATTCCGGGCTGGCTCACCCTCTGGATTGCTATATTATCCGATATGGGTGCAACGATTATCGTTACGCTGCTCGGCATGTCGATTCTATTAGGTAAAGATAAATCATAGAGCTTGTTCAAAAAGTCACCTTTTGATTATGAAATATATCAAGAGGTGACTTTTGAATGCGCACTTATCCAAAAGATCTATTCATCTTTGTGCACTTGAATGCTCATCACCAAACCAAAACTAACCATATTAATCAGCAAGGAGCTTCCTCCGAAACTGATAAATGGTAGCGTAATTCCTGTTAAAGGCATTAAACCTAGGAACATTCCGATATTTTCAAAAATCTGATATAAAAACATCGATATTATTCCAATGATCATGATTGACCCTTCATGTATCCTTCTCCGAACATTCCTCCGGACGCGATTGCTATCAGAGCATTTTGGGTATGATAAGATGCGTCCTTACTAGCTTGATCAGGTAGAAGCCATGGGTCGATTCGATTCAACCAATGCTATCTATTCGTACTCTCTAGATAAGATGAAATCTGATCATGAAATATATGATTTAATCTCTAAGTAAAGTGAAACAAAAATTAGTAGCAGTAGAATGATAGCATGTGAGTATTTTATGTTTCCCATCCATAGGATTCCTAGCAATATAACAAAGTAACAAAGCGCATTTCCCATATCATTTTGAGCTATAACGATCCCAAAAGGTATGATTGTTAATAATGAAAGAGGTACAACATTCCTCCAAAGAGAGAGTTCTAAGTTATTCTCCCGAGTGACTAATGCAGAAAGGGAGATGATGAGAACAAGCTTAAATAGTTCAGCTGGCTGTAGTTTGAGACCAACCCATGGGACTTTGATCCAACCTTGTGCCCCGTTCACCACATCTCCAATAAAAAAGGGACACTCCAAAAAAACATATAAAAGTTGATTTCAGGAAACCAGTCAAAATGTAAAAAGAGTTTGACATTTTGACTGGTTCATTTATAATTATAAATGTAAAAAGTATTTTACATATTTGCAGGAGGGGATCAAAATGAATTGGATTTTGATTTTGTTAGCTGGCATCTTTTTATTAACCATCACACTCATTTCTTTTTTCCTTTACTCATTATCAAAACAAGGAGATGAAAGGAAAAATTACATTAAACAAAAGGCAATGTCCCAAACATTTGCTGTTATAGTAGGTGTATTAATAATAGAAATAGGTGTTTCCTTGTATACATCTATGACTAATGGTTCAGGAACAAATGGATTAAATCCGTTTACTTTTCTTGTAACAATTACTATAGTTTACTTTGTAGCACTTTTAATTAATAAAAAGAGATACGGTGGATGATTATGTATGAAAAATAATATTCAACAATTACGAAAAGCAAAAAAATTGTCCCAAGAGGATTTAGCTAATCTATGTCAAGTTACCAGACAGACGATCAATGCTATAGAAAACAATAAATATGATCCAACTTTAAAATTAGCTTTTGATATGGCTTCGGTTTTAGGTACCACGGTCAATGAGTTATTTTTATATAAATATGAAAAGAATTCAAAGTAAGACTCTAAACAAAGGAAGAATGAACGCTATAAGCTCTATCAAAAGTGGTACGCTCGCTTAGAAACTCGCTTTAATTGAAATTCATGAAAGAAAATAGAAAAATGGCAGTTCAGGAAACTATCCCCGATCTGCCATTTTTCTATTTTCGTCTATTGTTGCTGTTTCACATGGTGAGTAAATCTGCTGAGAGTAGGCACAAGCGATATCTTTGATAAGTATTTGGGGATTATTCCTTTTCGTAAACATAACCTCTAAGAATGACCTGTCTTGTATCAGACGTTATTTCATCCTCACGATCTAAATTCGCTACTTCATTGCTCGGATACGTACTTGGCACTTCAACATAATTAAAATCTCCATGTTCTGAATGAATATCTTTAGCAGGTTGAGTCAGAGCATGATTTATCAACTCTTTTCCTCTGTCACTGTCGGGAGTGATCAATTCCGTCAATTCAATTGGCTTAGATTCTTCAGCAACCGCTTTACTACTCATAATTCCTACGGTTAATGAACCTCCTAAGATTATAGCTAGACTTAAGATGATAATCGCCTTATTCTTCTTATTCATAATGACACCTCACTTTTAAAAGAAATGATTTCAAATTTATTACCAACATTACTACTTGCGTTGTTCCAAATAGCTTGTTCATTAACAAACTCTTCCTATTGGATTAAATTAGCATTACACTTATATAACGCTAATAATTACTATTAGTTTAATAGAAATGGAGAAGCCATGTATGAGCATTTTTCAAGACATCAGTTAATGGAGACTGTTGATTACATCCCCTTCAATGAGGCGATGTGCGATAATGAGTCTTGTGCAGATATTTTCAGTCCAGCATTTAACCGATTGAGAGCTACAGGACATCACGTTTCTTTAGCTGAATATGAAGATATAACGATGAAACCATTGGCATGTTTGCTAAATAAGCAATATAGATGCATTGTGCTATGGTTTGGCGATGATATGTTTTGTCAAATGAATTTATTAACGATTTTGGCTTATCTCGAACAAATCAGTTTTCAAGGGACTGTCTGCTATCACATGGTTCTGGAGCTAACCTATGATGTTGAAGAAACAGCGATTGACCCAAATAACTATCAGGAAATCTACCGAGAAGTATTGTTAGATCATCGTCTTCCTGCAGCCAAGCTCATGCCTGTCATGGATCAGGGCATTCGATTGTATCTAGAATATGTACAGGGCGACAATAGTATCACAGCCTATATCCGCGAACATATAGATCAACCACAGGATCAATTATTAGAACATTTATTTCGCCTTTTTCCACAGTATGGATTAGGGGATCTACAATATATCCAGATGATTGATAACGTTAAAGAATGAACCATCCTTCCTCAGTTAGATGTACCTAGCTTTGCTAGGCACGCAGTTGCATTAAGTACATCTAAATTCAGCCATATCCCTCTTCAGCCAATTTTAATTGCACAACCTACATCTAATTTAATAGAAATTCCACTTTTCAGCGTTATCGCCATTTTTAAGTGTAGTTTTGCAACTATCTCCTTTGACCTCAACTTTTCCTGCTTATTAAGTGTACTTTTACATCTACTCTAGCCGCACCTTCACTACCTTCAAGCGCGAAGCTTTGTTCGTCACTCTAACAACCCGGCTTTACGTCTATTCCACTGAATGCCATGCTTAATTTAGGATATTACATGGAATATGGATGGTTTGGGGCCGGTGTCGTATCGGCTATTCAAGTGATTTCAACACCTTATGTTCACAACAAAGACTCGAGAACGATCTCCCGAGTCTTTCATAGCTGTATAAAGATCTATTCCACTATAGTTCCATTACACTTCTAACGCCTTTTTCAATTCCTCAGACGAAGCTTCCCACCATTCTTCATTACGAGTCACTAGTAACTCCTTAAGAGCAGTCTTTTCCTCATCAGACAATCTATCCAATATGATTTTGCGCTTCAAAGCGGCATCTAGGTTATTAACGTGATCCGCTAGAATTTTGTAACCTCTACGAGCTTCTGTATCGATCCACATCTCACAAGCTGTAGCGCCTCCATAAAGCTGCCCTTCTGGCGTACGGTCCACCGCGACCCACACTACCCATACTAGACGGCCATTCGGTACATCCTCACGATTCGCAGAGAACTTAATGCCCTTCTCCACTTTACTCTTAGCATGGATTGCTCCTACATCCACCTTAGCTTCACCCTCGTCAATGATGACCGGTGATACGTTGTTTAGGTCAATCGAACCCGCTCCAAAACCGGTATGTTTACTTCTCTTGCTACTTACAATATTCAGGGCAATCTGTTTCTTGCCACTTGGTTCTTTGTTATCCATTTATTCATTATCCCCCTACCATGAAACAGAAATGTAATCCCGTATTTCTGCCTCCAGTTATTTATTACGGCGATTCCTATTATTTTAACTAATAATTGACGAATTGCAAACATATACATGCTGTAGATGCTTGTCAACGGGAGGTATTCAAGTATGACCCCAGCTCGCTCCAAAAAAATTGCCGTTATGATCATTACCCTATTTCTTCTCAGTGGAACCTGGTGGTGGATGCTTCTCAAGGATTCACCCGAATCCAAGACCGTTTATGCGCCCATTCAGGCCAAGCCCACAAGTACAACTACTCCAGAAATTCAAAAGGAAAGCATTCAGCAGCCTACAGCTGAAGTACTGAGTAAACGAATTGTAGAGTACCACATTGATGTTTCTCTTGATCCAGAAGCTAACTTACTGAAAGGAGAACAGAACCTCACCTGGACCCATCCTGGTAAGAACACCGTTACGGAACTCTATTTCCACCTTTACCCGAATGCGTTCTCATCTATGGATACAACATTTATGAAAGAATCCGGTGGGAGACTCCGCAACGATACCATGCCCTCAGATGGCTTCGGTTCCATGACTCTCACAGATCTCAAGACTGAAGATGGCATCTCACTGATGCACCGTATCCAGTACGTACAGCCCGATGATGGTAATAGCAAAGACACAACCTTGGTCAAAATACGTCTTCCACGACCTGTAAAGGGAGGGGAGAGTATTACACTTAACATGAAGTTTGAAGTGAAGCTTCCGCAAATATTCGCCCGTATGGGGGTCGCAGACAAATTTGTTATGGCGGGA
Organism: Paenibacillus sp. Y859; assembly: GCF_056786405.1. Classification (NCBI taxonomy): domain Bacteria; kingdom Bacillati; phylum Bacillota; class Bacilli; order Caryophanales; family Paenibacillaceae; genus Paenibacillus; species Paenibacillus sp. Y859. Next base: position 18,491 of record NZ_JBXCIZ010000020.1, on the reverse strand, counting down.
CAATGGTTTCCCAAGATCAGCGTCTATGAACCTGTTGGTTTAAGAAACAGAACCTCTGAAGGCTGGAATCTTCATCAATACCACGGAAATTCTGAATTCTATTCTGATTTCGGTATCTATAATGTGCGTATTCATGTTCCAGAGAACTACATTGTTGCTTCTACAGGCTTCCCTATTAAAACAGCTCAGTTCGTAAAGGGTGAGAAGATCTACCAGTTCTACGCAGATGATGTTCACGACTTTGCTTGGTCGGCATCTCCTGATTTCATTGTAGCAGAGAAGCCCTTCTCTTCTCCTGAAGTTCCTGGTGTACGAATCAAGCTATATCTAGATCCTGCTCATAAGGATATGAAGGATCGCTATTTCTATGCCGCTGAAGTTGCCTTGAAATATTTCAGCAAGTGGTATGGTCCCTACCCTTATTCCACCTTGTCGATCGTTGTCCCTCCTAATGCAGGCAATGGCGCAGGTGGTATGGAGTATCCGACCTTAATTACAGCCTTCGGTGCGAAGGACGATTCACCTGGTTACGAACTGGAGCGAACGGTTATTCATGAGATTGGTCATCAATATTTCTATGGGATGATTGCAAGTAATGAATTTGAAGAGGCCTGGCTAGATGAGGGGTTCACCTCATACGCAGAAGACCAGCTAATGGAGCAGGAATTCGGACTGATTCCCAATCTTCCTGTCCAAGCCACGATCATCTCTTCACCCGCTTCACTCACACAGGAAGCATGGAAATATGGCTCTCAGGAACATTATGCTCAAAATGTCTATTACCGTGGAAAATTAGTATTAAAAAGTATTGAGAGACAAGTCGGTCAGCAAAAGATGAATAAGATCATGGCGACCTATGCTCAAAAGTACCGCTTTTCCCACCCATCAACCCGTGATTTCCAAATGATTGTGGAGCAGGTCACCCATAAATCATGGCAATCCTTTTTCGATCAATATGTCTACGGTAAACAAATGACCGACTTTGCTATTGATAGCATCACAGTACAGAAGATAGACGTTGCCTCTGAGACACAATACGAATCGAACGTAACTGTAAGTCGATTAGGCGGTACTTACTCCAATATCCCAATACAGTTCACATTTGCAGATGGTCACACCTTACAAAGAGTATGGAATGGAACAGGCGATACGATCCAGTTCAAGCTACAATATACATCGCCTCTTTCCTCGGCTCTCATTGATCCAGATTACACACTTGTACTTGAGAACAAATATATCAATAACTATTTAACAGCGGAGCTAGATACCAAGAAGGTCTCCCGCTGGAACATTAGCATGACCAAGCTGCTTGAAGTATGGCTTGGAAGTCTGTCCTGGTGAGGTGAAGAACGGTGAGGACGAATATCGCCAATGGCTGGATCAGTGTCAAGAATCAATTCTACGTCGTTATCATTCTATTTCTGTACCAACTTCTCTTCAGTTACTTTCTGTACCGTTTGGTTAATTCAGTCGTAGTTCCTTTACTTCAGCGCTACCCAGACCCACCTCCCACTGAATTAAGTCAGATCTTATTCTACGTTGAAGGACAATTGAATCTCATGCATAGCCAAACCGTTCATAACTACATGTGGATTCTACTGGGCATGTTACTCTTTCGTATGCTTCTCACTCCTTTGATTCATTCAGGCATATTCTATGGGCTTCACCAAGAACAAAAGGGTGAGACAGGACTTTTCTTTTTCAAAGGTATGGCATTGTACGCCAAACCAGTGATGCTGTTCTATTGGAGTGAGGCACTATTAGTTCTTCTTCCCGCATACTGGCTAATCCCTAAGCTCTATACGTTAGCTATTAGTGGTTATATGACACCATCTATTCTGCTTCAGGCTATTCCTTATGTTCTGGGTTGGATCATATATCGATATGTCATACATCACGTCATCCTTTTTATGCAATTTGGAAAAACAGGATCAACAGGTATCATCTCCTCTGCCCTAGTATGTTTGCGTAGTGCACTTCCTGTTATTGGAATATCCCTCATCTTGGGTGTACTCAGTTTACTTTTCTTCTGCCTATTTACCGGTCTTTCACTTGTGTGGTCAGGGCTTCTTGCTCTCATACTTCAACAGTCCTATCCACTCATAACTTGTTTATTCAAAATGTGGCATATCACCTCTCATTATCATGTATGGCACTCCAGATTTTACAAGTCGTAATCATTCTCCTTTATTTCTCTCTATAATTGCTTGTTACGAGAAACCCCCGCCCTTTTCAACAAAAAGGGCGGGGGTTTCTTGTCTTTACTGGGTTATTGGAATTTGCCAAAGTGTAAATCCTCTGTTAAGATAACACTTATAACAACTTTGTAACCTTTATAGCTATTCATATTATTAGTTATTGACGATTGTCACTTATTGGTGCATCATACAGCCGAATTCCTAAGCACCAGGAGGCGGGGGATCCAATTATATGGGTGAATTGATCTTGCAACATAGGGATCATAGGGGAACCTTCAACCGAATCCTTAAGCTAACCTCGCAGGCATTGGAAGGGGAAAACGTAATTGAACAAGAAGTTAACTGCTAGCGTATTAAGTATGGCTCTTGCGTTAACCATTGGAACAGGTAGCGTATTTGCAGACTCAACGATGGATTCGGTCATTGACCGTACTATTGGAGTTACTTATAAGACCGGTGGAACAACCACCAATGGATTTGATTGTTCTGGCTTCTCTCGGTATGTCTTCTCCAAATTAGGCATCACCTTGCCACGACAGTCTTCAGCACAGTTCAAAACAGGTACAGCTGTATCCCGTAATGAGATGAGACCTGGAGATCTAGTCTTTTTCAACACTTCAGGAAAAGGTGTCTCTCATGTTGGCATATTTGTCGGTAGTGGTAAATTTGCACATGCATCTACTTCACGTGGTGTCATCATCAGCTCCCTTAACGAAAGTTACTATGCCAAGCGCTATATTGGTGCTAAACGTGTCATGAGTACTGCCAAATATCAAGCTGCTGCCTACAATTAACAATACGATAAATAGTACCTTAAGAAGACCTATGAAGGACTCGACATCCCTTGCGTAGGTCTTCCTTTTTCAACAAAATTAAATCATTTACATCAAATATGACAAAAAACAATTGCCAAACCGGTATTCCTTTGCTACAATAGTTCAAGTAAGTACATAGTAACAACTTTGTAATAAGTTTTGTAACATTTACGTTAACTATATCTGCCGAATTCCCGATACAACGGGAAGTGGGGGAACCGTCTTGGGTGAATTGATCTTGCTTCAGAGGGATCATAGGGAACCTTCAACCGAATCCTTAAGCTAACCTCGCAGGCACCGGAAGGAGTTATCTTGTTGAAGAAGAAATTAATATCAGTAGCTCTAGGAATGACATTATTGTTGTCCATTGGAACCGGAAGCGCTTTCGCAGACTCTAAGATGGACAAGGCTATTGAGCCTACGATTGGAACTGCATATGTAGGTGGTGGTGTAAACACCAATGGATTCGATTGCTCAGGATTTACAATGTATATTTTCGATAAGCTAGGTATTGAATTACCACATCAGTCTGGTTCCCAATTTAGTATGGGTACAGCGATTGCACAGAAGGACTTAAGAGAAGGAGATCTTGTCTTCTTTAACTTTACTAGTAAAGGTCTTGTATCGCACGTTGGAATATATGTAGGTGATGGAGATTTTGCACATGCTTCCTCTTCTAGGGGTGTCATTATTAACTCACTTAGCCAAGCCTATTATAAAAACGGTTACGTTGGCGCTAAAAGAATTATGAGTGATAATACATATGAGTCTGTTGCACTCGATAATTAAATAATACTTATTAACGGGCCTGTGGAGGAGATTTCAATTGAATCTCAACTGCAGGTTTTTTCACCTCTATATACAATGCAAGTTTAAAAAAGTCAGGTTTGAACTATTACTTACAGAAGGGAATCTGTGTATGAATCACCAAGATTTAATCATTATCCCAATGGAGATTGATCATGCTCGCGCTATATCGGAATGGACTTATCCCATTCCATACGATATTTACGGATGGATGTCTTGGGACCAAATGGAAGCGCTAGGCATTGAATTTGGCGATCCGATTATTCGTAGAGAACAGTATGCTTCTGTTACGGATGTACAAGGAGAACTCTACGGATTTGCACAGTTCTTTCCGTTAGAGGGTGTAACCCGTCTTGGGATCAGCATGCGACCTGACTTATGTGGACAGGGATTAGGAAAGATTGTTGTACAATCTATTGCTCGTGAGGCAGTACGACGCAGCCCCCATGATGAAATTGACCTAGAGGTTCTAACCTGGAACAAACGTGCCATCCAGGTATACCTCAAAGCAGGGTTTGAGATTACGGATACTTATGAACGACTAACTCCAGATGGTATGAAGCCCTTTTTTTGCATGGTTTTAAGAAAATCTTACGATTTCTATGATAAATAGCACTCAATTACATCCTTTATATAATATATACTGGATTTTTCATCACTTATTTGACACAATAGCTATGATGTACGTTTCCTATCCGTTATAATAAAATTATCAGCCTACATAAGAAAGGATGAACAAGATGCAAAAATATATTATGAGTGGTTTCTTCTTTACTGCATGTATTCTAGCCATCGTACTTATGTTTACTCTTCCTGGTCAAGGGGAAGTAGACAAAGTAGCAAAACCTAGTATGCCAGAGGTTGTATTCGATGCTTCGGCTGCTGAAGCAATAGTTAAAGCGAGTTGTATTTCTTGCCACGGTGATCAGCTACAAGGGGGAGTAGGTCCGAACCTACAAGCTATCGGTAGCACGATGTCAGCTGAAGAAATGTACACATTGGTTAGTAAAGGTAAAGGAATTATGCCTGGCTTCAAAGATACATTAGCCGAAGAAGAAATTGCTAATGTCGCACAGTGGTTAGCCCAAAAGAAATAACACAACATAGAAAAACGGGTACCTTCCTTATTTGGAAGGTACCCGTTCTGCGTGAAATTCCACTACTCTTCACTTTCTATTTCCACACATCTTGTCAAAGGCCTCATTATATTGCTTCGCCTCTTTCATATCTATGGCAGTTAGATATCCTTCATCCCAAGAAGTGAGACGGAGAATAACATTCTGATAATCAATGGTGATCAGAGGATGATGGTTAAAGGCCTCAGAGATGGTTGCTACTTCATCTACAAATGAAATTCCCTTCATAAAACTTGAGAAAATGAATCTACGTTCTATAAAGCGCTCCTCAACTAACTCCCAGCCCTTAAGCTGACTCAAATGCACGTCCACTTCTTCCTTTGTATACGTCACTCTTTAAGCTGCCACCTTTCCAGACCAATGTTATCTACGATAACCCCGCCACTTATATCATTGTATTCTTTCAAATAACCTTTCATGCAACAATCTCTATAGTCCATGGTCAAAAAACTGAACTTATTGAACTACCTCTATTAAATTAAAGGCACAACGGCCAGTTCTGTATCACCTATAAGTATATTGATTCGATGGTTCTCTTGATCGTGGATAACCACCCCACTTCCAACTGCTATAGATGGATTTGTCCCCAGTCCATAGAATAAATCTTCTGCCAAAGCTTCCATGACCTCTTCCTTATCCTCCACCGATAGCTGGTTCCATTCTTCTTCTTCCATCTCAAAAAATAAATAACTATCTGTAATTCGACCTACAGCAATCGTCAACTCTTGAAAAATAACTTCGTAATCACGACCATGTTTTACACCCAATTTATAGCCCTCCATTTCGTTTGTAACAGAACTTTTACAATTGATTTCATTATACAGGAAAATAGACCTTAAATAAAAAGCCCTTTATGTCGATAATATACTATAATGCGTCTCTTGTGCGACAGTCCATCTTTTCTATCTTCATTTGGCGGCATGAAAGGATTCAATTCTATTTCTCATGGATGAGGTGTACAATGGAAATTTCAACGATTATTGGATTAATTTTAGGTTTAGTTTCAGTTGTAGTAGGGATGTTTCTCAAAGGTGCTCCATTAGGTGCCCTTATGGTACCTGCAGCATATTTAATTATTTTTGGAGGTACTGCGGCAACCATCTTTATGGGATTCCCTATGTCAGAGCTCAAGAAGATCCCAAAGTTAATCAAGATTGTCTTTATTAAGAAGAAGTCAATGGATAAGAAAGAAATGATCACTTTATTTATGGAGTGGGCCTCCATTACTAGACGTGAAGGATTACTCGCTCTGGAATCCAAAGTAGAAGAAATTGACGATACGTTCTTGCGTAGCGGAATGCGAATGATTATTGATGGTAATGATCAGGACTTCGTGCGCGATGTCTTAATGGAAGATATTAATGCTACCGAAGATCGTCATAAGGGCGGGGCTCTTATTTTCTCTCAAGCGGGTATGTACGCACCTACACTTGGAGTGTTGGGTGCCGTTATAGGTCTTATTGCTGCACTAGGTGATATGGAGGATATGGCTGTACTAGCAAAGGCGATAGGTGCGGCTTTCATCGCAACTCTACTCGGTATATTTACCGGTTATGTTATCTTTCACCCAACTGCCAATAAGCTTAAACGTATATCAAAAGCTGAGATTGAGCTTAAACTTATGATGCTTGAAGGTCTTCTATCTATTCAATCAGGTGTGTCTACGATTGCTATTAATCAAAAGCTTTCCGTATTCTTAACCCCTTCTGAACGTGAACAAATGAAAGCTAGGGAGGGTGGTTTAGGTGAGCAAAAAGACTAGACGTCATGAGGAAGAGGAACATACGGATGAGTCTTGGCTTCTCCCTTACTCTGACCTTATGACTCTTCTTCTAGCTCTATTCATTGTTTTATATTCAATGAGTGCTGCAGATGCAGAAAAATTCGAAGCGATGAGTGAGGCCTTCAGTGCCGCCTTTTCTACTGGAACTGGTGTTCTGAACCATACATCTTCTATTTCCAAAGATAACACTACTTCAGACCTAGCAGCTGAAGACACTCCAGCCAAGAAGGTCACTAAAAGTCAACAGGCTTCGCTTATCAGACAAGAGCAGATAGATTTAGAGAAATTGAAGCAGCAAATAGATCAATATATCCAGCAGAACGGGCTTACCAATCAGCTCGAAACCAAGCTTAATCAATCACAGCTAATGATCTCAATTAGCGACACTGCACTCTTCGCTTCTGGTAAGGCTACAGTGAAGCCTGAGTCTCAACAATTGGCCACAGCTATATCAGGTATGCTACAGGAGTTCCCTGATTATGATATTGTCGTTTCAGGACATACGGACACTATTCCCATCTCCAACAGTGAATATGATTCCAACTGGGATCTAAGCTCCGATCGAGCTATACAGTTTTTGAAAATATTGTTGACCAATAGCAAGCTTGATCCTAAGAAGTTCACTCCTGTCGGTTATGGTGAGTACCATCCGATAGTCGATAATGATACGGCCCTGAATCGAGCGAAGAATCGCCGCGTGGAAGTATCACTTATTCGTAAGTACCAAGATAATAATCAAGTCCTGAATGTCACAGATGTCCAAGACTAACACTTTCTTATATTCTAAAAATGGCAGGCAAGGGATTATCCCCAGCCTGCCATTTTTATTGACTTTTAGAACCCTCTTCTATTTCTATGCAGCTATTGTACCCATCGATTATTCTAAATTATAATGAAGCAGGCTTCCAAGCTCCAGTTTCTCTTCAGTCGTTAGGTCCCGCCAAGTTCCAACCTTATGGTTCCCTAGTTCTATATTCATAATTCGTATACGTTGTAACGCCTCCACCTTATACCCAAAAGCTTGGCACATACGTCGTATCTGTCGATTCTTACCTTCTGTCAAAACGATACGGAATCTCCGCTCTGATAATATAGTCACTTCGCAAGGTCGCGTCATTTCACCTAATATTCTCACACCAGAGGACATTCCCCTGACAAAGGAATCTGTAACCGGACGATCCACACTTACTAAGTATTCCTTTTCATGTTTACCTTCTGAACGTAATACTTTATTCACGATATCCCCATCATTCGTCAAAAGAATTAATCCTTCTGAATCCTTATCCAATCTTCCTATCGGGAATATACGCTCCGAATGGCCTACAAAGTCGATGATATTTCCCTGAATATGCAGCTCTGTTGTACAAGTTATACCTATCGGCTTATTCAGCGCAATATAGATATTATTCTTCTTAGAGAGCAGTGGTTGACCATTTACGCGTACGTCATCACCCTCTTCAGCCTGACTACCAAGTACAGCTAATACGCCATTAATCGTTACTTCGCCATTCTCCACTCTCTTATCTGCCTCTCTACGGGAGCAGAAGCCTGTCTCACTGATGAATTTATTAATCCGCATGACTGTTTTCTCACCTCTATGTTTATGTTTAATTATTCTACCCACTATCCGATAAGGATACCACATTTTCCAATACCTTTGAAAAGACATTGATATTATTCCCGTCATTATCTACAATCAAGTAGAAACGGCTATGCCGTCTTTTTCAAAAAGATTATGCTTCCGATGCTAGCGATACTTCGTATCGCTTTAAGGTATCCGTTTCAGCGGAAATATAAGGAATAGAGTATCAAGAACCAATTTCATAATTACGCAACCCGATTTAGCTGCATCGGCGATTATGAAATTGATTCAGGTAAAACTTATACTTTCTTATATTTCAATAAAGGGGAAATGACTACACTTATACACATACTAACAGATCAATATTATTTTATGTGTATAACTCTGTTGATATTTCAATACTTATGCACATGTTTGTGCACAACATGTTAACAACCGAATATTTGTTCGTTGAATAAGCACTATTTATCTAAGGAGGGCATTAAAAAGTGAGTTGTCCACAAAATGAATCCACATTATTCTCCATAGATCACTCTATTCATGAGTATTGGATGCGCCAAGCCATTCTTTTAGCCCAGGAAGCTGAGAAACTCGGTGAAGTCCCTATTGGAGCTATTATTGTCAGGGGCGATGACGTGCTCGGACGAGGATATAATCTAAGAGAGCAGACGATGGATCCTACCGCACATGCAGAAATGATCGCTATCCGTGATGCTAGCCAACAACTTGATACCTGGCGCCTTCTAGAATGCAGACTATATGTAACGCTCGAGCCTTGTCCAATGTGCGCAGGAGCGATCGTCCAGTCCCGCATACCACAAGTCATCTACGGAACTACAGACCCTAAGGCTGGCTGTGCTGGTACATTAATGAATCTACTACAGGAGCCACGCTTTAACCACAGAACAGAGGTCATTCCGAATGTATTGCAAGAAGAGTGTTCCCAATTGTTAACTCAGTTCTTCCGCAAATTACGCAATAGATAAGAACACACAATGGCAGACCAAGATGTTCCTTGGCCTGCCATTTCTTTGTACTTTGTATATTATTCTTATATTTTTAGAAACCGCCGCCGAACTCTTCCTCAAATTGTTCCATAGTAATAACATCATCCCCGGAAGGGATACCTATCTTGAACGTTTGCTTTTCATTGATATTAAGGTATTGACTAGATCCCTTTAGAGCAATCTTCATTTCTTGACTTGTTTCAGGATCATTCACTTCAATATCCATCACGAAATCCTGATAGCTAGTAAAGTCCTTTTTATTAATTGCTGTGTTTAGATTAAATGTGTTGATCTTCAAATACTTCTTCATTTCTTCAAGACCTTGATTGAATTCAGTTTCATCTAAAGTAGCCAATTCATCCTTCAATTCTTTCACGTCTTCTGGCTTCAACCCCAGCAATTCACGGTACTCATCTTTATCAATAACGCTGATCATATTCGGCAGCGCTTTATTAACGAGAATCTTAATCGCTTCTTCTACATTATCATTCGTAACTTGGAATTGTACCACTTGTTTAGCTTCGATGCCTTCTGGAAGATTGGCATCCTTCACTGCGATATCCTTGAAATACTTTGCCTCTTCATACTCCTTGAAGACAACATCCGAAATCTCGCTCGCAAACTTTTGAGATTTATCAGTATCTAGAGTATCTAGATTAAACTCTGTTCCGCTTTGTTCAGCAAGTTCCTTCAGATCTAATTCTAAATACTTATTGACGATACTCTCTGGCAATGGAAGCATTGGAATACTCGGTATCTTAATAAATATCTTTTCTTTGGTCATAACCATTGGAATTGTAAAACTCATCGCCATATCACCTTTAAGGTTTAAACCTACCGTTAGCTCTGTTTGCATTGGATCCGCTTGATAATAACCATCAACCGTCAATTCAGCATTTTTGAGCATGGTCATAACCATACCAACACTTGCATCATCCACTAACTCTGGAGCATTAAATTTAAGATCTTCAATGATGAGCTTACTTTTCATTTCGTATGATGTCATCATTGCGGTGTTTCCTGCAGCACTTTGTAACGCTTCTTTCGGACCTTGCTTACTTCCACAACCCGTTAATACAACTGTCATTGTTAAGAGCAATGTAAGCACCATAATAGACAACTTTTTCTTCATTCAGCTCTCTCCCCCTCTTTTTCTATCAATATAGTCACTTTTTCAATCATAAACTAAATTGGCTCAATGCGAAACCCCTTTTGGATAATTATTCTATAAAACGATGATTTTTTCCTATTTCATTTATGATTAGACATAAAAAGAGACTGTTCTTAGTAGATAAGCCTAATAAGAACAGTCTCTCCTATAAGTAAAGCTTCACACAATAATCCTAACCTTTCTCTGATACGCTTTCTAGCCCTCTTTGTTCAAGTGGCTGACATGATTGCGGTTCTTTACCTTTTTGGATCCAGAGAGTGGCTCTTGCATCGCGTGAGAGTCATCCTTACGTCGGTGTTGACCTTGATTCTCCTGCGCTTCAGGAACAGGTATCGTTTTTGGTTTACTCATGATGTTCACCCCATTCATATCATTTACACATCATCAAGATGGATTCGTTACGTCATGTAGCGATTGGGCACATTCATGGATATGCCGTGTATAATCTCCTGCCAGTTCCTGAATAACATGGGTATGTTCGTCCACGGAACGCTCGCATCAGCGAATACTTGGCTCTGATCCGATGGATTAAGAATCGCAGGCAGTTTAGACTGCCAGGCATCTACAAGTTGACCTTGATTTAGCTCGAAGTCTTGATTCATAAAGAGCACCTCCTCTTCCCTATAAGGTGTGAATACAGAATGATTTTTATACAAAAAAACCATTCTCATCAAGTGAGAATGGTTAGTAATTTAAGATAATGGCGGAGAGGGTGGGATTCGAACCCACGTGGAGTTGCCCCCTAACGGTTTTCAAGACCGCCCCGTTATGACCGCTTCGGTACCTCTCCAAAATGATATTCAGTTGTTTCAAACGACAGATAATTAATCTTTAACAACAAAAACTATCTTATCACAACTGAACATCAAAGGTCAAGCTTATTTTTAAAAATATAAGAAAGTATAAGTTTCACTTGAATCAATCTCATAATTGCCGATGCAGCTAAATCGGGTTGCGTAATTATGAAATTGATTCTTGATACTCTATTCCTTATATTTCCGCTGAAACGGGTACCTTAAAGCGATACGAAGTATCGCTAGCATCGGAAGCATAACCTCTTTAAAAAAGACGGTATAGCCGTTTCTACTTGAAAGAAATTATTTTTATATTTCCCATATAAGGCTGAAGCACATCAGGAACGATAACACTGCCATCTTCTTGCTGATAATTCTCTAGAATAGCAGCGAAAGTACGTCCAACTGCCAATGCAGAACCATTCAAAGTATGAACGAATTCCGGTTTCCCCTTGGTTTCTGGTCGGAATCGAATATTGGCACGACGAGCTTGAAAGTCCCCCGTATTCGAGCATGAGGATATCTCACGATACATACCACTCTCAGGTAGCCACACTTCTAGGTCATATGTCTTCGAAGCTGAGAAACCCATATCGCCAGTACTCAGCGCAAGTACACGGTACGGTAATTTCAGAAGCTGAAGAACCTTCTCTGCGCTCGCTGTCATCTTCTCTAATTCTTCATAGGAGGAATCTGGATGTACTACCTTCACCAGCTCTACCTTGTTGAATTGGTGTTGACGAATGAGTCCACGCGTATCTCTCCCTGCAGAACCAGCCTCTGAACGGAAACACGAACTATATGCCACGAAATACTTCGGCAAATCTTCCGCAGTCATAATCTCATCACGGTAATAATTCGTTACGGGTACTTCAGCTGTTGGAATCAAATAATAATCCGTATCTTTAAGTTTAAACAGATCTTCTTCGAATTTCGGAAGCTGTCCTGTACCGCGCAGACTATCCCCATTCACGATGTACGGTGGAAGTATCTCTTCATACCCAGCATCACTGTGTAGATCCATCATAAAGTTGATCAGTGCCCGCTCTAGACGCGCCCCTAACCCCTTATAGAAAGTAAAGCGTGAACCCGTTACCTTAGCAGCTGCCTCGAAATCAAGAATACCTAGATCTTGCGCGATATCCCAATGTGCTTTAGGAGTGAATTGAAACTCCCTAGGTTCAGAAATGCGGCGTACTTCAACATTATCAGCCTCAGACTTCCCGAGTGGCACAGATTCATGAGGAATATTAGGAATCGACATCGTCAAGTCGGCAATACTTACTTCCAGCTCTCGAACTTCCTCGTCCAAAGATTTGATCTGATCTGACACTTCGCGCATTTCTTCAATTAATGATTGTGCATCTTCACCATTCTTCTTGCGCTTAGCCACTTCACCCGATACGTTATTTCTGCGACTCTTTAGATTTTCACTTTCTTGTAGCAGTTCTCTGCGACGTCCATCTAATCTAGGAAAGTCTGCAATGAGATCGAGTGTTTTACCTCGGCTCTTCAATGCTTCTTCCACCCTTGCATAGTCGCCACGCAATATTTTTACATCTAACATCGGAATATCCTCCTCAAGAAAAACAACCTCAACCCTTATAAGGTCAAGGTGTTCTTATTTCACTTTGTAAGTTTAACTCCATCATGCTTGGCTATCTTCGACCATATTCACAAAGAACTGATGAAGACGATAGTCATCCGTCAATTCTGGATGAAACGAAGATACTAACAGATTCCCTTGTCTAGCGGTAACGATCTCATCCTGATGAGTAGCCAGAATCTCGACCTGAGGACCGACATCACGAATGAGTGGAGCACGTATGAATACCGCCCTAACACGCTCATCGATTCCTTTAATGTCTAAGTCTGTCTCGAAGCTTTCGCGTTGACGACCGAATGCATTGCGGGCAACGGTCATGTCCATCAACTCCAAATGAGCTTCATCCTGACCCTCAATTCTTGCAGCGAGCACAATCAGGCCAGCACATGTTCCAAATATCGGTTTGCCTGCGGCTGAGAATTCCCGAATCGCTTCAATAAACCCATATTTACGCATCAGTTTACCGATCGTTGTACTTTCCCCACCAGGAATAATAAGTCCCTGAACGCCGTCAAGCTCCTCTATTCTTTTCACTGCCACCCCTTGTGCACCTGCAAGTTCAATGCTCCGGATATGTTCTGTGACAGCACCCTGTAATGCTAATATGCCTACCTTCATCTGTCTCTATCCCTCTTTCTTACCAGCCACGATCAGACATACGCTGTGACGGCGTTAAAGATGAAATTTCGATACCTTTCATTGCTGCACCTAAGTTTTTAGATACTTCAGCAATTAATTTATAGTCGTTGAAATGAGTTGTAGCTTCTACGATAGCACGTGCGAATTTCTCTGGGTTCTCCGATTTGAAAATACCAGATCCTACGAATACGCCATCCGCACCTAGATGCATCATCAAAGCCGCATCAGAAGGTGTTGCAACACCACCTGCGGCAAAGTTCACGACAGGCAATTTACCTAATTTTTGAACCTCAACCAGTAGGTCATGGGAAACACCTAAATTTTTAGCTTCAGCATATAACTCATCTTTCGACATATTCTGAACTCTACGAATTTGACCATTAATTTGACGCATATGACGTACAGCTTCGACAATATTTCCTGTTCCAGGCTCACCTTTGGTACGGATCATGGAAGCACCTTCGCCAATACGACGTAAAGCTTCACCAAGATCTTTGGCTCCACATACGAAAGGAACTGTGAAATCCCATTTATCAATATGATATACTTCATCGGCTGGAGTCAATACTTCACTCTCGTCAAGGTAATCCACACCAAGCGATTCCAAAACCTTTGCTTCTACAAAATGACCAATACGAGCTTTAGCCATAACTGGAATAGATACGACCTTTATAATTTCCTCCACAATGGTAGGGTCGGACATCCGAGCGACTCCACCTGCTGCACGAATATCAGAAGGAACTCGTTCCAAAGCCATAACAGCTGTTGCCCCTGCTGCTTCTGCAATTTTTGCTTGCTCAGCATTCATAACGTCCATAATGACGCCGCCCTTTTGCATTTCCGCCATACCTCTTTTTACACGTGATGTTCCCGTCTCCATTTATACGCCTCCTGAAATATATATGCTCAATCCATCCATAGTACCTATTTCGCATGATGAATGGATGGTAACTCCATGAACTATACGTACACTTCTATACTGATATTAAAAAAGATTCTTGATTCCGTCAAACAAATCGGCGAATAAATCTTTAATACCTCGGAATAACAAGCGGAACCAGCCGCCTTTCTCTACTTCATCAGCTGTAACCAGGTTAACCGTCTTCTCTTGAGCATCACTCATACCGTCTATCTTATAAGTATAAGTAATGGTCCCCACCTTAGTTCCTTTGGCCAGTGGAGCAACAAGCTCATCTGGACTCATAAGAGTTACTTCAGGAGTAACTGTCGGATTTTGCGTTCCTTTAGCGACTATGAACTTAACGTCTAAATCTGTCACCACTGCAACAGTGGTCTTCACACCCTTCTTGATAGATACTGTTTCAGTACCTTCTACCGTCGTCTTGGGTGCAATCACTTGCTTGATTTCAAAATTATTAAACCCGTAATCAAGAACTTTCTTCGTCTCCACGAAGCGTGCTTTATTAGAATCTGCACCCATAACGACACTAATAAATCGCATACCATCTATTTCTGCAGTACCCGCGAAACAGTAACCCGCAGCACTCGTGTGACCTGTCTTCAATCCATCTAACCCAGGATAAGCATAAGCCTTAAAGTTTGTTATATCTTTATTCGCTTCTAACATCCAATTTAAGTTGATAATTGGGTCTTTATCCCGTGCGCGGAATTTATGTGATTGAATCGCTGTAAACTCTGCGAAATCCGGATGATCCTGAATGATGTACTTGGCAAGAATGGCTACATCCATCGCTGACATAACCGTCTCCCGATCCGCACTCGGTCTAAATTCCTCTGGCATATCTGCACGACTTAGACCCGTAGAGTTGATAAAGAATGCGGTCTTCATTCCCATTCGCTCTGCTGTTTCGTTCATCATTTGGACAAAAGCTGCTTCAGAACCAGCTACCCGTTCAGCTAAAGTCACTGTAGCATCATTCGCAGATCCAACAGCCATAGCTATGTATAATTCCCTAATAGTATGCTGATCTCCTGCTGCCAAGTAGATTCGTGAGCCGATCGTATTGGCAGCGTTCTTCCCCACCGTAACGACTTCATCCCATGTGAGCTTTCCCTGTTTCACTTGTTCTGCTACGATATACTCCGTCATCATCTTAGTCATGCTTGCAGGCGGAAGTGCAACATCACTGTTCACAGATAACAATACCTCACCTGTTGTAGGTTCGATCAGTACCGCTGAATCCACTTGTAACCCTAAATTCGCTACATCAGGTATCTTGCCCTCTTTAGCTGCGACCTTGGTCGTTGTAGCCTCTGTCGTTGCTGGCTCCCCTTCAGCCAACACTACAAGAGGTACTGATGACATAAATAACATATTTAATAGTATAACGGAAGCTATACTCTTTTGAACCCATTGACGTTTACTTGGTTTCACTTTCTTATGCTTCAATGAATATGAACTCCTCTCTATCTATAAAAATAGCTTACTTGTTCTATTCTAACACAGCGTATTGATCAAAAAAAGACAGACAGAGCGAAATTCGCCCTGTCTATGTGTGAAGATTGTCATTATTGTTGAAAATTCAAATATTATACCGAATAATTGGGTGCTTCCTTAGTAATTTGTACATCATGTGGATGGCTTTCGCGAAGTCCAGCACCCGTTATTCTGATGAATTGCGTATCATTACGAAGCTCGTCCAACGTTTGAGTACCACAATACCCCATTCCAGAGCGTAACCCGCCAATCAGTTGCAGAATCGTATCTGATATAGGACCTTTAAATGCCACGCGCCCTTCAATACCTTCAGGTACAAGCTTCTTATCATCATCTTGGAAATATCTATCTTTACTTCCTTGTTTCATTGCACTGATCGATCCCATTCCACGATACACTTTATATTTACGTCCTTGATAAATTTCTGATTCACCCGGACTTTCTTCTGTTCCCGCAAATAAACTTCCTAACATCACTGCATGTGCTCCGGCAGCAATAGCCTTGCCGATTTCGCCAGAATACTTAATACCACCATCTGCGATAATTGGAATACCATATTCCGCTGCAACAAGCGCACAATCATAAATCGCTGTAACTTGTGGAACCCCAATACCAGCAATCACTCGTGTCGTACAGATTGAACCAGGCCCAATTCCCACTTTAACGACGGATGCACCAGCTTTAATCAAATCACGCGTTGCATCACCTGTTGCCACATTACCGGCAATGATGGTGAGCTCTGGATAACGTTCACGCAAATCGCGAACAGCATCAATAATATTAATGTGGTGTCCATGAGCAGAATCAATCGTAATGACATCTACACCAGCCTTAACCAAAGCCTCTGTACGTTCTAATGTATCTTTAGATATACCAATTGCTGCACCAACCAAAAGGCGACCTTGTGCATCCTTAGCAGCGTTAGGGAACTGAATGACCTTCTCAATGTCCTTAATTGTAATAAGACCTTTAAGAATATTATTGGAATCAACTAAGGGTAGCTTCTCAATCTTATGTTGTTGCAATAGCACTTCTGCTTGCTGAAGCGTCGTTCCCACTGGAGCAGTAACCAAATTCTCTTTGGTCATCACATCACTAATCTTAATCGTGTAATCATGTATAAACCGCAAATCGCGATTCGTCAAAATCCCCACTAATTTATTATCCTCATTCACAATCGGTACACCAGAAATACGGAATTTACCCATAATCTCCTCAGCATCAGATACTAAATGATCAGGTGTTAGTGAAAAGGGATTTGTAATTACCCCACTCTCAGACCGTTTAACACGATCCACTTCCTCAGCCTGTTGTTCTACCGACATATTCTTGTGGATGATACCTATTCCACCTTCTCTAGCAATAGCAATAGCCATGGCAGCTTCTGTCACCGTGTCCATACCAGCACTAATCAATGGAATATTTAATTTCACATGCTTACTTAATCTTGTGGACACATCCACTTCCTTCGGTAACACTTCTGACTTTCGGGGTACTAGTAGCACATCATCAAATGTTAATCCCTCTTTACCAAACTTATCTTCACGCACCTTGTGTAAGCCTCCCTTTTTTCTTCAAACCACTAAATAAACTACTATAATTAAAGCTGAAAACTCATTTTCTGAAAATATATTATTGCCATCTTAGCAAAGGGGGTTAGGACTGTCAAGAAGATCAGTACAGTTTCCCCCTATATCCCAGCAATAACCGACTTTTACCAGTAATCCAGAGAAGTGATTAGTTGCAGTAAGGACATTTAAATGTTGCGATCCGCGGATATACGGTGATTTTCAAGTAATTAAGTGCAGTTTTGCAACTAGATCAGTACCTAAAGCAATTTAGCCAAATTTAGTTGTAGTTTGTGCAATTGCATGGTGAGTGAGGAGAAGTGTTGGGAATGAAGTCTAGTGGTTGGAGCGAGTTGATGGATTGTGGGCTGAGGTCAGTCGTTGGGGCGAGTTGATGGGTTGAGAAAGAAGTCTAGCGGTTGGGGCAAGTTGATGTATTGTGAGCTGAGGTGCAGTTGTTGGGTAGCAGTGGTCGAAGCGCAGAAAAATGAAGCCTTGAGCCGCTGTAGAAAAGTAAATAAATAATTAGTTGTAGAAAGGGCAGTTAGTTTGAAGGAAAAGTAGCTATAGTGAGTTTTAGTTGCAGAAAGTACAGTTAAATGTTGCGATTTGCGGGTAAGTGGTGATTTTCAAGTAATTAAGTGCAGATTTGCAACTAGATTGGCGTCAGAAGCAATTTAGCTGAATTTAACTGTACTATGTGCAACTACTGCATCAGGAGGTACTGATGATTGGAGTTGGTGAGTGGTACTGGATGGTGCGCGGGACAAATGGGAAGTTGGTGGTTGGTGGTTAAAGTACGCTGGGTGAAGTGGTGGATAGAACTCCTTAATACTTATACAGCTTCAAACACAAAAGAAAAACCACCGTTGATCGAAATCAACAGTGGTTCTTATGCTTGGCGACGTCCTACTCTCCCAGGACCCTGCGGTCCAAGTACCATCGGCGCTGGAGGGCTTAACGGTC
>NZ_JBXCIZ010000019.1:0-54795 GCF_056786405.1 Paenibacillus sp. Y859 | reverse complement strand
TGAAAATGCAGCACATTCATAATTATGCTGAATATCCATCCTGTTCGAAGTTTTAATACAATATGAATTGGGCAGATCACTAACATCGATTGAATCTCTTTTTGGAAATTTATAATAGTGTGAAATTAGTACGAAAATAAATACTATGACTAGTAGCGAATTAATAATAATCCCCATTGTTCCTCCTGCGACTATGCTTTTCAATTTTTAAATAATAATGAAAGAAATGGCTGCCTTCCATAATTGGTTTTCAACTAAGCGGAATGGAATAAATAAAATCTTATTCGCATGAATGTCGTCTAACTGCTAATCTACGAACTCGTTTATCACCCTCTATATGGCTGGATAGACGAGTTCGTTTATAACCCCTCTCGAGGGTGATAGACGAAGCTAATCCTCAAGGTCAGTCATTCGATCCAGTGGACTCTGGATGCGACGAATATCTTTGATGCTGACATGGGTGTAGATCTCGGTTGTCTTGGAACTTTCGTGACCTAGTAGTTCTTGAATGTAACGAAGATCCGTACCGTTCTCCAATAAGTGTGTCGCAAAAGAGTGCCGAAGCGTGTGTACGGTGGCTGGCTTAGATATTCCTGCTTTACGTATAGCCCTCTCAAACACATGTTGCACAGATCGCTCCGTGAGATGATGATCAAGGCCCTTTCCTCCTGGGAACAAGTATTTAACTATAGGTTGTTTCTCCAAATATTTCTGTAGCAGGGTGTACGCTGCGATGGAGAGAACGGTGAATCGATCCTTCCCTCCCTTTCCCTGACGTATATGAATGGTTTTTCGCTCAGGATCGATATCCTGCTTGGTTAAACGTACAGCTTCACCTACCCGTATACCAGAGGAATAGATCAATGCTAGTATAGTACGGTGTTTAACATGTTGCACGGACTTTAGTATCCTAGCCACCTCACCTGCAGAAAGAACTACGGGAAGCTTTTTTTGTCGCTTTGGCCTAATCCATTGTCTCAAATTCAGCATCTCTTAACGGAATCGAGAGCGTTCGTAAGTAGCGTTCAGCATGACCCATATAAGCCTGCTGAGTCTTGATACTATACCCCTTCAACTTCAAGCAATCTCTCAGCTTTTGCAATGCTAACTTCTCATCACCCGTTTGAAGCTCTAATAGACCAGGAACACTTCTAATTGCCTTAATCCACTCTTCTTTATAAGGCGTCTTTACAACCACATCGCCATTCTCTGCACAATCTAGCATAATAAATTGACTTGATAAGTATACATTCGCTTTCACCATTCCATTCTCCTCCCAAAATATAGAATACACACCGACAAATTCAGACAAGAAGAAACGGTTTTACCGTCCTTTAAGGACGGTATCTGTCTCTACGAGATATATAAGAATAGAGTATTAAGTGAAGCTTATACCCTCTTATATTTCAAAAAAAGACAGACCGCTCATTAGAGCAATCTGTCTTCCGGTTCTTCCATAAGCTACTGAAATATTCCCCCTAATTGGTCACCAAGGGATAAATATATGAATCGGATGATGCGAAAAAAGAGTTAGGCGATTGATTAACGATAAAAATTACCAGTTTCCTCGATTATACTATTTGAATCCTTTAAGAATTCACGTTCATTGCTCTTTTCAATTATTTTAAGTTCTAAACCACCGAATTTTTTTGCGAGTTTGTTATACACAAGAGCAACTAACATACTTAATAATCCATACAAGAACAACAAGACAATTGGCATTATAATATACGGAACACCCAGAAAGAGTAATTCGGTTTGGCTTGCAAGAATTCCAATTATGGTCACAATTATACCTAAAACAACCATAATAGATAATGGAATAATCATAAGATAGATCGTAGCCTTAAAGATACTTTTCTTTTTAATTTCAAGTATTTCAATGTGTTTCATGTTTGAATTTCCCCTTATTCTTTATAGTCTTTGAAAGGATACAAGGTGTTTACACTATCATCTCCATTCTCTGCCCTATCCTTCTTAACATATTGAACTTGAGAGTATATATTCGCTAGTGACATTCCATTATCCTCCAAACCATACAATTTCATTCTTCAAATTTAGACAAAAAAAGACAGACTGCTCATTAGAGTAATCTGTCATCCTATACGTGCCTATCCAATTAACAACCCTAATTGTCCCAATGCCTCGCAATAAAGGGATCTCTCCCTGATTGCTCCCGATCTTCCTTATAATGCTTCGGATTCTTATGATGATAGTCTTGATGATACTCCTCTGCTTTGTAGAACGCCTCAGCTGGAATAATCTCAGTCACAATCAGTCCAGTAAATCTACCACTTCCAGCTACTTGCTCCTTAGAGATCAGTGCGGCAGCTTGTTGCGATTCATTATGATAAAAGATCGCCGTCCGATACTGTGGGCCTCTATCCTGAAACTGTCCGCCCGCATCCGTCGGATCGATTTGTGGCCAGTATAGTTCAAGCAACTTTTCATATGGAAATATAGTCGGGTCAAATGTAATCTGTACCGCTTCATAGTGACCTGTCGTTCCGGTTTTGATCTCTTCATAAGTCGGATTTTCCGTTGTTCCTCCGGTATAACCCGATACAATGCCATGAATCCCCGGTAATTCCTCAAAAGGTGTCACCATACACCAAAAGCACCCTCCAGCGAATGTTGCCTTCTCCATCTTCCTCATCCTCTCCTTTATTGTCGAATCTATGTGAGTCATTATTTCTTAGAGAGGTTGTTCAAGATCATGAAGTATACCGTGGAGCTTATTCGACATCGAATATTGAATTCAGCCGGTCCTTACGCACAATTCCACAATCTCTGCACTTAACCTGATATCGTCTTTTACAACTTAGGTTTCTCGCTCAATTCAAAAGTCTCTGTACCGACCTTAATGATGCTACCAACCAACATTTCTGTAGTAATTTTAGGTAGTTTCACAGTAACAGAGCTCTTGTAATCCGCCAGGTTTATAGGAGGGCTAGGCTTCTGCTCCTCAGTGCCTAATCCTGCTCCAGGTTCCCCTGCATCTCCCGGTTCAGTTCCTGCCCCTGCTGCATTTCCAGTTGCATTCCCCGTTCCAGCTCCAGCATCTGCTCCTGCAACACCCTCGCCTTTCCCTGCTGTTCCAGGTTCTTTGCCTTGATCTTCAGGTGTCGTCTTACCATCAAGTGTATCATCCTCAGGCTTACCCGCATTCTCAGAATCCTTACCTACAATGCCAGAATCCTTGCTTGCTTCCCCGGAATCCCCACTCATATTCTCAGAATCCTTACTTCCACTAGCATCCTTGCTAGCCGTATCCGTTCCTGCAGAAGGCACATCGCTAGTATTCGTCTTATCCTTATTCTCAGCATCAGCATTAGCATCTGGCTCAACCACAGCTTCACACTTCACATCAGGTTTCAACTCAGACAGGGTCTTGGGGTCTGTTCCATCTGCTAATTCCAGCGTCATACTACTCGCATCAAAAGCTTCACAAGTACCAGCATCTTTAAACAGAAAGACTAGCTGTGCTTCTGCAGCTTCACCATCTACAGCTTCCGCTTGTTCCGCATATACGACTACATCCGGAGTAACCTCGAGCGCAGGGTCCGCCGTTGCTGGTGGTGTTGGCGTTTGGACAAACTCTGGTTTCTTATCAAAGATACCCGTAGCTTTGAGCCCATAGAATCCGCCAATCAGAACAATGAGCAGCACTCCCACAAACATCGAAAGGATGGCCAATTGTCTACGATTACGACGCAGAAATTTAACGAATGGCGTAGATAACTCTATCTCCACTTTCGCATAGACGGGTTTAAGTTTCGGACTCGGTGATGCGAAGTATTTCTTCACCAAATCTTTCTTCTTAAATGCGTCTCGATCCATATTTTTAAAATAAGAAACGATCGCTGTAGCATACGCCGGAATAAGCCCCCGCTCTCCCACGAACATTCGCTGAGATGCAGACCATTGAATGAATTGATAGACAACTTCCTGCTCCTTACCATGTCTTCGTATGAAATTCAGTAGCCCCGAATAATTGACACCAGCTTGTCCACCTTGATAGAAAGCTAACGCCAATCTACCAAATTGCTCTGGCACCAGCTGATCCTGCAACCACTGACAACCCAACTGCTGTACACGATCTAGCTCCATCGGGCTCAAACCATCGAATAGACTCTGATCCGGTTGATCCTCATTAAACCAAGCATACAGAGCCAACATCACCGCTGCCTGTGAGCGAATTCGAGTATCGAACTTAGCTGCCCACGTCTTCACTTCACTTCGTTCTTTCAGAAATTTAATTTTCAAAAGCTGATCTTGCGCTAATCTATCCAAGTCTAGTTCTGTTAACAAAAATAGATTCGCCGCATAAGCGAGCTGGTCCATTAATGTAAAGTCAGCTATTACCGTATCTTGTCCTTGCTTCTCCCAATCCTTCTCAAGCTTACGCTGTTGCTCCAATAGTGCATTCACAGCAGTTACAGGTTCTGACTCCTTACGGAGCTTCGCGAACAACTGCGACTTCGCCTGTTCAACGAAATACACATCTCGAGTCACGATAGGATGATGCTTACCCCATATCCCAACCAATTGCATAACGTCCTTGGCTTTCGGCGCTAGAGTGAACTTCTCCAGAATATACGGTTCGAACAATGCTTTAGAGAGGCCACTACTCAATACCATATCGAAGAATGCTTTACTAAGCTCAGGACTACTCTCGATCACCTTATAAAAAGAAGTAACAACCTCTTTACGCTTCTTAGATGAAGCATGACTAATAGCAACCATAAGATATTTAACGATTTTACCCTCATTGTTCTTACCACAAATACGATAGTAGTCCTTGAAAGCTTCCACGATCGCTAGATCCGGCACCTGTCCTTGCTTAATGAGATCGAATTCCTGGTCAAACCGAGCGAGAAAAATATCATTCAACCGTACTTTGCTCAACATCGCACCTGGCAGTGATAAGTAATCCAACAAACCACGTAGTAGCGTGCTTTTACTGTCTTCAAACAGGGCATCATTGCCTTCCTCTATCTGAAAAAATACCGCCAGCTCATGGTAGCTTGAAATAGACGTCTTCCGTATATGATCCATATCCGCTAACATCACTTCAGCGAACTGGTAGAAGTCCTCTGCATGCTCTGGACGATCCAGATTACTCCATGCGAAATCGAAATAGGACTGTTTCGAGAGATCCACATCTACATTCGTAACCCGCTTGGCTACTAGATCAAAGGTAAAGTCCTTCTCAATATTCCGATCCCCTGGGCGCAGACTACCTCTCTCTACGAACATGACATGAATCCCTTTTTTACTCTGTGGCTCTTTCGAATACGTCAAGAATCCAAGTGATTTGCGAAAAGCATACGGCAAACTACCATACAGCACTTCAATTAGTTGCTTAGCAACTATTGATATCTGTTCAGCAGGTACATCTAGAGAAATATACACCTTTTTCTTGCTCGTCACTGCCGTCATCACGGCAAATAACAGTTGCTTGAACATCTTCTCATCCATATTCAGACTTGCTAGGAAAGTAGCCGTAGCCGTTCTACTAGAATTGCCCTCAACACCCACAGGTAACGAATTTAGTTCTGGTAGATCCAAACCCTGTTCAATGTCATAAGTAGCGACGAAATCTGCATGAAGCCATGAAGCATAATTCGCAACAACCTCTTCTGAACGCTCGCTAGGAATGACATAATTATGTGTGAAAAAGGCACTACGAAGGCCCGTGAAATCTGCCGATTGATATACACTACGTCCAATAATCGTCTGATCGTTATCCGTATGATAGAGATGCAGCGCTTCGGGATACATCGCCGTATCCTTCTCCCCACGTGCGGACAATTCAGCTGGGGCATCGTAGAAACAGAAGGGATGGAGCGTTTTTTTGATAAAAGAGTGATCTAGCCCCTTCGATCTTGCGATCGTATCAAACCCTTCCGTTGATCGAAAAATCCCGCGCCGTTCGCGTGTGTATAGCTGTTGCTGAATAAGTTGGGGAGTTGTGTTCTCCACTATTCCTCTCTCCCCTCAATGTACATTAATTGATAAAGTAACCAAATGAACGGTTCATCCACCCGAATCGGACTAGCGACACCTTGAAGTTTCTGATTAACCGGATTGCTGCCCAGTGCTGACACCGCGAAATAAGCTGTATTCGAGAAATACACATCCATCGTTCCCTTGAACGGTCGATCCACCTTCTCAATAAAGCGGCGAATTTCCCCGTCGATGTTCTCGAATTCCGTCAAGTTAAGCGTATTACGATGCACCATATTGTTAAAAACATTACTATTCGACTTAATATACTCGCCATCTTCATCCTTCAACGAATGGAGCATATCACTCTTTGTCAGAACTACCGCTGTCGGAATATCTGTTTTGCCCTTCTCTTCATAAGCAATAAAATCACCGAACATTGTCAAGACAACATCGCGTGGTTCATCATATTGTGACACCCATCCACCTTCGGAATCGCCAAATTTAATACGAATCTTCTCACGAATCGAGCGAATCTGCAGTGGATCAACCATGAATAGAATACCTGATGAATTCTTAATATGCTGACCATGAAGGCCTAGATAATCCTGATCCACCATACCTTCACCCGCTACATCAAAGAACACGAGCGTAAGTGGCGGCTTCGATTCATCTTTAAATACAAATTGAAAAATAAACGGTTCTTGCATTTTCTCCTTCTGTGTCGAAGCTAGCAAATCTCCCCGTTCAAATAGCGGTTCTTCGTATAATGTGCGGAACTTTCGACTAATCTCCGCATTCAGCGGCATACAAGCGGCATCGAAATTGTCCGCTGTCGTATTTTGTAGCGTATGGATGAGAGATGTCATATACACAGACTTCCCTACTTGAGATGCACCAACGATCGAAATAATATTGCTCGGCACTTTACCTGAAGTAACCGGCAACTCATTATGACATTTCGGGCACAGTCTTCTACGGGTAAGTACACCATAGCGATCATTCAGTCCGATGAGCACATTGTCTGAATAGATCTGATGTTCTTCTGGTATATCATGAGGATGGATAATGGCTTCTATATCATCAACGGAATCTAGCCCGAAGCGCTCACGGTATCTATTCAGCTCATCATCTTCACCCAATGCGTAGTTCTCATCATCATCACGATGGTGGGCCGCTCGAA
This sequence comes from Paenibacillus sp. Y859, assembly GCF_056786405.1. Lineage (NCBI taxonomy): Bacteria > Bacillati > Bacillota > Bacilli > Caryophanales > Paenibacillaceae > Paenibacillus > Paenibacillus sp. Y859. The sequence goes on along the minus strand of NZ_JBXCIZ010000019.1, from coordinate 47,663 downwards.
ACACGACCTCAGCAGGCGTGAATTTCTCGAAACAAAACGGACATACAATATCATAGAATAAAGGCTTGGGTGCTGCCTGTGGTTTCTTTTTGAACATATCGAAAATGGCCATAGTATCCTCCTTAAATATTACAGTTCTATCTATTAGCCTAGGGTGACCGCTACGGTGACAGATTGTTCTTCCGATCGCTGTTGACATCAGATTTCCTGAATATATACCCCTTTCAGAGGTAGAAATCTGATGTCAAAGGCGAACGCTGACGCTTCTACAGTACAATTCTGTCCCCTTCGCTAGGTTCATCCATTACCTTCAGCTAGCACTTAGACAGTTAACTCGTCTCGTAAGCATAATCTAGGTGTAGGGTGATCCGCTACGTTCCTACTCTAGTCTTTATTCTCAGCAAACACTCTTTCTCAAAACCTACGTCGTCAATATCTAAACAGAAACGGCTACGCCGTCCTTTTACAAAAAGGTTCCTACGGTAAATGGCTGGGGAAGCGGAAGAGAACCTAGGCTTGCTATCCAAGGCGGTATTCCTTGTTTAGTTGTAAAAAGCACATCTAAATTCCTGCCTATCCATCCATTGGCTATTTTAAATGCAGAACATACATCTAATTACTCTCAAACCTCTACTTTTCGCCGTTTCCCCATTTTTAGATGTAGCTTCTGCAGCTATTTCACTCTATCACGCCTTTACCCACTAATTAACTGCAGTTTCTGCAACTACGAGAGCAGACGGTGGGATGGCTCACATTTGAGATGAGATACGCTACTACTACTTCGGAATTATATACGTTCTTAAAAAGTTAAAAAATCAGATCCCCCCGGGGCGATCAGCTTACTCCGGCATTAGCTCGTATAGTTGGCCGTATTTGGGGCCGTCGGTAAAGAATAGTCGGATGTAGTCGTTCTTGCCTACCTCTATCTCTGGCAGGACGTTTCTACCTGGGTTGAAATGCTGTACGAATGGATAGACCGTACCATCTGATTTGTTGGATGGGTAGCTTCCCTGTTTCTTAACGTAGCATATAACGTCTTTGGAAATGGGGACTTCTGTTGTTACCCTCATTTGGATCGTTTTATATTTTTGAAATAAACGTTGTTTCTGCTTGATGGAGTATATGATCCGTGCTCTGCCCGTGCTGACTACCTTGCGGTTCTGTCCATCCTCTTGGAGAATGAGAACCGACTCATCGTTATGTAGCCAACAAGCAAACACCGTATACTCCCATCCACCAATACCCTGAGTTCGTTCATGATACCCATTGTTAGCTTTATACTCATCTCGCGTGTAAAGCTTCAGGCTATTTATTGCTGGCTGCTCGAGTACCTCTTGATCTGATGCTGCTCGGTGTATGTAGACCGCTTGAATACCCTCTGGCCACATCCAACGTAGGGTACAATGATCTTCATCTACTTGATGCACCAACTCACGAATGACTGGAGTCGATGAGTCCGCATGATAATATTGCAACTCTTACACACCTCCGTAAGACTAGAATCCCTTACTACTGTTCTTGTTCCGATTATTAGAACCATCTGTGATGACACCTGCATGCCCTGGTCTTTGTCTACCTTCTTGCAATAGACCATTCTCCTTAATCGGCACGATCCATGTGAAGAGTGCCATAACACCTGCCAAGATAAGACAAGCCAACAGTCGGATCATACTATCTTCCGGCGATTGTCCTGACAATCCTAATTCCAGCACGAACCCCGCGATCAATCCTCCAACACTACCTCCAATGCCGAAACTCTTGGCAAGATGACGGTTATCGAATATGAGGCCAAGTGATAATCCTATCGCTGTTCCTATCAGAATAAATGAAATAATGCGTAACGCCATATAATAACTGCTATCTTGCGTCGGACCTGTTCGCTCTGTCAGCAGTGTGCGATCACCGATTCTGTCATAGATATGTCGGAATACGAAAGAAAGATCATCTACATTATCTACGTCGGTATACTGTCCATTCGTTCGATTCGCAATCTGCTGTAGCAATACAGAGCCCTGTGAATTGCTCACACTCATACCGACCGTATTAATAACAATCTCTTGCTGTTCATAATCAGCTAACGCCGTATTCATATCCATCTCACTGAATCCGTCGGATAGTAGAATAACCATCGTCCCTCGTTTAGCTTGCGTCTGATCCTTAATATGTTCCATCGCTTCCTGGAGTGCCAAAGCAATTTCTGTTCCACCATCGGTAGCCGTAAGTTGATCTATCTTAGCATACACCTCTTGTTTCACCGCCGCGTCTTTCACTGAGACAAAAGGTTGAATCAGTCTAGCTTCATGAGTGAATTCAATTACGGCTACGCGCTTATCATTATCCATGATGCCAATCAGGCTCTTAGCAGCTTCGTAGCGTCCATCATTCGGATCCGTCTCGAGCATACTACCCGAATTGTCGATCACGAGCACGATATCTTTAACTGGCTTCACGCGTCCTATATTCAGTCCGTATACGAATTCAAGTAGTAGGCCCAATGTGAATAGCATAATTAGCGTAGCAGGCACAAGTAACTTCCATGAAGAACCTACATACCGTTGTCTCCAAGAAGGGCCGCTCAAGCGAGGATTAATCATCTCCGCAATAAGGCAGAACAGACCGATAAAGAAGGCTAGTATCCCACAATATAAACCTACAATGACAATCCTCGGTAGTTCTCCCTCTAAGTTGCCCAATATAATTTCTCCGGCTACAAAACCAACTGCGCCACCGATCAGGCTAAATAATAGCATAAGCATACTTATCTTTCGTTGCATCTTTACAAGCACCCTTTCCACAATGGGAATTCACATCACATATAGAGGTAGTCAAGTAGAAACGGCTTCGCCGTCCTTTTTCAAGGACGGAACCCGTTTCAGCGGAAATATAAGGATTAGAGTATCAAGTGAAACCTATACTCCCTTATATTTTCAAAAAGTCATCTTTTGATCTCAAACTTATTGAAGTTCTGGAAGCACGCTAGGATCTAGACCATGGAACTCGTACCCATTCTTCAGATAGGCTTCATAGTACATTTTACCATTGCGATAATACATTAAATCTTCGATGTGGAAACCACCCATTAAGTTCAACTTCTCCACACCGCTGCTCCGATTCTCATGAACATAACCCAATTTGTAGATCCGTGATGTCTCATCAGCACTAAGGGAATAGCGAATAAATTCACTATTTGAATCCCCGAAGAAGTACTTCTCCTCGTAACGATGCTCCTGCGTATAATCCAACAATCGTACATTGATTGCCGCATGATCTTCCAATGTATGATACAACTTTTTGAACAAATCGTCCTTAGTTAATACTTGTTTATTACTATAATCGATAGTCACATTTGCACGATGTAGTATTTCTTCTTCAAACGTCTGTGCAAATGGCTCTGCTGTGAGTATGTTATTGCGACAGATATGAATAAGTTTCGCTACCAATTGATCCATTCCAGCCTCTAAGAGCTCTGTCACATCACCTAAATAACGATCTTCGAAAAAGACTGCCGTACCCCGCTTCGCCTCAATATCACGCACAACGTCTTCAGTCACTATTTCATAATATTCTAGAATATTCTGTCCAATATAATCGTCTGCTGTCCGAATACTATCCAATGCCGCTACACGTAGAGTTCCCTCTAACCGATCCATCTGCTCCACTTGTCGTTTATAATGCTGATGTATTCGACTCAATTCATCCTCAACCCGCTGATGAAGCATCAGTTCTGATTCAAGCTGCAAAATATGACGTTTTCTCCGATACACTGTATCTACCAAATATCGAATAAAACTGCGTAAATTATGCTTATCCATCATAGGCAGACGCGAGAAGGATTGTTCATCCACAATACTTTGGTAACATTGCTCAAGCTCGGATTTAGCTGATTCTAGTTCCCTCGCCGTTTCCCGAATCGTGCCACGTATATCTTCTAGCAAACTTCCTGATTGGCCTAACTCATCGCTCCACGCTGCTATTTGGTAGAATCCAATCTGCGGGTTAGCAAGCATTTGCTTCTTAACCGCTTGAGATATCTCATCGCCTATGTGAATATGATCTAAGCGTGCTTGAATTTCCTTAACGTAATTATCTCGGAAATAAGTCTCGCATCCCTCACCATAAAGCGCATGCTCTGCTTCCCGAAGTGATAACCGTTTCAATGAATGATAACTCATCTTATGCATCATAATGCCTGTCATCTCATCCAGCTTATCCTCATCCGGCATCGTTGATTTCACCCGATTGGATATAGCCTGTGTATCGATACCGAAGAAAGCTAGCTTCTCTTTGCTATTCCACTGTACGCCATTCTTCATACGGATAACCATCTGATTATAGAAGTGGTATAGAACCGTTAACGCAATCGACTCATTGGGGCGTTTTACTTTCGAGAAGCCCGCAGATACGAAGCCTTCCCGACCTGAATCCGATTTAATATTACTTTTAAAAGACATATTGTTATAGTTATGGTTACTCGATTGATGCTCCGCATCCTTCTGCTTGCGGTTCTTCAACAGATTGACGTGACAGATAATCTCGTAGTTATCCTGCATATCATCGAACGAAGAAATCCCTCGTTCATTCTTGTCAGAAAGTAAATACACAAGCTCAAATAGTGGAGCCGGTGAATGTGTCACAGGAATAGATAAGCCATCCTCTGTTACATGAAGATTCGCCGAGAAAGTATAATCACTCTGCTGCATATACTCAAGCTCACGAAGAAAAGCTACACCTACAGAATGGCTATATCCGAAGGATTCAACCTCCTTCTCACTAATCAACCCATATAAATCCATCTGTACAGACTTGAAGGACTGACTGAAGATGGATTTAGATAAGAGTGATAATTCTGGTAAGAACACATTAAGCGGGTCATCGACACGCGTAATGAAAGAAAGATGGATCCGATCGAATGAAGAATATATTCGACCGAAATCCGATATGTTATAGCTTACCTTTCTCAGAGTACGATTCAGCTCAATTAAATGCTGCTCATTCTCGTAGAAGCTTGTATACAAATCTTTACGCAAGCTTGTGGTACCACTTGATGTTGATTCTGCAGGACCAGGTAGTTCGTACCGTAGAAGTCGAGGATGAGTAGTCTTGTGCTCGACGTTAGCTCCTGTGCTCGATTCCGATTCCGAGCTGGCTCGGGCTTGGGATGCGATATGGATGTACATAACACCTGCGCTGTTATCCCATTTCTTATCATGAATTTCCATGATCGGTTCAATCGCCTCGGACACCTTATCCCCAATGAATACAAACACCGCTGGATAATGAATACTGCTCTGATCATCATCTTGTCCGTTCATCTTCTCTTCGGCGATCGCATACTCCGTAGCGAATTTCTCTAGCATTTCCTTCATGATTATTTCAACTTTCTACGAATATCGTTTAATTTAGACAGCATCTGCTTGTAGAATTGATACATTTCTTCTCCATTCGCCAGTTCAATCTTCTCATATTCCAATTGATCACGGCCGTTAAGAAACAGTTCATACAGCTCATCTAATTTCGTTATCAGTAATGAGATATCTTCGGATGCGGTCAGGTCCGTACCACGACGAGTTGCTTTACGTAGCAATGTGCTCTTGCTCTTCTCATCCAATCTACGGAAATGTTCGAACACTTCCGATTCAACATACTTCTGACTCTTCATCAGATTAGCAAAAGGCTCCCATGCTTCTTCCTCTGGGTCACGGTCATAGACATAAAGCGCACCTTTCTTCGTGATCGTGTTCGTGTATAGTGCTTCAATGAATTGATCGATCCATTTCTCGTCATCCTGATGTTGGCTCATCAATTGTTCCAGTTCAGTAGCCTTTGTACTAATCATCTCGTACTTAGCTAATTCCTCCCGAACACGTTGAATCAGTTCAGGTGAACGAATCAAGTTTTCATTCGCCATATCTTCAGAAATACTACCAAAGATATCTTTACTAGATACCTTCTCAAGACCATGTGCGAGCAGATGTCTCAACTCGTTCAATACACGCTTCACTTCCCCAAGATTCGGTTTAGCTGAATCTAACTGCATATCGTATCCGCGAAGGTATTCTGACAAATCGAACGGCTTCGTCATCACCACAGCAAATCGATTGCTTGTGTTCTGATTGATGTCCTTCTCCACGATAACCTTCAGCGTGAGTGCCTTCACAAATTCAGCCCGCACACGAGCGTTATAGGACTGAACACGCGTATTCATATAAGTATCTCCCCAGGACTTCTCTGGAATTGGCGAAGGGAGGTACGTCCAGTTCTCACTTTCCGTCTGCACCAAGTGGCGCCCAATGCCCTCTTTATCCAGAATCGTTCGTTCATAGCTTTCCTCATACACTTTGAGAGGTGTATATACGAATAAGGGTACCCCGTTCTTCGTGTTCAACCAGAAAATCCGATTCTTCACTTGACTCTCTTTGACCGTGAAATGAGATCTCCCCACGGAATTATTCTGATAATTACGGATTCCTTTAAGAATGCTCGGAGCCCCAACAGGGACGGACACAAATCCCCATGAAGGGAAATACAAGTTACCTGAGCTATTACTCAAATGGAATACAGGCACCGCTTCCTCATCCAGCTTACTTGCAATATTGCGCTCAACAAGCTTCTCAATAGACTCATCATTACCGAATTTCATAACTAAGAAGTCTTCCATCGATTGTGTAATCAAATCACCAAATTTATCCCCTAAGAAATCCGAAATAGAGCTAACGATATCCACTTCTTGCTCTCTAATCCATTGATTTGAACGATTTAAAAGCTCCAGCGTGAAGTCACGAATAAGATCATCCACATCTTTACTCTCCATCATTTTACCAATGACCTTAGCAATGTCTGGCACACTCACAAGGTTCCAATAATACGTCTTGTTCCCCTTATGATCGGCCTGCTCATCACCATGAATCAGAATTTCCCCATTCTTAGCAAAAATAGCATTCAATGCGTTCAATATTTCTGTATATACGTTATAAATGCGCGTATTCTCGCTATTCAACAATTCGTATAGATCTTCATAGAACTCAATCATCTGCTCTGTACGCTCTATATCCGCTTTAAGCCAGTATTCATTAATTTTAGCTTCGATATAAATATTCTTCTTCTTATCTCTGGAGACGAATGCACTCTTGGCATCCCCAAGTCTCTCGTTGGCTTGCTCGCTTGCTGCCTCAATATCCCTCGGAATGCGATGTAGGTTCTCACGTAGTGTCTCAATATACGAAAGCAACATTTTGAGTAGACTGAAGCCTTTCTCCGTATAAATCAACCGTGACACATAGAATGGCCCTTGTTCCGGATGTAAGAAAATACGACGGATCTGATCGGTGAACTGTCCTACGATCTCTCCTGGCAACTGCTTCTTAGCCTTAATATACTCTTCTCGAGCACGAGCCAAGAAATTCTGTTCCAGCTCCGTATCCATATTGATAACCTGATTCTTCACAACATTGCTGTAGCTCAGACGCTCACTGTTCTCAAACCCTGGAAGCGGCTCAGGCACACGAGATTCAAAAGTCTTCATCATCGTTTCCAGATCAATACCCAGCTTACGAGCGAATGTCTCTACATCGTCCTGACTTGGTGCCTTCTCGAACATCTTATCCATCTTGCCAAATAACCGAAATGCCAAGTACGTCGTCATCTCTTCAATCGGTAACACGGCGGATGATGCACCAATAATATTATATTCATAATTCGCTGGGTACATTTTATTCATCTGGGCAATGTTCGTACGAATATTACTGATATAGTCATGAATGGCGAATTCTTCACCTGATGCTTTCTCTTCACTTGCCATAAAGTTCGTAATGTTCTCAGCCGTCACATTCATACAGTAGTCATAAGCATTCTCAAGCAGCTTACCTTCGGTATTCGTTGCTGAGATCAGATGACATAGATTGAACGGCGGTAGTGGCGAATTAACCGTCAGAATATTCCCATAACGCTGCTGGAATCGTTCACCGCGACTGTCCACATTCATCCAATAATCAAGTTCTTTGAGTGCGGCATACCCATTCTTTTTAATATATTCACGGGTGTGTTCACTCAAGCTCTTATTGGATAAGTTGATATCTGGAGTAAACAAATAACCGAGTGTATTCACACGGTCAATCCCTGCTGAACCATGATCGCGTTCAATAATGCCTCGTACGATATAGGCGATATCCAAGAAGCATCCACTTCCCGTACCCCCTGATAATCCCGTAAGCATGAACACCATAAGCTTCTTATTCGTTCCGACTGATAGTGTCTTGATCTTCTTATCGATCGCTTGCACGACTTGATTGATCTTGGTGAATAACAGTAATCTACCCGCTTGACGAACACCTGCAGCGCCGTTCATACCATCCGTAATACTCATCTCAGGGGATAACCAATCGGTAATATACGGTTCAAGCACACTGCGATTCTGTAACAACCCACCGATCTCCGCATTGGAGAGGAGCACGAACTCATTGATCGGATCAAGCCCGATTCCTTTATATTTCTTACCACGATCCTGTTCATTCGTCTCAAAAGCTAGAAACTCTACATTGTCCGGCTTATCGCGCTTTCTCTTAGAAGATGGATCTTCCGGCAACTTAAATCTGCGATTAATTTGGTATTTCAGGCGCAGTAATGCATCAATACCGGTACCCCCAAGTCCAATAATAAGGATGGGATTATCAATCGTATCGACACGAATCTTATCGCTGACAATCCCTCCACCTAACGAAACATCCAATTGCTGAATATGTTCTCTAACTACTGGTTTCATTCATTTTCCTCCTGAAAGCTTTACGAAGTACAGTTGACTTCATAAGCATTAATTCTATTGGAGAGTCGCTACGGTGCTGGATTGTCCTTCCGATCGCTGTTGCCCTCTGATTTCTTGATTATATACCGCTTATAGCGGTAGAAATCAAAGGGCAAAGGCGAACGCATCCGCTTCTTCAGGACAATTCCATCCCCTTCGCTATACCTCCGATGACATTAATTCAGTTCATAAATTTACACTACACTAGGTACTCGATCATAATGGTCTTATCTACGCTTTGTAAGGAAAGGCTGATTCGATCGCCGTCTTTAATGTCTAGTCCTTTGCTGGCATCCATTACACGACCTGACTTCTCGATGTTCATGGTTGAACCATTCTTCAACAACAACCAGTCATTCTTACTCGGTTCGAAGATGATCTTATCCGTTTCCTTCAGTTCAGGTGCAAGCTGTAGCAACTGATGCAGATTCACTTTCCCTTTAAATCCATTCAATTTCTTATATTGTGGATACGTCTTCTCTCCAGTATTCTCATCACGAATTTCAATAACCATCTGTCCAACAAATCCACGGTTTGCCTTCTTCACAGCAGCTAGAATAAAGTAAGCTGCCGCAAGGATTGCAGCGAGTGCTATGACACCACCTACGACCGCTAGGATCGGAAATGGCTTCTCATCTTTGCCCGCTTCCGGTGTTGGTGTTGCTGCTGGCTTACTTGGAGTGGCTCCACTAGGCTTGGCACTAATCTTCACAACAGGCGTTTCGCGATAAAGGCTCTTATCCTCTGCGATAACCATCATTTCATAATCATGCTGATCCGCTACCTGATACGTCCCCTCAAAGCCATCACCTGTATTAGACATCTCAATCTCTTTCGTATCTCCACTATCGATGTCCTTAACAACTAGCTTAGCATTCATATTCTGATAAAGTGTGCTATTTTGTAACTTTTGCCCATTACTTGTTAAATAAGAGATGATATCGATCTTATCACCCTTCTTATACGTAGTGCTTGCAAGAGGATCCATCCCAAGCTCAACATCGTAGTTGAATACTAGATTAATATCGATCTTATCCTTGGCCACACCTTTCACTTGAAGCTTCCAATCGCCATTCATTGGGGTTAGTAACTTCAATAAAGAGTAGCTTTTGGACTTAGAATATAAAATATCATTCGCTGGAATCGTCTTGCTTGCTCCTGTAGGATCCGTTATTTTGACCTCTACCGGTAGAGCTGACATGATAGAAATATTAGCTTCTAATACATTATTATTCGGCACATTAATTATGACATCTTGAAAGCTTCCATTCCCTGTCATAGACTGTACGGGGACAATCTTTAATTTCAAATGACTCGCGAATATTTCACTTAATATTTGCGGTAGATCATCAGCCGTATTGGTAGAGAATGGCTTACCACCGGTTTTGTTGGATATGTCAGCTAAAGCTTCCTTGTTCAGCTTGCCATCGGCGTTAAGCCCAATCGTATATACTGGAATGCCATTCTTATTCGCATCAGCAATCGCTTGTTCTAATTCCTGTGCAGACTGTTGCTCCGTTCGACTCTTAGCCTTATCGAAATCGTTATTACCATCAGCCAGTAGTACAATCATCGGTTCATGAGTGGGATCTGCCCCCTGCAGCAATATTTTTACGGCCTCCTTAATACCTACAGCGACGTCGGTGTAAGGACCTCGATCTAACTCGTCAATGAACTGCTTCAAATCTTCCTTATCAGCGGCTGACTTAATCTCGAGCAATGCCTTCTCTCGTTGTATTTTATTCGTATACGAAATAATTCCAACTTTATCTCCCTGAACGGATAGCATATCAATAAACATCTTCATAGCTTCATTACCTATTTTATCTGGGTCACTCTTCTTCATCGAGTTACTTGCGTCTACAACGAGCATAGCGTCAATCTGTGAAGACGATTGGGCCGCTGAAGCTTCCTGTATACTAACTGAATACGGAAGCAGTAATAACGATAAGACAATCATTATACGGAGTGAGAGTTGTTTTTTACGAAACATAGTTATACCCCTTTATTATGAGATCATTGTGAGAACTGACTTCTCATCTATTTTAACTCTAGGTGATAAATCTTAAATAGCTGTTAAGAAACCCTTAAGTTTCGCTAAAAAAGTTATCTGTTACCATAATATCATGCTTCTTGACAGAGTACTTCCTATCATTACCATGACATTATGATATAATTAAACCCACCAAAGTTCAATCAATATAGGCTAAATGCCTCAGATCCACATATGAAAGGAATCCAATATGATTGTATACGTTTGTTTAAGTGTTTTGATTCTTTATGTTGCTACTAAATCAGTTATTTACTTTAAACACCGTAAATACACGCCTTCTTACGACGAAATCGACCAAAGGCTACTTTCCCTAATCAATCATAAGGGGGAGCATCATGACTAAGAAGAGACCTGTTACTTTAAGACCCTATATACAGACGCGTTACGCCTATGAAAAGTTGAGAATATGCACCCATTGCCATCATTTCACTGCACTATGGGAAGAACAATGTAGTGTGTGTGGCAAAGCTAAACTGATATCCGTTACTCAAAAGGCTACATCCATTGTAAAAAAGAAGATGCGAAATGAACAACTGATTGCGCTCCTCATTGGTTTAACTGGCATCTTCTTCAGCCAGAACTTTGGGCAAATGATTCTATGTGCTGGGGCCGTTATCCTATTGATCGCTCTGCTGTGGATCATACAGAAGAAGATGCTTCCTAGTGAAGTCCCTTTCGCACTAGACAAATTATTCGAACGAGAGCAGCTTCACATTCTTGAAGATATGAAGAGCAATCGTAAGACAGCCGTTGCCGCGTTGAAAGATGATGAACTACTGACTTATGAACTGTTACGGGAGATCAGTACCCTCGTTCACAACGATAAAATCCGTCTACAGCAAGTTGTATTACTTCAATCTTTCATCCTTCGAAAAGATATGGATTTAGCGGTTGAACCTTTACTGATAGATGAATTCGATAGCGATCTAGCCGCCTATATCGGTGAAATTGCCAAAATAAAAAGAGAGCTGATCAAAAACCGCTCAATCCGGTATATTCTTGCCTACGAGCCATATATACTTAAAATGGAGCATGGCCTGGAAATTCTAACGAATGTCGTTGGAGCAGCCGTTCGATTGAAGAAATATGTTGAGACTTACCCTGAATTCGTTCAACGTTATGCTCGTAGACTTTCCAAAGACCGGTTCTTACGCTTATACCGGTTGATTCGCCAATATCCTGACCACCCATGGGGCCATTTAGCGACTGAGGTGGCGAGTATCCGAAGTGAGTTATATGAATGGGATCCTGACTTCCAATAATACAGTTAAAGAGGCTATAAGACTATGACGAAGATACGGGCGTTAACCCTGCAAAAACTATTAATATGTTGTTGTATAGGTATGATGGTTCTCATTGGTATGAAATTTCATTACATTCAGCAGAAGATATCTGCAGTCACCGAGGCAGATCGACTGTACGCACTTAAAGATCTCATCGCCGCGGAGGATTGGTATCATAAAGCACACCAGAACAAGTCGATTAAGTATAAGGAAGCAGATATTTCTTCGCGTTTGGTTGAGCTAGCCCCGATCAGTGAAATTAATTCTAAACTGAGCGAGATTGATAAGAATGCTAAACGTGCTAGCGATGATGAAGATTTCGAGATACTGATGACGGTATATAAAGACTTAGAAGCATTTCGGGGAATATATATGAAGGAAGGCAACATTTATCAACCCTATTATCGCCAACTTTCTGCTAAATATGACGTTTCTAATGATTTCTCAGCCTATTTCCAACATTTCAAGACCGTCTTCTATCAACAACTGGAGCACAATCTTGATACCAAGAAGTATAGTAATGAATCCTTCAAATGGAATCTCTTGACCATCCCTGATGCGTTCTTTGGTGATTCAGATCAGAAGAAGACGCAACTTTACGATAAATTCAAAGGTTATGATCATCGTAAAATGGCCCAAATAGCCGCGAGTGGTGAGTACCAGACTCTTTTAGATGAATCATTAGCTATGTTGAAGCTTTATGATGCCCATGAAATTCAAGCAGACTGGATTACGGATCAATCTGACGCTTTAGCGAGGACATTCTTAGAGAATGATCTTGCGAATGAAAGTTATGCTATATTTGCAACTCATGCAAAGAGCTATAACATCTTCGTCCAAGCCGCTAACTTTAAATCTTCCGTGGATTCATACATTACGAAACAAATGAGTACATGGATGAAAGAGGCCAAACGCAACGTATCCAAGAATGAATTTGAGAAAGCCATTGCCATATACGAAGGTCTTGCCGACTACAAAGATACTGCCCTTGAGATAAAAGATGCACAACTAGCATGGAATATCCATGATCCGATCCGCATCCTACAGAGTAGCGACCCAACAGGCATATTCACCTCTATAAGTAGCGGAAGCAAACGTTTTGGTGCTTTAGCATATGTACTTGCGCTGGATGAACAACATACCATTTACTTCGCAAGATTGAATAAGGATGATACTGTTCAGGTATTATCAAATAGCAACTTCCAATATGAGGGGAATATCCAGGACATCTTCATCGAAGACTCGCTCAGTACGAAGGATTTCCCAGTCATTCTTATTCAAGGGGAATCCACTTTAAGGAATGCGTTATTTACCGCCATTGAAATACAGACAAATGAAATGGTTACATTGTTCCAGATCGATGCAGATGGTTATGAAGTCGATAGCAATGGCCAGCTTCTTGTTGATAATCCAAATACAGTAGATGGTGCTAGCCAAGTAGCTATATACCAACGCTCTGGAGATACCTATTCCTTCATTGGCGTTCAGCAAGATTACATTGATATATCAGTGGACGGGCTCGTTTCATATATGCATGAAAAGGTGAAATTCAGTACGACGATTATCGAACCTGGATATGGTGAAGCCTATGCGATCATGGACGATAGCTACGTAAAGCTTACTGGAAATTATGACTTTTATGGAGGTTCCATTACCGTAATAGGTATATTCCGTAAGTATGTGGATATCTATATTCAGGATGAGTTAACGTTCATACCGGTATTCGAAGTGGAGAATGTGGAATAAGAGATAGTGTAGCAAGGGGAACTTATACTTTCTTATATTTCAAAAAAAGAGTGGGTCCTCTGTATTGTACAGAGGACCCACTCTTTTACTGTTTATTTAAAACTATTCTACAGTGATAACTACCTTTGTGCTCTTACCGCCGTATTTAACGGTGATCGTTGCTTTACCTTTTCCATTAGCTTTGATTTTGCCATCTTTAACAGTTACCGCTAAAATCTTCGATGAAGTCCATAACGCTTCTTTAGATACATTAACATCGATTCCGTCAGTAAAGGTTGCTGTCGCAATGATATCAGCCTGCTGTCCAACTGTCATTTTCAGACTCACTTTATCTGTCTGTAAATACTTCAACATGTCGACTTCCACTGGAATACTTATAGATTTACCTGCATATTTAGCTGTAACCTTTGTTTTGCCATATGCTACGGCAGTTACTTTCCCTTTGTTCACTGTCGCCATTTTATAATTGCCCGTTTTCCATTCTGCCAAATCCGTTACATCCTTGGTTGAACCATCACTGAATGTCACGATAATGTTGACTTGTTGTACTTTAGAACTAGCACTAACTGTTTTTAATGATACAGATTGATGTGACGCTTCGATACTTTGAACCATATCTACTTCTACTGAAACAGTCACTTTCTGACCACCATATTCAGCTGTAATTGTAGCTTTACCCTTTGTATAACCTGTTACTTTACCATCTTTCACAGCAGCTACAGAAGTACTACTTGACTTCCAAGTCACATCTTCTCCTGTAAATACTTCATCATTACCGGATGAATCCTTCGCCGTAAGCTCGATATTTTTACTCTCACCAGCACTCAATACGATAAGATGAGTATCTGCCTCAAGGTCTTTGACCAAGCCTACGTTTACTTTCATGATGTACTTCGTCTGTTCATACAGTGCTGTAATCGTAGCCGTTCCTGTTGCAACACCAGTAATCAGTCCGTCGCTATCTACTTCAGCAATTTTCTCATCACTCGTGCTCCATTCTGCTTCACTTGTTAGAACAATATTTTTAAGAGGATCCTTCGTATCATACACAGCGATAAGGCTAGCTTGATAAGGACTGTCTTTCTTAATATCAATCGTTTTAGCATCTAACGATATTGAAACAGGAATATCAACGCTGACCTTCGTCGTAACTGTGATTCCGCCATAAGTGGCACTAACTGTCGCTTCACCTTTTTTATACGCTGTAAGCTTACCGTTGGATACAAATACGACAGCCGCATCACTCGAACTCCATACAGCCTTGTCCGCTACATCCGTCTTACCAGTTATATCAGCGTAAGCAGCATGTAGTTCTAGCGTCTTAGTCTCTCCAACGCTCATTCCTACTTTATCCTCAAGGTCAAGATGACGTGGAACGTCAACATCAACCTGTACCGTCACACTCTTATCCCCATATTTCCCAGTAATCGTCGCTGACCCAACACCCTCAGCGTAAACTTTCCCTTTGTTAACATAAGCAACGGACGCATTGCTAGTAGTCCATGTCGCTAGATTAGTAACATCAAGATCTGGACTATCCGGATATACAGCTGTTAAAGTAAGCTGTTGTGAAGCAATCCCCCCAGTAACAAGACTCAGATATACATTCTGTGTATCAACTTCCAATTTACGAGTCTTGTCAACTTCAACCTCAAGGCTTATTGTCTCTGCGCCATAACTAGCTGTGATTGTTGCCGTTCCTGCTCCATAAGCAGTAATCTTACCTTTAATCACATCTGCGACGGTCTTGTTGCTTGTTGTCCATTTCGCATCTTCAGCCACATCTCTTTGGGACCCATCAGGATACGTAGCTGTTAATGTAACGGTCTTTGAATCCTTTGGATCTGTGAGCAACAAAGATACCTGCTCTACATCCAGGTCTAGTCGTTTCACGTTCTCCACCGTTACTTCTAATGTAACAGTCTGGTTTCCAAAGGAAGCTGTGATCGTAGCTATTCCTGCGCTTTGAGCCTTAACGTTACCATTTACAACAGTTGCAATATCATTATTACTAGAGGACCAAATCGCTTTATCCGTAACGACCTCGGATCCAACATAGTCAACATAAGTCGCCTCTAGTTCAATTTGTTTACTATCATCCTTACGAAGCTCAAGACTTTGTACGCTCTTCGTTAGAGATTTCACCTTTTTGCTGACAGTCACTTCAATGCTGTCAGTTTCCTCCACACCGTACTTTCCAATTATGGTGGTAGTACCTTCCTTTTTAGCCGTCACCGTACCATTAGATATCGTTGCAACGGTATCATCGTTACTAACCCAGTTCGTGATGATGACATTCTTCTTCGTACCATCATCGTAAATAGCCGTTGTAGTTAGTGTCTCTTTCCCACCAATTTCAAGAAATACTTCATTCTTGGAAACTTCAAGTCCAATCAAGTTCGGCGTTGTAGCTGCCCAAGATGTCCCCGCACTAGCCAAGCTTATAATTAGGATTAATGACATGATTAAGGTTTTTTTGAATCTAATATACAATGTTAATTCCCTCCAGTTCTCTTTTTCAAATCTTATTAGTTACTTTAACTATCGGCAAATGAAGACAAAAACATTAGAAATTCGAGCATTTACTTAAAAAAAATTATAATAATCACCCTCGCCCTATAACGTTAGACGAGATGTGCCACCATACTAAGAAAGGCTCCTCCCATGATCATCACTGGAAAGAGCCTTTACTACCGTTTACTTTATTTCAACTATAGAATACATGATCGATTATGACGTTTTCGACTTATTATAAATATCGAATCCTACAGCGAACAACAACACTAGACCCTTAATTCCTTGCTGCCAGTCCACCCCAAGACCAACCAAAGACATACCATTATTCATGACACCCATAACAAGGCCGCCGATGATGGCGCCGACAACAGTACCAATTCCTCCTGAAGCGGAAGCCCCACCGATGAAGCAGGCAGCGATGGCGTCGAGTTCGAAGTTCACACCCGCTTTGGGGGTTGCCGAATTCAGACGTGCTGCAAATAACAATCCAGATAACGCAGCCATGACACCCATATTAACGAATACCCAGAATGTTACACGTTTGGTTTTGACACCAGATAGGTTTGCCGCCTTCTCATTACCACCCAAAGCATAAATTCGGCGACCCATTGTCATCCGATTCATGACGAAGGAGTAAATAATGATGAGTACTAACAAGATTACGAGAATATTTGGAATTCCATTATATTGAGCCAGTACGTAGGTGAATAAATTTATTAATATGACAAGAACTCCAACCTTAGCACTGGATAACCACACAGATGCTTGATCGAAAGCGTACCTTGTCTGAACTTTACGATTCTTATACTCCTGGTATATAACCAGAATCGACAGAATAACTCCAACAACGATAGTAAGCAGATTGATTGTACTTCCATGAAAGAAATCGGGAACGAATCCGGAGCTGATCTTTTGGAATGACTTCGGAAAAGGGGCAATCGACTGCCCGTTCAGTACGATCATCGTTAGCCCACGGAACAATAGCATCCCTGCCAAAGTCACGATGAACGCTGGTATTTTGACATAAGCTACCCAGAAACCTTGCCACGCACCCACAAGTGCACCCATCAACAGAGATAGAATGACTGCAAGAACTGGGTTCATCTGCATATTTACCATCATAATAGCTGATAGTGCACCAATAAAAGCGGCTACCGATCCGACAGAAAGATCAATATGTCCCGTAATAATGACCAATACCATCCCTATGGCCAATACTAGAATGTAACTGTTCTGAAGAATCAAGTTCGTGACGTTAAGCGGCTTAAGCAATATACCATCTGTCATGATCTGAAAGAAAATAGATATAAAGACAAGTGCAATAATCATGCCGTATTGGCGAATGTTTTTCTTGAAAAGTTTACTAATGGCTTCCATGCGATATTACCCCCTGCTTCGTGTCATGTACTTCATTAATGTCTCTTGTGTCGCATCCTGGCGTGCCACTTCTCCGCTAATTCGACCTTCATTCATAATGTAGATCCTGTCGCACATCCCGAGAATTTCCGGTAGCTCGGAGGAGATAACCAGTATGCCTTTACCTTCAGACGCCAATTGATTAATGATAGAGTAAATTTCGTATTTGGCACCTACGTCAATTCCTCGGGTAGGTTCATCTAGAATAAGAATATCCGGTTTTGTATCAATCCATTTACTGAGTACGACCTTCTGCTGATTACCCCCACTAAGATTACCTGTCTTTTGCAGAATGCTCGGTGTCTTGATGTTCAACTTCTTACGGTATTCTTCTGCGATAAGTACCTCTTCGTTCTCGTTAATGACGCCACGCCGTGATATCTTCTTCAGATTACTGAGTGAAATGTTACGTTTAATATCGTCAATTAGGATGAGTCCATAGTGCTTCCGGTCTTCAGTAACATAGGCCAACCCATTCTCCATAGCCTTATTAATATCTGTCAGATGAACTTCCTTACCGTGGATGAATACTTGACCACTAATACGTTTACCGTAAGATCTGCCGAATACACTCATAGCAAACTCCGTTCGTCCCGCTCCCATCAGACCCGCAATTCCGACGACTTCACCCTTGCGGATATGCATATTAATGTTATCAAGCATCTTACGGCCCGATTGTGTCGAATGGTATACTTCCCAGCTACGAACTTCAAAGATCGTCTCCCCAATGTCTGGCGTACGCTCTGGATAACGATGCGTCATATCTCGACCGACCATACCCTTAATAATGACATCTTCAGTAACTTGATCCTTCTTCATATCCAGTGTCTCAATCGTCAACCCATCACGCAATATCGTTACAGAATCCGCTATCTTCTCGATTTCGTTCAATTTATGCGAAATGATAATGGAGGTGATCCCTTGTTTCTTGAGCTGAAGAATTAGCTCCAACAGATTCTCACTATCATCCTCATTAAGCGCCGCAGTGGGTTCGTCGAGGATGAGCAGCTTCACTTCCTTGGAGAGTGCCTTAGCGATCTCTACCAATTGCTGTTTACCGACACCGATCGAGTTTACCTTAGTAAATGGCGATTCCTTAAGGCCGACGGTTTCTAGCAGACCTATCGTCTTCACCGTCGTTTCGTTCCAGTTGATTACCCCATGCTTGGCCTGTTCGTTGCCTAGGAAGATGTTCTCCGAAATCGACAAATACGGAATCAACGCTAGTTCCTGATGGATGATAACAATCCCCAGATTCTCGCTATCCTTAGTATCTTTGAACTTGCAAACCTGTCCTTTGAATAAAATATCTCCCTCATAGGTGCCATGAGGATACACACCACTGAGTACTTTCATCAGCGTAGACTTGCCAGCGCCATTCTCTCCACATAAAGCGTGAATTTCGCCTTCCTTTACCTTCAAGTTAACATCTCCAAGTGCTTTGACACCGGGAAACGATTTGGTTATTCCCTTCATCTCCAGAATGTAATCCGTCAATGCTTCTCACCTAGCTTTCCTTGTGACTGTCATACGGGTAGAGGGAAGCAGCCTCTGAAGGCTGCCACCACCACTTACATATCATTCGTATATCTACCAAAAGTCGATTAGTTGCCCAGTTGCTCTTTCGTATAGTAGCCACCATTTACAAGAACCTCTTCTATATTACTTGCATCAACAGAGATCGGATCAAGCAAGTAGGAGGGTACAATCTTCACACCGTTATCATACGTTGTTGTATCATTTACTTCTGCCTCTGTACCTTTGAGAACACTTTCAGTCATCTCAACCGCTTTCTTAGCCAACTCACGTGTATCTTTAAATACCGTTTGTGTCTGTTCTCCAGCAAGAATTGATTTAACGGAAGCTAGCTCAGCATCTTGACCCGTTACTATCGGAAGCTTCTTAGCTCCTGTACCGTAACCAATCCCTTTAAGTGAAGAGAGTACACCAATACTTATGCCGTCATAAGGAGACAGTACAGCATCTAAATTATCGGAAGCGTAGTTCGCACTTAACAAGTTATCCATACGCGCTTGAGCTGCTGCTCCATCCCAACGGAGTGTAGCTACCTGAGCCATCGTCGACTGTTTACTACGAACAACAAGCTTACCGGAATCAATATAGGGCTGCAGAATGGACATCGCTCCATCAAAGAAGAAGTAAGCATTGTTATCGTCCGGTGAGCCCCCGAACAACTCAATGTTGAAAGGTCCCTTACCTTCTTTGAGTCCAAGATTCTCTTCAATATATGAACCTTCAAGTACGCCAACTTTGAAGTTATCGAAAGTAGCGTAATAATCTACATATTCACTTTTCTTGATTAAGCGATCATACGCAATGACCTTGACGTTGGCATCATGCGCCTTCTGCAGCACATTAGTCAGTGACTCACCATCAACTGAAGCGATAACAATCGCGTTTACACCTTTCGTGATCATGTTCTCAATTTGTGAGATTTGATTCTCGACGACATCTTCAGCGTATTGCAGATCTGTTGCATATCCCAACTTCTCGAACTCTTTCACCATGTTATTTCCGTCATTTACCCAGCGCTCTGAAGATTTCGTGGGCATGGAAATACCGATCTTACCGTTAGTTTCTTTAGAACTGCCACTTGAACCACTTCCATTACCACAAGCGGATATCATAAGTACGAACGCCATCATCAACATGATCCATGAATATTTCTTCATCCCTGCATTCCCCCTGAACGATTGTTATATTCTGTTGTCATTACGAAATATCTGCTTCATCTGACAGTTTGAGTATAGCAAGGTGAAGATCGACCCGTATTTACAATAAAACTACTCTTTTTATAAAAAACGAACCTATGTTTACGCTTTCATAAATAGGTAAAGAAAAAAGACCCTTCTAAGATGAAGAATCTTCTTCCGGAATCACACCTTTACGGAATTGTAGGGGAGATACTCCGGTTTGTTTCTTAAAGGCAGTACTGAAATAATGCTGTGTCTCGTAGCCTGTCCGCCCCGCTACCTCATGCACACTCATATCCGTAGAATTCAACATCTGTGCCGCTTTCCGAATTCGGATCTGTGTCAGGTAAGCACCAAAGGAAGTACCCAGTTCCTGCTTGAACAGCCTACTAAGATAGACCGGAGATGCTTGCAACATGCCCGCCATAGATTCTAACGTCAAGCCGTATTCGCTGTAATTCTCCAGCATATATTGCTTAGCTCTTCGAACGACCGGGGTTAGCGGTACTTCTTTGGATAAGGTGATTCTACATCTACGATAAGTCGTGGACAACTCCGTAAGGTCCTCATTTACAGGTTCTATACCGACTTCTACGGCAATTTTCAGATTAGTGCGCACTTCCTGTTCTACCCGTGCTAACATCGCCTCGGCGGCACCCTCCCACAGAAGAATAATGATAAGACCTGTTGAATCACGGAAAATAACATGGGAATAGTCGTTCAACAACTCCATCGTGATATTCTCAATTGCAAACAGAAACAACTGCCGTTCATTCTCCTTCATCCCAGAGTTCTGTACTTCCCATCTCCAGCGGATAATGCCTAATAGTTCAGGTCGAACTTGCGGTAATTTCAAAAAATGGAGTTGCTCCTTAATTTCCTGCTGACTCAGGTTGCCATCAAGCCATTCCTGGCAAAAACGTTCGCGTAACAGCGGAAAGTTCTTCAAGATTTGCTTAGATGCCTGCACCAGATGCTGGCTCTGCTGCTTCTCTTGATTTAGTTCATCCCGAAGTCTGCGCATGACCTGCATCAACTGCTTCGGATCGGCAGGCTTCAGAATATAGTCATTCACCTGCAATCGAATAGATTCCTGCGCATACGTGAACTCATCATGGCCTGTAATGACTACAATTTTGCAGCAGGGGAGCTGCTCTCTTAATCTCTTCATCATCTCAATTCCATGCATAATGGGCATATTAAGATCAACTAGTGCGATATGCACGGAATGTAGAAGCGCTTGTTCCAACGCCTCCTCACCATCCTCGGCTTCTGCAACAATCTGCAGCCCAAGCCCCTCCCAATCAACAGATTGCTTAATCCCCTCACGGATAATAGACTCATCATCTGCAATCATGACCTTCCAGTTATTCATATCATTGCTCCTCCGTATGACCAAGCTCTCTAACCATTCTTATATATATTGTAACCATCCCGGACGATGGGATAGCGAACAATGACAGTTGTCCCCAATCCTAGTTCACTCTCGATACTTATCCCATATTCTTTACCATAGTTAAGACGTATCCTCGCCTGAACGTTAACAATCCCGTATCCACTACTGGAACTATTCGATTTAGGGTTGTCCAGTTCATTAGACTGATTGTCTATACCTCCAATATCAAGACTGTGTCTAAGCATCGTAAGCCGCTCCGGCGACATACCTGCTCCATTATCACGTACCGTCAAGTACAGGTCGCCTTCTCGTTCCGCTACTTCAATTGCGATATGTCCCGGACCCCGACGTTCCTTAATACCATGATAAATAGCATTTTCCACGATCGGCTGTAACAGTAGCTTCAATACATGTAGCTCCTCAAGCTCATTATCGACATCAATGCTATAGGTCAGCTTACTACTGTAGCGAACATGCTGAATTCTTAAGTAGCTGACAATATGCTCGAGTTCATCAGCCAGTGGAATAATGTCACTTCCTTTGCTCAGACCCAGACGGAAGAGTCGAGATAAAGATTGGACAACTTCAGCGATATCTTCTGCACCCTTGTTACGAGCCATCCAATGAATGGTGTCTAGTGTATTGTATAGAAAATGCGGCTTGATCTGCGCCTGCAAACTACGTAATTCCGCCTCACGTTTCTGCCGCTCCTGAAGTTCTGTCAAAGACAGCAGTCGACTAATCTGAGCCAGCATCGTATTAAAACTTCTACCCAGCATCCCGATCTCATCTGAACGTTTTCCCCAGTAACGTATCGTTAAATCGCCAGATTGCGCTTTATTCATAAAGGACATCAACTGCGCTATAGGACGAGATATGGAAGTTGCCAAATAAAATGAGGCTGTCATACCCAACATACAGACTACGAACACAAAAACGACAACATTAAAGGTAATCTCTCGAACACTATAAGCAGATTCCTCCATCGGAAATACGCCCACAGTCGTCCAAGTCGTAAACGGGGAAGACCTGTATATCAGCTGCAAATGACGTCCGTCAACCTTTTCCGAGGTGATTCCTGAAGTCTCAGTGAATAGTTCTGTTGGAATATTCTTCATAAAAGGATGCAAAGGTGCGTAGATTATATCTCCGCTACTATCGACCACTGTTAGATATCCTGTCTTCCCAAGCGTAACATCACGAGCCGTCTCAGCAATAACTCGAAGCTTCAAATCCACTAGAACAACACCTTCGACGACCTGAGTCTCTGGATCAATAATGGCTCGGACAGCCGAGACGACCTCACTCTCCTTGTAATCCACATGAGACATGACAGCACGTCCATAGGGTTGACCGATAATTTTGAATATCCCTTTGTTATCCACGGCTTCCTTATACCAATCTTCATCCGTTAGAAGAGTGTCTGAACGGGTATACATCTCATTACTAATGAATTCTCCGTCACTGTTTACAACCATAATTCCAGCAATTTCGGAGCTAAGTGTCGTAAAACCTTGCAGAAACTTACGGATATTATATTCGGTAGATTCACCATTCACTGTGGCGCTACGCTCTACAGAAGTCCCACCCATCTTGCCCTTCAAAAAGGTCTGCACACCCGGGTCAAACGAAATGAGATAAGTAATCTTTTGCAGATTCTCTACATCATTCTCCAAAGCTATATTCACTTTCCCAATCAACTGCATTGTATTCTCATTACTCTGATTTTCTACAATCCGATCAACCGTCCAACCGATCAGAAGCCCTAAGCCGATGGCAGGCAGAATACTAATCAATAGAAAATGTATGATCAACTTATATCGTATGGGTATATTATTCAGTTTCAACTTATCCATCGTCAATCTGCGGCTACCCCTCATTGTTCTCCTCCTGTGAAGCAGCACTTACTTGGCATAATAATTGTCAACATTAGCCTTTGTCACCACATCAATCCCGGTATCCATCGAATCAGGAACAGGCACAGGCTTATTATTCATATATACGGAAGCATCAGCAGTAAGATCGCGGTGAAGCTGATATAGCTCCATCAATGACCAGTACCCCATATTCCATGTCCCTTGCGCCATCGTCGCAGAGATCGTGCCATCCTTTACAAGGTCAAGGGTACCCTTATCCGTATCAAAGCTAATAATCCGGGGCGGAGTTCCGCTTCCTTTATGTGCTTCTACCGCTTCAGCTACACCGATGCCACCATTTGATTCTGTAGCAAAGATACCCGTTAGATTCGGATATTGGAATAATATTTCCTCAACTGCCTGTCTCGATGAGATTTGGTTACCGCGGCCATCTTTCACAGCAACAACCTTCATATTAGGATAATCATTTGTGATCGTATCACAGAATCCATCTGTTCGTTCCTGATGGTTATGCTGATCGGGCGTTGTAACAATGGCGACTTCTCCACTAGCTCCAGTCATTTCCGCCATCGTACGTGCAGCTTCGATCCCTGCATTGTAATTATTCGTTCCCAGAAAGGAATATGCCTTACTGCCCGGAGCTCCAGAATCAAACAATACAACCGGTATTCCACTTTCAACTGCTGTGTTGATCGTAGCTGTAAGCAACTCGGAGTTCACAGCTGAGATAGCAATGCCCGCTGGTTTCTTCGCAATGACCTGTTCCAGTACTGTTACTTGTTCATTCGCGTCATGTTGTGTTGAACCACGATATTCGACAGAAACATTCAACTCTTCTGCCCGATCTTCGAAGCCTTTAAGCACACTCTTCCAATAATCAATGCCAATCTGAAATGTGACCATAACGTACGTATCCTCTATATTACCGCGTAGACCAACTGAATCCCATGGATCAACTGATTGAGTCTGCTGCTTATAATTCAATACATAGACTATGAAGACTCCGATAAGTAACATATACACAAGCCATAGCTTCTTCATATTGAAACCCCTTTCAAGGTTATTCTTGAAGTGCTCGCTTACCCAAGACCTGTAAGACAATATCATCCATCGGTGGGTTATGTAGTCCAGCACGAACATCACGATACATTCTTTCCAGTGGTAGATTCCTTGAAAGGCTACTTGCTCCAACAATTCGCATCGCTTTATCTACGATACGAATCGCATGGTTGGTTACGATATATTTAGCGAGACCCAAATCTGGCTTAAGCGCTACACGTCCCCCTGGGTCTCGATCCCAACGATCAGCTACAGAATATAGTAGTGTACGTGCCGTAATGAGATCAGCCTCCATCTCCCCAATCTGTTGCTGAATACGTGGTAGCTCTGCAATCGGTCCTGGTAGACTATTCGGCTTATAGTTATTGGCAAAGTTCACTGCGAAATGACGAGCTGCATAAGCAATACCGATATAACAGGCTGGAATATGCAGAAGCGATCCCTCGCCATCCTCCTTCATTTGTCGTTTCTTCTCTTTCACGGACAAGCTGATCACTTCTTCATCAGGGACGAATACATGATCTAGAATAACGTCATGACTTCCTGTAGCACGCATGCCTAGTGTATCCCAAGTCTCTTCCAAGCTAAATCCGGGTCCCTTCCTAACAAAAAACTCGCCTACCTCATCGCTACCTTCAATTCCTGCTGAGATCGTAAAGTGTTCAACAATCGGGCTGAGCGTGCTAAAAGTTTTGCGTCCACTAATAGACCAACCCCCAGCTACCTTCACTGCTGTAGTCTGGGGCTTACCTCCTCGAGTAGGACTTCCCGTCGCCTGTTCACTAGCAAAATGATTAATAACAGCACCATCTTGAACCACTTCTCCACTGAAACGTGCGAACAGTTGTTCAGACCAACGATTCGTATAGCGAAGGCTCAGTATAAGCGCCATATGCCAACCAACAGCTAAAGCAGTTGATCCATCCCCACGAGCAATTCTTTCTTGCGCTAACAACATTTCATAGAGAGAGAGTTCCTCCCCACCATATTTCTTCGGTACCGTTAGTTTTAAATACCCCGCATCACGTAAATCTGTGAAATTATCAAAGGGAAATGAGCCTTCCTTATCATGTTTGGATGCACGTTCTGCGAATTTGATAGCTAGTCGATCTGCAAGTAAGGCTATTTCAGTCTCTCGTTCGTTTCGTATACAATAATCGGATAACTGCTGTTGTGTCATTGATAGGTGACCCCCTCATATATTTGGACTAGTAGACTCATTTTCTAAAATATCTATCACATCACCTAGTGAATTCCAGATCATATCCGGCGTCACACTACTGGCTTCTGCTTCTGCTCTATTCACGGAACCTGTTAATACGAGTGCAGTCATCATTCCCGCATTCTTGCCGAGCCCTATATCAGATACTAGGCTATCTCCAATCATCATACAGCGTTCAGCGGGTAGCCCAATCGCCTCAAGTGCCGCTTCAGCCATTAGAGTTGAAGGCTTACCAATAACAACCTCTACCTTCTGATCTGTCGAAGCCTCTATCGCTCCGATCATTCCCGCTACATCAATTGAATCTCCTTCATCACCTGGAAATGTCTTATCCGCATTCGTCGCGATAATCCGCGCCCCATGACGTACAGCTCGAAAGGCCTCATTCAATTCCTTATACGTAACGGTCTCATGTAATGTAATCACTAGCCAATCTGCTGATTCCGGCTTCTCTGCTAGCTTAATTCCAGCCAACTCCAATTCATCTCGTAGTCCTTGTTCTCCTAGAACCCATGCCTGACAACCTTCATCATGGTTTCTTAAGTAGTTCGCTGTCACAGTAGATGTTAACAGAATCTCTTCCTCTTGAACCTTAATTCCCATTCCTAGCAATTTATCATGGCACATCTTTCTCGATATATTGCCACGATTACTTAAGAACACTATTCTTTTGCCCTTAGATTTCAAATAAGCAATCGTATCCAATGCTCCATCAATAGCCTGTTTGCCTTTGTATACTGTTCCATCTAGATCTATCACGTACCCATCAATATTCTCTAACATATTGTTATCCACCTCAGTTTCCAATCTTCGTATCTACTATTATATATCATTCTAATTTCTCCGTTCACTTTTTGAAGTTTTGAAAAGTTCATTTGATTAAGTTTGACCCTTTTTACTCATTTATTGGATTTTAAATACATTAAAATTTAATATATGTAAAAATGATTATTGTTGTAATTCCTTTATTTCACTAAGATTACCTTAACATCCATCTCTCATCATGATTTGTTCTCGTACAAGCCAACTGGTGGAATGACATGTCATCAAGGAGGTGAATGAGTTTCATTCAGATCGGGAAATCACAACCATGCTCTAAGCATAATGAAGATCAGTCCGAACAATAAGGAGGAGATCATTATGAAACCGAATACCCCCAAGAAAAACTATAAAGTTAGGCTGAAAACGACCCTTTTAACTCTTTGCCTATCCCTTACTATTCCTTTATTCACGTTAGGTACTATAGCCGCCGCTACATCTTTTAGCGATAACTTCAACGACGGTGATGCTAATGACTGGGCTCCAACGACTGGCAGTTGGTCAGTTATACAAGATAGTGGCTCTTATGTCTATTCTCAATCAAGTACAAGTGAAGGACGGACATCAGTAGGAAGCCAATCTTGGAGCGACTTCACTGTAGAAGCAGATGTTAAGATAGATAATTTCAACGGCACTAATCGTACCTATGTAGCAGGACGTTATAAGGATGGTAATAATTATTACGCAGCATCCCTTTATAATAAAAGTGGCGGTCAACTCGAAATCCGTAAAAAGGTAGGGGGGTCATCATCAACCCTTATCTCCAAGGCATATACGTTATCTACCGGTGTGTGGTATAACGTGAAGCTCGAATTGGTAGGAGATACTATTCATATGTATGTAAATGATCAACTCCAATTGACGGCAACCGACTCAAGCCTATCCTCTGGTGCTATAGGATTCGTATCTGCCAAGACAGTTGCAAATTTCGATAATGTCATGGTAACAGACGGAGGAATAACTCCACCCGTAGATCCAAATCCTAATCCTGAGCCAGACCCTGATCCAAATCCTCAACCGGCAGAGGGTGATCTGTATGTTGCACCCAATGGCTCAGCAAGTAACCCCGGCACCATCTCAAGTCCAACCACATTGAATTCTGCTATTGCCCAAATTGCAGCAGGAAAAACGATATATATGCGTGGAGGAACATATAACTTATCATCCACGGTTACGATAGAAAGAGGTAACAACGGGACCTCCAATGCCAATAAAAAGCTTGTTGCCTACGGAAGCGAAGTACCCGTTCTTGATTTCTCTTCACAAGCCTTTGCTTCAACGAATAGAGGACTACAGCTGTTCGGACATTATTGGACGGTTAAAGGGCTCGAGGTAATGGGCGCTGGAGACAATGGTATATTCGTTGGTGGCAACAACAATAGAATCGAGAATGTAGAGACACATCATAATCGGGATACAGGAGTGCAAATCGGACGGTATGCTTCCACAGCCGGATACAGTGAGTGGCCAACTAATAACCTCGTTCTCAACTCTTATTCTCATAATAATTACGATCCCGATAATGGGGAGGATGCAGATGGTTTCGCAGCCAAACTAACTGTAGGACCAGGTAACGTATTCGACGGTTGTATCGCCGCTTATAACGTTGACGATGGTTGGGATTTATACTCCAAGACCGAGACCGGCGCCATTGGGATTGTCACTATCCGAAATAGTATTGCTCATCATAATGGGCAGACTTCCAACGGAACTTCAACGTCAAATAGTGACGGTAACGGATTTAAGCTTGGCGGAGAGAAAATTGCGGTTAATCATATTGTAGAGAACAGCATCGCATACCAGAACAAAAAACACGGATTCACTTACAATAGCAATCCTGGTTCGATTCAAATGAATAATAACAGTTCCTGGAGTAACGGCCAAAGCAACTTTGCCTTTGACCTTGGAACCCATTTATTTACCAACAACTTATCCTTCGCGGGTTCTTCGAGCGACAAGACTAGTGGGACTGATGTGCAGAACACCAATGTATGGTGGAAAAACAACAAGAGTGTAAACGCCAAGGGGCTTCTCGCAAGCTCAGCAGACTTTGTCAGCCTAACTCCTACAGTCACGCGGAATGCAGATGGTTCTCCGAACCTTGGCAATTTCCTAAGTCTCGTTAGCGGTAGTGACTTAAAAGGAGCGGGTACTCCAAATGGTACAAACATTGGGGCAAGATAGTGGCTCATAACCGTTAGTATAGAAGAAATATAGCGCCGCATGATCGGAGATTCTTCGATCATGCGGCGCTATATTGTTCATATGAGAGGGAATGTCTGCTCTTCCACAGACGGATAGCTTCTTAATTTTATGATGTACGTTGCTTAAGAAGTAACCCCCACTTCATTATCTCACTCTTTCCATGCTGATCTTTCGGTACATCCCATTAAATAATACGGAGCAATCTTCCATAATATTTATGTGTTTGTTGAATGGTTCAATGATCGTTTCAAAATTCCGTCCAATATCAGTTCCTAATAAAGAAATCAGTGGACGAACTAATTTTTTCCCAAAGGAAAGTCGCTTATCTCTAGGTGCAAATTTATCAAAAATAAGAATACTCCCTTGTTCCTTGGTCACACGTATTATTTCTTTCATGCATTGGTTCGCATCAGGTACAACGGAAAGAATGAGATTGGCGACGACGAGATCAAATGATTGATCAGGGAATTGTAACTGCTGAGCATCCATTTCATAAAGGTTGACATGCATTTGATCATTTATTTTCCCCTTGACTTGAGAAAGCATAGAAGATGATATATCAATCGCTGTTATTTGAATGTCGTGCTCAGTAAAAAAACACAAGTCGGCTCCCGTTCCCACTCCAACAAATAGAACTTGCTGTCCATTGCGTAAGGATAGATCCTGAAACACCCTTCTTCTCGCATTCAAAAAAAGTCCTGAGTTAAAAAACCTATCGTACACTGGGGCTCCAAGTTTATAGATCATTTTGTTCCATTTATTATTCATCACTGCACCTCAACATTCAAATGGCTGTTTGATTGTTTATCATTATAAATGAAAATCCAGTATTAAACAATTATATAATCGTAACCCTATACCCCATATGTCGCTTTATTTCTCAGAAATTCTAGCTACTGACGCCTAGCAAATTCTCGAAATAAGCTGAAAAGTTGGGTTGACTCCTCATTAGATATCATGTATATTTATGGGAATTAGTTCGTATTTTTAATTCGGAAACAGGAAGCACCTGTAAGAATGGCCTATTCACGCCCTTCTTGCAGGTGCTTTTTGTTTATCCATTTATTTCAGGAGGTTATAACGATGAATATGATTAAGAGACTAGCCGTATTATTCCTTACCCTTATCTTGGTTACCCTTCTTCCCACGTCGGTATTGGCTGCACCTTTCGAATTAACACCTTCCGCAAAAACCAATTTCGATAAAATGACTGCAGCCACTAATTCAACAACCGCCACAATGATGAACAATCGTTATTCCAATGTTCTAAAGCTACAACAGCAGGGTCAGGATTGGGACAAGAAGATCAAAGATCTCCACTACACGAATGAAGAAGCATTAATCTTATTAAAGAAGCAAATACAACTTATTGATTCCAATAAACTCGCTACATTGCAAACACAACTTACACAAACAAGAGATCGATATAAACCGCTATTTAGTATGCAGGAGTCCCTCAATTTACAGAAGGCTGCGGCAAAGAAGCTAAGTAATAAAGGCCTCTACAAACTTCTTCTATCCCAAAGTGAAAACATGAAGATAGCCGTTCAGTTAGCACGCTCAGATATACGAAACAAAGAAAGTCTACTCACAAAAGCCAAAAGTAATACTGCGGCAACAAAAAAGAAACTTCGTGGAATGCTTGACGGTATCGCTCCGCTCAAAGTACAGATCAAAGCAGCCAAAAATGCAGCCAGCACTTCTCAAAAGAAATTTACTACTGAAACTACAACCTTCAAGCAAACGATTAAGATTGGGAGTGTAAACCCCACTTTGAAATCCCTTGAAGCCTTAAACACACATGCTCAGAAGGTCATAGAACATAAACAAAAAGTATTGTCCCTCGAACAACAAATTAGCGAGATTATAAAGAAGGTGAAGGCTCAAACACCTTCCTAAATTCACACTGAAAACCCCTAGTTGGCGTTTTAGCGCTCATAGGGGTCTTTAGTGTCTACCTTATATATTATTTATGCTTATCTTTGTGACCACCGTGATCCTTATTGCCTTTATGATCTTTATTGTTTCTATGGTCCTTATCTGGCTTGCTATCCTGTTTAGAATTATACTCTACGATAAACGTCTTCGTTGTTGTATTTCCTTCAAGGTCCGTAGCTTCAATGACAAACGTATTCCTATCTTTAACAAGCGTAAACTTCTCATTAAACTTTCCATTATTAACCTTTGATATAATTGCCTTGTCATTGTATTTGATAGAAATAATGGCGTTCTTCACTTGCTCATTAATGGTACCGGAAAGAACATAGTTTTTATTATTTACCGCTTTGTTACTACTCGTAATATTTATTACAGGGCCGTTTGTATCCTTCTGACTCTGTAGTTCCCCAATAACAACTCCGAGACCATTCGTCCCTACATATACACGACCATATACTCTTTGATCTCCGGTAATCGTTGAGTTAGCAGCACCAAACTGGTTCTTATCGTCATTAATTCTTATCCATGTCACGCCCACATCATCCGAACGATACACACCATATTTATTGTTAATCTTAGCATATGAATACAGAGACATATATTTCTTACCTGGTGCAGATTTACCAAATCCGATAGTGGCCGCCTCTTGAACGTTTCTCAATTTCGTAAACGTCTTGCCAGAGTCAGTAGAATGCCAAAGACCAAAGGTATTCTCAGGATGTGAGTTATCTGCAGCTGCTCCGATCCAGATATCTCCTTCAACACCATGCATAGCTTTAAAATTACTAGTTAACGTTGTTGGCAGACCTTTAGCCTGAGATGCGTTAAATGTTACTCCACCATCTGTGCTGATATAAAATGTACCATTGGAGAATCCGTAAAACTTATTAGGATCCACACGGTCAGAAGACACTCTAGACTTGTCAGGGATTCCCCTTGAGGTCTTCCATGTTGCACCCAGATCCGTTGAATAGCTTACAGGTCTTGATAATGTATTGGAGGAACTAGATGGGCTCCATACGATAGTCCTACCGTCAGATCCAACTGCCACATGCCCTCCTTGAGTTGTATCTCCTTCTAGCGGTGCCCATGCGTTGCTCGCTGGCCTCCAAGTGACCCCATTATCTGTGGATACACCCATTCTCGCAGCTCTACCATCTGCATTCCCAACACGTACAACAATGTTAGGATTGTATTCTGCATAATCTAGATCCGTACTCGTACCAATAGTTGGATTCGTAATCATCGACGGTGCCTTGGTTAAATCTGCATGGCGGAATCCGCCGATATCTCCCATAGAACTAAGGAGAGAGGCTCCTGTTGGTGGACTAATTAAGCCTAGAATGGCCGTTTCTTCAATCCCATTTGCCTGCACCGAAATGTTAACCTTCTGTCCTTTATCTAGCGCTGTCATATTACTTGATCCAAATAATGTCGCTCCCGTTCCATACAAAACACGATCGGAGTTGAAAGGATCAATCTCAAGGTCACCGATCATCCATCCTAATTTCGGATTTTGTTCAGGGAGACTTTTCTTCTCACCCCAATCAAGCCAGGGTGCCAAAGAGTAATCTAAGGTATATTGATTATCGCGGACTGGATCCTTCGAGTAATCCAGTGTCCAAAGCGACTTCCATGTAGTACCGCCATCTGTACTGCGATAAATAATCTCGTCCGGCCACCATTTATTCATTGTGGCAACCATAATAGTTTCCGGATTCCGTGCATCAACGGCTAATCCACCATACGCATTATCAGTATTTCCTGTAGGACTAATATTCGTCCACACACCCGATATTGAGTTGAATTTCCATAGGGATCCTTTTCCTCCGTTATACGGGCCTACTTCTTCCGTGTAACTAACGAATAGCTGACCTTTTGAAGATAATACACCGTGGTGCGGTAAGTAT
Organism: Paenibacillus sp. Y859; assembly: GCF_056786405.1. Taxonomy (NCBI): domain Bacteria; kingdom Bacillati; phylum Bacillota; class Bacilli; order Caryophanales; family Paenibacillaceae; genus Paenibacillus; species Paenibacillus sp. Y859. The sequence continues at coordinate 14,711 of NZ_JBXCIZ010000019.1, read as the reverse complement.
CCTTGCCTTGGTTGACCAGGAACGGCTTCCCACGTCTGACCACCATCTCTACTTCTATAAATACTTTGGTTCGTATCTGCAACACCTACATAAATGGTTTGTGTCGTCTTTCCACGGGACCCCGTGGTAGGGTCAAATGTAACCCAGACTACGCCAAGCTCATCATTGTAATAATCCTTCACGTTTCCGACTGAAGGGAAGCTCCTAACCTGATTCCATGTTTTACCGTAGTCTGTACTTTTCCATAGGCCATTTCCACTACGTGTACCTAAATATATAATTTTATTATTGTTCGGATCAATCGCAAGTCGCTCACCCATCGAACGGCCAGGCATATTACCACCCAGTTTAAAAGGTAACTCCGTTCTTTCGAAAGTATCTCCTTTATCTGTCGAGCGTAATAGAACGCCGTTCATAGTGGTCCAATCGTTAGTATATGTACCTGAAGCAATGTATAGACGATTCGTATCCACTGGATCCGTCGCCATACTCTCAACACCCAACATATTCCACTCATCAAAACTTACGAAGTTCATTAATTGGGTCCAGGATTTAGTAGTAGCGTTCCAGCGATAAGCACCACCCATATCTGTCCGAGCGTATACGAGGTCCTTCTCCTTTTGATTATAAATAATTCCTGGTATAAAACCTCCCCCCACTACCTTTGCTCTCCCCCATTCATAGGACTCGACATTCGTGAAGGCTTTCTTCGAATTATCATTGCTCGAATTCCCCTTGTTAGACGCATCTGCGTCGTTGTTGCCAACTCCTACAAAAGGAATAACCAACGTGGCAACTAGACATAAACTTAGTATCTTTTTGAACATCCTCTAACCTCCTGATTTAGTCTTATTATTCACTAATTCTGTAGGATAGCATTGCAATGTTTCAGAGAAAACACTTTTGTGAAAATATCGACATCTCTGTATAACATTACGCTTCATATGTATTGAAGATTATAGCAACATGTACTTCGGTTAACAACGATACATTGACCTATGAAATAAGTCATAGATCATCATCGATTTATAATGTAATTATATGATTTTAATTGGGATAAAAGTATTATAATGCAATAATACATATTGCATTATGATACTCGTCCATAAACATGAAGTTACCATTACTTTCAATGTACCTAGCACACTTGAAATCATCATGACAATCAATGGATCATTATCTGAAAGATGCAGCCTCATGCTATGATTAAGCTAGATTTCAGTATCCATTCAGCGTAATTTCAGCATGAAAGTGGATAATAAGATGAGCAGATGGATCTGCCACAGGGAAGGTGAATGAATGAATGAATACAGTTAAAGGTATACGAATCATGCTTGTTGATGACGAACCTCATATATTACAATTTCTAGAAATCGGTTTGGTCAACGAAGGTTATGAAGTAAAAACGGCTTCAGACGGAATGAGTGCGGTCACTTTGGCACATGACTTCCAGCCCCATGTTGTCATTCTTGATGTTATGATGCCTGGTATTGACGGATTCGAAGCCTGTCGAATGATTAAGAAGATTGGATATACTGTAGCTATTATTATGTTAACTGCTAAAGACGACATAGATGATCGGGTCAAGGGACTCACTCTTGGAGCGGATGATTACATGGTGAAGCCATTCAGTTTCGATGAGCTATTAGCCCGAATTCAAGCACGACTACGCAATCAATTTCCGAGCTTATTAGGAGAAGTCATTCTAGGTCCCTTCCAAGTCGATGATCGAAGAAAAGAAATTATTTATGATCAAAAAATATTGGAGCTGTCACCCACAGAATATGAGCTTCTGAAATTTATGGTCATTAATCATGGCATCGTACTCAGTAAGGCTAAAATTCTTGACGCTGTATGGAGTTATGACTTTGGAGGAGAGGACAACATTGTTGAAGTGTATATTCGTTCTCTGCGTGAAAAGTTGAATGATAAGGAGCATCGGCTCATCCGTACCTTTAGAGGTGCCGGATACCGAATTGATCTGCCATGATTAGGGCATGGTTTGTCCGATTGAAAATGATACTCGCCCCTCAATCTCTTCGATTCCAGCTTCTAACCCGCTCATTATTAATTATGGCTATCCTTCTGCTATTGGTGGGATTATTACAGTTTATTGTGATGAAGAATTTCATCTATCGGAAACAAGCAGAAACGATGGAAGCACAAATGCAATCGATGCCACGGGAATTTTTTATGCAGGCGGATTCTGGCGCTCTCCCAAACCTTAGGAACCCAATTAATGCCCGCCTCATCGATCGTCCAGGTGGAGATGCATTCCTCTTCATGCCGGATATATCACTAGCTTGGATAAGTTCTGCTGGAGTCTATACTGATATTTCCGGAAGTAATAACAATAACATCTCACCCATTCTCCCAACAGAAGAATATGAGTCTTTCCTAAAGGGATCCAATCCTAATAGGGACACTACCTACAAGATTGTCCAGAATCAGAACGGTATCGAACAATTAGTTGTATTCAGATCTATAGGACCACCTAACGATTCATACGGCATTCTTCAAATGGGTACGAATACCGCACCCTTACAAGAACAGGTGCTACAGCAGTTACTCATATTTATCAGCTTATCCGCCATTGCCTTAGTCGCTGGAGCTGCCCTTTACTTGCCTGTTCTTCTTCGCACATTGGTTCCTTTATCCAATATCGTCAAGGCGGTTGAAGTAACCGACGTGGGCAATTTGGCTGAACGATTTCCCGTTCATCAAGGTCAAGAGGAAGTTGAACGATTGTCGATTTCTTTTAATGGGATGCTAGAACGGTTGGAAATTTCATTCGAAGCAGAGAAAGAGGCACGCGAACAAATGAGACGTTTCATTGCAGATGCTTCACATGAACTGAGAACACCTCTGACTTCAATACATGGCTTCTTGGAAGTGCTGCTCCGCGGTGCAGCTGCAAATCCTGAACAGCTTAAGAGTGCTTTGAACAGCATGCATGGAGAGTCCAGACGAGTGAATAAATTAGTTGAGGATCTGTTGTTATTAGCTAAGATAGACCGCTCGCCTCAGCTTCAGTTAACAGTGATAGCCTTGGATGAACTCATTCGAGAAATGGAGCCACAACTTGAGATTCTCGCAGGCGACCGTAGTATTAACATCCATTTAACAGACGAAGTTCAAGGGATATACGATTCGGATAAAATAAAACAGGTTATCTTGAATTTATTCCAAAATGCTGTTCAGCATACAGATTCACAGACCGGAAATATTATGATCACTCTTGTCACTGTAGGCAACAAGGCGCAACTTGCGATCAAAGACAACGGTCCCGGTATTCATGAGAATCATCTTACACATTTATTCGAGCGCTTCTATCGTAGTGACTCATCCCGAACTCGTAAATATGGTGGAGCAGGTCTAGGACTATCCATTACAAAGTCCATTGTCGAGGCTCATGGCGGAATCATCCGTGTTGATAGCATACTCGGACAAGGAGCAGCATTCATCGTTGAAGTGCCCATTACCACTCGACGTGTTATGACATAACTAAAGGTCTGTTTGATGCTAGCGATACTTTCTGTAACTGCTCCACGTACGATCTATATTAAGATGGTTTACATTTGTTATATATCATCTCAAATGGATGTTACTTCGCTAGATCAAAAAACAAGCCTTGGAATATGATCCAAGGCTTGTTTGGTGTAATTGTTCAGTTGAAATGATTCTACAGATAGTTATGGAAATGTAATCTTTCGGTTCGATCCTGCTAGAGCATTAACAGTTGCTCTTACACCATCTGCTTTTGATAGTATAAATACATTGTATCCAACCGAATCTGGTTTAAGCTCATTTCCAGTAACATCGGTAAATCCGGATCCAATACTTATTATTATATTTGGATTATTCCCCACTGGGATCGTCTCATAAACTGCGGCAGAGACACTACTCGCAAGATTGAATGAATTCACCTGACCTACTGGTACCATCATCACGACGTAATCAGAGATTCCGTTTTGATTTATTGGCTTAGTAAAACTAACTGTCCAACTTGAACCATCCGCGTTCGGCGCTGCTTCAATATTAGTCACAGGAGCTACCGCTACTGGTAGAGCACCAACGAGGGTAATCTCATTCGAATAGGATGCTAGTGCATTCGTACCTGCATAACTTCCACTACCTACAGACAAGACGAATACACGATAATTCGTACCATTCCTAATTGTTGTACCATCTACGTCTCTTGCACTAGATGATAGAACTTGGCTTATACTGCTTCCTGTTTTAGAAACATAAGTATAATTAGAGCTGGATACCGCATTGGCTGATGACAGATTAAAGTTACCCGCATTGCCCGATTTCACAACCATAATACGATAATGGCTAATATTATATTCATCATAGGCTCGATTAAATGACACACGTAAGTCACTACCATTACCATTGTCACTTACATCCGTTGCACTAATGTTGGTTACTTGACTAACATTATTATTATTATTCCACAATGTCAATTCATTCGAATAAGAAGATAACGCATTCGTATTGGCATAATTGCCTGTGCCTACGGACAAGACGAATACGCGATAATTCGTACCATTCCTAATTGTTGTACCATCTACATCTCTTGCACTAGATGATAGAACTTGGCTTATGCTGCTACCCGTTTTGGAAACATACGTATAATTAGAGCTGGATACCGCATTGGCTGATGATAGATTGAAGTTACCCGCATTGCCCGACTTCACAACCATAATACGATAATGACTAATATTAGATTCATTATTTACTCGATTAAACGTAACCCGTAAATCACGGCCGTCACCATAATCGCTGACGTCTGTTACACCAATATTCGTAACAGCATTTACATCCGTATTAACAGCTAAAGTAATCGTTGATGAATAAGATGACAACGCATTATTCCCTACAGAACTCCCCGTTCCAACGGATAAGACAAATACTCGATAGCTAACGCCATTCCTAATCGTTACACCATCAACATCTCTTGCATTGGATGCTAGAACTTGACTTATATTAGTTCCTTTCTTAGTGATTGTCGTATAGTTAGAGCTTGATACTGCATTAGCTTTAGTAACGTTAAAGCTGCTAGCATTATTCGATTTAACTACAAATATGCGGTATGAACCTAATTTCGATTCATCGGCCACTTTATTGAAACTGACCAACATATCGCGTCCATCGCCATAGTTACTCACATCACTAGCTACCATATTAGTTACGGCTGCCACCGAGGAACTATTAGAAATATTCACTGTTGAGGATGCATTAGAAAGCACACTTGGAATGGATCCCTTACCCACAGTCAACACATACACAACGTAAGATTGATTGACTCTAATCAATTCTCCACTCACATCTTTAGCTTGGGAGGATAACGTTACCGTTAGATCTTTACCTTGAACTGGGACCGATGTATAATTTCTATTCACTAAGGCTGTTGCAACATTAAAAGTTGATGACAATCCCGATTTGATGACAAAAACACGATATTCACTCACACTAGATTCCATCGTTGCCTTAGGAAAACTTACCTGCAAGTCACGACCATCTCCCGAATGACCGATAACTTTCGCATTGATATAGGATACAGGATTGACCTTCGTGGTTGTTGTAATCGTTACCTTTTTTGTCGAAGAATTCCAATCTACCACTTCACCGAGTGCTTCACTAACAAAACGAACTGGAACCAATACTCTTCCTTTTATAATCTGAGCAGTTACATCCAAATTTACCGTTGTATTATTGATCGTCGCCGTCTTGGAACCTAATTTTAAGACAATCGTCTTGCCATCTCTAGTCGCTGTTACGACCTTCGTCTTCTGATTCCAATCTACATTCGCGTCAAGTGCTTCAAAGATTGCCCGCAAAGGTAATAGCGCACGACCGGATACCAGAATTGGATCCTGATCCGTAGTTAGCTTAACCCCATTAATAAACACACCAATTGGAGTAGCTGCTTGCACTTGCGTCTGAAACAATACTGATATTACCAGAATACTGGAGACAATGACTGACATAAACTTCTTCATACAAGTAAACCTCCCTTAATTACATTTCATCTTAATATCTAAGACGTTATAACTCAATCAAAAGTTTCTCCATTGTGATAAAAAAGACAAAAGACACCTCAGCCGGTGTCTTAGCCTGTCCTACTATTCAGGAGTGTGCTTGTTAAGCCTTCTCTAATATTTGCTCAATTTCACTTTTGAGCAATAGATATCTATGGGTACTTCTCATAATCGGAACTTTATTTAGTTTGTTCTTCTCTACATATACTTTCATTTGATCCTTCGTGAGACCTAAACGGTTCCCTGCTTCGGTAACAGTTAACACCGCTTCATTACTGGTGGCATTAAATGTTTTTTTCACTTTTTGATTCCAATCTTCAAATTCTTGCATATTCTATCATCAACCTTTCTTATTCCTCAATCGATGATCTACACTGGACTGATATATTCATTATACCATGATCTGTCACTCTTGTGTGCGCTTAAGTGATTCCTTTTGCTTTATTACGTACATTCTAGCGCATATTCTACCCAAAAAGTGATCATTATACAATAAGACCCTCAATCGCAAGGATTGAGGGTCTCGTCGTTCTACGAGTATATGTTAGAATAAATCACTTAACATATCAAGAACTGAGTTTTTCTTCTTTTTGTGTTTATAATTTCTATCATCTGAAGAGTTTCTACTATCATCTCTTCTATGGTCTTCATATCTTTCATTATTATCATCACGGTGCCATTCATTGTATTCTTGGCGCACTTCACGTACACCCGACATGAGTTTGTCTAATTCTCCACGGTCCAACCAGACGCCTTTACAATCTGGACAAACATCTATATGGACACCATTCTTATCTACTTCTCTCATCCTTACATCATGACATACTGGGCATTTCATTCGCAGTCCCCTCCTAACATATTAGTATGTCTACTAATACGGAAGTCAATACATCAGGTTTCATTTTACACTTCAATCCAACATCTGGCTTCCCCAGACGGTCACTCCAGTTTTGGACATTGCGCTAAATGTTAGAACTTGCTTCTCCGCAGCCGAGTCCCATTCACTTGAAAATACACCCTCATGAATACTCCCGCCACTTACCAACGCTGTCGCTTCGGCTGAAGTGGGGGTTTCTGATGTATCATCCCATTTATTTCAGGATTCTTAACACCAGTGGAGTTGACACGTTGATGGTCTGGTTACCATCCAACCCCTCTATCCCATTCGCTCCTTTGGCGGATACGTTTGGGAATACTTTTCGCATAATATTGGCTGCGCCGTTAACATCGGCATGAATCAAGCCCTTCGTATTCTTATACAGACCGCGGTACATCCGTTTGCCTGAGAAGATCCATGTCCCCTCTTCACCATAACTCGGCAATGGGTCTTGATCCAGGAAGCTGGCTTTCGAGGTATACGCTTCTTCGGTCAAGATAACGACGATTCCCTGTTCTGCTGCCTTATACTTCATCATCCGGATGAGCATCTGGTGGGGAATATGAGTGAAGGACTGATTGTTTTTCCGTCCTATCCCGGGCGCTTGCTTTCATCCATCGTTATGCCCTATGACGATCGTACCGATGTTTTGCTCCACTGCCAATTTGACGATACGATGACTTGCTTTGTGGAACAAGTCTTTAATCCTACGGTGGCGCTTCAGATGGAGCCGTTCTAATCGTTTGGACGTATACGCTCCTTCGAGAGGTTCCTTGCCCTGGCGAAGAATACCGATATAGTGCGCTTTCATCTTGTTGTAATACTGATTGATCGATTTAACAATCTTGCCCTTCACGATGATCGGTTTCGCTCCAGTCGTCGTGACGATGGTTGCAAGATTGACTACGCCAAGATCAATCGCCAGCATGTGTTCTTGTATCGCTTCCTTCTGTTCGAGCGGACAAGCGAAGATCAATTCGATCACGTATTGTCCATGTCTTGGGACGACACGTACTTGCATCAGTTGTCCGTCAGTACAGCCCAGCTTGCCTATATTCAGTTGCAGCTTGGTCTTTGGAAACTTGAGAAATTTCCGTTCTTTGATCACACAATCTTGATTGGAAAATATGACTTCCTTCACTCTGTTCCGAGCGTACCCCGGAATATGGGGCTTGCCGTTGTACTTCTCAGGATGTTGGCGGTAGTCCTTGATGCTGGCAAAGAAGGCTTTCCAATTGTGGAACACTACTTTCATGATTCCCTGACTGCACTGCGTCGGGAGCGCCCGATAGTCGATTTGATTCATCACCTTGAACAAAGCGTCCAAGAAGTTGTAATGAACAAAGGGAGTTTCTTGCGACGGTAGCTTGAACGGATGAGAACGGTTCTTTTCACTTCGTCGTTCGTTCATGACGTCAATATGTGATGCCAGTGTGTCCATAACTTGCTGTTGCAACGGCTGAAGCGGCTCATTCTTCCCAAAGGCGGTAACGATCTGCCGGATGTAAAAGTTGGTCGTATTATACAGGTGCTTGGCATCTTCACATGCTTGATCGAGGTACGAAAATAAGCGATGGCTTGGCTTAATCCACACTTGATGGGTTCTGTACATTGTATTTGAATCTGACAAAACTTCACCCCCTTCCAGTCGCGTAATGCGAATATACGTTCTATTCCTATTATACCTTTTAAGATTTAGGAAGGGAAGAACATCTTGTCGGATTATTCAGGAGGTCGCCGATTCACCTCGCCACTTGTAGAAGTGGGAGTCCTCTCGGCGAAAACTGATAGATAGTTCCATCCTCACTAGGTTCACCCCACATGCCGGATTTCAGAATGATTCCTTGATCTTTATATGGTCCTTCCACTTGATCAGCTACTGCCACCCCCATGGCTGATCTCGGAGAATCCCCTTTGCATGCATTGTAGTACATATAAAACTTACCATCCGCTAGCTGGATAACGTCCGTCGCCCATAGGGTATCCGACTCTGCCCAAGCTAATACTTCTTTCAACTCATCCTTCACATTCGGAATCATTATATTCGTATTCTTAACTCCAGAATCAACGAGTTCCCAGTTCATTAAATCCTTCGTCTTAGCCGCTGCTAGATGTGAACCAAATACGTAGAACATGTCATCCACTTTTATAATGGAGGGATCATGTACACATGATTAATGTTGTTGGCTTTGTCCGATTATATCGATTACTCATACTTTTCAGTTCTCCTCCCCTAATGTCGAAAATAGGCGCTAATAGAATATTCTCTGGAAGTACCCACTAAAAAGGTGTTGTTATTCTTATAAACGCGCATTACGTTAACATTACAATTAATATGTAAGTGTATTTATTAACAATGGCATTATGCGCTCTCAAAAATCAATCATCAATTAACAAGTGGAAAAACAGCAACATATGCAAAGTTGCTGTCTTTCAGCTTGAAACTCATTCTATCTAAACTTTGCTCATTCTTATATTTATCTTTTAGTAATAGACATAGCCCTTCTAGCCTTCGTGCAGTTTAAATCATACACCCTGCCATAAGCTTTAGCGTATCTAACAATAGACTCTATCATCGCTGAGTCAGATAGCTTAGTGAACGGGCACGGATCAGGTTTCGTATTCACCTCTAGGATCCAGATTTTCAAATGATGGTCAATGGCTATATCTAATCCAATCTCATTCATTGCGGGATAAGAATCATTGAATTGTTTGGCAGTCATCAACCCAATACTAGTCATTTCATTGATCAGTTGTTTCGCCTTCTTTGGTTCCGTTACTTTCGACAGCAATTCATCTGCGGCATAGATTGTTCCACCTTGGCTTCCATTAGTGACCACTCTCTTGGGATGAGCAAGTCGTACAGCTATACCTGTACAATTCCACTTCCCCTTCTGATTCCTTTGTATCATAACTCGAAAATCAAAGGGTCTCTTACGATACTTCAGCATCTTAATACCTCGTTGTACAAGATAGGGCTCGTTCCCTATTCGACGTTGAATGGATATATACATTTGTTGAAATGTACGGAAGGAAGATTCTCGAATGCCATCTTGATAACGATACGTAGATCCACTCTGTTCAATTCTGATGACCCCAATACCACGCGAACCACAGACGGGCTTGATATATACCATTTGGTACCATTTCAGCATTTGAGAAAGCCTACTGATCGTTAATCCCATAGTTTGAGGAATATAAGGAGTCAATTTAGGGTTTTGCAGCAGGACTCTTGTCTTAATCAGCTTACTAGACACATATTTGCTTGTTCCATTCATGAGGAGACTCCCCTTCATAATAAACAATCCTTACTACTAACTTATGGATATCAGATTACATAAGTGAAGAATACGCTCCATATTTATTTGCATTCATACGAACCTGCATAGGCTAATCTACATAAGGTAAAGCATCAAGACTAGCGGAGGATAAATAATGCTTATTACTCAGGAATTAGAACAATATATTCAGCGTACTGTCAATCGATTTCCGTGGTATAAGTCTCTAGGATCCCCTCATAACCGTTATACAACTGCGCACAGTCTAGAAGACCTTCCTCTTTTGACATCCACTGTACTAGAGAAATATTACTACATTCCAGACTCTCCTTTGGAACAATACATGAACCATCATTGCTATCGAACTTCAGGAACCAGCAGTAAGCTTAGAAAAAATATATATTATTCGAATCATGATGAAGATGAATATATTCGGATTAAAGCCCGCGTAATGAACACTATTCTAAACGGTTATTCGGCCACTAGAGTATTAATCGACATGGGCACAGGACATGCGGCAGCCACTGCCAAAGTACTATTCGCTCAGCTTGGATTGGAAGTCGAAACAGTATCTTTTCAGCTTCCAATTCAACAACATTTAGAGAGACTTACTGTCTTTAGACCCGACGTGCTATACACTATGCCTTCCATTCTTGAGCGTATCCTATTGTCATCTAATGATCCAACAGCATATGGCATTCGCAAGATTATTCTTGTTGGTGAAGTAGCATCTCCTACCTGGCAACAGCAAGTAGCAGACCTAATGGAGCTATATCCAAATGATATAACAGATACCTACGGATCCATTGAGATTGGAACTATTGCTCGTTACGACCATACCGTCGATCGTTATATCATCGTTGAAGGAATTATCGCTGAAGGTCTAACTGCTCAAGGGGTGGGGCAGGTTACAGACGTATTAGCAGAGAATGAATCCGTGCTCGTGCTCACTTCTACGGTCAGAGAACTATTTCCCGCACTCCGATTCGTCACATATGATGTTGTGCGCGATTTCCAATCCGAGATGGTTAACGGACAGATGAGACAGAGCTTTCAAAGTATCACTCGCAGAATTGGCAATGAACTTAAACATGGAGAGAAGATCAGTCTGTATGACATTGAAGTTGCCGTAATTCGACATGTTCATGATGCATGTATTCGGGTCACTTCGACGAATAATGAACTAACCGTACAAATCATTAACAACTCAGGTTCTTTGGATATGTTCGTGCTTGAAGCGATCCAGCAGGAAATTTTACAGCAGATTCCCGAGATCCGAATCATGATCCAAAATGGACTGTTGCAGGAAATCCGAGTGATTCAAGGCCTCTTCGACGATTCCCAGCACAGAAATACAATTAAATTAAAAAGAATTCACAATCAGGAGGACGTATTGTGATGAACATTGATGAAGGATTATTTAGTACCATTGGATGTACACCATTAATCCCACTTCGGAGGTTGTTCGAACAAGTACCCTTCAACGTATTCGGCAAGCTTGAAATGATGAATCCGGGGGGAAGCATTAAAGACAGATCGGCTCTGAATATGATTCGTGAAGCGATAAGACGTGGCGATCTCCGTGAGAACTCTGTAGTTATCGAATCAAGTTCAGGCAACCTTGGTATAAGTCTTGCTCTTATTTGTCGTTATTTGGGTCTGAGATTTATCTGTGTCGTAGATCCTCGAACAACGCAAGCGCACAAAGCGATCATTCGTAGCTTCGGTGGGGAAATTAATCTCGTTACTGAAAAGGATGAATTAACAGGGGAGTTTCTACCAGCACGTATACGGCGGGTTAACGAACTTCTTCATCATATCCCGAATAGCTATTGGACTAATCAATATGGGAACCCGGACAACTATCTTGCGCACGAACTTACGACGATGCCAGAAATTGCGAACATGCTAGGCAAAGTAGACTATCTATTCTGCGGGGTTAGCTCATGCGGTACGATTCGGGGCTGTATGGAATATATCCGTAAAAATAACTTACACACGAAGATTGTAGCTGTTGATGCAAAAGGTAGCGTTATATTTGGAGGGAAGAAAGGTTCGAGGCAATTCCCTGGACTTGGCGCAGGCATCGTCCCAGCCCTCTATCATCCAGATGTCGCAGACATCGTCATTCATGTGACCGACATGGAATGCGTTCTAGGTTGTCGCGATCTTATTCATCATGAATCCATCATGGCTGGCGCCTCGTCAGGAGGGGTCATCGCTGCAATTCAGAGAATGGTAGCATCGATTCCTGAAGGTTCCATATGTGTGGCCATTCTACCTGACCGAGGTGATCGTTATACGGATACCATTTATGACGATGCCTGGGTCGAACGCGAATTAGGAATAAGATATATCAATCCTCGGGATCATCAGTCATGAAATATTTAAATGACGATCATATTAAGACCATCGGCATAGATTGGACTAAGCTTATTGAGGTTATCGAGAGTACTGTTTCCACAATAGATAGAGGAGAATATGAACAACCATTAAAGCCTTACTTACGATTTCGTGACCCATCACAACGAATTATTGCCATGCCCGCCTTCGTTGGAGGTAAGACCGAGATGTGCGGAATCAAATGGATTGCAAGCTATCCTGATAATATACGAAAAGGTCTACCTCGTGCTCACAGTACTATGATCCTGAATGATCCCAGCAATGGAAAACCGCTAGCTTTCATCGAAAGTGGCCTGCTCAGCGGTTTGCGGACAGCAGCCGTTAGCGGACTCGTTCTCAAGCATTATACTTCTGTTCATAAGCTCAAATTTATAAGATTGGGCATTGTAGGCTGGGGTCCCATTGGACGTCTCCATGCATCGATGTGCGCAAGTGAACTCGAAAATAATCTTGCTCAGATCTCACTTTACGACATCAAGGGTATCGACCTGACAACTATCGATCCTGTATATCATCCTATAACCAAAATAACGGACAATTGGCAAGAAGTCTACCGTCATTCGGATATATTCACCACCTGTACGGTGTCTGCACAACGCTATATTGACGAATCACCTCCGACTGGAACGCTACTGCTTAACGTTTCTCTTCGAGATTATTTATCCAACAGCGTCAAAGACATTCGAGCTATTCTTGTAGATGATTGGGATGAGGTATGCCGAGAGAATACAGATATCGAGCGGCTTCACCGGGAACATGGGTTGACACAAGATGCAACGTTCAACCTGTCGGATATAGTATGTAGGAATAGCTTCGCTGATGTTGATCGGAATGATACGGTCTTCTTTAATCCCATGGGACTCGCTGCCTTTGATGTAGCCATAGCTACTTACTATTTAAGGGAAGCCGATCGTTTAGGTGTTGGTATTTCCCTCTAGTGAATATCTACTGTTAACAACTATCCAAACTCGTTTGCAGTTCTTGTCATCGCCTTCACCATTCACAAATAGGTACATTAAATACATCTAAATTCAACCCAATTCCTCTAAAGCTAACTTTAGTTGCATGGAGTACATCTAGATTACTGGAATCCTCACTTTTTACCGTTATCGCCATTTTTAACTGTAGTTTTGATAGCTAATTCCCCCGTCCCCTACTTTTCCTTCTATATTAAATGTAGTTTTTGCATCTATTCTAGTCTCACCTTCACTACCTTTATCTCGAAGCATTGTTCGTCACTATAACATCGACACTCTCTGCAAAAACAGATAGACTTTTAATTATCATAAAGGTTAGAGTAGACACTCCCCCAGAAAACATATAAATTCTTATATATTAAAAAAAGACCCTAGTTAAGGGTCTTTACATTCGAAACAATAAAAAAACTGATTGAAATAATGGGTCATGAAGGGCTTGAACCTTCGACACCCTGATTAAGAGTCAGGTGCTCTACCAGCTGAGCTAATGGCCCGTACACAAATGCCAAGGGATATTAATAAGGTGCCGTCGAGAGGACTTGAACCCCCAACCTACTGATTACAAGTCAGTTGCTCTACCAGTTGAGCTACAACGGCGCACCAATAAAACATATTCATACAATAAAGATGGTGGCTCGGAACGGAATCGAACCGCCGACACAAGGATTTTCAGTCCTTTGCTCTACCGACTGAGCTACCGAGCCATATGTAAGATTAACTTCAATTAATAATTGGTTGCGGGGGCAGGATTTGAACCTGCGGCCTTCGGGTTATGAGCCCGACGAGCTACCGAGCTGCTCCACCCCGCGTCATTAAAAAATATTAAGTTGGTGACCCGTAGGGGACTCGAACCCCTGTTACCTCCGTGAAAGGGAGGTGTCTTAACCACTTGACCAACGGGCCGTAAAAACTCGAACCTGTAATAACTAAAACAGTCGAACGCTCAACTAACTAAGCTAATGAGCGCTATTAGCGTCTATGTTAATCAGGCAAAAAAAACCACAAATCATGTGGTTCTTATGCTTGGCGACGTCCTACTCTCCCAGGACCCTGCGGTCCAAGTACCATCGGCGCTGGAGGGCTTAACGGTCGTGTTCGGGATGGGTACGTGTGGAACCCCTCCGCTATC
>NZ_JBXCIZ010000018.1:0-62694 GCF_056786405.1 Paenibacillus sp. Y859 | reverse complement strand
GAACACGACCGTTAAGCCCTCCAGCGCCGATGGTACTTGGACCGCAGGGTCCTGGGAGAGTAGGACGTCGCCAAGCATAAGAACCACTGTTGATTTCGATCAACGGTGGTTTTTCTTTTCACCAACTCCAATCATCAGTACCTCCTGATGCAGTAGTTGCACATAGTACAGCTAAATTCAGCTAAATTGCTTCTGACGCCAATCTAGTTGCAAATCTACACTTAATTACTTGAAAATCACCACTTATCCGCAAATCGCAACATTTAACTGTACTTTCTGCAACTAAAACTCACTATAGCTACTTTTCCTTCAAACTAACTGCCTTTTATACAACTAATTATCTATTTACTTTTCTACAGCGGCTCAAGGCTTCATTTTTCTGCGCTTCGACCACTGCTACCCAATTCCTCAGCTACCCAACGACTGCACCTCAGCTCACAATCCATCAACTTGCCCCAACGACTAGACTTCATTCCCAACACATCCCCCAACTCACCAACCAGTAGACTTCATTCCTAACACACACCATCCAACTCACCAACCATCAACTTCCCATTTGTCCCGCGCACCATCCAGGACCACACACCAACTCCAATCATCAGTACCTCCTGATGCAGTAGTTGCACATAGTACAGCTAAATTCAGCTAAATTGCTTCTGATGCCAATCTAGTTGCAAATCTACACTTAATTACTTAAAAATCACCACTTATCCGCAAATCGCAACATTTAACTGTCCTTTCTGCAACTAAAACTTACATTAGCTACTTTTCCTTTAAACTAATAATTCTTCTTTTGTAGAGCATATTATCAGGCTAACTAAGGATTTGCCTGATCTTACTCGATAATCCCAGCTTGCAAGAATATTATTGCTTAGAGAGGTCCACACTAAAAATATGTAATACCCCTTGGCAAAACCAAAGAATATGATATAATATTAACAAAGTCAAAGAAAGTCAAAGTCAACCAACGAAGAGATGAGGAATAGAACTACATCTTGGGAAGTGGGTAACCACGAAAGAGTTGAGGTTGATAACTGGAGGATGAATGATGCGTAATATCTCTGATGTTATTGAGCAATATCTGAAGAATATTCTGCATGAAAGTCCCGAAGGAACAGTGGAAATTCAACGCAACGATCTGGCTGAGAAGTTTGTCTGTGTACCATCACAGATCAATTATGTCATCAGTACTCGCTTTACGTTAGAGAAGGGCTATCTTGTGGAGAGCAAGAGAGGTGGTGGAGGCTATATTCGGATTCAACGAATTGATCTTCCGCAACACTCTGAACTTCATACCCATCTAAGACAGACGATTGGTGAAGATATCGACCAGACGACAGCGGAAGGGCTGATCTATCAACTGGAGGGATCCTGTTTCCTAAGCAAACGCGAAGCTACTTTAATGCGTGCAGCGATCTCCAGAGAATGCCTCATGATCAAGCTACCTTACAGGGATGAGATACGTGCCAGAATGATGAAAGCGATGCTGATCTCTTTATTAGGTAAATGACCTACGAAGAAAGGGAGGTACATCGACATGCTTTGTCAAGAATGCGAAAACAAACCGGCCACACTTCATTTTACCAAGATTGTAAATGGAGAGAAAACGGAATTTCATGTGTGTGAATCATGTGCTCGTGAGAAGGGCGAGATGATTCCTGGGGTAACAGGAGGATTCTCGATTCATAGCTTATTGTCGGGATTCATTGACTTCGACGCAGCTAAGAAGATTCAATCCGGTACCTCGAAAGGCGCTCAAACGTTACGATGCGAAGAATGTGGCATGACGTACTCACAATTTAGTAAAGCTGGACGCTTTGGATGTAGTTCGTGTTATAAATATTTCAACGATCGTCTAGATCCCTTATTCAAAAGAGTTCACGGGAGTACTGCTCACGTGGGCAAAGTACCGATAAGGGGTGGCGTTCAAATACAAGTTAAACGACGGTTACAGGATCTGAAGTCTGAGCTGCAACAACAAATTATTCAAGAAGAATTTGAAGAGGCTGCAGCACTTCGTGATCAGATTAGAGAGCTTGAAAAGGGATTGTCAGAAGAGTAAAGTTCTTTTTAGAAGGAGGAATGCGTAATGCCAAATCTCCGATTCACCGAACAAGCGCTTAGTCAATGGATGCTCGGTGACGCAAATGATTCCGACATTGCGATAAGTAGTCGAGTTCGAGTGGCGCGCAACTTACAGCATATTCCATTTCCCTTGCTTGCGACAAGTGAGCAATCGATGGTGGTGCGAGATACTCTAACAGACATGAAGAAATATGAACCATTAGAATCATTTGGTACATTCCATATGCTTTACTTAGATGACATTTCACCATTGGACAAAAAAGTTCTTGTGGAGAAGCATCTGATTAGTCCAAGTCTGGCTAACGAATCAGAACATGGTGCAGTTATTCTGAGCGAAGATGAATCCATTAGTATTATGATTAATGAAGAAGATCATTTGCGCATTCAATGTCTATATCCAGGATTCCAGGTACGTGATGCTTGGGAGAAGGCGACAGCCCTTGATGATATATTTGAGGCACATATTGATTATGCATTTGATGCCACACGCGGTTATCTAACAAGTTGTCCGACCAATGTAGGAACAGGACTTAGAGCTTCGGTGATGATGCATTTACCAGCACTGGTGATGACACAGCAGATCAATCGGATTTTGTCAGCGGTATCCCAAGTAGGCTTAACGGTAAGAGGAATCTATGGCGAGGGTAGTGAAGCTGTAGGTAACATATTTCAAATATCGAATCAGATTACACTGGGACAGACAGAGAATGAAATTATCGACAATCTACACAGTGTCGTGTTGCAAATCATTGAACATGAGCAGAATGCACGTGAACGACTACTCAATGAATCGAAGCTCCGAATGACAGATCGTGTACAACGATCATACGGAATTTTGTTATATGCAGAAATGTTAGACTCGAAAGAGGCTGCACAACGGCTATCTGATGTTAGACTTGGTGTTGATTTGGGTATTATTAAGGGACCATCCACCCCTGTAATGAATGAATTGAATGTTATGACCCAAGCAGGTTTTCTTCAAAAGACATTCGGGGAAGCCATTACTAATGAGGAACGTGACGTCTATCGTGCTAGGTTAATTCGGAAGAAGTTAGGTTCTCAAGATAATATACAATAAGAAGAATTTAAATTTCATGGAGGTGTAGGAGTTATGATGTTCGGGAGATTTACGGAACGTGCGCAAAAGGTGCTCGCATTGGCTCAAGAAGAAGCGGTTCGTTTAGGTCACAATAATATAGGTACAGAGCATATTTTGCTTGGTTTAATTCGTGAAGGAGATGGCATTGCTGCTAAGGCTTTAGTTGGGCTTGGTCTAGGACTCGAGAAGATTCAAGATGAAGTGGAGACACTGATTGGTCGAGGACAAGAACAGCCAACGAATATCGCCTATACTCCTCGCGCTAAGAAAGTGATTGAACTTTCAATGGACGAAGCTCGTAAGCTGGGACATACGTACGTTGGAACAGAACATATTTTGCTTGGTCTTATTCGTGAGGGTGAAGGTGTGGCTGCACGAGTACTTAACAATTTAGGGATCAGCCTGAATAAAGCGCGTCAACAAGTGTTGCAACTACTTGGCAGCAATGAAACGGTATCAAGCCATAGTGGAACACAAGCGAATGTGAATACACCAACGTTGGATGGCTTGGCACGGGATCTAACGGCATTTGCTAGAGAAGGTAATCTAGATCCAGTCATTGGTCGTAGTAAGGAAATTGAGAGAGTTATTCAGGTGCTTAGTCGCCGAACCAAGAATAATCCAGTATTGATCGGTGAACCTGGGGTAGGTAAAACAGCCATTGCTGAAGGACTTGCACAGAAAATTATTAATAATGAAATTCCTGAGACACTTCGTGATAAAAGGGTTATGACACTCGATATGGGATCTGTTGTAGCTGGAACTAAATACCGTGGTGAATTTGAAGATCGTCTTAAAAAGATTATGGATGAAGTTCGCCAAGCAGGTAATGTCATTCTCTTCATTGATGAATTGCATACGTTGATTGGTGCTGGTGGAGCGGAGGGTGCTATCGATGCATCTAATATTTTGAAGCCATCCCTTGCTCGTGGAGAATTACAATGTATTGGGGCTACAACCCTCGATGAATACCGTAAGTATATTGAAAAAGATGCAGCTTTAGAGCGTAGATTCCAGCCGATTGTAGTGGATCAACCATCACCGGAAGAAGCTGTTCAGATTCTATTCGGCTTGCGTGATCGTTATGAAGCACATCACCGTGTGAAGATTACGGATGAAGCAATTGTTGAAGCAGTTAAATTGTCGGATCGCTATATTCCAGACCGTTTCTTGCCAGATAAGGCCATTGATCTAATTGATGAAGCCGGTTCTAAAGTAAGATTGAATTCTTACACGATTCCACCGGATTTGAAAGAATTAGAAAGTCGACTTGAAGATGTTCGCAAGGAAAAAGATGCCTCTGTCCAAAGCCAAGAATTCGAAAAGGCAGCTGCTCTACGTGATACTGAACAAAAGATTCGTGAAGAGTTAGATATTACGAAGAATCAGTGGAAAGAGAAACAAGGAAGCACGGATTCTGAAGTGACACCAGACGATATCGCTCAAATTGTGGCAAGCTGGACTGGAATTCCGGTGAGTAAGCTGAAAGAAGAAGAGACAGCACGTCTTCTGAATATGGAATCGATTCTACATGAACGTCTAGTTGGACAAGAAGAAGCGGTCAAATCCGTAAGTAAAGCGGTACGACGTGCTCGAGCTGGACTTAAAGATCCTAAGCGTCCGATGGGTTCATTTGTATTCCTTGGACCAACAGGTGTAGGTAAGACAGAACTAGCGCGTGCGTTGGCTGAAGCATTATTCGGAGATGAGAATGCTATCGTACGGATTGATATGTCTGAGTATATGGAGAAACATTCGACGTCTCGTCTCGTTGGAGCGCCTCCAGGGTATGTAGGGTATGAAGAAGGTGGCCAATTAACGGAGAAAGTACGCCGCAAGCCATATTCTGTCGTACTGTTAGATGAGATTGAGAAGGCGCATCCTGATGTATTTAATATTCTACTACAAGTGCTAGAAGATGGTCGCTTGACCGATTCCAAAGGTCGTGTAGTTGACTTCCGCAACACACTTATTATCATGACTTCCAATGTAGGAGCAGAAGCGATCAGACGTAATTCAACGTTGGGCTTCACGGCTGTGCAAGATGGGGGAGCCGATTATGGCAACATGAAGGACAAAGTGATGGGTGAACTGAAGAAGACTTTCCGACCAGAATTCTTGAACCGGATTGATGAAATCATCGTATTCCACTCATTGGAACAGAAACATATTGCAGAGATTGTAACATTGATGTCTGAGGAACTTCGTAAACGATTGAAGGAACATGATGTGGATTTCATATTAACAGATGAAGCTAAAGCATTCTTGGCTAAAGAAGGATATGATCCAGCCTTTGGTGCACGACCACTTCGTCGGGCGATCCAAAAGCATATTGAAGATCGGTTATCTGAAGAACTACTAACAGGTAATATTAGCAAAGGAGATTCCCTTCTTATTGATAAAGGGGAAGACGGGTTGACAGTAACTAAGAACAGTCCATCGGATACTCCTGAAGCAGATAACAAAGAACAAGAATAACGTATTGGATCGGATATACCCGAGGTAGGTAACTAAGAACAATTAAGCCCATAGGACCCACCCGTGGTAGCGTTGTACTCTTGTAAATTGTGCGAAATGTAATAATGAAGTAGTACCCTCTTAATGATGGAGGGTACTACTTTTTTTACATTTTAATAGGCTCGATCGAGGGGAATGAGGGAAGTCGTTAGGTTGGTGGAGGGTGAGAGTAGGAGTAGAGGTAGAAGTAGAAGTAGAAGTAGAAGTAGAAGTAGAAGTAGGAGTGGAAGTGGAGTTTAGTAAGTGTTCTAACGGAAGTGACAGACCTTATTGTGTCTCAAACGTCACTTTTGGAAATCTAACGGAAGTGAGCGACCTTATTTGGCGCTTTTCTCTGGATTTTGGAAACTTTTTCGCATATAGAGGCCTGTATTTCCGTTAAAATTCCAAATGGGCATCTATTCATAGAATAAGGTCTGTGAGTTCCGTTAAAACTTCGCCACTCCCCGATGCACTCAGCATCCGGGGCCTACCGCCGCAGTTGCAGAAGCTAAGTAGTCACAAACGTTGAATAGTCATCACCACCGCCATCATCATGCTCCCCGCCGCCACCGTCACCCCCACGCTCGCAACTGCAGAAAGTGCAGTTAATTCAAGTACAAAGGTATGGTAGAGGGAAATAGATGCAAAAAGTACAGTTGTTTCATACACAAAAGTGCGGTCGAGAGAAATAGTTGTTTAAACTACAGTTAAAAGTGGTGATAACGATGAAAAGTGATATTTTCCAGTAACTAGCTACCTTCAATGCAACTAAAGTTAGCTTTAATGGAATTTGGCCGAATTTAAGTGCACTTTATGCAACTGCAGCTATAACTGTAACTGCATTTCCAACCGCTTTTGCATCCGCAACTACAGGAGATTGGAGAAGCTGGAAAGTGGTTATAATGTGAAAAGTCCTCTGCCTCATCAGAGTGTATCTCAGTTTAATTAAGGATGATGTAAACTTTTCATCCCTTCTTTACGATAAATCATATATAGAAGGAATAAATGAGCGAGGATTTACCTTTAGTTCATTCCATCTTGGTGGTAAACTTAATAATAGCGTGAATTCGACATCATTAGCATAACTTACTGTGCTATTTAATTAAGGAGAGAACGATGGCTAAGCTTAAAATAAAGTTTAACTGTACCGAGTGCGGATATGAATCGCCGAAATGGTATGGGAAATGTCCAGGCTGTCAGGCCTGGAATTCAATGGTGGAGGAGACCGAAAGTGTCGTTAAGACACAAGGTATGAACTCTTCCCTTTTTCAGAGTAAAGAAAAGCCACTCCCCATCATAAGTATAGAAAGTAGCAAAGAAGGAAGAGTGGACACGGGGATTGCCGAACTAAATCGAGTACTAGGTGGAGGAATCGTTCCAGGTTCACTTGTCCTCGTTGGTGGTGACCCGGGTATTGGTAAATCAACATTGCTTCTCCAAACATCGCATTCTTTATCTATGTCAGGACTTCGGGTGCTCTATATTTCAGGTGAAGAATCCGTACAACAGACGAAGTTACGAGCTGATCGGCTCGGTGCGCTATCTGCCGAGTTATACGTTCTATGTGAGACGAATATGGAAGCCATCGAAGAAGCTATCGAAAGCGTTAAACCTGATTTTCTAGTGATCGATTCGATTCAGACTGTTTATTTGCCTGAGGTAACAAGTGCTCCTGGAAGTGTATCTCAGGTTCGGGAATGTACTGCCCGATTTATGCGTGTCTCTAAAGGTCAAGGTATCGCAACCGTTCTAGTGGGTCATGTTACTAAAGAAGGAGCGATTGCAGGACCGAGAATGCTTGAACATATGGTGGATTGTGTGCTTTATTTTGAAGGAGAAAGACATCATACGTATCGCTTGCTTAGGGCGGTGAAGAACCGGTTCGGATCGACGAATGAAATTGGCATTTTTGAGATGAGTGAAAGCGGTCTTAATGAAGTGGAGAATCCATCGGAGCTATTCCTCTCAGAGAGACCTCTTGGAGTAGCGGGCTCAACAGTTGTTGCAAGTATGGAAGGTACAAGACCTGTCCTTGTTGAACTGCAAGCGCTAATTACTTCTACCAATTTCCCATCCCCACGTCGAATGTGTACTGGGATTGATCATCATAGAATGAGTCTTATTATTGCCGTTTTAGAGAAAAGAATGGGGATGTTCCTTCAGAATCAGGATGCGTATCTTAACGTTGCCGGAGGCGTGAAGCTTGATGAACCGGCGGTAGATTTAGCGATCGCAGTGAGTATTGCATCTAGTTTTCGAGACGCACCGACAAGGCCATATGATGTGTTCTTTGGTGAGGTTGGCTTGACGGGTGAAGTGAGGGGTGTATCTCGCGTAGAACAGCGTGTGAAGGAAGCGGAGAAATTAGGATTCAAAAGAGTTATTCTGCCCGAGAAGAGCTTGAAGGGATGGCGCCATCCTAAAGGGATAGAACTTATTGGTGTAACGACTGTTGCCCAAGCATTGGCAGCTGCGTTAGATTAGTTCCGTTTTAGATTATAGATCTGCTGTAGACTTATCCATTGCATTAGATTAGGGGGTATTAACTTTAATGAAGGAAGCCAATCAGGTAGATATAATGAATGATCTATTGAAGTTAGTTGCACCTGGAACTCCCTTCAGGGAGGGACTTGAGAACGTATTGCGTGCGAAGACAGGCGGGTTAATCGTTGTCGGATACAGTCCTGAGGTGATGGAGGTTGTGGATGGTGGATTCTCGATCAACTGCGATTTCTCACCCAATTATTTATACGAGTTAGCGAAGATGGATGGGGCTATCATATTGAGTGAGGATCTCAAACGAATTCTGTATGCGAACACACAATTGATCCCTGATTCCTCCATTTCGTCATCCGAAACAGGGATCCGGCATAGAACCGCTGAGCGTGTGGCGAAACAAACAGGAAAGCTTGTCGTTTCGATCTCACAGCGTCGCACGATTATTACGTTATACCAAGGAGGCTTACGCTACTCGCTTAAGGAGATAGGTGTCATTCTGACCAAAGCGAACCAAGCCATTCAGACATTGGAGAAGTATCGGTCCGTACTGAATCAAGCACTAACCAATCTGTCTGCATCGGAGTTTGAAGAACTCGTTACGGTACCTGAAGTTGTTAGCGTAGTTCAACGCGTGGAAAGAGTCGTTCGAATTAAAATGGAGATCAAACGATATATTACTGAATTAGGTAATGAGGGTCGTCTGATCAGCATGCAATTGGAGGAACTGGTTAGTAATATGGAAGTGGAGGCTTGGCTTCTATATAGAGACTATGCCAAAGTGGATAAGGAAGAGAAAATTCGTGAGATTATTGCTGGGCTGAAGCGTGCCACCGACGATGAATTGCTGGATCTTCATTACATAGCTCGATTATTAGGATACTCAGCATCATCGGTTACATCGGAGGAAGCCATCGTACCGCGAGGATATAGAGTGCTGAACAAAATACCTCGATTGCCTAATGTAATCATTAATAACCTGTTGGAACGATTCGAACAATTGCCGCAAATTATGACAGCAACTATCGAAGAATTGGACGAAGTGGACGGGATTGGAGAGGTTAGGGCGAAGAATATTAAGGAAGGTCTGAACCGCTTACAAGAGCAAGTATTCATTGACAGGCAAGTATAAATGCCATACAATCAATGAATGATCAAGGCTGATTTGAACTAGATTGAGGTGAATAATGAATGACAAAATCAATTCCGAATATGTTCACATTGGGGAACTTGGCTCTGGGAATGATTGCCATGATGTTGGCACTGAATGATAAGTTTAGTATGGCTGCGATTATGATCATTATTGCGATGTTGTTAGATGGTCTTGATGGACGTGTCGCAAGGGCATTGAATGCACAAAGTGAGTTCGGGAAAGAGTTAGATTCTCTTTCAGATATGATCTCTTTTGGTGCAGCACCTGCAATCCTGATGTATATGGTTACATTGCAAGATATGCCGTATTCCATCGCTTGGGCAGCTACAGCCATATTCCCGATGTGTGGGGCATTTCGTTTAGCAAGGTTCAATGTACGAACAGGAGGAACAACAGGCTATTTCATCGGATTACCGATTCCAGCAGCTGGGGGAGTATTAGCAACATTAACTCTTTTTCATAAAGAAATATCTGGCACTTATATGGTTATAATCATGTTATTGTTATCCTATTTAATGATTAGCAGGGTAAGATATCCGAACTTTAAGAAGATTGGCCTACCTAGAAAGGTAGTTATAGGTGCACCAATCGTCATTATTATTGCTGTAGCTATTGCAGTGATATATCCAGAACAAATATCCAAGGTAATTTTTATACCGTTAGCCACGTATGCTGTATACGGTGTGAAGAAGAGTATAGACAGAGCTTTAAGACGCCGTAACAAAGAGAAGACGGAAGAGGATCCTCTTCATATGGATAATTAACTGAATGAGGATTAAGAGCCTCGATATATGTATAAATAAAAAGCATTTATTTCATGCCTCTAGGGCAACGAGATAAATGCTTTTTTTGTCCTATTCAGGCTGGAATTAATTCAAAAGTACATAGTATGTCATTGTAACATTTGGAAGAGTATTTTATACAAGAAGTTCGCTTGAATAAGATGGAATAGTTGCATAAATGATACTTACTCAGAAGAAAAGGGTGGCTGAAGAAGAATTAGTTGCACAAAGCACACTTAAAACAGGGGAAATGATGAGAATAGATGATTCTCCAGTAATTAGATGACCTTTATACAACTAAACGTAGTGAAAAGGGAATATGACCAAATATAAGTGTACTTAATGCAGCTATTAGTGATTGGGGGGACGGTATATGTTAGGTGGCTGTAAAGTGAATAGTGGATAGCGGATAGTGAATAGCAGGCAGTAGGCAGTAGCTAGTAGAAGTCCCGTGAAAGTAAGCCAAAGAAGGGAATAGAACGAACTCTTTCGCCAAGAACGTCGAAAGGAGTTTTTCTTATCATTCCCGAGCATGTATAAATCAATATTAAGACATATTGAATAGTCCAAGGGTAGAGCATTTCGTCGATTCTTCTGCAACGACGTCATCCATATTAATATCAAGTAAGTTACAAAGGGCGGACAAATAGAACATATTCCGTCCCAATTCCGTGCTGATGAATTCCTTACAGTTCTCGCATAAATGACCAGATACGTGAGATCCTACAACTTCTTTTGATGATGAGAGGTTTAACTCTGGCTCAAAAGTTTGTTGGGTAGCATGAATTTCAATGCATCCACAGTCAGTAACTGCTTTGACAACGGCCCTATTCAATGATGCACTGCTCTGTCCATTCTTAGACAAGACATCAAGTAGGCTGCGGTGACGGAGTAGTAGGTCTGATACTTGATTCTGGAAATCCTGTAAACTTAATGAACCCATTTTATCAATCACCTCTAGTATTATGAATTGCATTCATTATATGCCAGTCGTTTACTTATTTTCAACTAGAAAAACTACAATCATCCCAAATAGCTAGGTCATGAGGCTATGAAGTGATGAACATAAATTATTATGGGGGGTAGGGTTATTCATCGTTGAACTGGATCATACTGGATAAGGATATGTATGAGTGAAAGTTCAAAAAGTCAGGTTTTCAGCACCGAGAAGATTGAATGAAGCCAGGGAGAGAGGAGCGGAGCGTAGGCAGTACCTACGTGAGCACCGGAAGGACCGGGTGAATTCAATATTCGATGTCGAATAGACCTCTTGCTAACCTTCGTGATCAAAAGGTGACTTTTTGAACTACCTCTTATGGTAAATATTTTGGAGGAGGTGTGGGTAATCATGTTAAAAAAAGCTATTTTAGCATTCATTGGGCTATGTGGTGTTTGGTTTGGATATGCGATATATGGTTTATTAGGACGATCATTCCCAGATTGGATAACCCAATTTGGTGGAAGTGATAGTGTGGGAGGTAGTTTAGCCTTCGCAGCGTTAGGTGCTATTTTATTTATGTTGGTTGGCTCTATAAGTGTAGAAAAGGCGGTTTACAGATTACATTCATTCGTCGGTTCTTTCACAACAATGCCTATGAATGAGTTGACGGCGGGGGCGACTGGATTGACAGGAGGCCTCATACTAGCCCTGTTATTGTATCCTAGCCTTGGATGGCTTGGAACGGCAGGACAGTTGCTCGGAGTAGGAGTGACGCTTACATGTGGTTATTTGGGGCTTAGAATTGCTATGGAGAAAAAAGTTGAATTGGCGACATTATGGACATCTGGGAGATGGAGTCGGGAGGAACTTTCCGATGAAAGAAAACTAGAAGAGCATAAAATTCTCGATACGAGTGTCATTATAGATGGACGGATTGCGGATATCTGTAAGACGGGCTTTATAGAAGGGACGATTGTTATTCCTGAGTTCGTTCTTGAAGAGTTACAGCATATCGCCGATTCATCGGATCTACTTAAGCGTAATCGTGGCCGCAGAGGTCTTGATATTTTGAACAAAATTCAGAAAGAATTAGATATTAAAGTGTTAATCTACGAGGGGGATTTCGAAGAAATATCGGAAGTCGATAGTAAACTTGTGAAGCTGGCTAAGGTGTTGAAGGGGAAAGTGGTTACGAATGATTACAACTTGAACAAAGTCTGTGAGCTGCAAGGTGTTTCAGTACTGAATATCAACGATCTTGCGAATGCAGTTAAGCCTGTCGTGCTTCCAGGTGAGGAAATTATGGTTCAGGTGATCAAAGATGGCAAAGAACATGGGCAGGGTGTAGCTTATCTTGATGATGGAACGATGATTGTTGTGGAAGGTGGACGTGAATATATCGGTATGTTGATGGAAGTGTTGGTGACAAGCGTTCTTCAGACCTCTGCAGGACGAATGATCTTTGCGAAACCGAAACTGTTGGAAAAAGCCCAGTAGAAACGGTATGATGGAGATAACTATTTCCTAGTACATGGGAAGGAAGACAGGGGTATCATTATGGACAAGGGTCTGGGAATCGTTATTGTATCGGCGGGTAAAGGTTCTCGAATGGGTACTGAAGAAAGTAAACAGTATCTTATGCTTACGGATAAGCCGATTATTATTCACACACTAGAAGTGTTCAATAGGTTACCTTTGGTGCAAGAGATTGTATTGGTAACGGGTCAGGATGATGTCGACCGCGCTGAGGCATGGGTACAGAAGTATAGCTTGGACAAAGTAGTCAAAGTTATCTCAGGGGGAAGCGAGAGACAACATTCTGTATACAAGGGCTTATTAGAGATCCATACGGAATGGGTCATGATCCACGATGGGGTAAGGCCGTTTGTGGAAGAGTCCGATATTGAAGAATGTTATGAGGTCGCCCTTCGCGTCGGTGCTTCTGTATTAGCTGTCCCTGTGAAGGATACAATTAAGCAAGTTGATGGATCGGGTATTATTGTGGCGACGCCAGATCGTCAAAGTCTGTGGGCTATTCAGACCCCACAGACTTTTCGTGTTTCAGATCTTCTGAGGGCCCATAAGGAGGCACAGGGTGCGAAGTTCGTAGGAACTGATGATTCGATGCTAGTGGAGCGCTTAGGCATTCCTGTCGCTGTCGTACAGGGGAGCTATGCCAACATCAAGTTAACGACGCCTGATGATTTGGAGTATGCAGCATTTATAGAGAATCGTAAAGGAGAGGGAAAATAATGATACGAGTAGGACAAGGGTTTGATGTGCATCAATTGGTTGAGGGTAGACCATGTATTATTGGTGGGGTTACGATACCCTATGAGTTAGGTCTAGTAGGACATTCGGATGCTGACGTGCTTCTGCATGCAGTCACAGATGCGATCCTTGGAGCGCTAGGTCTAGGGGATATCGGGAAGCACTTTCCAGACACAGATCCTCGTTATAAGGATGCTGACAGTCTGAAGTTATTAGAAGAGGTATGGGTACTTGCTAAAGAGAAAGGTTATCAACTTGGCAATATTGATTCGACGATTATGGCTCAGAAGCCGAAGATGGCACCTTATATTCCTCAAATCGTGGAAGTGATCGCCAAGGCGCTTGAAGCGGATGTGACTCAAGTTAATGTGAAAGCAACGACAACGGAGCAATTAGGATTCGTCGGAAGAGGCGAAGGGATCGCCGCCCAATCTGTTGTATGCTTAACCCGAAATATGCTATCATCTTAAAATATAAATGACGTGTAAGATTGACGAATTGGAGGGATAATAATGACCAATGCAGTGCGCGTACGTTATGCACCGAGTCCAACCGGACATTTACATATTGGTAATGCAAGAACGGCTCTTTTCAACTATTTATTTGCTCGCCATCTAGGCGGGAAGTTTATTATTCGAATTGAAGATACGGACTTGAAACGCAATGTAGAAGGCGGAGAAGAGAGCCAACTGAAATATTTGAAGTGGCTGGGCATGGAATGGGATGAAAGTATCGATGTAGGGGGCGAATATGGACCCTATCGCCAGACAGAACGTCTTGATATTTATCGAAAGTACTGGCAGGAACTGTTGGATAAAGGTTTTGCCTATCGTTGCTATTGTACAGAAGAGGAACTGGAACTGGAGCGGGAAGAACAGATCGCTCGTGGGGAAACGACTCGATATTCAGGTAAGCATCGTCATTTAACCGAAGAACAACGCCGTGCATTTGAAGCGGAAGGTCGTGTAGCGAGTATACGTTTCCGTGTGCAGGAAGATAGAACTTATACTTTCGAGGATATCGTTAAGGGAAGTATTTCTTTCAACACAGATGAGACAGGTGATTTCGTTATCGTGAAGAAGGATGGGATTCCAACCTATAACTTCGCCGTCGTTATCGATGACCATCTCATGGAAATATCGCATGTACTGCGTGGAGAAGATCATATATCTAACACACCACGTCAGTTGATGATTTATGAAGCGCTTGGTTGGGACGCACCGTTGTTCGGCCATATGACTTTGATCGTGAATGAACATCATAAGAAGTTGAGTAAACGTGATGAGTCGATTGTGCAGTTCATTGAGCAGTATGATCAATTGGGATATTTACCGGAAGCGTTGTTTAACTTTATTTCCTTGCTCGGCTGGTCGCCAGAGGGTGAAGAGGAGATGTTCGTTAAAGATGAGCTAATTACGATATTTAACGCGGAACGTTTGTCTAAGAGCCCGGCTGTGTTCGATCAGAATAAATTAGCTTATTTGAACAATCATTATATTAAACAGGCAGATCCAGATCGAATTGCTAAGCTAGCGATCCCGCATCTACAACGTGCAGGTCGTTTACCTGAGGCATTGAGTGAGGAGCAGGAAGCATGGGCGAAATTGCTTATTGCACTCTACCAGGAACAACTGAATTCAGCTTCTGATATTGTGGCATTGTCTGAGATGTTCTTCCGTTCTGACATTGAGCTCGATGAGGAAGCGAAGGCTATTCTTGCAGAAGAACAGGTGCCAACAGTATTGTCAGCTTTTCTTGCTAAGTTGGAAGGAACAGACGAGTTCACCCCAGCAAAGATGGCCGTTCTGATTAAAGAAGTTCAGAAGGAATCAGGGTTCAAGGGCAAGCAATTGTTCATGCCAATTCGCGTAGCTTTGACAGGTCAGATGCATGGTCGTGATCTGAATCAAACGATCTACTTGCTTGGATTGGATAATGTGAAGAACAGACTGAAGTCACAAATTATTGGATCATAACATATCTTGTGAAAAGTGCGTGTTCAAAAAGTCGACTTTTCAGCACCGAGAAGATTGGATGAAGCAAGGGAGAGCGGAGCGTAGCGTAGGCAGTACCTACGTGAGCACCGGAAAGACCGGCTGAATTCAATCTTCGATGTCGAGTAAGCCTCTTGGTATACATCGTGATCAAAAGATGACTTTTTGAACAACTTCTAAAAGGATATTGTGCTAGGTTGGCGGATGGAGTATTATGAGACTTGAGAGTATATACGAATAGCTAGGATCAGGAAAAGTACGTTACTGTGGCATGATCCAGAGAGGATAACCAGGAGAGTTCATACTCGCCTAGTGCTGTGAGTTATCCATATGTCGGTAATCGAAATGCGCCTGTGAGCTGATTGATCGAGCGAAGGAGAGGGGTTCTATCCTAACGTTAGATCATTTCCGGATCGTCACCCGTTATTGGACGCTAAGAAGAGATGCAAGTCATGTTAATAATATAAATTATTAATGTGATGAACAGCTCAAGCAGAGTGGAACCGCGATCAACGCCTCTGCAGCGTATGCTGCAGGGGATTTTTTGATTTCTATAAGTGATAATATGGACACAAGCAGCGAAATAAGGAGAACCGAAAAGTGTCGAAGAGGAGAACGATATGTTTAAGAACATGAAATCAGATATCCAAGCGGTATTTGAAAACGATCCTGCGGCTAGACGATTATTCGAGGTCATCTTCACCTATTCGGGACTTCATGCCATTTGGGCGCAGCGGATTGCACATAGCTTCTACAAACGCCGTTGGTTTACAATAGCACGGATCATCTCGCAAGTCAGTCGATTCATGACAGGGATCGAAATCCATCCTGGTGCCACAATCGGAAATAGATTGTTTATTGACCACGGGATGGGCGTCGTTATTGGGGAGACATGTGAAATTGGAGATGACGTGGTCATTTACCAAGGGGTGACTCTTGGAGGGACAGGTAAGGAAAAGGGCAAACGCCATCCTACTATTGGTAATAATGTCGTCATTGCCTCAGGAGCCAAAGTATTAGGTTCTTTTACGGTAGGTGACCAATCTAATATTGGAGCTAACTCTGTTGTTCTGAAAGAGGTCCCACCGAATAGTACCGTAGTAGGTATTCCGGGTAAAATTGTTAAGAAGGATGGAAGACGCGTTGATCGCCTCAGTCATCAGTTACCCGATCCCGTCGTGGATGCTATTCGTTTACTTCAAGGAGAGATTGAAGCGCTTCGTATCGAGCTGGATCATGTGAAGCGGGAAAATCAGCAGTTACATGGGCAAGTCAAAGAATAAGAATAAGAACAAGAACGAGAGGATTTGAATACATGGCACTAAAAATGTATAACACGCTAACCCGTAACAAGGAACTCTTTGTGTCACAGGAACCCGGGAAGGTGAAAATGTATGTATGCGGACCAACCGTCTATGACTTTATTCACATCGGTAATGCTCGTCCAATGATTGTATTTGATGTCGTTCGAACTTATCTAGAACAACTAGGTAATGAAGTGAATTATGTTGTGAACTTTACGGATGTGGATGACAAATTAATTCGTAAAGCAGAACAAACAGGTAGTACCGTGCCAGAGGTAGCGGATACATTTATCGGTGCTTATTATGAAGATTTAGAGGGGTTAGGATTGACTCGTGCTACGATTAATCCACGTGTTACGGAGAATATAGAATCGATCCTTGAGTTTATAAAGGAGCTTGAGAAGAAGGGATTCGCCTACGAGAACGGTGGAGATGTATTCTATCGTACTCATAAATTCAAGGAATACGGTAAGTTATCTCATCAGAATGTAGAAGAATTACAGTTCGGTATTCGCATTGGTGTGGATGAACGCAAAGAGAACCCAGAGGACTTTGTGCTATGGAAGGCTGCTAAGCCAGGGGAAATATCTTGGTCAAGTCCATGGGGAGAGGGAAGACCGGGATGGCATATTGAATGCTCCGCTATGGCTCGTCGATATTTAGGAGATACTATCGATATTCATGGGGGGGGACAAGATTTACAATTCCCACATCATGAATGTGAGGTAGCCCAGACGGAAGCGTTGACGGGCAAGACATTCGCTAATTATTGGATGCATAATGGATATATCAATATAGACAATGAAAAGATGTCTAAGTCGCTAGGCAATGGTATATTGGTCAAAGATTTGCGTAAACAGTATAAATGGGAGTCGATTCGTTACTTTATGCTATCTAGCCAATATCGTAATCCACTGAATTTCAATAACGAAACGATTAACCAAGCGGAGAAGAGTACAGAACGAATTCGCAATGCGGTCGACAATCTCAAACATCGATTAACTTCTATTATAGTGAACATGACGGATGCTGTTGATGAGTCATTGCAGGTCAGACTTTCGGATATTCTAGAAATGTATCATGCCAAAATGCAGGATGATTTCAATACAGCAGATGCGATTACGGCTATGTTCGAATGGGTAAATGAAGCCAATTCCTTATTGGAACATCCCGTTGTGAAAGCTGTCGATATATACGCTTTATTGCATGTTTTTGATGAAATGAATCAAGTACTGAGATTGTACGCTGTGAATGAAGCTGAACTGATCGATGAAGACATTGATAAGCTTATTGCTGACCGAGAACAGGCTCGTAAGGATAAGAATTGGAGTCGTGCTG
Organism: Paenibacillus sp. Y859; assembly: GCF_056786405.1. NCBI lineage: Bacteria > Bacillati > Bacillota > Bacilli > Caryophanales > Paenibacillaceae > Paenibacillus > Paenibacillus sp. Y859. The sequence goes on along the minus strand of NZ_JBXCIZ010000018.1, from coordinate 44,733 downwards.
ATGAAATCCGTGATTTACTTGCTTCCCGTGGAATTATATTAGAGGATACAGCGCAAGGTATGCGCTGGAGACGGAAATGAGCGAGGGAAATGATCTGAAGCTATTTGAGAATGGATTGTATCCATTTCCCCCCGCAAAGAAGGCGAATCTGCTTCCACCCATTGTATTAGCCTATATTGGGGATGCACTTTATGAAGTAGCGGTACGCCAATATCTGATCTCTAAACCGAATCTGCGACCACATCATCTTCATACCTCGGCAACGAAGATGGTATCAGCGAAGGCACAGAGTAGAATCGTAGCGCATCTTGAGACGTTCTTAACGGAAAAGGAGCGAGATGTCGTTAGACAAGGGCGCAATGCCAAATCGGGAAGTGTTCCTAAGAACGCGGATGTGTTGGAATACCGCCATGCTACAGCGTTTGAATCTCTAATAGGATATCTGTACTACACGGAACAGATAGAAAGAATGAATGAATTAATCCTGTTAAGTATTCAGTATATAGATCAATAGTATTTTTTAAAAAAATGAACGTGGAGAGAAGGAGGAATAAACAATATGGAAGAGGAAATGATCGCAGGAAAGCATTCTGTTACCGAAGCTCTTCGCTCGGGAAGAAGCATTAATAAGATATGGATATCTGAAAATGCACAGAAGCATTTAACATTACCCATTATCGCTGAAGCTAAAAAACGCGGGGTTGTTATTCAACAAGTGGATAAACGAAAGTTGGATCAATTGGTCCCAGATGTTCAGCATCAAGGGGTGGTAGCTCAAGTTGCTCCATATGAATATGCGGAAGTGGATGACATTCTAGCTATTGCTGAACAAAAAGGTGAGGTACCCTTCTTGTTGTTGCTCGATGAAGTCGAAGATCCTCATAATTTGGGTTCTATTTTACGGACTGCAGACTGTACTGGAGTACATGGTGTTATTATTCCCAAACGTCGTTCTGCTCAAGTGACGGCAACGGTATCTAAAACATCTGCGGGTGCTGTTGAATATGTGCCAGTAGCGCAAGTGACCAATTTAGGACAGACTATTGATAAGTTGAAAGAATCGGGTATTTGGGTAGTGGGTACTGATGTTGAAGCTGTGCAGGAAATATATGAAACGGATGTATTCGTAGGTCCTTTAGCCGTCGTTGTGGGCAATGAAGGCAAAGGTATGGGGCGATTGATCCGAGAGAAATGTGACGTATTAGTGAAACTGCCTATGGCAGGTAAGATTAACTCGTTAAATGCTTCTGTAGCTGCCGGAGTAGTGATGTATGAGGTGCTGCGCCAACGTCGTAAGCCAGAGTAGTATATATGGCAGACTTGCGGGATGTGCTTCTTGTAGATGCATACAACATGATTGGGGGATGGCCCGAACTTGCCCAATTGGCAACAAAGAGTATGCAAGAAGCGAGGGATCGTCTACTTGAGCGGCTAGCAAATTATCAGGCATTTTCAGGAAGACAAGTCATTGCAGTCTTTGATGCTTATCGTGTCCCTGGGTTAGGAAAGTCCTTCTCTCAGAGTAAAATACAAGTCTTTTTCACGAAAGAAAAGGAAACTGCTGATGAAACCATTGAACGGTTAGTGGGTGAAATGACTCGTAGGCGACGTCAGATTTATGTGGCAACGAGCGACTTAATTGAGCAGCATGTTATTTTTGCTAAGGGGGCACTTCGCCTATCCGCTCGTGAACTTCTTATTGAAGTTGAGAATTGTGAGCGTGAAATTCAGAAACAGATTGAACTAGATAAGTATGTCTCTAAAGGCAATACATTAGATGCCAAATTGAGTAAAGAGCAGCGGATACTGTTCGAACGTTGGCGGCGCGAATGAAGATGAGGAATATATTACAAACTTCAAACTCTTGACAATCTTGTTATAGATGGCCTTTACTGGTTATGTTGTGGTTGACGTTCATAGGTTACATCATATATACTGGTGCTATATTTCACAGAGTAACGGTGTACCTTTCGTTGCAACCGGGGGGATTCTGGTGAGTGTCGACTTGAAGGATTTAATGGTGTCAGATTATGTGTCTCTCAGTGATGAGGACATTGTCCAAGCTTTCCGCTTAGGGGAGAGTGAAGCACTGGAGTTCTTGATCAACAAGTATAGAAATTTTGTACGTGCTAAAGCCAGATCCTATTTCTTGATTGGTGCTGATCGTGAAGATATCGTTCAAGAAGGAATGATTGGGTTATATAAATCGATAAGGGATTTCAGAGCGGATAAGCAGTCCTCGTTTAAAGCTTTCGCCGAATTATGTATTACAAGACAAATTATTACGGCGATTAAGACAGCTACTAGACAGAAGCATATTCCATTGAATTCATACATATCGTTGGACAAGCCCATTTATGATGAAGATTCTGATCGAACGTTGCTAGATGTTATTTCAGGGACACAAATATGTGACCCGGAGCAACTAGCTATTAACAAAGAAGAGTTCATGGGTCTTGAAGACAAAATGTCGGAAATTCTAAGTGATTTGGAACGTAAGGTTCTTATGTTGTATTTGGATGGCCAATCCTATCAGGAAATATCGGTAGATTTGGACAGACATGTGAAGTCGATAGATAATGCACTTCAGCGTGTGAAGCGTAAGTTGGAGAAATATTTAGAGATAAGAGATAACTGAACAGACGCTCAGATTAGAAAGGCTCGATAACGAGTCTTTTTTTTATCACATGATGGAATGCCAATGTTTAGGCCCTGCAAGAATGACGATACTAGTACAGAATTGCAGGCGGATACTTAAGTAATAGGAAATTAGGATTGTGACGATTTCTAGCAGTGCGAGTTCAAAAGGTAGGCTTTTTGGATAAACTCTCAAATAGGAATATGTGGTTATGAATGAAGCCAATCTTTCGTTGACATGATATGAGCCATGTGATAAAGTGGTTTAGGTAAGCCTAAATTCGCGTGGTTTTAATGAATAAGAGAGCAAAAGTCATCTTGTATTCTTTCTTATTCATCTCGCAGAAACGGCTTTTTCTTTCAGCAATGGAAGTGAAACTGTTTCTAATTGGGATCAATATAGAGTCTTCTTAAAGGAGACATCTACGGGAGGTGCACATCATGCGGGTAATTATCACTTTGGCTTGTACGAATTGCAAACAAAGAAACTACGCAACCACGAAGAACAAGCGGAACCACCCCGACCGCATGGAGATGAAGAAGTTCTGCAAGTATTGCAACGAGCAAACTCCTCATCGCGAAACCAGATAAGTTAGTCTTATTGGAGGTGTAGTCGGCGTGAAACGCAGATTCAAGTCAATTTTTTCCTTTTTCTCTGAGAGCTGGGCTGAACTTAAAAAGGTTCGCTGGCCTAATCGTAAAGAACTGACGAACTATACTCTTATAGTTATTGGGACTGTTACGTTTGTCACTATTTATTTTTGGGTGCTCGACATCGGTATTTCCGCTGTGATCGAAGCGATTATTTAAGAAGGGTCCCAGGTGGCATGATATGGAAAAAAGCTGGTATGTTGTTCATACCTATTCAGGGTATGAGAATAAGGTGAAAGCCAATTTAGAAAAACGCGTAGAGTCTATGGGTATGGAAGATAAGATATTCCGTGTTCTTGTTCCGATGGAAGAAGAACTCGTAAACAAGGATGGCAAGATTAAGACTGTCATGCGTAAAGTTTACCCCGGATATGTCATTGTCGAAATGATCCAGACTGATGATTCTTGGTATGTTGTTCGCAATACACCAGGAGTGACAGGTTTCGTTGGTTCGACTGGCTCAGGTTCTAAACCTACAGCCCTGCTTCCAGAAGAAATGGAGCAGATTCTCAAACATATGGGAATGAATGAACCGAAGCCCCTTGTCGAATTTGAACTTAAGGAATCCGTTAAGATTAAAGTCGGTCCTTTTGCGAATTTCGTCGGCTCCGTGGAAGAAATTTTGGTGGACAAGAGTAAGGTCAAGGTACACGTTAATATGTTTGGACGGGAAACCCCAGTTGAGTTGGATTTCGACCAAGTGGAGAAGATTGATTAATCTTTAGGTTTCTTGTGGGAGGGCAGCGATGTCCGCTTACCACTATTGAGTCAAGGAGGTGTTTTACATGGCAAAAAAGGTAATCAAAATTGTAAAACTGCAAATTCCTGCAGGTAAAGCGAATCCGGCACCACCGGTAGGTCCAGCGTTGGGTCAAGCAGGTGTCAACATTATGGCATTCTGTAAAGAGTTCAATGCTCGTACAGCGGATCAAGCTGGATTGATTATTCCAGTAGAGATTTCGGTGTTCGAAGATCGTTCCTTTACATTCATCACCAAGACTCCTCCTGCTGCAGTTCTACTTCGCGTAGCTGCAAAGATCGAGAAGGGTTCTGGCGAACCGAACAAGGTGAAAGTTGCTACAGTTAAGCGTGCAGTAGTACGTGAAATCGCTGAGCAAAAAATGCCTGACCTTAATGCTGCATCCGTTGAGGCTGCTATGCGTATGGTTGAAGGTACTGCCCGCAGTATGGGTATCACAATCGAAGAATAGTTTTAGATTTTTCTACGACACGCAGGTCTGTATATGGCCGGCAATATGTGGGAGGAATTTCCGCTAAAACCACAAAGGAGGAACATTTCATGGCTAAACATGGTAAGAAATATCAAGAAGCTGCTAAGCTAATTAATAGCGAAACAGTATATGAGCCTTCAGAAGCCGTAGCATTGGTGAAAAAGGTAGCGACTGCTAAATTTGACGAAACTGTTGAAGCAGCTGTTCGTTTGGGTGTTGACCCTCGTAAACAAGATCAAGCCGTTCGTGGTGTAGTTGTCTTGCCTCACGGCACAGGTAAAACACAACGCGTATTGGTATTTGCAAAAGGTGACAAAGCGAAGGAAGCGGAAGCGGCTGGTGCAGATTTTGTTGGTGATCTAGATATGATCAACAAAATTCAACAAGGCTGGTTCGATTTCGATGTCTGCGTAGCTACACCTGACATGATGAGTGAGGTTGGTAAACTGGGTCGTCTGCTTGGTGGTAAAGGTCTAATGCCTAACCCTAAAGCTGGCACAGTTACTTTTGATGTTGCTAAGGCTGTTCAAGAAATTAAAGCCGGTAAGATCGAATATCGCCTTGATAAAGCAGGTCAAATTCACGCGCCAATCGGTAAGGCTTCATTCTCTGAAGAACAGTTGAATGAGAACCTTAATTCGTTGATTGAAGCGTTGAACCGTGCAAAACCAGCATCTGCTAAAGGTGTGTATCTGAAGGGGATTGCTATTTCCTCGACGATGGGTCCAAGTGCACGTGTGAATGCAGCTTCTTACAAATAAGATTATTATGTTGACTTGTTCAGTGTAATTTGATAATATGTAAAAGTTGTTGTGAATGACTTGGTATTGTATTATAAAGTTGAATATGCTTACCGTAGACAGTAGGTGCCTGTGGCATAAATTCCTACCGAGGTGTTGTGATAGAACGTCAGTAATGGTTGGACGAAAGTCCTTACAAATGATGATTCATCAGGCCTTCGTAGATTCTGCGGAGGCTTTTTAAATGCCTAAGTAGGAATAGTCAGTGGTATGAAGTACTGCTGCATAGTAATTGATCAGGAGGTGTAGAGAATGGCAAATGCAAAAACTATTCAAGCTAAACAAGATTCCGTTGATATCGTTACAGCAAAGATACGCAAAAGCGTAACAACTGTTGTTGCCGATTATCGGGGATTGAACGTTACTCAAATCACTGAATTGCGTAAGCAACTTCGTGAAGCGGGTATTGAGATGACAGTATTGAAAAACTCTTTGTTGCGTCGTGCGACTGCCGCTACTGAACTTACAGAATTGGATGACGTTCTAGTTGGTCCAACTGTAGTAGTGTTTGGTGGAGAAGATGCTGTAGCACCTGCAAAAATTCTTAACGATTTCGCTAAGAAGAATGTTGCATTGGAATTAAAAGGTGGTATCGTTGAAGGTAAAGTCGTAAGCGTTGATCAAATTAAAGCGTTGGCTGAACTTCCTTCTCGCGATGGACTTCTTTCCATGCTTCTCAGCGTATTGCAAGCGCCTGTGCGTAACTTCGCACTTGCGGTTAAAGCTGTTGCTGAAAAAGAAGAACAAAGCGCGTAAGCACTTTGAATCTTGTGAGTTCCGTAATAAAAAAATTATTTTAATATAAAATTGGAGGTTCCACCATGACTAATGAACAAATTTTGGAAGCAATTAAAGGTATGTCTGTATTGGAATTGAACGATCTTGTTAAAGCAATCGAAGAAGAATTCGGAGTAACAGCAGCAGCTCCAGTAGCTGCAGCAGGTGCTGTTGCAGCAGTTGCTGAAGAGCAATCTGAATTTGACGTAATCTTGACAGGCGCTGGCGCTTCTAAGATCAACGTTATCAAAGCAGTTCGCGAAATTACTGGTCTTGGCTTGAAAGAAGCAAAAGACTTGGTAGATAACGCTCCAAAAGCATTGAAAGAAAAAGTATCTAAAGAAGAAGCAGAAGCTGTACAAGCTAAATTGGTAGAAGTAGGCGCTTCTGTAGAAGTGAAATAATATCTACATCTAATTTCTGTGAGCAGCAATGCTTGCACATATTCAAAAAAACAAACCCCTTGAATTTAGTTCAAGGGGTTTGTTTCTAATTGAAGATTCGGAGGATTAGGATGCCACAGCATTATTATTCGAACCAACCGGAATCAGAGCATGATCGCAGGACCATTGATGAGCAATTAAGAGGAGTGAAGTATCGCTTCATAAGTGATGCTGGAGTGTTCTCGAAAAAAGGTGTAGATTTCGGTAGTAAAGTATTAATTGAAGCTATGGACTTACCGGTTGGAGCTGAAGTGCTTGATGTGGGATGCGGTTATGGCCCGATTGGACTTGCAGCGGCACGGTTAGTGGAGAATGGACACGTGACCATGCTGGATCTTAATACGAGGGCGATCGAACTAGCTAAGGAGAATGCTCAACTGAACGGGATTACGAATGTTACGATTATGGAAAGTGATTTATTTACTGCAGTGAAAGGGAGAAGTTTCGATGTTATTCTAAGTAATCCTCCAATTCGTGCAGGTAAGGAAACGGTTCATGCCATATTTGAACAGGCTTATCATCAATTGCGCGAAGGTGGCGCACTGTGGATTGTTATTCAAAAGAAGCAGGGAGCTCCATCGGCAAAGGAAAAGTTAGAACAATGTTTCGGAGAAGTGCAAGAAGTGACGAAGGAAAAAGGATATCGTATATTCAAGGCTATAAAACCTTGGAATAATCCGCAATAAGTCTATTGACTTGACATTTCAGATGTGATACTATTATGGAATGTCAGTATTAGGATAGGCTTCTTGTCTTTAGTTTGCTCAAATATATTGACCTGTGTTAGTTAAATAACATAGACAGTATATGTCTAAGTGTGGTATGTGGAGCTATTCTATTGAGTCTGAGGTCTGTGTGATGTAAGACCCACTGGAAAGTGCTTCTTGTTCGGAAAATTTCGGGTAAGGGCTTTTCTTGATTTGTGGGAGTTCCTCTGTATGGTTTCATTATAAATGTCCAAACAGAGGTTCGCAATGTATTTTTAAAGTGAGTAGACATGAGGGGTGAGTTAAAGTTGGCGGGACATCTTGTTCAGTATGGTCGACGCACTCGGCGAAGTTATGCACGAATTAACGAAGTACTCGAAATTCCGAACCTGATTGAAATCCAAGAGAAATCTTATCAATGGTTTCTAGAGGAAGGATTGCGGGAGATGTTTCACGATATTTCGCCGATCCAAGATTTCACAGGTAATTTGGTTCTGGAGTTTATAGACTACAGCCTTGGTGAGCCTAAATATAACATGGACGACGCTAAAGAGCGTGACGTCACGTATGCGGCTCCGCTACGCGTTAAGGTAAGACTCATCAATAGGGAAACAGGAGAAGTCAAAGAACAAGAAGTGTTCATGGGCGACTTCCCATTGATGACGGAGACTGGTACATTTATTATCAACGGTGCAGAACGGGTAATTGTCAGTCAGTTGGTACGCTCTCCTAGCGTCTATTTTAGCACCAAAATCGACAAGAATGGTAAAAGGAATTACACAGCAACAGTGATTCCTAACCGTGGAGCATGGCTAGAACTGGAGACGGATGCGAAGGATATCATGTATGTCCGTATTGATCGTACTCGTAAAATACCAGTAACGGTTCTACTTCGCGCATTAGGTTTTGGTAGTGATGCTGAAATTCTAGATTTGATAGGTGACGATCCGTATATCCGTAATACACTGGATAAAGATAACACGGATTCAACGGAGAAAGCGCTCATAGAAATTTACGAACGTCTTCGTCCGGGTGAACCTCCTACACTTGACAATGCAAAGAGTCTTTTGGTAGCACGGTTCTTTGATCCGAAACGTTATGATCTAGCTAATGTAGGTCGTTATAAGATTAACAAAAAACTACACATTAAAAATCGCTTGTTCAATCAAAAGTTGGCGCAAAATTTAGTTGATCCAGAAACAGGAGAGATTTTAGCTGAATCCGGTCAAATGGTAGATCGCCGCTTGTTGGACGAACTGATCCCTTATTTGGAAAAAGGTGTTGGCCTTAAGACATATCATGTAGCTAACGGCGCGCTTGATGCAGATGAAGTACCACTTCAAAGCATCGATGTCTTTTCTCCTATTGAAGAGGGTAAAGTTATCAAAGTGATTGGTAATGCTAATATTGATAAATCAATTAAGAATATTACACCGGCTGATATTATTTCATCCATCAGCTACTTCCTTGACTTGCTTCAAGGCGTAGGGAACACAGATGACATTGACCACTTAGGTAATCGTCGTTTGCGTTCAGTTGGTGAGTTGCTTCAGAATCAATTCCGCATAGGACTTTCAAGAATGGAACGTGTTGTCCGTGAAAGAATGTCCATTCAGGATGCGAACGTTATTACGCCACAAGCGTTGATTAACATTCGACCTGTCATTGCATCGATTAAGGAGTTCTTCGGTAGTTCACAGTTGTCACAATTTATGGATCAGACTAATCCACTTGGTGAATTGACGCATAAACGTCGTCTATCCGCTTTAGGACCCGGCGGTCTGACTCGTGAACGTGCTGGCTTTGAAGTTCGTGACGTCCATCCGAGTCATTATGGTCGGATGTGTCCAATCGAGACACCGGAAGGTCCGAATATCGGGTTGATTAACTCATTGTCTACATTTGCCCGTGTCAATGAATATGGCTTTATTGAAGCTCCATATCGTTGGGTGGATCCGAAGACAGGGATTGTTACGGAACATATCGATTACCTTACTGCTGATGAAGAAGATAACTATATCGTCGCTCAGGCGAACGCTGTATTGACAGAAGATAGTAAATTTCGTGATGACACTGTCATCGTGCGTTATAACAAACAAGCGGATAATATTCTGACGATGCCAAGCGATCGCGTCGATTATATGGATGTATCTCCTAAGCAAGTGGTATCGGTCGCTACGGCACTGATTCCGTTCCTTGAGAATGATGACTCCAACCGTGCGTTGATGGGATCTAACATGCAGCGCCAAGCGGTGCCGCTTCTAATTCCTAAAGCGCCATTGGTTGGTACAGGGATGGAACATAAAGCAGCGAAAGACTCTGGTGTGTGTATTGTATCCAATTATGACGGTATTATTGAACGATCTTCTGCCAATGAGATTTGGGTGCGCCGTGTTGAAGTTGTAGACGGCAATGAAGTGAAGGGTGATATCGAGAAACATAAACTCCATAAATTTATGCGTTCGAACCAAGGAACCTGTATTAACCAACGTCCAATCGTTAACAGAGGAGATGTTGTGAAAAAAGGGGACATCCTTGCAGACGGACCATCTACGGAAATGGGCGAACTTGCTCTTGGACGTAACGTAGTGGTTGCATTCATGACATGGGAAGGTTACAACTACGAGGATGCTATTCTTCTGAGTGAGAAGATGGTTAAAGAAGACGTATATACTTCAATTCATATTGAAGAATATGAGTCGGAAGCTCGTGATACGAAGCTGGGACCTGAAGAGATCACGCGTGATATCCCTAACGTTGGGGAAGATGCACTTCGGAATTTGGATGAGCGAGGCATTATCCGCATCGGTGCTGAGATCAGCGCTGGCGACATCCTAGTTGGTAAAGTTACACCGAAGGGTGTAACGGAGTTGACTGCAGAAGAACGTCTGCTTCATGCTATCTTTGGTGAGAAGGCTCGTGAAGTGCGTGATACCTCTCTACGGGTTCCTCATGGTAGTGATGGTATTATCGTGGACGTGAAGGTATTCACCCGTGAGAACGGCGATGAATTACCTCCAGGTGTTAATCAAATGGTTCGTGTGTATATTGCACAGAAACGTAAAATTTCTGAAGGTGACAAAATGGCAGGGCGCCATGGTAATAAGGGTGTTGTAGCTCGCATTTTGCCTGAAGAAGATATGCCGTTCCTTCCAGATGGTACACCAGTTCAAGTTGTACTGAATCCGTTGGGGGTTCCGTCTCGTATGAACATCGGTCAGATTCTTGAGGTGCACATTGGTATGGCAGCGATGCGACTTGGTATTCATGTGGCGACGCCGGTATTTGATGGTGCGAATGAGGAAGACGTGTTTGATACAATGGAAGAATCGGGTATGCAACGTAATGGTAAAACGAAATTGTATGATGGGCGTACGGGTGACTTGTTTGAACGTGAAGTTACTGTAGGTGTCATGCATATGATCAAGTTAGCACATATGGTTGACGATAAAATCCATGCTCGCTCCACAGGTCCTTACTCTCTCGTTACACAGCAGCCGCTGGGTGGTAAAGCTCAGTTCGGTGGTCAACGTTTCGGAGAGATGGAAGTATGGGCATTGGAAGCTTATGGTGCCGCGTATACATTGCAAGAAATCTTAACAGTTAAATCCGATGACGTTGTAGGTCGGGTGAAGACGTACGAATCCATCGTCAAAGGTGAGAATGTGCCGGAACCAGGTGTTCCAGAGTCATTTAAGGTTCTAATTAAAGAACTTCAATCCCTTGGTATGGATGTTAAGATCCTTAGTGGTGATGAGCAAGAAATCGAGATGAAAGAACTCGATGATGAAGATGAGGTATCGGGCGATAAGCTGAGCCTCAACTTGGAAGGCGCAGAAGTCGGACGGGAATAAAAGAAATGTGGTCGGCGGTTGGGCTTGCCTTACTGCCCGACTCACGTTACTTACTAATTTAGTACTAGATTAAGGAGGGTTGCTCCTTGTTGGACGTTAATAATTTTGAATACATGAAAATCGGGCTTGCTTCTCCCGAGAAGATTCGATCATGGTCCCGCGGAGAAGTTAAAAAACCGGAAACGATTAACTATCGTACGCTTAAACCGGAAAAAGAAGGCCTATTCTGTGAAAAGATCTTTGGCCCAACGAAAGACTGGGAATGTCACTGTGGTAAGTACAAGCGTGTCCGTTATAAAGGCGTTGTCTGTGATCGTTGTGGCGTTGAAGTCACACGGGCGAAAGTTCGTCGCGAACGTATGGGACACATCGAACTTGCAGCACCTGTATCTCATATCTGGTATTTCAAAGGAATTCCAAGCCGGATGGGTCTAGCTTTGGATATGTCTCCAAGATCACTTGAAGAGATCATATACTTCGCATCATATGTTGTAACAGATCCTGGTGAAACTCCGCTGGAGAAGAAACAACTCTTGTCTGAGAAAGAATATCGTAGCTATCGTGAGAAATATGGTTACGGATTCCATGCTGGCATGGGTGCAGAAGCTGTCAAGAAACTTTTGCAGGATATTGAAGTGGATAAAGAATTAGTATTCCTAAAAGAAGAACTCCGTACTGCACAAGGCCAACGTCGTAATCGTGCGATTAAGCGCCTTGAAGTCATTGAAGCATTCCGTAATTCTGGGAACAAGCCAGAGTGGATGATCATGGATGTGCTACCGGTTATTCCTCCTGAGCTTCGTCCGATGGTACAGTTGGATGGTGGACGTTTCGCAACGTCTGACCTGAATGACTTATATCGTCGTGTTATTAACCGTAACAATCGGTTGAAGCGTCTACTTGATCTTGGAGCGCCTGACATTATCGTTCAGAACGAGAAACGTATGCTTCAAGAAGCTGTGGATGCTCTAATTGATAATGGCCGTCGTGGTCGTCCGGTTACGGGTCCTGGTAATCGTCCATTGAAATCTCTAAGCCATATGCTTAAAGGTAAACAAGGGCGTTTCCGTCAGAACTTACTAGGTAAACGTGTTGACTATTCTGGTCGATCCGTTATCGTCGTAGGTCCGTATCTGAAGATGTACCAATGTGGTCTTCCTAAGAAAATGGCTTTGGAATTGTTCAAGCCTTTCGTAATGAAAGAATTGGTTAATAAAGGCCTTGCTCATAACATTAAGAGTGCCAAACGCAAAGTTGAACGCGTAAGCCCTGAAGTATGGGATGTGCTTGAAGAAGTTATTAAAGAGCATCCAGTTTTACTGAACCGTGCTCCTACGCTTCACCGATTGGGAATTCAGGCGTTTGAACCGATTCTAGTTGAAGGTCATGCTATTCGACTTCATCCACTCGTATGTACGGCGTATAATGCCGACTTTGATGGTGACCAAATGGCTGTTCACGTTCCATTGTCTGCTGAAGCCCAAGCGGAAGCACGTATTCTTATGTTAGCATCAGGTAACATACTGAATCCGAAAGATGGTAAGCCAGTTGTTACACCTTCTCAGGATATGGTTCTGGGAACATTCTATCTAACGATGGATAACAAAGAAGAAAAAGGTACTGGGTTGATTCTGAGAACTGTAAATGAAGCTATATCTGCGTACCAACGGGGATTAGCTGGTCTACATGCGCGTGTAGCGATTCCTGTTAAGGCTCTGGGTAAAACCAACTTTACAGAGAAACAGCAAGACGCGATGTTACTTACAACGATCGGTAAGATTATCTTTAATGAAATCTATCCAAGTAGCTTCCCGTACATTAACGAAGCGACACGTGAGAACTTATTCCAAGGGACACCTGAACAATACTTCGTATATGAGAAGGGTGCGGATATTCGTCAGCTAATGATGGAACTTCCGACAGCTGGGGCAATAGGTAAAGAGTATCTAGGACAAATCATTGCTCGTTGTTTCGAGACTTACCATACAACGGAAACATCCATTATTCTGGATGATATTAAACAACTTGGATTTACGTACTCAACACGTGCGGGTATTACCGTCGCTGTGTCTGACGTTATCGTTCCTGAAGAGAAGGACGGAATCCTACGTGAATCTGATGCGAAAGTTTCTGTTGTTACGAATCAGTACCGTCGTGGTTTGATTACTAATGAAGAGCGATATGACAGAGTTATTGATATTTGGTCCAAGACGAAAGATGAGCTTACAGATGTGCTCATGAAATCGATGGATCGTTATAACAATATTATGTTGATGGTTGACTCTAAAGCCCGTGGTAATAAATCGCAAATCACGCAGTTGGGTGGTATGCGGGGTCTAATGGCCAATCCATCAGGACGTATCATAGAGATTCCGATTAAATCGAACTTCCGTGAAGGGTTGACTGTACTAGAGTATTTCCTATCTACTCACGGAGCGCGTAAAGGACTTGCCGATACTGCACTGCGTACAGCCGATTCAGGTTATCTAACGCGTCGTCTCGTTGACGTTGCACAAGATGTTATTGTGCGCGAAGAGGACTGTGGTACGGATAAAGGATTTAGCGTATCTAAGATTCAAGATGGTAAAGAAGTTATTGAGGATCTATATGACCGTATTGAAGGGCGTTATTGCTTCGAGACCGTTCGTCATCCAGAGACAGGTAAGGTCATTGTTAAGCGCAATGAACTAATTGACTCTGATAAAGCGAGTGCTATTGTCGAAGCTGGCGTTGAGAAACTACAAATTCGTTCTGTTCTTAGTTGTCGTGCTCGTCACGGTGTATGTAAGACTTGTTACGGACGGAATCTAGCTACTGGTAAGCACGTTGAGATTGGTGAAGCGGTTGGTATTATCGCGGCACAATCTATCGGTGAACCAGGAACTCAGCTTACGATGCGTACGTTCCATACCGGTGGTGTTGCCGGGGACGATATTACACAAGGTTTGCCGCGTATTCAAGAGCTCTTTGAAGCACGGATTCCGAAAGGTCAAGCAACAATCAGTGAAATTGATGGTGTTGTTAAAGAAATTCGCGAAACCAAAGACCGTCGTGAAATTGAAATTCAGGGTGAAGCTGAGACAAAAACGTACCTGGTTACTTACGGATCTCGTCTTCGTGTTAGCGAAGGACAGGAGATCGAAGCTGGGGACGAGTTGACGGATGGTTCGATTGACCCGAAAGAAATTTTACGGATCAAAGGTATTCGTGGCGTACAGAACTACATTCTGCAAGAAGTACAACGTGTATATCGTAACCAAGGTGTAGAAATTAACGATAAACACATTGAAGTTATGATTAAACAGATGCTTCGGAAGATTCGTATAGTGGATGCTGGAGAGACTACACTCCTTCCAGGTGCATTCTCGGATATTCATGAATACGAAGCAGCTAATAAAGTAGCTATTCTATCTGGTAAAGAACCAGCAGTTGCTAAACCAGTTCTTCTTGGAATCACGAAAGCTTCTCTAGAGACCGATTCATTCTTGTCGGCAGCATCCTTCCAAGAGACGACTCGCGTATTGACAGATGCCGCTATCAAGGGTAAAGTCGATAAGCTTCTCGGCTTGAAGGAAAATGTTATTATCGGTAAGTTGATACCTGCGGGTACAGGTATGAATCGTTATCGTAGTGTGACATATGCTGATCCAGAAGGAGTTAACAAAGATAAAGAAGCAATGGAAGCTGTTACAGTAGAATAAAGGTAGTGGTTGCATTGAGGTCATGGTGTAATGTACATGGCTTCAATGCACCGACTATTATAAACAAAGATTCAAGAAACTTCTTGACATCATTAATATTGGGTGCTAATATATCATAGGTGCACGAGTAGTTTCGTCATGCCTGTTCTTTTGGAGGAATCGTAAAGATGTCTAATGATAAAGGATTGCAGGATCTTCATGTTCGAATCGGTACTAAACAAACCACAAGAACTGTGGAGTTAGGCCAAGCTACAGATGTTTATGTAGCATTAGATGCGGATCAACGGCTTATTTCAAAGATTGTAGCGCTATGCGAGAAGCATAGTGTGAACATAACGTATGTGGATACCATGGTTGAATTGGGCGAAGCATGCAGCATTGAAGTGGGTGCAGCAATGGCTGCCGTCATTAAACAATAGTTTTGAGAGACGTTTTTGTTACGGAGGAGAGATATTCTTTCGGCAAGAACTTTTCATTTGTCTTTTTATGAACCGCCTGGCTCTGTGGACTTGGGAAAGGTTATAAAGGGACATTAATATGGGAAGGGGGTGGCAACAAAATGCCAACAATTAATCAGCTAGTTCGTAAAGGACGCCAATCCAAGATTTACAAGTCTAAATCCCCAGCATTGCATAAAGGGTATAACGCTTTGAAGCGTGAAGAGACTGGATTAACGGCTCCGCAAAAACGTGGCGTTTGCACTCGTGTAGGTACAATGACTCCACGTAAACCAAACTCCGCACTTCGTAAATATGCCCGTGTTCGTTTGACGAATCGCATAGAGGTGACTGCTTATATTCCAGGAATCGGACACAACTTGCAAGAGCACAGTGTCGTATTGGTTCGTGGAGGAAAAGTGAAGGACCTTGCAGGAGTACGTTATCACATCGTTCGTGGTGCACTTGATACTGCAGGTGTTAACAATCGGATGCAAGCTCGTTCCAAGTACGGTACGAAACGTCCGAAAGTCAAAAAATAATAGTGAATCCTGAAGGGTTCAATGATTTAAGAAAGGGGGATATCCATGCCACGCAAGGGTCCAGTTACTAAAAGAGACGTATTACCAGATCCGTTGTATAACAGCAAGTTAGTTACACGTCTAATCAACCGCATCATGTTGGATGGTAAGAGAGGTACTGCTGCAACAATTCTATACAATGCGTTCAAGCTTATTCAAGAACGTACGGAGAAAGATCCGATGGAAGTGTTTGAGGCTGCTATCAAGAATATCATGCCAGTTCTAGAAGTTAAAGCTCGTCGTGTAGGAGGTTCTACTTACCAGGTACCACTAGAAGTGAAACCTGAGAGACGTACAGCTTTAGGTCTACGTTGGCTCGTGAACTACTCTCGCAACCGCGGAGAGAAGACAATGGAAGAACGTTTGGCAGCAGAAATTATTGATGCTTCCAACAACACAGGCGCTGCTGTTAAGAAGCGCGAAGATACACATAAAATGGCTGAAGCGAACAAAGCGTTTGCTCACTACCGTTGGTAGAATTTGTTTTATAATAAACGAGATGTTGAAGGGAGACTATTTTTATGACAAGAGAGTTCTCCTTGAATAATACACGTAATATTGGGATCATGGCTCATATTGACGCAGGTAAAACAACTACCACGGAGCGAATCTTGTACTATACAGGCATAACGCACAAAATCGGTGAAACACACGAAGGTGCTGCGACTATGGACTGGATGGAACAAGAACAAGAGCGCGGAATTACGATTACTTCCGCAGCTACGACCGCTTCTTGGAAAGGTCACCGCGTCAATATCATTGATACCCCGGGACACGTTGACTTCACAGTTGAAGTTGAACGGTCTCTTCGTGTGTTGGATGGGGCAGTAGGTGTGTTCAGTGCAAAAGAGGGCGTAGAACCTCAGTCCGAAACCGTATGGAGACAGGCTGACCGTTATGGCGTACCACGTATTGCATACGTGAACAAGATGGATATCATTGGTGCTGAGTTTCTAAACGTAATTGATGCTATGCGTGATCGTCTTCGTGCGAATGCGGTAGCTATTCAATTGCCAATTGGTGCAGAGAATAACTTCATCGGTATTATTGACCTAATTGAGCAAAAAGCTCATATGTATAAAGATGATATGGGTCAAAATATCGAAGTTGTTGAAATACCAGAAGAGTATAAAGCTCAAGCAGAAGAACTTCGTGCAGAACTAGTCGAAAAAGTGGCAGAGTTGGACGAAGATTTGACAATGAAGTTTCTTGAAGGTGAAGAAATCACAATTCCAGAAATAAAAGCGGCACTTCGTAAAGGTGTTGTTGATACGAAGATATTCCCAGTTATCTGTGGATCTTCTTATCGCAACAAGGGAGTTCAGCTAATGATGGATGCTGTTGTTGATTATCTTCCAGCACCAACCGATGTACCAGCTATTATTGGTCATTTGGAAGATGGTACAGAAACTGTTCGTCATTCTGATGATAATGAGCCATTCTCAGCGCTTGCATTTAAAATTATGACTGACCCTTACGTGGGTAAACTTACGTTCTTCCGTGTATATTCCGGTGTATTGAATTCTGGATCATATGTACTGAATGCAACGAAAGGTAAACGCGAACGGATCGGACGTATCCTTCAAATGCATGCCAACAGCCGTCAAGAAATTTCCATAGTTTACTGTGGAGATATTGCTTCAGCTGTAGGTTTGAAAGATACAAGTACAGGTGATACACTATGTGATGAGAAATTCCCGGTAATTCTTGAATCAATGGACTTCCCGGATCCAGTTATCTCTATTGCAGTTGAACCTAAAACTAAAGCAGACCAAGATAAGTTGGGTGTAGCTCTCGGTAAATTGACTGAAGAGGATCCAACATTACGTGCACATACAGATGAAGAGACAGGCCAGACGATTCTGGCAGGGATGGGTGAGCTTCACCTAGACATCATCATCGAGCGTATGCGTCGTGAATTCAAAGTCGAAACCAATGTGGGTAAACCACAGGTTGCTTATCGTGAAACATTCCGTACGCCAGCACGTGTAGAAGGTAAGTTCGTACGTCAGTCCGGTGGTCGTGGTCAATACGGTCACGTATGGGTTGAATTCGAACCACTTGAAGCAGGTACTGGTAACCAATTCGAAAGCAAGGTTGTCGGTGGATCTGTTCCTAGAGAATATGTCGCTCCAGCTCTTGCAGGAATTGAAGAAGGAATGAAGAATGGTGTCATTGCAGGCTTCCCGCTTGTGGACGTTAAAGCAACTATCGTTGATGGTTCTTACCATGATGTCGATTCCAATGAAATGGCGTTTAAGGTTGCTGGTTCTCTAGCGCTCAAAGCTGCTAAAGATAAGTGTAAGCCAGTTCTTCTTGAGCCAATCATGAAGGTAGAAGTTACAGTGCCTGAAGAGTACATGGGTGATGTAATGGGTCTTCTGAGTTCCCGTCGAGGACGGATTGAAGGTATGGACGCTCGTGCAGGAGCACAGGTTGTTCGTGCTAAGGTTCCTCTTTCCGAAATGTTCGGATACTCAACAACGCTTCGCTCTGGTACGCAAGGACGCGGTGTGTTCTCAATGGAGCTTTCTCATTATGAAGAAGTTCCGAAGAGTATCTCCGAAGAAATTGCTGCGAAGCATAAAGGTGAAGAATAATTCAAGTTTTCCATACAGAACGGAGTTAAAGGTGAACCTGCCTAGCTCTGCGATGTATGAACATAAACAATTTATATATTGAAGGAGGATGTATTTAAAATGGCAAAGGCTAAATTTGAACGTAATAAAACACACGTAAATATCGGTACTATTGGTCACGTCGATCACGGTAAAACGACTTTGACTGCTGCAATCACTACTGTATTGTCTACAACTTACGGGGGTGCTGCAATCGCGTTTGATCAAATCGATAAAGCTCCAGAAGAGCGCGAACGTGGAATCACAATCTCTACATCTCACGTTGAATATGAAACTCCTACACGTCACTATGCACACGTTGACTGCCCAGGTCACGCCGACTATGTTAAGAACATGATCACTGGTGCTGCTCAAATGGACGGGGCTATCCTAGTTGTATCTGCAGCTGATGGTCCGATGCCACAAACTCGCGAGCACATCTTGTTGTCTCGTCAAGTTGGTGTTCCTTACATCGTTGTATTCTTGAACAAATGTGACGTTGTTGAAGACGAAGAGCTTCTTGAATTGGTTGAAATGGAAGTTCGTGACCTGTTGAACGAGTATGATTTCCCAGGTGACGATACTCCTATCTTCAAGGGTTCTGCACGTGAAGCATTGGCTAATCCAACTGGAGAATGGGCTCAGAAGATCGTTGAGATGTTCGAAGTGATCGACGTTTATGTACCAGATCCAGTTCGTGACACTGACAAACCATTCTTGATGCCTGTCGAGGACGTATTCTCTATCACTGGTCGCGGTACCGTTGCTACAGGTCGTGTAGAGCGTGGAACTGTTAAAGTCGGAGAAGAAATCGAAATCATCGGTATCGTTGAAGAATCCAAGAAATCAGTTGTTACTGGTGTGGAAATGTTCCGTAAATTGCTAGATTCCGCTCAAGCTGGTGACAACATTGGAGCATTGCTTCGTGGTGTTGACCGTACAATGATCGAGCGTGGTCAAGTACTTGCTAAACCAGGTACTGTTAAGTCTCACACAGAATTCGCTGCACAAATCTACGTGTTGTCCAAAGAAGAAGGAGGACGTCATAAGCCTTTCTTCACAGGTTACCGTCCACAGTTCTACTTCCGTACAACTGACGTAACAGGCGTTATCTCATTGCCAGAAGGTACTGAAATGGTTATGCCTGGTGATAACATCGGTGTTACTGTTGCATTGATCAACCCGATCGCGATCGAAGAAGGAACTAAGTTCTCTATTCGTGAAGGTGGACGTACTGTTGGTGCGGGCGCCGTTGCAACTATCACTAAGTAATAAAGGACTTCGGTCTTTAATCATAAGCAACAGTGTACTGTAACGAGCAACATTGTGATGTGAACGCAATTACAATAGAGGGTCTTGTCCTCCATGGATAAGACCCTCCATTTTCTTTTCAATAAGTTTGAAATAATACTTGCATAATCTCTTACTATTATATATAATAATGAATGTTGTTCTGAGACGTTGCGATGAAGTGAGAGGTTACTGACACACCAGGCCCCTTTGCCATGGAGCGGTTGTTAGAAAATTTTCGCGGAGTATGTCCGATACCAAATTGGGCGATAAAAGGAGGGACTAAAATGGCAAAACAAAAGATTCGTATTCGTTTGAAGGCTTATGATCACAGAATTCTTGATCAATCCGCTGAGAAAATTGTTGAAACTGCAAAACGTTCGGGTGCTAGTGTATCCGGGCCGATTCCACTTCCGACTGAGAAGCAAATCATTACCGTTCTACGTGCGGTACACAAGTATAAGGATTCGCGGGAACAGTTCGAGCAACGCACACATAAGCGTTTGATCGACATTGTGAACCCGACTCCACAAACAGTGGATGCCTTAATGCGCTTGGACCTGCCGTCCGGTGTAGATATTGAAATAAAATTGTAATATCAAGCAATGAAATTTTTAAACGAAAAGAGGTGTCAACATGAAAGGTATCTTAGGAAAAAAACTCGGGATGACTCAAGTATTTACCCCTGAAGGTAATGTAATTCCTGTAACAGTAGTTGAAGCAGGACCTTGTGTTGTTTTGCAAAAGAAAGATCTAGAGAACGATGGCTATGAAGCAGTTCAACTAGGCTTTTCCGATAAAAAGGAAAGAAACGCGATCAAACCTGAAATAGGTCATGCGAAAAAGGCAAACACTGCGCCTAAGCGCTACGTTCGCGAAATTCGCGGGATTGACTCCACAACTGTTGAAGTGGGTCAAGAATTGAAAGCTGATGTATTCACTGTAGGTGAATTTGTTGACGTAACAGGTACTTCTAAAGGTAAAGGTTTCCAAGGTGTAATTAAACGCTGGGGACAAAGCCGCGGGCCAATGTCTCACGGATCTCGTTATCACCGTAGACCAGGTTCCATGGGTTCCATTCAAGCAAACCGTGTTCCTAAAGGTAAAAAGCTTGCAGGACATATGGGTCATACAACGATTACTGTTCAAAGACTGGAAGTAATTAAAGTGGATGTGGAACGTAATGTTCTACTCATTAAAGGTGCTATTCCAGGACCTAAAAACAGTTATTTGAAAATTAAAGAAACGGTGAAGAAATAATCACCTTTAGAAAGGAGAAACAACAATGCCCAAATTAGTCCTCTTTAATGTCGGCGGAAGTGAAGTAGGAGAAGTGGAATTGAGTGACACGGTATTCGGTATTGAACCGAATGTCCATGTTATGAATCAAGCTGTCTTGCTACAAAGAGCTTCGTTACGTCGTGGTACTCACAAAGTTAAAGGACGTTCTGAAGTACGTGGCGGTGGACGTAAACCTTGGAAACAAAAAGGTACGGGTCGCGCACGTCAAGGATCAATTCGTTCGCCACAGTGGAAGGGCGGCGGTGTGGTATTTGGACCAACACCACGCAGTTATACTTTCAAACTGCCTAAGAAGGTTCGTCGTTTGGCAATCAAATCTGCTTTGTCTTCCAAAGTGATCAATAATAATATTATTGTTCTGGATGCATTGACATTGAGTTCGCCAAAAACGAAAGAGTTTGCAGCAATTTTGAGTAATTTGAAAGTCGATCGTAAAGCACTAATTGTAACACCTGCTTATGATGATACAGTAGCTTTGTCTGCTCGTAACATTCCTGGTGTGAAATTTGTAGCTGCGGACGGCATTAATGTCCTTGACGTACTGTTGTACGACAAGTTGATTATTACGAAGGAAGCAGTTCTGAAGGTAGAGGAGGTGTTCGCGTAATGAAGGATCCTCGCGATGTGATCAAGCGTCCAGTAATTACGGAACGTACGGCCGAATATATGAGCGACTTGAAGTACGCTTTTGAAGTAGAACTCCGTGCTAATAAAACCGAGATTAAGCAAGCAATTGAAGCTATTTTCAAGGTTAAAGTAACAAGTGTTAACACAATGCGTGTTCCACAGAAACCTAAACGTTATGGTAAATATTCTGGTTACAGATCAGAATGGAAGAAAGCTATTGTAACGCTTAGCAAAGATAGTAAGCCATTAGAATTTTTTGAAGCAGTAGAGTAATAAAATCGCTAAAGTAAGGAGGGAAATTCAGTGCCAATCAAAAAGTATAAACCGACTTCCCCGGCTAGAAGACATATGTCTGTGTCTACGTTTGAAGAAATAACTACAAACGAACCGGAGAAATCCTTGTTGAGCCCACTATTCAAACATGCGGGCCGCAATAACCAAGGTAAAATCACTGTTCGTCACCACGGCGGCGGACATAAGCGTAAATACCGTATTATTGACTTTAAACGGACTAAAGACGGCATACCAGGTCGCGTTGCTACGATTGAATACGATCCGAACCGTACTTCCAACATTGCTCTGATCAATTATGCAGACGGCGAGAAACGTTACATTATCGCTCCTCAAGGTCTGAAGGTTGGAGATGTAATCGAGTCAGGACCTACTTCTGATATCAAAATTGGTAATGCTCTTCCTCTAGGAAGCATTCCAGTAGGTACTGTCATTCATAACATTGAATTGCAACCAGGTAAAGGTGGACAATTGGTACGCGCAGCTGGTACTGAGGCTCAACTTCTTGGTAAAGAAGAAAAGTACGTAACTGTACGTTTATCTTCAGGTGAAGTTCGTCACATTCTTAAAACTTGCCGTGCTACTATCGGTTCTGTAGGTAATGGGGATCACGAACTAATCAAGATTGGTAAAGCGGGTCGTAGTCGTTGGTTGGGTAATCGTCCAACAGTCCGCGGAGTAGTTATGAACCCTAACGATCACCCACACGGTGGTGGTGAAGGACGTGCTCCAATCGGTCGTAAATCACCATTGTCACCTTGGGGTAAACCAACTCTTGGTTGGAAAACACGTAAAAAAGGTAAAGCTTCTGACAAATATATCGTTCGTGGCCGCACAAAATAATGCACATTGTGCATAACATTGTGAAGTATGCGAAAGTAACGAGAAGATTTGATGAAGGGAGGATTCACATATGAGTCGAAGTTTAAAAAAGGGACCTTTCGTTGACGGTTACTTGCTGAAAAAAGTAGAAGTTATGGAAGATTCGGCTAAAAAGGCAGTTATTAAGACTTGGTCTCGTCGCTCCACTATTTTCCCACAATTTATTGGACACACATTCGGTGTGTATGACGGACGTAAACACGTTCCTGTATATGTAACGGAAGATATGGTAGGACACAAATTGGGCGAGTTCGCTCCAACTCGTACTTACAGAAGTCATTCGGATGATGATAAGAAAACAAGAAGATAATATTTTAAGCTCTTTGTCTGAGAGGAGGTAACACAATGGAAGCAAAAGCACATGCTAAATCTATTCGGATTTCAGCACGTAAAGTTCAATTGGTAATTGACTTGATACGTGGTAAAGAAGTTGGCGCTGCAATCGCAATTCTTCGCCACACTCCGAAAGCCGCTTCCCCGGTTGTGGAAAAGTTGTTGAATTCAGCGATTGCTAATGCTGAGCACAACTATTCACTAGATATTAACAAACTGTTTGTCAGTGAAGTTTATGTCAACCAAGGGCCGACGATGAAACGTTTCCGTCCTCGTGCGATGGGACGTGCTAGTAAAATAAACAAACGCACTAGCCACATTTCTTTAGTGGTATCTGAAAAATAAGGGAGGGATAACGAGTGGGTCAAAAAGTAAATCCGATTGGATTGCGTGTAGGTATTATTCGTGACTGGGAATCAAAGTGGTTCGCAGGCAAGGACTTCGGTACTCTATTGGTAGAAGACTTTAAAATTCGTGATTACGTTAAGGCTAAATTAAAAGATTCAGCTGTCTCCCATATTGAAATTGAAAGAGCTGCTAATCGAGTGAACGTTACTATTCATACTGCGAAACCTGGTATGGTTATTGGTAAGGGTGGTGCTGAAGTAGAAGTACTTCGTAGCCAAATTACTAAAATCTCTGATGGTAAAAAAGTTCATATTAACATATCGGAAATCAAACACCCTGAACTGGATGCTATTCTAGTTGCAGAAAGCATTGCACAACAATTGGAACGTCGTGTTTCATTCCGTCGTGCTTTGAAACAAGCAATGCAAAGAACTATGCGCTCTGGTGCAAAAGGGATTAAAACACAAGTTGGCGGACGTCTTGGCGGTGCTGAGATTGCTCGTTCAGAAGGCTACAGCGAAGGAACTGTTCCACTTCATACGCTTCGTGCTGATATTGACTATGGTACAGCTGAAGCAGCTACTACTTTCGGTCTAATCGGAGTGAAGGTATGGATCTATCGTGGAGAGGTTCTTCCTACGGCTAAGAAACAGGCTGCGCAGGAAGGAGGCAACTAATCATGTTGGTACCAAAACGTGTAAAACACCGCAAGCAACAACGCGGACATATGAGAGGTCAAGCTAAAGGCGGCACTGAATTGAACTTCGGTGAATACGGTCTAGTAGCTCTTGAACCATCTTGGATTACGAACCGTCAGATTGAAGCAGCGCGTATTGCTATGACGCGTTACATCAAACGGGGCGGTAAAGTATGGATCAAAATTTTCCCGGATAAGCCAATTACACAGAAGCCTCTAGAAGTTCGTATGGGTAGTGGTAAAGGTAACGTGGAAAAATGGGTAGCAGTAGTTAAACCTGGAAAAATCATGTTTGAACTTGGTGGAGTGCCGGAAGATATTGCTCGCGAAGCAATGCGTCTTGCAGCACATAAGCTTCCAATCAAAACAAAGTTTATAAAACGTGAAGAAGTGGGTGGTGAAGCAAATGAAAGCCAGTGAATTTCGTAACTTAACCTCCGCTGAGATAGAACAAAAAATATCCGGATTTAAAGAAGAACTCTTTAATCTTCGTTTTCAACTGGCTACTGGCCAGCTTGACAACCCAACTCGGATTCGTGATGTTCGTAAAGAAATAGCTCGTGCTAAAACTATTATCCATGAAAGATTACTTGGGATTAGTTAATTGAATCGGACTGATGTTGTCTATATTCAGGAAGGAGGCTTACAATGAGTGAAGAACGTAATGCTCGAAAGGTACAATTCGGTAAAGTAGTTAGTGACAAAATGGATAAAACGATTGTTGTCGCTATTGAAACTCATAAAAAGCATAACTTGTATCACAAGCGCATTAAGTACACTAAGAAATTTAAAGCGCATGATGAGAACAATACTGCGAAAATCGGTGATTTTGTTAAAATCATGGAAACACGTCCACTATCTAAGGATAAACGCTGGAGATTGGTCGAAATCGTAGAAAAAGCGATTATTATCTAAACTCTAGTACCTTTTGTTCGAAAGGAGGAAATATAAATGATTCAACCATTTACACGTTTGCATGTTGCCGACAACTCCGGAGCGAAAGAACTGATGTGTATCCGAGTTCTAGGCGGAACAGGACGTCGTACAGCTGCAATTGGAGATTTGATCGTATGTTCTGTCAAACAAGCAACACCAGGCGGCGTTGTCAAAAAGGGTGATGTTGTTAGAGCGGTTGTAGTTCGTACAAGACGTACGGTTCGCCGTAAAGACGGTTCATATATCACATTTGATGAGAATGCAGCAGTTGTTGTTAAGGACGATAAGAGCCCACGCGGAACTCGTATTTTTGGACCTGTTGCTCGTGAACTTCGCGACAGAGATTTCATGAAGATCGTTTCCTTGGCTCCAGAAGTTATCTAAACCAAATAACCTTTAACTTGCAACATATAGCAAGCCGCAGGAGGTGTAATAAATGCCAAAAGTGAAAAAAGTTCTAGAATCGCATAGCCACAAGCTGCACGTCAAAAAAGATGATACAGTGATGGTGATTAGCGGAAAAGACAAAGGCAAAAAAGGTCGTGTCATCGCTGCTTACCCCCGTCATAACCGTGTGTTAGTTGAGGGTGTAAACATGGTGAAGAAACACCAAAAGCCGAACCAAGCTAATCCGCAAGGCGGTATCATTGAACAAGAAGCAGCAATTCACGTTTCGAACGTGATGCATATAGATCCAAAGAGCGGAAAAGTAACTCGTATCGGATACAAAGTATTGGATAACGGACAAAAGGTTCGCGTAGCGAAAAAATCCGGAGAAGTTATCGACTAATCGACTAGTGAAGAAAGGAGGTTTGTAATTCATGGCAGTAAGACTAAAAGACCGTTTCTTGAACGAAATAACTCCTGCTTTGATGCAGAAGTTCGACTATACAACAGTAATGCAAGTTCCTAAGGTTGAGAAGGTTGTTATCAACATGGGTGTTGGTGAAGCCGTTTCTAACTCCAAAGTTCTTGATGCCGCTGTTAGCGACATGCAAATGATTTCTGGTCAAAAGCCAGTTATTACTAAATCTAAGAAATCCATTGCTGGATTTAAATTGCGCGAAAATATGCCAATCGGTGTAAAAGTAACTCTACGCGGTGAACGTATGTATTATTTCTTGGACAAATTGTTCAGCATTACTCTTCCTCGTGTCCGTGACTTCCACGGTGTATCAAGCAAATCGTTTGATGGCCGCGGTAACTATACACTTGGTCTTAAAGAACAATTGATCTTCCCGGAAATTGAATATGATAAGATTGATAAGGTTCGTGGTATGGATATCGTTATTGTAACGACAGCTAATACTGATGAAGAGTCCCGCGAGCTGCTCGCTCAAATGGGAATGCCTTTTGCGAAATAATTTCGCAAATCCATTTCTCCGAAAATTATTAGGAGGTGTCAGTCTAAGTGGCAAAAACGTCAATGATAGTGAAACAACAACGTACACCTAAGTTTAAAGTGCGTGGATATACAAGATGCGAACGTTGCGGTCGTCCACACTCGGTGCTGCAAAAGTTTAAAATTTGCAGAATTTGTTTCCGTGAATTAGCTCATGCAGGCCAGATTCCTGGCGTGAAAAAAGCAAGCTGGTAAGAAGTCCATAAACGGGAAGGAGGTTTACACACATGACTATGTCTGATCCAATTGCAGATATGCTAACTCGTATTCGTAACGCTAATACAGTACGTCACGAAACGGTAGAAATGCCTGCTTCAACGATGAAGAAACAAATCGCTGATATTCTAAAGCGTGAAGGCTTCATTCGTGATGCAGAAGTTGTCGCTGACAACAAACAAGGGATTATCCGTATTTTCTTGAAATATGGACAAAATAACGAACGCGTTATAACTGGTTTGAAGAGAATCAGTAAACCAGGCCTCCGCGTGTACACGAAAAGCACAGAAGTTCCTCGTGTTCTAGGCGGTCTAGGTATTGCGATTATCTCTACTTCAAAAGGGATTATGACCGATAAAGAAGCTCGACAATCAAAAGCTGGCGGAGAAGTTGTCTGCTACGTTTGGTAATATAATGTCACAAGACAAGGAGGTGCAACATATATGTCACGTATTGGTCGTAAACCAATCGCAGTACCAAGTGGTGTAGAAATCACTTTGAATAGCTCTGTAATCACAGTAAAAGGACCTAAAGGAACTTTGACTCGTGAACTTCATAAAGATATGAAAGTATCCGTAGATAATAATGAAATTCTTGTTGAGCGTCCATCCGACAACAAATTGCATCGTTCTCTACACGGCACAACCCGCACCGTTGTCTCCAATATGGTAAATGGTGTAACTGAAGGGTTCACTAAATCTCTGGAATTGGTTGGGGTCGGATATCGTGCAAGTAAATCCGGAGATAATATCGTATTGAACGTGGGTTACTCTCACCCTGTTGAAATCACTCCAGAATCGGGTATCGAATTTGAAGTGCCTGTAAACACAAAGATTATTGTAAAAGGGATCGATAAAGAACGTGTAGGTGCTTACGCTGCCCAAATACGTTCAGTACGTAAACCTGAACCTTACAAAGGTAAAGGGATTAAGTATGAAGGTGAACGTATTATTCGTAAGGAAGGTAAAGCTGGTAAGAAGAAATAAGTTGTTATTACTTATTTTCGATATATCCTTTACGTTTTACAGTGGAGCTTTGAAGGCAAACTGAAAGGAGTGAAAAGGAATTTATGATTACAAAACAAGATAAGAACAAGGCGCGTGTGAGAAGACATCTTCGTGTTCGTAAGAAAATTACTGGAACAGCTGAACGTCCTCGTCTCAACGTCTTCCGTTCTTCCAAACATATCTATGCTCAATTAATCGATGACGTAGCTGGTGTTACAATAGTAGCAGCATCTACGGTTGACAAAGAATTGAGTGAAGGAATTACCAATGGAGCTAACGTAGAATCCGCTCGCAAAGTTGGAGAACTCGTAGCTAAACGTGCGAAAGATAAAGGTTATACTTCGGTTGTTTTTGACCGCGGAGGTTACTTATACCACGGACGGATTCAAGCACTTGCTGATGCAGCTCGCGAAGCTGGCTTAGAATTCTAAGATATTTTTAAAAAAGGAGGTTAACGACTTGCGTGTAGATCCGAATACTTTAGAACTGACTGAAAGAGTTGTAAATATTAACCGTGTAGCAAAAGTTGTAAAAGGCGGACGCCGTTTTAGCTTTAGCGCGTTAGTAGTTGTCGGCGATGGCAAAGGTTATGTTGGCGTCGGTATCGGTAAAGCTGGCGAAGTACCTGATGCGATTCGCAAAGGTATTGAAGATGCTAAGAAAAATCTAATACTTGTTCCTCTTGTAGGAACATCTATTCCTCACCTTGTTACAGGTAAATTCGGAGCTGGTCTAGTTTTATTGAAACCAGCATCAGAAGGTACTGGAGTAATCGCTGGCGGTCCTGTACGTGCTGTACTTGAACTTGCTGGTGTAGGTGATATTTTAACAAAATCTCTGGGTTCTTCGAATTCCATGAATATGGTCAACGCAACTATAGAGGGTTTATCCCGTCTAAAACGCGCTGAGGATGTTGCGAAATTACGCGGCAAATCCGTCGAAGAATTGCTCGGTTAAGGAGGGAACGTCATGACAAAATTGCAAATTACCCTCGTCCGTAGCTTGATTGGTCGTCCAGAAGATCAACGTGCGACTGTCACCACACTAGGCTTGAAAAAACTCAACAAAACTGTTGTTCATAACGACAATCCCGCGATTCGCGGAATGATCAATAAAGTGTCCCATTTAGTATCAGTTACTGAAATCGAAGGTTAATTGACCTAAGAGATTAGTCTACAAAAATTAAGGAGGTGCAACGAACGATGCAATTACATGAGCTGTCCTCAGCCCTTGGATCCAAAAAGGAACGCAAACGCGTTGGACGTGGTCCTAGTAGCGGCACGGGTAAGACATCAGGCCGTGGTCATAAAGGTCAAAATTCTCGTTCCGGCGGTGGAGTACGCCCTGGTTTCGAAGGTGGCCAAAACCCGTTGTATCGTCGCTTACCTAAACGCGGATTTACGAATCCTACGCGTAAAGAATATGCGATTATCAACATTGAAGATCTTAACAACTTTGCGGCAGATACAGAAGTAACACCTGAATTTTTGTTCGAAAACGGAATCGTGAAAAATGCTAAAAGCGGAATCAAGATTCTAGGCAACGGCGAAATAACTATTAAGCTGACTGTCAAAGCGAATAAGTTTTCTCAATCTGCGGTGGAGAAAATCGAGGCTGCCGGCGGTAAAACCGAGGTGATCTAATTGATTAAGACGATCAAAAATATTTGGCATATAGAGGATCTACGTAAAAAGATCTTATTCACATTGTTCGTACTGTTTATCTACCGTATTGGTACTTTCGTACCTGTACCTGGTGTTGATAAATCAGTGTTAGCTCAAGCGGACAATGCTGGAGCAGACCTACTAGGTCTCCTTAATACATTCTCTGGTGGCGCACTTCAGAATTTCTCGATTTTCGCCCTAGGAATTACGCCTTATATTACCGCATCCATTATAGTGCAGTTGCTCTCTATGGATGTTATTCCAAAGCTTGCCGAGTGGGCCAAACAAGGCGAACACGGTAAGAAGAAGTCAGCTCAACTAACACGGTACGGTACGATTATCTTGGGAACAATTCAAGCATTTGCGATGTCAATCGGATTTAACCGTATGTATGGTACGGTGATGATTCCAAATGCAACATTTACAAAGTATCTTCTGATCGCTATTGTGTTGACTGCTGGTACTGCCTTCCTTATGTGGTTGGGAGAACAAATTACGGAAAAAGGTATTGGAAACGGGATTTCGATCCTTATCTTTGCAGGTATCGTTGCCAATATTCCAACGTATATTACGACAACAGCAAACTCATCCTTTATTCAGGAGAACCAAGTATTTATGAATTCCCTGAAGACACTTCTTCTAGTAATTGTGCTTTTACTAATTGTTGTTGGTGTTATATACATCCAGCAAGCGATTCGTAAAATCCCTGTACAATATGCAAAGCGTGTCGTTGGTAACAAAATGTATGGCGGACAGAATACGCATATACCGCTTAAGATTAATGCGGCGGGTGTTATTCCAGTTATCTTCGCTATATCATTGCTTCAATTTCCGGTTATCCTTGCAAACTTCTGGTCGACACACCTATGGGCTGACTGGGTTATTAAAAACTTAAGTCATGATCAACCACTGGGTATGGTCCTCTATGTTATAATGATTATTGGATTTACATTCTTCTATACATTTGTACAGATGAATCCACAACAAATGGCTGAGAACATGAAGAAGAACGGCGGATATATTCCAGGGATTCGTCCAGGGAAAGCCACTGAGAAATACTTGACTAAAGTCATGACTCGTTTGACTATGACTGGTGCTATATTTCTAGCGGTTGTATCATTAACGCCGATATTCTTAGGTACGTTGGCTGGTTTGCCTAAATCGGTGCAAATCGGGGGTACAGCACTACTGATCGTGATCGGTGTAGCGCTGGATACTATGAAGCAAATCGAGAGCCAATTGATCAAACGTCATTACAAGGGATTCATTAATAAATAAAGGTTTTCTTGCAATAGGAATTCTTGATGGGAGTGATAATCGTGAACATTCTTTTCATGGGACCTCCTGGGGCAGGCAAAGGTACACAAGCAGCGGCGGTTATTAATGAATTTGGGATTCCTCACATATCGACTGGCGATGCATTTCGTTTAGCGATTAAGCAGGAGACTCCTATTGGAATTAAGGCCAAAGAATATATGGATCAAGGCTTATTGGTACCGGATGATGTAACAATTGGAATTGTTGCTGAGCGTCTACAGCAGTCCGATTGCGAAAAAGGTTTCTTATTGGATGGTTTTCCAAGAACCCTTTCGCAAGCGGAAGCGCTGGAAGGAATTCTGTCTCAATTGAATACCCAATTGGATCATGTCGTTAATTTGAAGGTGGATCGCGACAAATTGTTGGCGCGTTTAACTGGAAGACGGATCTGTAAGGACTGTGGAGCCACATATCATGTGATCTTTAACCCGTCCAAGCAGGAAGGTGTATGTGATATAGATGGAGGGCAATTATACCAACGTTCTGATGATAATGAAGAGAGTGTTGGGAAACGGCTTGACGAATATATCAACAAAACAGCACCACTCCTAGATTTTTATGAGAGTAAAAGCTTATTGCGTCAGATCAATGGTGAACAAGATATAGATACGGTTTCAACAGATATCGTATCTATATTAAGAGGTTAGTTGTAATGATCATAGTTAAGTCCGAAACGGAACTTGGGCTAATGAATGAAGCAGAACCTGTTGTGGCTACAAGTCAACTTGCTGACCAGTACTTTCGCAGTGTAACATTAGTGCCATCCAATATGGGCTACCATGGTCTTCTTACTAGCATTTACACTTCGGTCTTAGTCTTTGGATCCACCGCTAAACGTAAATTAAACGATGGGCACATTGTTATGCTAGACATTAGAGCGAAGTATCGTGGGTTTTCACAAAATAACTGAAGTGGTTGGTGATGGACCTTGAATAACCGATCCGTACCCCATGCTGGTCAGATTGTGAAGATATTGAGAGGTAAGGATGCCGGACAGTTGGCGGTTGTCCTCTCGCATGACGATAACAAGTTCGTCTATATTGCGGATGGGGATAAACGAAAGTTTGACCAAGCGAAGAAGAAGAATCTTCTTCATTTGGAAACCCAATCCTACATTAGCAGTGAGGTTGCAAACAGTTTAATGGAAAACGGTCGGGTGACAAATGGAAAGCTGCGTCATGCAGTGATGAAGTTTAGACAATCTACCGAATCATATGTAGAAGAGAAAGGAGACTAATTGTGGCTAAAGAAGATGTCATTGAAGTAGAAGGTACAGTTCTTGAATTGTTGCCTAACGCAACATTTAAGGTTGAGCTTGAGAACGGTCATCAAATATTAGGTCATGTTTCAGGAAAGCTACGGATGCATTTTATTCGTATTCTGACTGGAGACAAAGTGGTCGTACAGTTATCACCTTATGATTTAACCAAAGGTCGTATAACGTACCGTAAATAGTACAAGTAATTGAGATAATCCTTACGAAGTTAGTTTTGCTTCGCAAAACTTTAGGGAGGTAATTAACATGAAGGTAAGACCTTCTGTAAAACCCATGTGCGAGAAATGCAAAGTCATTCGTCGTAAAGGGATTGTAATGGTGATTTGTGAAAATCCGAAACATAAACAAAAACAAGGTTAAGAAGGGGGTGTAGCGTAAAATGGCACGTATAGCTGGAGTGGATTTACCACGTGATAAGCGCGTTGAGATCGCCTTAACTTACATTTTCGGAATCGGTAGAACGACTTCCCAGAAAATTTTACAAGAAACAGGCATTAGTTCTGAAACTCGCGTTAGAGATCTGACAGAAGATGAAGTAAGCAAATTGCGTGAAACGATCGACAAAACGGTTAAAGTTGAAGGTGACCTACGTCGTGAAATTTCCTTGAATATTAAGCGTCTCGTTGAGATTGGTTGCTATCGTGGTGTGCGTCATCGCCGTGGGTTGCCGGTTCGCGGACAACGTACTAAGACGAATGCACGTACACGGAAAGGCCCTCGTCGTACGGTAGCGAATAAGAAGAAATAATAAGGGGGGATAAAAGACAATGGCAAAACCAAAAAAAGTCGTACGCACTAAGCGTCGCGACCGTAAAAATATTGAATCTGGCGTGGCTCATATTCGTTCCACGTTCAACAATACAATCATAACAATCACTGATCCACATGGTAATGCAATCTCATGGGCTAGCTCAGGAGGCCTTGGATTTAGAGGTTCACGTAAATCAACACCGTTTGCTGCACAAATGGCCGCTGAAACAGCAGCAAAAGCAGCGATGGAACATGGCATGAAATCGGTAGAAGTTATGGTCAAAGGCCCTGGTGCTGGTCGCGAAGCAGCTATTCGCTCTTTGCAAGCCGCTGGTCTGGAAGTCAACCTGATTAAGGATGTAACTCCAGTTCCACATAACGGGTGCCGCCCACCTAAGCGTCGTCGTGTCTAATAAGGTCAACCTGAACAATGTGGTATAAAACCGGCGCAATCTGCTAACAATGGTTGTTTAGGCATACTACTTGGGATACGCTTGACAAGGTGACTGGTTCATATAGGAGCGACGTTTGAAGGAGGGTAC
Organism: Paenibacillus sp. Y859; assembly: GCF_056786405.1. Classification (NCBI taxonomy): domain Bacteria; kingdom Bacillati; phylum Bacillota; class Bacilli; order Caryophanales; family Paenibacillaceae; genus Paenibacillus; species Paenibacillus sp. Y859. Next base: position 11,415 of record NZ_JBXCIZ010000018.1, on the reverse strand, counting down.
ATGCGTGATTGAAATCGAAAAGCCAAAGATTGAGACCATTGACGTAAACGAAGATGGTAACTATGGTAAATTCGTAGTAGAACCACTAGAACAAGGGTACGGTCAGACATTGGGGAATTCACTTCGCCGAATCTTACTGTCTTCCTTGCCTGGTGCAGCCGTTAACTCTGTTCAGATTGATGGTGTTCTGCATGAGTTCTCAACAGTTCCAGGAGTAAAAGAAGACGTTACGGAGATTATTCTGAATTTGAAAGCTCTATCCCTTAAAATTCATTCTGACGAAGAGAAAGTGTTCGAGATTGATGCTGAAGGTGAAGGAGTAATTACGGCAGCTGATATTCGTGCGGATAGTGATGTAGAAATCCTTAACCCGGATCTTCACATTGCAACATTGAATCCTGGAGCTAGACTTCATATGCGCATTTTTGCTAATCGTGGTCGTGGTTATGTCCAAGCAGATAAGAACAAACGTGATGATCAGCCTATTGGCGTCATTCCGATTGATTCTATCTACACACCGATTTCTCGTGTCAATTATGGCGTTGAGAACACTCGGGTTGGTCAGGTAACGAATTATGATAAGCTTACAATGGAAATCTGGACAGATGGTAGCATCAGACCAGAAGAAGCAGTGAGTCTTGGAGCCAAAGTTTTGACTGAGCACTTAATGCTGTTTGTTGGTCTTACTGACGAAGCTAAAGATGCTGAAATTATGGTTGAAAAAGAAGAAGATAAGAAAGAAAAAGTTCTTGAGATGACGATTGAAGAGCTGGATCTATCCGTTCGTTCATATAACTGTCTCAAACGTGCTGGTATCAATACAGTACAAGAACTTACAACTAAGACCGAAGAAGATATGATGAAGGTTCGTAACTTAGGCCGCAAATCTTTGGAGGAAGTACAAGAGAAGCTCGAGGAACTAGGTTTGGGACTTCGGACAGAAGAATAGCTTCTTAAGATCGTTAGTGAAGGAGGGAAAAACATGGCATACCAAAAGTTGGGCCGCGATGCTAGTGCACGTAAAGCATTATTTCGTGATCTAGTAACGGACCTTTTCTTATACGAACGCATCCAAACAACGGAAGCGAAGGCAAAAGAAGTTCGTTCGATTGCTGAAAAGCTGATTACTAAAGCTAAAAAAGGTGATCTTCATTCACGTCGTCAAGTTGCTGCATTCGTTCGTCGTGAGACAGTGGACGGCGAGCAAGATGCTATTCAAAAATTGTTTAGCGATTTGGGACCTCGTTACTCTGGGCGTCCAGGTGGATACACACGTATCTTGAAACTAGGACCTCGTCGTGGTGACGCTGCGCCAATGGTTTATTTGGAATTAGTAGACCGCGCGTAACTATCGAAATGTTGAAAGGGTAAGCAGGAATCACAGATTCTGTACTAACCCTTTTTTCACTTCATTTCGGGAAAAGGAAGCTCCTGAAGGGGCTTCCTTTTTAAATGAAATAGGGTGATGTAATTGCGCAACTTATGCATGAAAGTCAGTTACGATGGGACACACTATAACGGCTTTCAGACACAGCTTGATGGCAGAACGATTCAGGACCAGCTTGAGAAGGCTATTAAGATGCTCTCAGGTGAAGATGTGAAGATTATAGCATCGGGTCGTACGGATGCAGGTGTGCATGCTTACGGTCAGGTGTTCAATTTCCCAACAAGTTCTACCATTCCTGTAGAGCGATGGGCTATGGCACTCAACACGAGACTACCTATAGATATTATTGTCATAGAAGCAATTGAAGTGTCTGAACAATTTCATTCTCGTTACTCCGCCAAGCGCAAGACTTATCGTTACACAGTAAATGCTAATCAATTTATTGATGTGTTTCAGCGTCATACTCAATTTCATCATCACGGGAGATTGAATATAGAGGCGATGAAGAGTGCTATAAAGTATTTCATTGGAACTTATGATTACACATCATTTGCTTCACGAGCTTCTACGAAGACATCTCATATTCGCACATTGTTCGACGCTTATATCGAAGTGGATGAATCAATGTGTCGGACTTCATCGCGTGATCAAGGGGTCATCCATACTTACGTTACTGGAAGTGGCTTTCTTCAGCACATGGTTCGTATTATGATGGGGACACTACTAGAGGTTGGCGAAGGCAAGAAACTTCCGGAGGATATTCCACGTATTATAGCAGCTTTAGATCGAACACAGGCGGGTCCAACTGCGGAAGGAAAAGGCCTTATGCTATGGGATGTAGAATACAATGAATTTACGAATGAAACTTTATAAATCACTTGCGATTTGTCTGTGGATGCTGTACAATAGTAATTGTGTTTTCTTAATGGCTTTCCCACAGCCCCAAATAAGATATTCACAGTATAATTATATTTAATAAATAACATTAACTAACTACTATGATCGAAGATAAATGAAATATATTTGATTTTAGGACGACAACAAGGAGGAAATATTTATGCGTACCACCTATATGGCTAAGCCAAATGAAGTAGAGCGCAACTGGCATATTGTAGATGCCGATGGTAAAACGCTCGGTCGTTTGGCAACAGAAGTTGCTGCTCTTATTCGCGGCAAACATAAGCCACAATTCACAACACACGTTGATACTGGCGATTTCGTTATCGTAATCAATGCTGAGAAGATTCATCTGACAGGAAGAAAGTGGTCAGACAAGAAATACTACCGTCACTCACAACACATGAGCGGATTGAAAGTAACGACAGCTCAAGATATGCTTAAGACTTTCCCAGAGCGTATTATTGAAGCAGCCGTTAAAGGTATGATCCCTAAAACTCGTATGGGTGATAAGATGCAATTGAGACTTAAAGTATATGCAGGTACGGAACATCCACATGTAGCACAAAATCCAGAAGTTTACGAACTTCGCGGCTAATTTAAAAGGAGGACAGTTTCATGGCACAAGTACAATACTATGGGACAGGTCGTCGTAAACATTCGGTAGCACGTGTACGCCTTATACCGGGTGAAGGACGCATTGTCATTAATAAACGCGACATTAATGAATATTTCGGTCTTGAAACACTTAAGTTGATTGTTAAACAACCACTTAACTTAACAGAAACACTAGGTAAATACGATATTCTCGTAATTGCTCATGGTGGAGGAACATCCGGTCAAGCTGGAGCAATTCGTCACGGTATTTCACGTGCATTGCTTAAAGTAGATCCAGAATTGCGTTCCCCTCTTAAGAAAGCAGGATTCCTAACACGTGATCCACGTATGAAGGAACGTAAGAAATACGGACTTAAAGCAGCACGTCGTGCTCCTCAGTTCTCGAAACGTTAATATTACTTATTTATTAACATTTTTAAGCCCTTGGCCATCATGGTCAAGGGCTTTTTTCTATTGTTTTGTTGACAAAAAGGGATTAAGATTTATAATAGTATATAATTCATATTAAGATAGTCGGCTTTAATATTTAGTTGAATTGGGGGAGATAAAATCATGAATTTATTGGAGAAAGAACAACTTATTCAAGTGAAGGCAGATGAATTTGAACACTCATCACCTGAGGAAGTCATCCGTTGGGCAATAGAGACATTTCCTAACATTACCTTTGCATGTAGTTTCGGAGCGGAAGATGTTGTATTAGTGGATATGATTCAAAAGATTAGTCCATCTACCGATGTATTTTATTTAGATACGGATTTTCATTTTAAAGAAACCTATGAGACGCGAGATAAGATGGTAAAGAAGTATGGTATGGATTTTGTTCGTGTGTCTCCTAAGATAACGCCAGAAGAACAGGCATTAGAGTTTGGAGATGCTTTGTGGAAGGTGGATCCTACCCAATGTTGCAATATCCGTAAAGTTGAACCGCTAACTCGAATTCTAACAGAGTACGATGCTTGGATTACAGGCATTCGTCGTGATCAAGCGCCAACACGTGCCAATAGTAGAAAAGTAGAGTATGATGCTAAATTTGGGCTGATTAAATTCAATCCAATCGCTTCTTGGAGTAGCGAGGATGTATGGGATTATATTCGTACAAATGATGTTATTTACAATCCATTGCATGATCAAAATTATCCTAGTATTGGTTGTGAATACTGTACACGCCAAGTTATGCCTGGAGAAGATGCTCGTGCTGGGCGTTGGGCGGGTAGTGAGAAGACGGAATGTGGACTTCATAAATAAAGAGTTGAACAATATAACTGTTTACGAGGAGATGGGTAGATGACTTCAATATTACCGCATGGCGGAGAATTAGTTCAGCGGGTTGTACAGGGTGAAGAAAGAGAAGTGTTATTGAAGGCTGCACAAAGCTTTAAGCAAATTGCTATTAATACGTGGACCATCTCAGACTTGGATCTTATCGGCGTAGGTGCCTTCTCACCACTCACAGGATTCTTGAATGAAGAGGATTATAGATCGGTTATTTCTTCGATGAAATTGGCTAATGGTACAGTGTGGAGTATTCCTATTACATTAGCTATTGATCCAGTCCTAGCTTCGAAATTGGCACTTCAAGAACAAGTTGCTTTAGTTGGTGAGGCAGATGGAATTGTGTACGGAACACTTACTGTAGAAAGCATATATGTAGTAGATCAAGCAGAGGAAGCTATTAACGTATTCAGAACCAATGATCCAGAGCATCCGGGAGTGAAGAAACTAATGGAGCGTTCTTCAACCTATGTGGGTGGTTCCATTCAAGTGTTGAATAGACCTGAGCCTGCGAAGTTCAAAGAATTCTACTTTGTTCCTGCTGAAACACGCCGTTTGTTCGCGGATAAAGGTTGGAAGACGGTCGTTGGATTCCAAACTCGTAATCCTGTTCACCGAGCCCATGAATATATTCAGAAGAGTGCTATGGAAATTGTTGATGCTCTATTCTTGAATCCGCTTGTCGGAGAGACTAAATCTGACGATGTTCCTGCGAATGTAAGAATGAACAGTTATTTCGCACTTTTAGAAAACTATTATCCAAAGGATCGTGCTTTTCTTGGTGTTTTTCCTGCTGCAATGCGTTACGCTGGTCCACGTGAAGCTATATTTCATGCTCTTGTGCGTAAGAACTACGGCTGTACACACTTTATCGTAGGGCGTGACCATGCGGGTGTTGGCGATTACTATGGCACGTATGAAGCGCAAGAGATATTCAAGAACTTTACAGCCGAAGAAATAGGAATTACGCCTTTATTTTTTGAGCATAGCTTCTTTTGTATCAAATGTGGCAACATGGCATCAAGTAAAACATGTCCTCATGGAAAAGAAGATCATATGACACTGTCGGGAACAAAGGTACGGGCATTACTTCGCGATGGCCAATGTCCACCACCTGAATTCACACGTCCTGAGGTAGCTAAGATTCTTATTGAAGGAATGGCTGAGCAAGTTACGATATAACTGAGAGTTCAAAAGTCGACTTTTTGAACTTCCTCTATAAGGTACTATTTGTCCGCCTCCTCCCATATAGATGATAAGAGTCTATGTGGGACAGGGGGTGTTTTTGTGTATGTCCAAGCCTAAGCGAGATGTGATATCGGTGTGGATTCAGATAAGGACAATCAAAAAGTTACTGTTAGGGCTGAGCTTACTCATTGTGTTCGTGGCTATAGTTACATATGAAATTCCTGCGGAACAAGCAACGAAGTATTGGAGCTTGCCTTTAGCGGGTAAAGTAATCTCCCTCGATGCTGGGCATGGTGGGCCTGATGGAGGTGCTGTAAGTCGTCAGGGCGTTATTGAAAAAGATATTAACCTTGCTATTACTTTAACCTTGCGTGATTATTTACAACAGTCGGGGGCGATTGTGAAAATGACACGGGAAGGCGACTATGATTTAGCTTCGCCTGAAACAAAGGGTTATTCTAAACGTAAGACAGAGGATTTGAAACAGCGTGTGAGAGTAATAGAGGAAAACGAGTCGGATCTATTTATCAGCGTTCATATGAATAGTATACCGTCCAATCGCTGGAGGGGTGCTCAAGTGTTCTATTACCCCTCTCACCCGGATAACGCAGACTTGGCTGCTCTCATGCAAGAAGAAATAAAACGTAATTTAGAAAATACGGATCGAATAGCTAAGACAGTTAACACTGTGTATATCCTTCAGGCTCTGAAGATTCCATCGGTACTGGTTGAAGTCGGCTTTTTATCGAATGCGGAAGAAGCATTGTTGTTAAAAGATGAGAAATATCAACGGAAAGTGGCAGCTTCAATTTATAAAGGTATTCTACGTTATACTTCAGGAGAAAAACCTTAGGTGTCGTCAGAGTAAGATTAGAAATGGTATAATAAGCAGATACTAATATACGAAATTGAGGTGCTGCTGTTATGTTATCAAGAGAGCAAGTGCAGGAAATCTTACAGCCGATTACTGAGGCTACTAGTGGTAAAAGCTTGATTGAATTGCAGCTCATACGAGATATTGTAATAAAAGATAATCGAGTTTCACTTTCAGCTATATTTATAGATTCTAGTGATGAGTATCAAGCTGAACTCGATAAGGTAATCCGACAACGTCTTGAGCAGGCGGGAGTAGAGGATATTCATATTCGTTTACGTGAAGCTACGGATTATGATCGTAAATTAGCCTTCGGAGAAGAAATGTCACCGGAGGATGAGGCGGTATTGAAGAAAGGTCATGCTGCTGGATTAGAGGATCATGCTCTAATAAAAGAGGATTCGGGAGTACATTTTATAGCGATAGCAAGTGGTAAGGGCGGTGTTGGTAAGTCAACCGTCACTGTCAATTTAGCTGTTGCTTTAGCACGTCAAGGTAAACGTGTAGGTCTGATTGATGCAGATATATATGGCTTTAGCGTTCCGGATATGATGGGGTTGGAAGAGGGCCCTATCGTTGAAGGCGACGTCATTATACCGGTGGAACGTTTTGGCGTGAAAGTGATGTCGATGGGATTCTTTATCCGCGAGAATAATCCAGTCATATGGCGTGGGCCTATGTTAGGCAAGATGTTACGGCAATTTCTGAGTGATGTGAGGTGGGGGGATTTAGATTATCTGTTACTGGATCTACCTCCTGGTACAGGTGATGTCGCCCTTGATTTGCACCAAATGTTGCCTCAGAGTAAAGAGATTATTGTCACTACACCACATGCAACAGCTGCGTTTGTAGCCGCTAGAGCCGGAGCGATGGCGCTACAAACGAATCATGAGATCTTGGGAGTAGTCGAGAACATGGCTTATTATGAATGTCCTGGCTGCGAGAATCGTGACTATATATTTGGTAGAGGCGGTGGCGGACAATTGGCTGAAACGCTTCACACGGAGTTACTAGCCCAATTACCATTGGGTATTCCTAATAATCATCTGTCTGAGCCGGATTTCTCTCCCTCAATATATAAGGCTGAAACAACGAGTGGCAAAATTTATGCAGATATTGCCAATTCCATTATTGGCAAATGTGAGCAGAACTAGTCTGAGGGTAGTTCAAGGAATAAAGAAAGAGTTCCCTGTATAATGTTGGGAACTCTTTTCTTGATATAATAGAAAAGTATAAGGTTTTTGGCTGACTCTTCTCCTAGGCCTATTTATTATGAGTCTTAAGATAGAGTTCATCCAGGGGTGTTGAAACACTTCATTTGGAAGAACACTTCATACATAAAGATTACGTGAGAATAGACGATTCTCCAATAATTAGATGCCCTTTATGCAACTAAAAGTACTAATAGGGGAATATGGCCGAATATAAGTGTGCATTTTACTCACCACCACCGCCACTACCCTCCTTACTTTCACCTTGAGCTTCACTCTCGCCACTCTCGCTTTTCTCTTCCTCTTTAGGCTGAAGTTCGGTTAGCACAACTGCTTTAAGTAAGTCCATCACTTCCATTTTGAACAAAGGGTTTTGCATAGCTTCATTCATGACGGCCATCGTTTGTTTGCGGAAATCAGATGTCTTGGTTAGATCGAGGAACATCTTTGAGATTTCAGGTGATTTCATAATGTCGGAAACAGCTTTTTGATAAGTAGGGTCTTTAATCAATTCCATATGGAGTTGTTTACTTTGTGAATTAAGCGCCTTGGCAAAATCTCCTGCAAATTTAGGATCTTTCATAATCTTTTCGATTTCTTTTGTATACTCGGGAGCTGTAATTGTATCTTTAACTGCGGTTCGAATTTCTTCTGAAGAAGCTGATGATAACATCTTCATCCCTAATATTCCTCCGCCAGAACTGCCGCTTTCAGAACTGGGAGTGCTTAATGCTTCTTCTACAGCTTTTTTTCCGTCATCACTCTTGAGAATATCCACAACCATGGTTTTCATTTCTTTATATCCCATGGGGGAAGATGAACTGCTCTCCGAGCCGCAGGCAGTTAGAGTTGTTACAAGAACAAATATCATTACAATTGAGCGTATGTCCATTGGTTTCATTTATGTGCACCTCCTTAACATAAGAACACTATGTGTAGTATGTGAAGCTGGAACAAAAAATATGTTTGGAGGGTAATGGTTTTTTATAAAAAACGTTGGTACAATACATTCTTAGGGAGGTGAGTTTTTGACATTAAGAAAATGGTTCATATTGTTCTGGCAGGTCGTATTAGTTGGTGCTGTAGCTTCGCTTATTACTGGCATCGTATTTAATTTTGGAAGTGGTGGCATTTCATTTAATGGTTTTTCTGATTATGTAGCCTATTTCATCTTTTTATCCGGATTTGGTATGCTTGCCAGCGTTTACTCTCAAATGGGTTTCTTTGCTTATTTAATATTGAATTATATGGGTAGTGGTGTTTTCTCCAAAAAAGGCTGGCAATACATACAGATGGTCCTAACCGTGTTGGCATTACTTGAATTAATGTTCTTCCGTACGTTTGTCGGTGGACAAACTGGAAAATCATCTGACCTTATTCTGAGTATTGTAATTCTCGTGGTGGCTGTAATGACAGCTTTTATTAAAGCGAGATTGACGAATACATCAGCGTGGATTCCGACAATGTTCTTTATGATTGCTGTTACAATTATAGAAATTGTAGGTGGACTCAAGATTAATGTTGATAATGCTACAGTTCTTATTGTTATTCCATTATTAGCTTGTAATGTATTTCAGATTTTAATTCTTCATCGCATAGTACAAAACAAAAAGAGCTAAAACTTAGCTCTTTTTTTAATAAATCTAGAGGTCATCTGAACCTTTGAAGAAATTTTGAACCAATGCTTGATCACGGATTTCAGTGCCTTTGGCCTCTGTTTGGTTAAGTAAGTCAGAAACCGTTACGAATTGATACCCCTGCTTGCGCAGTTCATCAATAATGATGGGGAGTGCTTCATGTGTTTGTTTAGAGGAATCACTTGCATGTAATAAGACGATATCGCCTGGATGAGCTTTCTTTAACACACGATCGACGATATTTTGAACCCCAATATTTTTCCAATCTAACGAGTCGGTATCCCACTGAATCACTTTATAATTCATACTATCTGCAATCCGAAGAACTCTTTTGTCGAAATCGCCGTTCGGTAACCGGAGCAGTTTAGGTTCACTTCCTATCATATCGGTTAATACTGAATTAGAGATTGAAATTTGGTTACGGATCTCATCATCACTCAGAGTCGTGTAATTGACATGCTTGTGGCCGTGATTCCCTATTTCAAAGCCGCTTTCCTTAATATCTTTGACGATGTCTGGATGACTCTTGCTCCAGGGTGACGAAAGGAAGAATGTAGACTTCTGCACTTTTTTATCCTTCAAAATTTGTATAATAGGACCTGGCCTTGTGTCGCCCCAGCTAATGTCAAAGGTCAAGGCAATTAATTTTTTCTCCGTGGGTACACTATAAATAGCTGAGGGAGCCCCTTCAGAGAACACGGTGATTTGATCCCGTTCGATGTAGACTACTCCAAGTGCAAATACTACAGCCGCGGTAACTAATAAGAACCTTTTGATTTTCTTCCAGCTCAATACATAAAAAAATGAATTCATTGGATTAATCCGCCCCTTTCCTGCGTGAAAGCTTGTTTACTTCAAATTCTATGCTCGTACAGGGGAGTTAATACTAAAATGTGGAGTTAACGAAGTAGTTTTTTCGAAAAACTAAGATGATGCTTACGAAGATAGTTTTGTTCCAAAACTAAGATAATGCTTACGAAGTGAGTTTTGTCCCAAAACTCTTAAGGACTATGCTTACGATGTAAGTTTTGTTCCAAAACTTTTAAGGAGATGGCTTATGTTTAAATTTTCAACTTTTATAAAAGATGTTACCTCGATCAAGAGAACGATGATGTTATCTACCTTGCTATTCGGTGTAGGGATTCTAATTGGGTGGGTAGGGACAGATTCAATAGCACAGTTCATTAATCAACAAATTGAAGGGATTCGTGTTATAAGCGAAGGCTTAAGCGAATCAGACAACCCAGAGTGGAGCTTTTTTGTTTTTATTTTTTTAAACAACAGTATTAAAGGTGTAATGATTATCTTCTTAGGAATATTTTTTGGCATCCTTCCCATTATATTTTTGATGGTGAACGGTATGGTTCTAGGATATTTAGTACATCATTTATCGATTCAAGGCGAGAGTATGTTTGAAGTTATTGTAAAAGGACTATTGCCTCACGGTATTATTGAGATTCCAGCCATTATCATTGCGTGCGCCTTTGGACTTCGGTTAGGAACTTTGGTGTGGATTAGTATGGGAGTAGGGAGTAGGGAGAAGAGAGCGAATGTGGGACAACAGTGGAGTTCTTTTTTTAAAAGAGTTGGTCCTATCTCCATGTGGATCGTGATCTTGCTCTTAGGCGCTGCCGTTATTGAGAGTACATTGACCTTTTGGCTCATGAAGTAAGCAGTATTAAAAAATGAAATCATAAATTTCCCAAAATATGTGCATAACAATAACACGGTTATATGAGATGGGTATGAAGGAGTTCGACGTATATCCGTTTGTGAGTTTAATGAGGAGGTAAGAAAATATGTTAGGGATGTTATTTAATGATAAAGAGTGTAAGGAGTTAGATTATGTAATTCGCAAAGAATTAGATGAAATGTTAATGGATTTAGATGATAAAAGGTTAGATCAAGATATAAGACAATCCATTGCTAGGCGGTATAAAGTGGTGTTCCGTATGTACGCTAGATTCGCGCCACAAAAGGAATTATCGAAGTATGCTCGTAACAATCGTTTTCCTCAAACAAAATAATAATAAAAAACTATTGACTAAATTGATTGATATATGATAAATTAAATCTCGCGTCATAATAGTAATCATTAAGATGCGAGAAGATTTCATTCCAAATGACTTTGAAACTTTTTAAAAAAAGTACTTGCAAAACATTTGGTAGGTGTGATATATTATAGAAGTTGTCGCCGAGAACAATCGGAGAGAAACGAAAGAGAAATTGATCTTTGAAAACTGAACAACGAGTGAGTGGTTTTCACGAAAGTGAGAACAAAACAAATGAGAAATCATTTGGATTGAGAATGTAATATTCTCGTCAGTTTGT
>NZ_JBXCIZ010000017.1:0-66929 GCF_056786405.1 Paenibacillus sp. Y859 | reverse complement strand
GTTTGGTGGCGATAGCGGAGGGGTTCCACACGTACCCATCCCGAACACGACCGTTAAGCCCTCCAGCGCCGATGGTACTTGGACCGCAGGGTCCTGGGAGAGTAGGACGTCGCCAAGCATAAGAACCACTGTTGATTTCGATCAACGGTGGTTTTTCTTTTGTGTTTAAAGCTGTATAAGTATTAAGGAGTTCTATCCACCACTTCACCCAGCGTACTTTAACCACCAACCATTAACCATCAACTTTCCATTTGTCCCGCGCACCATCCAGTACCACTCACCAACTCCAATCATCAGTACCTCCTGATGCAGTAGTTGCACATAGTACAGCTAAATTCAGCTAAATTACTTCTGACGCCAATCTAGTTGCAAATCTGCACTTAATTACTTGAAAATCACCACTTACCCGCAAATCGCAACATTTAACTGTCCTTTCTGCAACTAAAACTCACTATAGCTACTTTTCCTTCAAACTAACTGTCCTTTCTACAACTAATTATCTATTTGTTGGCTTTGGTGGCGATAGCGGAGGGGTTCCACACGTACCCATCCCGAACAGGACCGTTAAGCCCTCCAGCGCCGATGGTACTTGGACCGCAGGGTCCTGGGAGAGTAGGACGTCGCCAAACATAAGAACCACTGTTGATTTATATCAATGGTGGTTTTTCTTTGCGTTTTTAGAGGAATGTTTATATGAGAATGGTGTATGAAGCGAATACTTTAACTGTGAGTGATCTCTTTCTCCATAGGACGATATTGTGTCAGTATTCGTGCTACACTTAATATAAATAGATAGCTAGAGGAGATGAAATAAGTGAAATTATCAGTATTTACTGTATCTGTACCTGATTTGACCCCACGTGAGTTGGGTGCCATAGCATCTGCTACAGGAATTGAGGGAATAGAATGGCGTTTCAAAGGGATTCCTGATGATGCATTAGAAGAAGCACCATCCTTTTGGCGGCATAATCGTTGTTCTATTGATCCTGAAAGATGGGAGGAGGATACTTCTGAATGCGTAGATGTGGCGTCGGCCTATCATTTAAAATCAATTGCTCTAGTTCCTTATTTAAATGATTTAGATCTCCAGGCAACAGAGAAGGCCTTCCAAGCTGCTTCACGCTTAGGTGCTTCGTTGGTTCGAGTTGGTGTTCCTAGTTATGATCGAAGTACCCCTTATGGTGATTTATATAGTTCAGCAACACGTTATCTTTCTCAAGTGCAGGAATATGCACAGCAATATGATGTAAAGGCAATGATTGAGACACATCACGTAACGATCGCACCTAGTGCAAGTCTAGCTCATCGTTTGGTACAATCATTCGATCCTACACATATAGGTGTACTGTATGATCCAGGTAATATGGTGTATGAAGGCTTTGAGAATTATAGAATGGGTCTTGAGCTGTTAGGTCCCTATTTGGCTCATGTACATATTAAGAATGCGCTCTGGGCACCAGTGAAAGGGAATGAACCTATCCGACCTGGTGAGGCTAATTGGGAAGGCGTATGGACCCAAATTGATAAGGGAATTGTTCCATGGCTTGAGGTAATGAAAGATTTACATTCTGTCGGCTATGAAGGGTATGTAGGTATTGAAGATTTCAGTGGAACGTATGAATCGAAACAGATGCTGGAACATGCAGCAGATCTATTCAGAGACCTTAAAAGTCAATTGTAGCCAAAGGGGAGAGTCAGTTGGATAAAGTAAGGGTAGGAATTATCGGAATTGGGAATATGGGTACTGCGCATGCTCGTACTCTGGCATCAGGTTCTATTCCAAATGCTATTTTGACAGCTGTATGTGATGTGTTGGAGTCGGCAGAGGAATGGAGTAAGGAGCATTTACCAGATTCAGTACTCTGCTTCCGTGATGCTGGAGAAATGATGGACTCAGGTACGATCGATGCTGTCATTGTCGCTACCCCTCATTACAATCACTCTGAGCAAGCCATTGAGGCGTTTAAGCGTGGACTTCATGTGCTCATTGAAAAGCCTGCTGGAGTATATACGAAGCAAGTACGAGAGATGAATGAAGCTGCTGCAAAGAGTGGTAAAGTATTCGCGATCATGTACAATCAACGTACAAATCCACTATATCAGAAGTTAAAAGATCTAATCTCTTCAGGTGAGCTGGGTGAAGTTCGTCGGACGAATTGGATTATCACAAATTGGTATCGCTCTCAAAGTTACTATGATTCAGGTGGATGGCGGGCTACTTGGAGTGGTGAGGGTGGAGGTGTTCTGATTAATCAAGACCCCCATCAGCTTGATTTATGGCAATGGACAATCGGTATGATGCCTGTTAGAGTACGAGCATTTTGTTCTTTTGGAAAGTATAGAAAGATAGAGGTTGAAGATGACGTAACAGCATATGTTGAGTATGCTAATGGAGCTACGGGCGTCTTTGTAACGACGACAGGCGAGGCACCAGGTACGAATCGCTTAGAGATTACAGGTGATCGTGGCAAGATTGTTATTGAGGATGGCCAATTGACATTCTGGCGTCTAAGGGAATCGGAGAAAGCGTTCAATGAAAGGTATACAGGTGGCTTCGGAGAGCCTGAATGCTGGAAGTGTGATATTCCTATTACAGGCAAGGAGTCAGGACATCCTGGTATTATTACGAATTGGATCGAAAGTATTACTGAGGGTACCCCGCTATTAGCTCCTGGTGAGGAAGGTATAAAAGGATTAACGCTGTCTAATGCGATGTACTTATCCACATGGATGGATGATTGGGTTACATTACCGATCGATGAGGAATTATTTCTAGAGAAACTTCAGGAAAAGATTAATTCATCCACTGTGGATAAAAATAAAGAATCTGTTACGAACAAGCCTCCTGTGGATATCTCTAATACGTTTGGAAGTTAGGTCCTTTAGATAGCGTACCATTGAACGGTACCTAGTTGAAATAGGTGTAGTATAAAGATAAGTACTTCCAAAAGATCATATGAACGATATTTGCGAAAAGAGTAAAAGGGGAGAAGAAAATATGGCATCTCAGGATGGAATGTTCTATGCACCGAAGAGTCAGAAGCCAATGGCAGTATGTGGACCTGGTGAGTTTATTATAAGTGCTGTTGCTTTGGATCATGGACATATTTACGGGATGTGTCATGGACTTATTGAAGCTGGCGCAACTCTGAAATGGGTCTATGACCCCGATGAGAGTAAGGTGAAGGCATTTTGTAATGTATTTCCGGATGTGAAAGTCGCCGTATCCGAATCACAAGTACTAGAAGATGAAGAAGTAAGGTTAGTTGCTAGTGCAGCGATTCCTTCTGAACGTGGAGCGTTGGGCGTTCGTGTCATGGGGCATGGCAAAGATTACTTTACAGATAAGGCCCCATTTACGACGTTAGCACAGTTAGAAGCAGCTAAGGCTCAGGTTGGGAAGACTGGATGTAAGTATATGGTCTATTATAGCGAACGATTGCATGTTGAAAGCGCTGTGTATGCTAGTCAGTTGATTAAGGATGGAGCCATTGGTAGAGTCATTCAAGTGATGGGCACCGGGCCACATCGTTTAAATGCAAAGTCTCGTCCGGACTGGTTCTTCAATCATGATCAATATGGTGGCATTCTATGTGATATTGGTAGCCATCAGATTGAGCAGTTTCTATCTTTTGCTTCATGTAAGGATGCGAAGGTGTCTCACAGCCGAATTGGAAATTATAATCATCCAGAGTATCCAGAACTGGAGGATTTCGGTGATGCGATGCTTGTTGGCGATAATGGTGCCGCGAATTATTTCCGCGTTGATTGGTTCACACCTGATGGTCTTGGAACGTGGGGGGATGGACGTACGACCATTCTCGGAACGGATGGATACATTGAATTGAGAAAGTATACAGACATAGCTCGGGATTCACAAGGGGATCAGGTATATCTGGTTAATCATGAAGGCGAGTATCGATTTGGTGTTCACGGTCAGGTTGGTTTCCCATTCTTCGGGGAGTTAATCAAGGACTGTATAGCACGGACAGAGTATGCCATGACGCAAGCTCATGCCTTTAAGGCAGCGGAACTATGTTTAATTGCCCAAAGAGATGCTGTGACATTGGTATAAGAGGAAGTCCATAAACCCATCTTTTGAACACGGAATATATTAGGAATCTGACTCGACATTGAAAATTGAGCATCCAATTGATTATTAATAAGGAAGACCTAACGAACGCTGTAAGTAGATAAATCTGCTTACAGCGTTTTTAAGTGAATATAAGTGGTTCAACCTTGGAATCAAACCAAGAAATTAGAGGGTAACCCTGATCGTAAGGACAATCCGTCATCGCAGCGATATCTTCTTGAAATGACTTCATGATAGAATAGAGTTAATTTGAAGAGATAGGAGGTGGTTGTTCATGTCATATTCCTCTCAAATGGGGCATCCCTTTAGTTTTAGTCATCGTTCTGAGAAACCTCTTGAAGATTCAGATGATAGAGAAGGATTTCATTCACATACATGCTATGAAGTGTATTATTTCCATGAGGGGCAGTGTACGTACCTTATTGGGGATCGAGTCTACGTACTTGATCCAGGTGATCTAATATTAATGCATGGAATGACATTACATAAGCCTAACCCTGCCCCAGACATACCTTACATCCGAACGATCATTCACTTCGAACCATCTATGTTAGGTAAATACTTACAAGATGCTATGGCAACTCAATTGATTCTGCCCTTTGAAGAACTCCGTAACTGTCGAATCTCATTATCTGAATCAGAAAGGCAAGAATTTGAGTCGTTACTCTCTCAGATGGATTCCCTGAATCGTATGCAGGCTGGATACGGTATGGAAAGATTTATTTTACGACTATGCGATCTATTATATATGGTTGCTAATTTATGCCGAACTAAAGTGATGGAAGGTAAATTACGTTCCGATAAAGAGAAACATGTACAGCATATTCTAACTTATATCGAAGAGCATTATATGCATGAGGTGGAAATGGGTGAAATCTCCCAAGGGTTACATTTGAATAAGCATTATTTGGCAACTCTATTTAAAGATATGACAGGTACTACAATCTTTAAATACTTGTCAGATCGGCGAATTAATCAAGCTAGATTATTGTTCTGGCTAAACCCAGAACGTTCGGTTACGGAGGTAAGTAAACAATCCGGGTTTAAGCACTTACCCCATTTTAGTCGTATATTTAAGCAGACTGTTGGTTGCACACCAGAAATGTATCGGGGGAAAATGAAGGAAAGACAGCTCGGTTATGAAGGGAATGTAACTAGCTAGGCTGGAAGTCTTATGAGATAAAGGTTGGAAAAAATGTAACAGTTCTGTAACCGTTGGTTATAGTCTTCCAAGTATAATAATAAAGTATAATTAAGAACTATTATAATTTGTATCCATTGGGGATAGCATCTACAGAGCGGAATACGATACTTTCGCGTGGATCGCGAATTGAAGTAAGGAGGACATTCATGCGTCTAAAAGCATGGCTGCACGCTCTCGTTCTGTTGTGTATAATAACAGTTTTTCTTTCAGGATGTGGGAGTACCAAGCCTTCTTGGACATCCTTTGAAGCTGCAGCAAATGAGAAGAGCTTTCCTGTACCTAAGGAAGCCAATCAGAGAGATCGTTCTACAATCAATTTAGAAATGAATGTGGCGAATTACTCTTTGCCAGGACTTAAGGAAGATGATCTGTTCCCAACAGCCTATTTAGAGGCGATTAGTGAGTGGGGATGGGTAGAGGAAGAGGAAGATCAGGAAGATGTAGTTCGTGTGTTTAAAAAGGATAATAAAGTAGTACAGGTTACTATACTTGATGATCATTTAGTGATTATGATGCCTAAAGTCAGTGATAAATCAACGGTGAGAAGTTTGGAAGTTAAATAGAAGAAGAGGACTCTTGATTTCATTCTTATCATTAAGAAAAGCACCCTATAGAATAGACGTTTTAAAAAGTCTATTCTATAGGGTGCTTTTTATTTCCGTTGAAGCGGGTGCCGCCTTTAAAAAGGAAGGGCAACCGCTTCTATTTGTTGAAATATGTACCCTAAGCAGGTGGACTCACTGTTTATAGTAGGAAATATCTTGAGGGTTAAATTTGATCATCCCATCTTTTCGCTGCCCAGATAGACTTATAATGGTATAAAGCCGAGGTAACAGAAACCATAGATGCCAGAATAGCATACCTATAGTAAACGAGAGGGGCGACCAAAAGGCGAGAATAGCAAATAGACATAAACCGATCCACATCGTGATTGAATTTATTTTACGAAATAGAGGGTAGCCAATGAATTGATTAGGCATGTATCCTAACCATGGGGATTTTCTGGAGAAAGCCCATCGCTTGTGGTAACGGGACCCTACGATTAACAATGCCGAGCGTGAAATGACATATTGAATCCAAAGCACAATAGGAGCAGCTAATAAAAAATAAAAGATGCTAGTCCAAGAGACCAATATCATCACTAAGATGGCTACAATATAGGGAATGATCCAATAGATAATGTTCATTTTTTTTGAAAGTAAAATTTTTTTAATAAGTTTATATTGATAAAAAGTAGCGCTTGAGCCGAGTTCCTCTACCATATAGTACACTAACCCCCTTGAGATCATCTATAAGTAATATATCGGCTTTAATAGACTATTTGTAAAGATAAATTAAGGGATAGGCACCACCGCGGCTATATTGGAATACATATATAGGGGTACAGGTGATAACGTAGGTGCGAGTTCAAAAAGATGGCTTTTTGAATAACCTCTATAAAGTTCTATGAAACGGTTTAAAATAATAGAAACTAGTTCATACTGATAGGAAAAGGGACAAGGTGGGATGGATGATGGAGAATCATACCGAACACGTCTGTATTATTTGCGGGCAAGGCAAAGAGGAGGGGATATGTATCGTATCTCAATTCATTTGTGAATCTTGCGAATCGGAAATGGTGCATACGAATGCGGGGGAAGAAAAGTATCAATATTTTATTCATCAAATGAGAAGAATTAGCATGGAGGCCAACATTAGTTGATGTTCGAAAAACCAAGAGTGGCCTATGGCTACTCTTTTTTTGACCTACATTGGGAAGTTTATGAGATAATAGATGAGTACTAAGGATATGACGCTAGGAAGAGTAGGAATTTGCGCCACGTTTGAATTAAGATAAAATAGAGATAGAATACACATCACATGGGAAGGAATCGGATGATTCATGCCTATACAACGCGAGTTAAAACAGGTTCGGAATGGAATCCCAAATGCGGATGGTTTGAATAAGGCAAAGGCACCGATCTATGAGGCGTTGCTTGATTATAGAAAGAAGAAGGAAAGCTCCTTTCATGTTCCTGGTCATAAGAATGGCCAAGCCTACGCTTCCATCGGGGGAGCGGGAATGTTGTCAGAGGTGATGGAGATCGATGTAACAGAGATTACAGGAACCGATGATCTTCATCATCCTGAGGGTGTCATTCAAGAGGCCCAACAACTTGCGGCAGATTGTTTCGGTGCGGAGGAGAGTTATTTTCTTGTAGGGGGGAGCACGGTTGGAAATGTGGCTTTGATTCTCACCGTATGTACGACGCCTGGTGATATTCTACTAGTGCAACGGAATGTACATAAATCGGTGTTACATGGTCTAATGCTAGCCGGTGCGAATGCGGTATTCTTACAACCACAGATAGATCCAATCAGTGGGCTTGCGACAGCCCCCACGGTGGCAATTGTTGCCGCTACGCTAGCGGATTATCCTCATGCCAAAGGCGTGTTACTTACGATGCCCAACTACTATGGTATGGGCATAGATATTACGCCAATAGCAGAGACTTGCCATCAATACGGTGTGCCGCTATTGGTGGATGAGGCCCATGGTGCGCATTATGGGCAGCATCCAATTCTGCCAGCAAGCGCTCTATCCTGCGGTGCAGATGGTGTAGTACAATCGACGCACAAGATGCTATCTGCTCTCACGATGGGCTCTATGCTACATGTGCAGGGCCCAAGGCTTGACCGTGCGTTGCTACGCCAGCGGCTAGCAATGGTCCAGAGCTCTAGCCCATCATACCCCGTGATGGCTTCGCTCGACCTGGCACGCCGCCAGCTCCACTTGGGCGGCGCGGCCACATTCACGGCGGGGCTCGCCGCCGTGAGTGCCTTCAAGCGCGGACTCGCGGAGCTCCCGCGCTTTACGCTGCTGCAACCGCTGCAGCAGCCGGAGTGTCCCGCCGACGCTGCCGCGGCGGGACATGATGCGCCGCCAGCTACGCTTATGGCGGGCGCATACGCCACTCAAGACCCCTTCAAAGCAGTCATTTATGACAGCACAGGGGCCTTGGGTGGGTACGAACTGCAGCGCCAGCTAGAAGCACGCGGCTGCATTCCCGAGATGAGCGACGAACAGTACGTCGTCTTACTCTTCAGCTTGGGGTCCACTTTGGAGGACGCTAAGCACCTTTTAGGTGCCCTTCAGCATATATCTATATCAGGGGTAGATGCCTATGATAATCAACATAATGTGCATGTCATGAAGGATGGTGTCGAATTTTTCACGTGGAACATTATACAGGAATCTGTTTCGACAGTAGTCCCCTTTAGTCTGCAGCCTGTGTCTGCTGATGCTGTCGAGAGTATCCCTCTAGATCAGTGTGCAGGTAGAGTAGCGGCTGAGATGATTATTCCCTATCCACCAGGAATACCTATGTTATATTCGGGCGAGGTCATCACCGCACAATCGTATGAACGACTACTTGCTCTAGAAGCGGCGGGAGCCAAGTGTCATGCGGCGACAGATCCTGACTTGCACCACATTATGGTCTTCAAGAATGATAGAAAGCAGGAATATTCATGAATATTAGAGGTAAGTTTATAACCTTTGAGGGTGGAGAGGGATCTGGTAAAACAACCGTTCTTGGAAAGATAAGCTCCTACCTAGAAAGCCAGTCCATTCCCTACATCCTGACGCGGGAACCAGGCGGTATTGAAATATCCGAGAGGATTAGAGATGTTATTCTGGATACGCAACATACAGCGATGGATGCTCGGACAGAGGCATTATTATACGCTGCTGCTCGCCGCCAACATTTAGTGGAAAAGGTGAAACCAGCTCTAGAAGCAGGAAAAGTCGTTCTTTGCGACCGTTTCGTAGATAGCAGTCTTGCTTATCAAGGATACGCCAGAGGTTTAGGTATGGATGAAGTATGGAGTATTAATCAATTCGCGATTGATACTCTCATGCCGGATATAACCTTTTACTTAGACGTTGATCCCGAGGTAGGTTTAGCACGTATAGCGGCAAGCAAGGAGCGGGAAGTGAACCGATTGGATCTAGAGAAGATGGAGTTTCATTATAAGGTACGAGAGGGCTATCACATTATTGCTAAGCAGAATCCCCACCGTATCATAACTATTGATGCGAAGCAGACACCAACGCAGGTTGTAAATGAACTGATTTATGAAATGGAAAAGGGTATTTTAAAGGAATTTACGGGTTCTTTGTCAAATAATATAGATTAAGAGATGAAAGAATAGGTTACTCCGCAAATCTTCAGTTTATGAGAAGAACTCTATTTATAATGAGGAGGAAATCAAGATGAAATTAATCATTGCGATCGTACAGGATAAAGACAGCAATAGACTGTCAGGAGAACTAGTTAAGGCTAACTTTCGTGCAACAAAACTAGCGAGTACAGGTGGATTCTTACGTGCAGGAAATACGACATTTATGATTGGAGTCGATGACGGACAAATCGATGCTGTCATGAGTGTCATTAATAAGAGCTGTAAGGTTCGTGAACAACTTGTCACTCCAGTGACTCCAATGAGTGGAACGACAGATTCGTATTTACCTCTTCCAGTAGAAGTTCAAGTGGGCGGGGCGACCGTGTTTGTGATGCCAGTAGACCGTTTTGAACATTTCTAAATAGAGGAAGTTGTGTATTTCACACAGAATACGTACCGTCAAGGGTAACGGGATCTATCATGAAGGCAGGCGATTCCATTGAAAGTAAATCCAGGTTTTAGGCCCTTTAAAAGCGAGGTGCCTATCACAGATGGGAACACAAAGATTGTTCAACAGAAGTCTTTCTCTGATGTTATTCAACAACAGGGCCAACATGCGTCACAGGAGGAACTTAGTCGACGGTTTAGAGAAATTCAGATGCAAGGAGATCGTCTAGCAAGATCGATGACGATCCGCGAGCTGAAGATATATCGATTGATGGTTAAGCGATTTTTAGAAGATACGGTTCGTCGCGGTGTCACCATGAAGGAAACAAGAGGTTGGGATCGACGTGGACGCGGGAAACGTTACAAATTAATAGATGAGTTGGATTCAGCTTTATTAGCGATGGCTGATGAATTGTTAGAGAGTGAAGAGGGTAAAATAGCTCTTCTGCAACAAATGGGAGAAATTCGTGGAATGCTGATCAATTTAAGTCTATGACTAAGGATAAGAGTATAGTGTGAAGACTATACTTCAGGAAAAGAGGATTTATGATTTATGTCTTTTAATGATATTGTAGGACAAGATGCGGCGCTACAAATGCTTCAGAATGGACTGCGTCGAGATGCTGTGAGTCATGCGTACCTGTTTACTGGACCAGCGGGATGTGGTCAGATGACAACGGCACGTGCCTTTGCCCAGACGATATTCTGTACGGAAAGTAAAGATAACGCCTGTGGAATTTGTCTGGAATGTCGTAAAGTTGAACATGGTAATCATCCAGATTTACACCTCATCATTCCTGATGGCGCATCTATCAAAATTGACCAGATCCGTGGATTACAGCGGGTCTTTTCCTATCGTTCGGAATCGAGAAATCCGAAAGTATATATTATTGACCAGGCCGATACGATGACCAATCAGGCGGCCAACAGCTTACTTAAGTTTCTAGAAGAACCACCTATTCCTGCTGTAGCCATTCTGATATCAGAGAATGTACAAGCATTGCTTCCAACCATTCAATCGAGGTCTCAGCGGGTTCCCTTTAGACCTGTAAGCCCGACAATGATGCTTGAGGTGCTTGTTCATGAAGGATATCCTTCATCATTAGTTCGTTGTGCAGTCCATTTATCTTCTGGCTTGGAAGGATGTAGGGAGCTCTTAGAGCAGAATTGGTTTGCAGAAATTAGAAACGTAGTGTTACAATTAGGAAAGGAGTCAATGAGTAGAGGAAGTACGTCTCTTATTACGGCGGGAACGAAACTCTTCAAATCAGGACTCTCAGAACATCTAGATATTCTTTTCAACTTGTTTCATTTGTGGTTCAAAGATATGCTGCATGTGCAATATGATAGGCATGAAAGTATCGTATTTATAGATCAGATAGAATTTTTGTCAACACATGCATCTTCACGAAGTCATGCGCAATGGGTCTCTTATATGGATCTGGCAGCGGAAGGGAAGAAGAAGCTGCGCTATAATGTGAATGGACAACTCTGTCTGGAACAATTCTTGATTGGTCTAGGTTGATGATCGTGGACCTCAGGATTATTATCTAGTAAGGGTAGGGGGGTTAGTCTTTGTACAGCGTAGTGGGTGTCCGGTTTAAAAAGGCCGGCAAAATCTATTATTTCGATCCATTGGACTTTCCTATTACAAAGGACCATCACGTGATCGTTGAGACAGCGCGAGGGATTGAGTACGGAAAGGTTGTTATTGGAAAGAAAGAGGTGGGCGAATCTGATGTGGTACTGCCACTGAAGAAAGTCATTCGTATCGCCAGTGATTCTGATGCAAGTATTGTTGAAGAGAATCAACAGGCAGCAAAGGATGCGTTTGCAACCTGTTTAAATAAAGTTCGGGAACATGAACTCAAGATGAAGCTTGTGGATGTAGAATTTACTTTTGATAGAAACAAAATTATATTTTATTTCACTGCTGAAGGAAGAGTGGATTTCCGGGAACTTGTTAAGGACTTGGCAAGTATCTTCAGAACTAGAATTGAGCTAAGACAAATTGGTGTTCGAGATGAAGCCAAAATGTTAGGGGGAATTGGTCCATGTGGACGAATTCTATGCTGTTCATCTTGGCTCGGTGATTTCGAACCCGTATCTATTAAGATGGCGAAGGATCAGCGATTATCGTTGAACCCAAGCAAAATTTCAGGGTTGTGTGGAAGACTCATGTGTTGCCTTAAGTTTGAGCATGATAACTATGAAAGCGTAAGAGAAGAATTACCTTCCATAGGTAAGATAGTTGTTACCTCATTAGGAGATGGTAAAGTAGTGGGGATTAATGCTGGCAGCCGAAGTGTTCACGTACAATTGTTCGAGATTGGCAAAGTTAAGGAACTTCCAATAGATGACGTTGTCATCAAGTAGACCATAATAGGTTACTGTTCGGGGTGGAAATATGGAGAAAAAGAATGTATTTCAGCGCATACAGGATATGGAAGGACAAGTGGATCATCTGCACAATGACTTAGGTGATTTGAAATCACTTGTTAAAGAGCTATTAGAAGAGAATAATCGACTAGCTTTAGAGAATGAGCGGCTTCGTATTATACTGAAACGAGAAGCTCAACTGAAGGAAGAAGGAGACATGTCTCCTATACCGCATCAGCATGTCGTACCAGAAGATGTGGTGGGAGAGGGATATGATAACCTTGCAAGATTATATCATGAAGGCTTCCATATTTGTAATGTCTATTATGGGCATTTGCGAACGGAAGGTGACTGTCTGTTCTGTCTTTCCTTTTTGAACAAATAACAATGTTGCGCCGTAGGGAATTTGCCTACGGTTTTTTTTGAAATATAGGAAAGTATAAGTTTTCATTGCTTTTATTTCCTATATTTTTGGACAAACGGGCCTTCCTCGCATAAGCGAAGAACGGCGAAGCCGTTTATTTTCAAATAACGATGTAAGGACTGGGTGTATGAGTATAAATAATGTTATCCTGCAAGAATCAGAAAGAGTTGATGATTTATTAACGC
Organism: Paenibacillus sp. Y859; assembly: GCF_056786405.1. Classification (NCBI taxonomy): domain Bacteria; kingdom Bacillati; phylum Bacillota; class Bacilli; order Caryophanales; family Paenibacillaceae; genus Paenibacillus; species Paenibacillus sp. Y859. The sequence goes on along the minus strand of NZ_JBXCIZ010000017.1, from coordinate 54,033 downwards.
ATAATTTACAGATTATTCAGAGCGATGAAGTATTCAGTTTCTCTATGGATGCCGTTTTATTAGCTCGATTTGCAAGTGTTCCTCCCAGAGGGCGAATACTAGACTTATGTACAGGAAATGGCGTTATTCCTATACTGTTAACGACTCGAAGCAAGGCTTCAATAGAAGGTATTGAAATACAACCCAGACTTGCCGATATGGCGCGTCGTAGCGTCCAACTGAACGGACTAGAAGACTCCATTGTGATTCGCGAAGGTGATTTACGTGATCTTTATAAAGAGACTGGACATGGTATCTATGATGCGATTACCGTCAATCCGCCTTATATGCCATTGAATGGTAGTGATATTAAGGTTAATTCACATCAAGCCATAGCACGTCACGAGATCCATTGTACATTAGAGGATGTATTGCAGGCATGTTCAAGGCTAGTACGTCCAGGTGGAAAGATTAGCATGGTTCATAAACCTCAACGCTTAGGTGACCTAATGAGCCTTATGCGGCAGTATCGTCTTGAACCGAAGCGAATTCGATTCGTTCATCCCCGTGTTAATGTAGAGGCTAACATGGTATTAATTGAAGCATTACGAGATGGAAAGCCAGAGGTGCGAATTCTACCTCCACTTATCGTGTATAACGAGCAGAATGAATATTGTCCTGAACTATTGGAAATTTACTATGGATCAAAAGAAGGTGAAGTATGAGTATAACGAAACAAAGTAGCTTTCAAGGAGAAACGTCACGTAGTAGCGGAGTGTTGTATCTTGTAGGAACACCCATTGGGAATTTAGAGGACATGACTTTTCGTGCAGTAAGAGTATTAAAGGAATGTGATATTATTGCAGCAGAAGATACACGTCAGACACGTAAATTATTGACTCACTTTGAAATCTTACCTCAGCTTTTATTTAGTTATCACGAACATAATAAGGCCGCAAGTGGGCCAGAATTAATTCGGTATATAATAGAAGGAAAAAATTTAGCATTGGTCAGTGATGCTGGTCTACCAGCCATTTCTGATCCTGGTTCAGAGCTTGTACAGTTAGCTATTGCTGAGGGAATTCCAGTAGTCCCCATTCCAGGTGCGAATGCTGCTTTATCAGCATTAATTGTGTCAGGTCTTCCAACAGAGCGGTTTACCTTTGCTGGGTTTCTACCTCGAGAGCGTAAGGATGTTCAGGTAGTACTATCTTCTGTGCAGTACGCACAAGGAACGTTATTGTTCTACGAGTCACCACATCGGGTTATCAAGACGTTAGGATTCCTGCTAGAATTTCTAGGTGATCGCCGGATTGTGCTTGCACGTGAATTGACGAAAAGATATGAAGAAATGGTACGCGGCAGTATAGAGGAATGTCTAACATGGCTGGGTGAACACCCACCAATTGGAGAATATGTGTTAGTTGTGGAAGGGGCAAGTCAGGAAGAAGAGCAGAAGCGGAAGGATGCTTGGTGGCAGGAGTTGTCTTTGGAAGAGCATGTGACACGCTATGAGCGGGATGGAGAATCCCGGAAAGATGCGATGAAGAGAACTGCTACAGATCGCGGCGTATCGAAACGAGATATTTATAATGCCTTGTTATAATACGAGCTCAAAAAGTAAGCTCTTCAGCACCGAGAAGATTCGATGTCGAATAAGCCTCCTGCTATAACTTCGTGATCAAAAGATGACTTTTTGAACTACCTCTTGTAGAATAACTTGTTCAAGAATATAAGGAAGAACTGTCAGGTCATGAGCGACAGTCCTTCCTTATATAAAAAAGATGCCTCCCACAAGCTTTGAGACAAAGCTTAGGAAGACATTAAGGAGATATAATAAAGGTTTGAATTAACAATTTAATTATTCCTAGTATAACCTATTTTTCTTAGTTTGTCACAGGTGTTGGAATATCTGAGACACATTCATTACAAACTATTTTCCCTTTAAAGTAAATAACGTTGTCGGCGTTGCCACAGAAGATGCATGCCGGCTCATATTTCTTCAGAATAATTCGTTCACCATCAACGTAGATCTCTAGAGCGTCCTTCTCACCAATGCCTAATGTACGGCGTAATTCAATTGGAATGACAACCCGTCCCAGTTCATCGACTTTTCTTACAATTCCAGTAGATTTCATCATATTAAGTCTTGCCCCTCTCGAACGTGTGTTTAACAATGTCATGATTCGACATAGTTCCTACTTTTATGATATTAATAGTACCAAGCATTACCAGTTTAGTCAACATAAGATTAGAACTAAATTTCACAAATGATTAGAGAAATGTTGTCGTGTATGATGTTACATAACTTAATTATAAAAAATGAGTCTTAAATTAAATGGGTAGTTGACGCTAAAACATACGACTTTATTCGACATTAAACGACATTATTTAAGTATAAGTAGTATACCAAAGGAGTGGAAAACGATATGATGCAACCTTTAAATGAAGAAAAGGTATTTAAAGATCCAGTTCACAATTATATACATGTGCAGGATACAACCATTTGGAGATTGATCAATACAGCCGAGTTTCAGCGTTTACGTCGTATACGTCAATTAGGAACATCTTATCTAACGTTTCATGGAGCTGAACATAGCCGCTTCTCACATTCGCTAGGCGTATATGAAATTACAAGACAAATTATTTCATTATTTGAAAGAAATAATTATTCTGATTGGCCGAAGGAAGAGAAATTAGTCACACTTTGTGCTGCGCTACTTCATGATGTTGGGCATGGACCATTCTCCCATTCTATAGAAGAAGCATTTCATATGAATCACGAAGAATGGACAGTTCGGATTATTATGGGAGATACGCATATACATGATATCTTAAGTCAGGTTGAGCATGGATTTGCAGAAAAGGTTGCCTCTGTTATTGCAAAAACCTATCATAAACCTATCGTTGTCAATCTCGTATCCAGTGCACTTGATGCGGATCGCATGGATTATTTGTTACGTGACGCATACTATACTGGGGTAAATTACGGTACAATCGATGTCGATCGAATTATACGAATGTTAAGACCTCATCATGGGCGAATCGTTGTGAAAGAATCAGGAATGCATGCTGTTGAAGATTATCTTATGGCTAGATATCAAATGTATTGGCAAGTGTATTTCCATCCTGTGACACGTAGCTCAGAAATCATTCTGAGACTTATTTTTCTACGTGCTAAGGAGCTATACATTAGTGGATATTATTTTGAATTTATGATGAAGCCATTGGTTAGTTTATTTAAGGATGAAGTGAGTGTTGAGGAGTATTTAAAATTAGATGAGGCTCTTATCCAGACTGCATTTATGCAGTGGACCTCGGAAAAGGATCCCATACTTAGCGAGCTCTGTAGCCGCTTCATGCATCGCAGACTGTATAAATATGTAGAGTTGGAACCACTTGATAGAGATATGATTCATGAGATTCGCCAGCAGTTCTATCAAAGTGGACTGAATCCCCAATATGATCTAATTATTGATTCTCCAAGCGATCTTCCTTATGATGTATTTCACTCGGGTGATGAAGCTAGTCAGAAGCAAATTATATTACTAGATCGACAAGAAAAGCTAATGGAAATATCTGAAGTGTCGGATATTGTACGTTCCATAAGTGGTCTCCAACGCGGTAAGTTCCGCTTATATTACCCTGAACAGAAGATAGAGGCTGCATTATCGTCGTTTTCCCCTTCGGTTGCTCGTATTTTCAAAGATTATTGATGTTTTAAGTCAAAATCAGTACGTGTAGAAATAATTAAAAATGCAGAATATAGCGAAGTGGGACGGAATGGTCCTGTAGAAGCGTAAGCGTTCGCCTGCAAATGATACTTCGCGCCTAGCGAAGCCGCTTCCACTTGGAAATTGCAATTATAAAAGGAGATTATATATATGATGTTGTTCGACACACATACTCATCTAGACGCACCACAATTCGACGAAGATCGTGAAGAGGTTATTGCGCGTGCAGTTGAAGATGGTGTAGGGAAAATGGTTAATATTGGTTTTAATCGAGATACGATCCCTACAACGATGGAATTGGCTGAGAAATATGACTTTATTTATGCGGCAGTAGGTTGGCATCCAGTAGATGCGATCACGATGGAAGAGGGGGATTTGGAATGGATTGCATCCCTTTGTAAACATGAGAAAGTGGTAGCCATCGGTGAGATCGGATTGGACTATCATTGGGATACATCGCCTAAGGATATACAACAGCGGGTACTTCGCCAGCAAATTGGACTAGCCCGTGAATTAAAGATGCCGATTGTCATTCATAATCGCGATGCACATGAAGATATTGTTAGAATTCTACGCGAGGAAAAGGCAAGTGAAGTTGGGGGCATCATGCACTCCTACTCTGGTAGTTGGGAAACAGCTAAAGTATGCCTTGATATGGGATTTCATTTGTCATTTGGTGGTCCGATTACGTTCAAAAATGCCAAACAACCAAAAGAGGTGTTGGCGAAGGTACCAATGGACCGATTATTGATTGAAACAGACTCCCCTTATCTGACTCCACATCCATTTAGAGGGAAGAGGAATGAGTCCGCACATGTGAGACTAGTAGCTGAGGCCGCTGCCCAGATTAAAGGTGTTGAAATCGAGGAAATTGCCCAAATAACCACTAAAAATGCCCTGTATTTATTTGGTATTTCGTGAAAGAGTGAGCAAACTAGCTGAAATAGTGAGATCGGACGACTTAATCATGCCTTATTATCGTGTAAAGAGCGAATATTACAAAAATTTAACCATTTATTCAGAAATTTGTGGTTGATTGATGCTTTACAACATGCATCGAAACGCGATATCATCTTTTCAGTGATGTAAGCTGATCGTAATTGGACAGCTTATTATTTTCTTGAACCAGTCTCGCTAAATCTCCAGATGATCGGAGAACGGGGGAACCAATATGACCAATCCAGATTGTACTTGGTAAAGGTCATATATGACTTCTTTTATTGGGTCTTTGGGGTGAATTCAAGGGCAATCGCCATGAGCGGTTGACCTAAGATCGGGCATCTCTCTTTTGCCCAAACCCGACAGCTAACCCCGTAGGCGCTATGAAGAGAGGCAAACTCGTGCATGGATTTCCGTTATTTAGAAAATATCGGGCCGCCGCGAAGGAGTTCCTCTAACTCTTTCTTTAGGCTTCTTTTTTTTGAATAAAGACAATTTTGTCATCATACTCTTATTTATTAGGGGGTGACAATCATGACGAGCAGACCGGTACATGATGCAGGATAGATATTATTTTAGTATCCTGTACAAATTTTATTATAGTCGCGTCAATTACACATATGGTTTATTTTTCAGACGGCGAGGCTATGAAGGAGGATCGGAAAGTGGGCATTTTTAAAGAACAAACCCATGATTCATCATCATCCAGCATGACTTACGCAACACGTTGGAAGCATGAAAGTTTAAGTAAGATCTCAGTTGCGGCTATTGCTTTAATAGCGATTAGCCTGACCGTTCTATTGTTTGCCAGCATTCAAGAACGTAAACAAGTGTATTTAGTGATTGATGGACATGTAAGTGCTATAGAAACCCATCATGCTATGTTACAAGAAATGCTGAATGAACAAGCCATTATTCTCAGACCGGAAGATCAGGTGTCCGTATCGTTGAACAGCCCGCTTAAAGACGGCGATAAAGTTCATATTCAACGTGCTGTCGAGATTAATGTAACTGCTGATGGTCAGTCGGCTACTCGGTTCACTACACAAGGGACTGTAAAGGATGCTGTTAAGCAACTAGGCATTACTCTAGATGCACACGACAAAGTATTTCCTGATTTGAATACAAAGATCACAGATAAGTTGGACATCAAGGTTGTCCGGATAAACAAACAGATTGTTGAGCGTGTAGAAGAGATCCCTTTTCGAGTCATCAAGACTTCCGATCCAACGATTGTGAAAGGAAACGTCAAGGTGGTACAGAACGGACAGTCTGGGGCAATAGTCCAACAGATCGAGAAAATATATCAAGATGGGCAATTCGTAACGATGAGCCTGGTTGGCAAAGAAGTGAAGAGCCAAGTGCAGGATAAAATTGTTGCTGTAGGTACGAAGGTAGAGCCGCCGAAGCAAATCATTTTAGCATCTACGACAGCTACTAGTAACAAAGCAAAGGCTACGAATGTGAATAAAGAGAATAATCGAGCTAGCAAGGCTGGCGTTGATTTTAGTTATAAAAAGGTGCTTAAGAATGTAACTATGACTGCGTACTCTTCAGAAGAGCCAGGTATAGGAACTCGAACCGCATCAGGCACACGTGTAACGGAAGGTCGTACGATTGCGGTGGATACCAGTGTCATCCCTATGGGATGGTGGGTATATATCGAAGGTATTGGCTTCCGCCGTGCAGAAGATACAGGTGGTGCAATCAAAGGCAACAAGATCGATGTGTATTATGATTCAGTGAAGAATGCTCGTAATTTCGGTCGTAAGAAGGGTGGAACAATATATGTGATCGGGCCCGTTAAGCCTGAACTAAACTAAACTGTTTTACAACAGCTTTCTATTCCTATACTATTAAGGTCATAATGGAAGCCATACTAAAGAAGAGGATGAATCCTCTTCTTTTTGCTGTTGTGATACAGGCTCTGAAGGGAAGAATCGTTATGATCAAAGAAATCATTGTCGTGGAAGGTCGCGATGATACGACAGCAATTAAGAGGGCCGTAGAGGCGGATACGATCGAGACGGGTGGTTCTGCTATTAATGCACGTACGATCCAACGGATCGCATTAGCACAAGAGCGTAGAGGGGTTATTATATTCACTGACCCTGATCATGCAGGCGAAAGGATTCGTAAGATCATTTCTAACAAGGTGCCGGGATGTAAGCATGCGTTCATTCCTGAAGTAGATGCAACACGTAAAGGTGATATCGGGGTGGAGAATGCATCACCTGAAGCGATCCGCCACGCATTAGCTCGAGTACATACCTCTTATGAGGGTTCGCAGAGTATGATTGACATGGAGGATCTTATACAAGCAGGGCTAATGGTTCATCCTGATGCATCTGCCCGCAGAATGGAAATGGGTAATATACTAGGAATTGGGTATTGTAATGGGAAGCAGTTTCTGAAGCGTCTCGCTATATTTCAAATTACGCGTGATGAATTCGTTAGTGCCCTCGCCCAAATTGAAGAGGGAGGTCAAGGATCAAATGAATGACATCGATAGCATTGCAACACCCAAGCGAACGAAGGATATTATAAGACGGCATGGTTTCTCTTTTAAAAAGAGTCTAGGTCAGAACTTTCTAATTGATCAGAATATACTGGATAAAATTGTTGATGCAGCAGAGTTGGATGAAACGAAAGGGGCACTGGAGATTGGCCCAGGGATTGGGGCGCTCACAGAAAGGCTCGCACAGAATGCAGGTACAGTGACTGCGGTGGAAATTGATAAACGTCTTATTCCGATATTGAAAGAAGTGTTGGAGCCCTATCCGCATGTTCATGTTGAACAAGCAGATGTGCTTGATGTTGATTTAAAGGCGTTATTTGAGTCGAATTTCAAAGATGTATCGAAGGTTAGTGTGGTCGCTAATCTGCCTTACTATGTGACAACGCCTATTCTGATGAAGTTACTGGAAGAGAAGCTTCCGTTAGAGCATATTGTGGTCATGATCCAGAAGGAAGTAGCAGCGCGCATGGCCGCATCCCCAGGAAGTAAGGACTACGGTAGTCTTAGTATTGCTGTTCAATACTATAGTGTGCCTGAGCTGGTCTGTATTGTACCTAATACCGTATTTATACCCCAGCCGAATGTAGATTCTGCCGTTATCCGACTCACGGTCCGAGAACAACCACCAGTGGATGCACATGATGAAGTGCATTTCTTCGATGTGGTACGCTCTTCATTTACTCAACGACGTAAGACGATCTCTAACAACCTCAAGAGTCGCTTCGCGCTTCCTGAAGGACGTGAGCGGATCGATGCATTGTTAGTGCAAGCAGGTATTGAACCATCACGGCGTGGAGAGACACTTAGTCTGCAGGAATTTGCTACTCTTAGCAATATGCTTCTAGAAGCCGGCATTATGTGAGATATGGACTTTCAAAAGGAAGTTCGAGAGGGTTAATTATGCAAAAAAGATGAACCAATAGAGATCATCGCCCATATCATGGGGGTAGGGGTGATGTTCTGATGAATTTAGGCGACTTGGTTGTCCGCCGATCGTATGGTGGCGATATTGCGTTTCGTATCGAAGAATTACAACAAGACCACGCCATCCTGAAAGGTACGGAATTTAGACTATTGGCGGATTCCCCACTTAAGGATTTGGTGAAAGCAACATCAGTATTTGTAAGTGAAAAGGTCCAGGAAGCCGAGGAGAGAGCCAATGAGTCCTTATCTTCTTTTTCGCGTCAGCGAAAGGAGCAGTCATTACGTCATCAAGTTCAAATAAGTGGGGGTAGGGAACAATCGAAGGAAGCTTCCTACTTCGAAGTCCCTGGTAAAGTGCTTCATTTAGATGGAGATCCTAATTATTTGCAAAAGAGTCTTCGTGTCTATGAGCAACTACGTGTACCAGCGGAGGGCTATTATGTCAGGGAGTCAGGCATGGCTGAAGCCTTGTATCGATTGTTGCCACAAGTACAACCTGATATCGTAGTGATTACAGGTCATGATGGTGTGTTAAAGCACGGGTTAAATCGAGATCTCTACAGCTTGAGCAGCTACAAAAACTCACAAAATTTCGTATCCGCTATTCTAGCAGCGAGAAAGTACGATCGTCATTTGGATACTTTAACGATTGTTGCGGGTGCCTGCCAATCCCATTTCGAGGCATTGCTTCAGTCTGGAGCTAACTTTGCTAGTTCACCAGGTCGAATTCTTATTCATGCGCTTGATCCAGTATACGTAGCTGTCAAGGCGTCATTCACATCGATTAGAGAAACCATCAACATGAACGATGTATTAAGTAATACGATTAGCGGTAGTCAGGGTGTAGGTGGAATTGAGTCTCGTGGAAGCTATAGGATGGGCCTACCACGTCTTCATGATCTATCTACACTAAAAGTAACGCCATCTGCGATGTAATTTTATTAACCTTGAATCTGTTTCTTAGATTCGGGTTTCTACTTGTTTGATGCAATTTAGAAGGCGACAATACAGTTCCAAAAAAAAATCGTTGACAACATAAAAATACTATTGATATAATTATTGTTTTGATTTGACAACCTGCCAATTGTTCGTTATAATGGACAAGGAAAGAGGTGGTCGTTAGACATGGCTAAAAATGCACTGTTAGAGATCAAGCACAGTCTCGATGCTCATGTAGGTCAAAAAATTATGTTACGTGCCAATGGTGGACGCCGGAAGACTATTGAGCGAACTGGTGTTTTGGAAGAAACGTACCCTTCTGTATTTATTGTAAAGCTGGATCAAGAACAAGAAACTTTTAAACGTGTTTCATACAGTTATGCGGATATTCTTACTTCTTCAGTAGAAGTAACGATTTGCGAAGATAACATTGAAACTTTGCTTGAGTATATTAAAGTGTAAATAAATGTGTAACACCAACGACAGTCCTCCTAGTGAGGGCTGTTTTGGTTTTAAGGGAATTCGAAATTAAAGAAAGCTATGCTAAATTGTGGTCTGTTTACTCCGTTTAATGGATGGTGAATGAGAAGGGGTTCACTGAGTTATACTATCAGGGTCATTCATCCCCATTGCAGAGAAGGAGGACTATTAATGAGCCGTAGGAAGCGTAGTGTGATGTCAGAGGATCTCAAGAATGAGCTTGCTAAGGATTTAGGTTTCTATGATACCGTCCAGAAAGATGGATGGGGCGGAATTAGGGCGAAAGATGCAGGGAACATGGTTAAGCGAGCAATTGAGCTTGCAGAGAAGGCCGCAGCTAGAAATCCCGATTAATGTTAGAGGCAAGTAAATACGGCGATGCCGTCCTTTTTCAAAAGACTTATGCTTGTTTGTAGTTTAAGAAGGAGATCAGCCCTATGGGGTTGGTCTTTTTTTTCATTACCCTCATTGCATGATACTCTCGCTGTAGCAATGGAGATTTAAGATAGCAAGTGCGAGTAGCTGCAAAAAATGTAGTTGTTTCATGTAGAAAGATGAGGGTCTTTTTCTCGTAATAGCGGCTATACAGTTCGCGTTAACTACTTTGTCTCATCTTGGAAGGTATGATCATCATAAACTTATATGACTTGATTGAGACAGTTTGTTATAATGTGTGAAGTTATTACGAGCGAAAACTTAAGGGTGGGTGAGCGCCATAAAAACCTATGAGAAAGCACCAGCAAAAATTAACTTAATGCTGGATGTATTACATAAGCGTCCTGACGGTTATCATGAGGTAGAAATGGTAATGACGATGGTCGATCTGGCAGATCGTTTAGAGATGGTTGAATTACCTAGGGACACAATCATTATTTCGAGTCAGGTGGGGTATATCCCACTTGATGAGAAGAATCTGGCCTTCCAAGCTGCTCGACTAATCAAAGATCGGTATGATGTTAAGAAGGGCGTTCATATTCATTTGGACAAGAAAATACCAGTGGCGGCAGGACTAGCTGGGGGTAGCAGTGATGCAGCAGCCACGCTTAGGGGCTTGAATCGCCTCTGGGAGCTTCATATTCCAATTCAGGAGCTACAACAGTTGGGAGCGGAACTTGGCTCTGACGTCCCTTTCTGTGTCACTGGTGGGACGGCGCTTGCTACAGGTAGAGGAGAAGTGTTACGCCCTATTCCTAATCCTCCACAATGTTGGGTTATATTAGCCAAACCGCCTATTAACGTATCGACACAGGAAGTATATACTCGGTTGAACAGTAATCAGATATCGAGGCATCCGTCAGCATCTGGTATGATTGCTGCCATCCAATCGGGGAGCTTCCACGAGGTTTGTGGTCAACTTGGCAATGTGCTAGAAGATGTTACACTTAAGTTACATCCTGAAGTCCAACAATTGAAAGAAGCTATGATGAGGTTGGGTGCTGATGGAACTCTAATGTCTGGCAGTGGTCCAACGGTGTTTGGGCTAGTTTCGAAAGAGTCGAAAGTACCTAGAATTTACAATGGGCTACGAGGATTCTGTCGTGAGGTATATGCTGTTCGTTTATTAACCTAACCTTCACAACTCTTGTGCAAAGACGTATGAAAATGGTATATTCTATATATAATATCCGGATTTAGCGAGGAGTATTTCGTGAAAAAATTAAAACGAAGCGCACGACTAGTAGAAATGACACAATATCTGTTAAACAGACCACATATATTGATTCCTCTCACCACGTTTGCAGATCGTTATGGAGCTGCCAAATCCTCTATTAGTGAAGATTTGGGCATTATTAAAGAGGTGTTTGAGGATGAAGGGATAGGAGACCTTCTAACCTTCGCAGGAGCAACGGGCGGAGTGAGGTTTATTCCTAAGATGACGAAAGAGCAAGCGCTGATGTATGCACATAATTTATGCGCTCAGCTAGAGCAGCGAGATCGGATTTTACCAGGTGGATATTTATATATGTCCGATTTACTGGGAGAGCCATCGCTCATGAACGAAGCGGGCAAAATTTTTGCAACAGCATTTGCAGATAAAGAGATCGATTGTGTCATGACGGTAGAAACGAAGGGTATTCCTTTGGCCTACGCTACAGGAGCACAGCTTAACCTGCCTGTTGTACTCGTTCGCCGGGATCATCAAGTGACGGAAGGATCAGCAGTAAGTATTAATTACGTATCTGGCTCACACAAGAGTATTCATACGATGTCCTTATCTCGCCGTGCTTTAAAGGATAAATCAAAAGTACTTATTGTGGATGACTTTATGAAGGCTGGTGGCACCATTCAAGGGATGGTCGATTTGTTAGCTGAGTTTGATGCAGAGGTAGCTGGTGTTGGTGTATTGGTAGAATCCGAGGCTGTGGAGACGGAAGAACGATTACTACATGATTATGTGTCCATTGCTAAATTAACAGCTATGGATTTCAAAAGTAAACAAATTTTAGTTAAACCAGGTAATTATTTTGAATCATAAATCTCTTCCGAGAGTTGAGAAATTTGTCGAAACAAAGGGTCAAATCTAGGTAGTCTTAGAGTGAAAAATGAAAAAGACTGTCGAAATATATATATTTTTTTGAAATTCCTGTTTTTAGGATATTTTTTCAATAAAAATAAAGGATTTTCGTTTGCTGTGTGGAATTATACACCAAGTCTCTGTATGGAAAAAGGTGGTGAACACACACATGCAAATTACGGATGTCAGACTTCGCCGGGTAAACTCCGAAGGAAGAATGAAAGCAATCGCATCCATTACCATTGATAACGAATTTGTTGTTCATGACATTCGGGTTATTGATGGAAATAACGGAATGTTTGTTGCAATGCCGAGCAAACGTACTCCCGATGGGGAATTCCGCGACATTGCGCACCCAATCTCTTCTGGTACTCGGGAGAAGATTCAGTCTGCTGTATTGGCTGAATACGAACGTGCCGCGATTGAAGAGGAACAAGAGGACGCGATTGAAGAAGGTGCTTAAGTTTTACTATTGGGGTTTGAAGAAAAGAGAGCCATAACTATGGCTCTCTTTTCTTTTTACCTAGAATGAGATATATTCAGTAGTGAGTTTAAAAGCAGGAGGTTAAGACCCTTGAAAAGAATGGCTATAATTCTTGCTGCAGGTCAGGGCAAAAGGATGAAATCCAAATTATACAAAGTACTTCATCCTGTGTGTGGGAAACCAATGGTAGGACATGTACTGGATACGGTAAAGCAGGTCAACAGTGAGCGAGTGATTGTGATCGTTGGCCATGGTGCCAAAGCCGTGCAAGCCTTTCTTGGGGACGCTGCAGAATATGTGCTTCAAGAGCAACAGTTAGGAACAGGGCATGCAGTTAAGCAGGTTGCACCTCTACTAAGTCATGAGACAGGCTCTACGATAGTGATTTGCGGAGATACACCCTTAGTTACACCGGAGACGCTAGAAGGACTTATGCAGTTGCATGAGAGCAACCAAGCAGCAGCGACGGTATTGACTGCCCAAATGGATAACCCTAAGGGGTATGGACGTGTTATTCGTGGAGAAGATAGTAACGTACTACGGATTGTGGAGCAAAAGGATTGTTCGCCACAAGAAGATGCGGTACAGGAAATTAATACAGGTACGTATTGTTTTGACAATGCTAAATTGTTCGCAGCACTTGAGAAGGTGACGAATCAGAATACACAGCAGGAATATTATTTAACAGATGTGATTGGTATTCTGGTGAACGCTAACGAAACGGTTCTCGGATATATCACAGATGATGCTTCGGAATCTATTGGTGTAAATGATCGACTAGCGCTTTCTGAAGCAGAAGGATTTATGAGAGAAAGAATTGCAAAGCGTCATATGTTGAATGGTGTAACTATTATTGATCCATCTTCGACGATCATTGGCGCAGATGTAACCATTGGTTCGGACACCATTTTGTTTCCAGGAACGATCATTAAAGGATATACTGTTATAGGTGAGGATTGCGTCATTGGTCCAAACAGTGATATTGATTCTTCGGTGATTGCTAATAGCGTAATCGTTAAGCATTCCGTTCTCGATCATGCTGAGGTAGGTATGCGAACATCGGTGGGCCCTTTTGCGTATTTGCGACCAGGATCTAAGCTCGGTGAGGACGTTAAGATTGGCGATTTTGTCGAGGTGAAGAACTCTGTCATTAGTAATGGATCCAAAGTATCTCATTTAAGTTATATTGGAGATGCTACGATTGGGAAGAATGTCAATGTTGGCTGTGGTGCGATCACAGTGAATTACGATGGGTACAATAAGTTTATGACAGAGATTGAAGATGACGCTTTTATAGGTAGTAATGTCAATCTAATTGCACCAGTTAAAATTGGTAAGGGGGCTTTTATCGTGGCAGGTTCAACGATAACAGATTCCGTTGGTGAGAATGATATGGCGATTGCGAGACAACGGCAGGTAAATAAACCTGGATATGCAGAGAAAATTCGTAATCAGGCTAAAGATAAGAAGAATAAAGATGAATAGTAGACAAGAATTCAATGAATCCGCACGGAGGGTTTTTATTTTATGACTTATTGTGATTCCAAACTCAAAATATTTACTTGTAACTCTAATCCCAAGCTTGCTAATCAAATTGCGGATTATATCGGCATTCCTATGGGGGATTCCCATACGACAAGTTTCAGTGATGGCGAAATTCAAGTCAAATTGAATGAAAGTGTTCGGGGCTGTCACGTCTATATTGTGCAGTCTACTTGTGGTCCGGTGAACGACAACCTGATGGAACTATTGGTCATGGTTGACGCTTTGAAGCGCGCTTCTGCGAAGAGCATTAATGTGGTTATTCCTTATTACGGATATGCCCGGCAAGACCGTAAGGCTCGTTCTCGTGATCCTATTACTGCCAAATTGGTAGCTAATCTGATTGAGAAGGCTGGGGCTCATCGTGTCATTACGATGGATTTGCATGCTATGCAGATCCAAGGATTCTTCGATATTCCTGTAGATCATATGTTGGGGGTTCCGATTATAGCCCAATACTTCCGATCATTACAGATTGAGAATCCAGTTGTGGTCTCACCAGATCACGGCGGCGTTGTTCGTGCAAGAAAATTGGCTGATTTCCTCAATGCACCGCTTGCTATTATTGATAAGCGTCGTCCTGAGCCTAACGTCAGTGAAGTCATGAATATTATTGGTCATATTGAAGGTAAAACAGCGATATTGATTGACGATATTATTGATACGGCAGGTACGATTGTACTTGGTGCTAACGCACTGATGAAGGGTGGAGTAAAGGAAGTCTATGCATGCTGCACACACCCTGTATTATCAGGACCAGCCATGGAACGACTTGAGAACTCTCCACTGAAAGAAGTTATCGTAACAGATACGATTCCGATTAAACACTCGAACCTAAGTAACAAAATCAGAGTACTGTCAGTAGCTCCTCTGATGGGTGAGGCTATCATTCGTGTCCATGAAGAATTGTCGATTAGTAAACTGTTTGAGATTGAGTAGTAAAGTAGAACATAAGCACAGGGTTATATCTCCTTACGTAAGGAGATATAACCCTTATCGTGCATTGTGTTGTAGTATCAATAAAGTCTGATGGAGGATATATACCCAATGAAATGGATTGTAGGACTTGGGAATCCAGGTTCCACTTATGACAAGACACGACATAACGTAGGATTTATGGCGCTAGACGCCTTAGCCGCGAGACATGGTATTACTTTTGGACCGAGTAAATGTAAAGCACGAATAGGTGAGGGGCATATTAACGGATCAAAGGTCACCCTCATCAAACCGTTAACCTACATGAATCTTTCAGGGGAATCTGTCCATGCATTTATGAGTTATTATAAAGCAACATTGGAAGATCTCGTGGTTGTTTATGACGATTTAGATACGACAGTAGGCAGAATTCGGTTACGATATCAAGGTAGTGCCGGAGGACATAATGGGATTAAGTCGATTATCCAGCACACAGGAACACAAACATTTAACCGAATTCGAATGGGGATATCCCGTCCGGATCCAGGGTTTGCGGTCGTAGATTATGTACTGTCTTCCTTTGCTAAGAAAGAGAAGGAATATGTGCTCCAGATGATTGATCATAGCTGTGATGCTATGGAGTACAGCCTTAATCATTCTTTTGAACAGACGATGGCTAAGTATAATGGTTAGAATGATGAATGCTGGAGAGGCTAAATAGAATTAATTCAGGGCATAATGAAGGTATAAATAACCTTCAGGAGGAATAAAATGGCTATAAAGTACATCTGTCGACACTGTCAAACCTTACTTGGAACCATTGACTCAACGACGGTAACTGAGTCGCAGCTTGGGCTCCATTCCTTGACCCCCGCAGAACGCCAAGATATAATAGCGTATGATTTAAGCGGCGACATGACGGTTACAGTCACTTGTGAATATTGCAATGATGCGCTGACAAGCCATCCCGAATTAAGTTTATTAAGTAGTCCACTTCAGTGAAGTTTTTGTAAAGTTAAGTAAATGAAATACAGCCTAAGACTTACGTTTACCGTCTTGACGGCGAATTGATCGTCGTTACAGGGCCTTGGCAGTTTGCTGAGGCTTCTTTTGACGGTAAGAAAAGGGAAGTAACGCTACACAATCTAGAGATAAAAAGTAAGTATAAGAGAGGTGCCACCTTTGCTACAAGCACTTATAGAATCCTTTTCTAAGGACCCTGATTTAAAATCTATTGTTTCTGGAATTTCGGTAGGTATGAAGGAACAGCTCGTCTCTGGATTATCTGGATCAGCAAGACAGGTTATGATGGCCTCACTATATACTGAGGTTAAACGCCCCATGTTAATTGTGACTCACAATATGTTCTCTGCACAGAAAATGGCTGACGATTTACAGGAAGCGCTTTCGCCTGATCAAGTATTACTCTATTCAGCACATGAGTTAGTTGCAGCTGAGACGGCAGTATCCAGTCCCGAGACGCTGGCACAACGTATTGATGTATTGATGAAATGCGCACAAGGGTTCACGGGAATTGTTGTAGCCCCTTTTGCGGGTGTAAGAAGGCTTCTACCTGCCCCAGAAGTGATGGCTAATGCTCAGATAGCAATCCAGTGTGGAGGTTCCGTGCAACTGGATTCTTTTCTTATGCGCATGATTGAGATGGGATATGAGCGGGTTGAACGTGTAGAGAACAAAGGTGAGATGAGTATTCGTGGTGGTATTATGGACTTCTATCCCATGACCTCACCACTGGCTTACCGTGTAGAATTATTCGATGATGAGGTTGATTCTATCCGTACGTTTGATCCAATGGATCAGCGTTCTATTGATAAAGTTAACAAGGTTGTGATAACACCATGCAAGGAGATCATTGCAGATTATAGACGGCTAGAGCAAGCGGCTGATGCATTAGATGTTCTATTGGTACAACAGCTAGATAAAATGGCAGATCGTCAGGCTAAGCTGCGCCTCCAAGAAGAGATGAGGCGTGAGATCGATATGTTG
Source organism: Paenibacillus sp. Y859 (assembly GCF_056786405.1). Taxonomy (NCBI): domain Bacteria; kingdom Bacillati; phylum Bacillota; class Bacilli; order Caryophanales; family Paenibacillaceae; genus Paenibacillus; species Paenibacillus sp. Y859. Next base: position 37,057 of record NZ_JBXCIZ010000017.1, on the reverse strand, counting down.
CGTGAGCATGTGTATTTCCCTGAAATATATAAGCACATATCTTTACTGTATCCAGAGAAGTGCCATTTATTTGATTATCTTCCAGATGATACAATTCTAGTTCTTGATGAACCTACTAGATTGCTAGAAACCGCTAAGCAGCTAGAACGGGATGAGTCTGAATGGAATTTACACTTGATGCAGCATGGTAAAATGCTACCACAATTAGCATTATCTATTGAAAATGAGGAAGTCATTTATAAACGTCGATTCCAGACGTTATTTCTCTCCATATTTCTACGGCAAGTACCGCACACACAGCCTCAGAACATACTGAATATTACCAGTCGTGGAATGCAGGACTTCCACGGTCAAATGAATGTACTCAAATCTGAAATGGAGCGTTGGCAGAAGACGGGTGTTCGTGTCATGATGCTAGCCAGCAATGAAGAGCGTATGGAGCGCATGCGTCGCGTGCTACTTGATTATGGTATCGATGAGCCAACGATGCTTCAGGGGAACCTACAGACGGGGTTTGAATTGCCTTCGATCCAATTAGCTGTCATTACAGAGGGCGAGATGTTCTCCCAGAAACAACGTAAAGTCCGTAAATTAAGTAAGAGCCTTGATAACGCTGAGCGCATCAAAAGCTATACAGAGCTCAAGGTCGGCGATTATGTTGTGCATCAGAATCATGGAATAGGTAAATATATGGGGATTGGCACCTTGGATATTAACGGTATTCACAAGGATTATTTGCATATCCTTTATGCCGGGGGAGATAAGCTGTCCGTTCCGATTGAGCAAGTTGATCTTATTCAGAAATATGTAGGCTCAGAAGACAAAGAACCGAAGATTTATAAGCTAGGCGGTAATGACTGGATACGTGTCAAGAATAAGGTTCGTTCTACGGTACAGGATATTGCGGATGATTTGATTAAATTATATGCAGAGCGTCAATCTACGCAGGGTTATGCTTTTGAAAAGGATACACAGGAACAGCAAGAATTTGAAGAAATGTTCCCGTACGATGAGACTCGAGATCAAGTGAGAGCGATTGAAGAGATCAAGGAAGACATGGAACAGGCTCGACCTATGGATCGATTGCTCTGTGGTGATGTGGGTTATGGTAAGACAGAAGTGGCTATCCGCGCAGCTTTCAAATCTGCCATTGAGGGTAAGCAGGTTGCTGTATTAGTCCCAACGACAATTCTAGCTCAGCAGCATTTCGAGACATTTAAGGAGAGATTCTCTGGATATCCTCTTAATATTCAAGTGCTGAGTCGTTTTCGCTCCCGCAAGGAACAGAACGAAGCGATCAAGGGAATTCGGCAGGGGACTGTGGATATCATTATCGGTACACATCGATTGTTGTCACAGGATCTCATATTTAAGGACTTGGGGCTTGTTATTGTAGACGAGGAGCAACGATTTGGCGTCACGCATAAGGAGAAGCTGAAGAAGCTCAAGACGAATGTGGACGTATTGACATTGACTGCTACACCCATTCCACGAACACTCCATATGTCCATGCTCGGCGTTCGGGATTTATCCGTTATTGAGACACCGCCTGAGAATCGCTTCCCCGTACAGACCTATGTCGTAGAGCACAGCCATACGCTAGTTCGCGAAGCAATAGAGCGTGAGCTTGCTCGTGGTGGACAGGTGTATTATTTATACAATCGAGTGCAGGGGATACAAGAGATGGCAAGTCAGATCACAGCGCTTGTACCTGAGGCTAGAGTAGGTGTAGGACACGGCCAAATGAATGAGTCCGAGCTTGAGAAGACGATTCTTGATTTCTTGGATGGTGAATATGACGTATTGGTTAGTACAAGTATCATTGAGACCGGTGTAGATATACCTAATGTGAATACGCTAATTGTACATGATGCTGATAAAATGGGGCTATCCCAGCTCTATCAGCTACGGGGGCGTGTGGGTCGTTCTAATCGTATCGCCTATGCCTATTTCACGTACCAGCGCGATAAGGTATTAACAGAAGTTGCCGAGAAGCGCCTGCAGTCCATTAAAGAATTCACGGAGCTTGGATCAGGATTTAAGATCGCTATGCGGGACTTGTCTATTCGCGGTGCAGGTAATTTGCTTGGAGCGGAACAACATGGGTTTATTGCTTCGGTCGGTTTCGATCTATATTCGCAAATGCTTGCAGAAGAAATCCAGAAACGAAAAGTAACGATGTTAGGGGAGGAAGCTGCACCAGAGAAGGTGTGGAATACACTTATTGATATCGGCATAGATGCTTATTTGCCAGCTGATTATATTTACGATAGTATCCAAAAAATTGAAATCTATAAAAAGGTGGCAGCTACAGCTTCATTTGATGAGGTCTCAGAGCTTGAAGATGAGCTGATGGATCGATTCGGTGAATTGCCTGAAGCTGTCCTAAATTTGCTTACAGTTGCCAGAATGAAATTATACGGTAAAATGCTGGGGATCGAATCGATCGTGAAGCGTGGTGATGACATCACACTTAAATTTTATGCCGGACAAGAGAAGGCAGTGAATCGATCTGAGCTTGTGCGAATTGGAAATTCATTTGAAAGACGTGTACAATTTGAACAAGAGTCTGTTATGACCATCCGGGTGAAGGGTAAAGGACTTGGAGAAAAGCAGCTAATGGAACTTCTGGAACAATTCCTTGAAGCTATCCAAGAGCCGTTTAAATTAAAGGGGGAGCCTCAAAATGTTGTTAAATAAAAAGTCATGGAAGTTAGTGTCCATTACGCTGGTAGCGGTATTGGCACTATCTTTGTTATCTGCATGCGGTAAGGATAATAAAGATGTTGTAGCTACTTATAAGGGCGGGGAAATTACATTAGCAGAATATAATATTGGTATGAACGTCCTTACCTTCTTGTCACCGGAGTATGCTCAACTTGTAGAACTGGAAGATTTCAAGACGTATCTTGTGAATCAACAAGTGGCTTTTGAATATTTGAGTGCGAAGGCAAGTGAAGAAGCGAAGACGAAGGGCGGGCAAACCGCTACGGATCAGCTGACACAGATGAAAGCCAGTGTTGGGGATGAAATTTTTACACAGATGTTGGAAGAGAAAAAGTTAACGGAAGCCGATTTGAAGGGCTATCTTGAGCAAGTGATGATCTCTATGGAGGATATGACTCTCAAGGTAAAGGACGAAGATGTAAAGGCACAATATGACTTGACGAAACAAGATTATACAATGGCTTCGGTAAGACATGTCCTGATCTCAACGACTGATGCTGAGGGCAAGGAACGTTCTAAGGAAGAAGCTTTAAAAATTGCTAAAGAAGTAAAGTCCAAATTGGATAACGGAGCCGACTTCGCAACGATTGCGAAGGAATACTCCGATGATCCAGGCTCTGTAGATAGCGGTGGTTTGTATGAGGATACTGCTGCAGGTAGATGGGTGGAAGAATTCAAGGAGGCTGCGTTGACCCTTCCGTTGAATACAATTAGTGAGCCTATCGAGACGATGCACGGGTATCACGTGATGAAGGTGGAATCGCGTACCGAGACGACATTTGACGAGCTAACACAAGAGCAGAAGGATTCTATTAAGAACCTGCTTGGATCCAATAAAATTGATGAGTTCATGACGAAGGATTTACCAGGTCTAATTAAGAAAGTGAAATTGCCGGAAACACCTAAGGCTGCGCCAGTAGAAGAAGAAACAACAACACCTGAAAATGGACAAGACTCCACGGAAACAGAAGTACCGACAACGCCTGATGCTAGTACAGATAAAGAGGATGTACCCGTAACGGAAACAGGCAAATAATTTCATGAAATAGCTAAGATGGAATTGCAATGATATGACAATATAATAATGTATGAATAAGGAAAAGGAAATGGTTGAATACTATGGTCAGATATCACATTGATTCATGGGATTCACCTTTTCCCCTTTGGAACAGTAGTTGAAAAATCTTCTTATGAAAGTGGGGCAACATGTGAAATGAAAGCTACTGGAATTGTACGTCGTATTGATGACCTAGGCAGAGTTGTTATTCCAAAAGAAATTAGACGCACACTGCGAATCCGTGAAGGAGATCCGCTTGAAATTTTTGTTGACCGTGATGGTGAAGTGATATTAAAGAAATATTCACCCATTAGTGAGCTTGGCAATTTTGCAAAAGAGTACGCAGAGTCATTGTTTGAAGGAACGGGTCATATAACGGTTATTTCTGATCGAGATACGTTTATTACTGTATCTGGAGGATCTAAGAAGGAGTATCTAGATAAACAAATTGGGGTACTTATTGAGAATTGTATGGATAATCGCAAGACATTACTGGAAACGAATCAAGGCGACTATGAAGTCTGTAAGGACCACCAAGAGACACTTTCATCCTTTGTCGTTGCACCGATTATATCGAGTGGTGATCCAATCGGGTCCGTTATCTTTATGAATAAAGATGAATCCGTGAAGATGGGACAGATGGAAGTTAAGATGGCTGAGACAGCAGCTTCGTTCTTAGGCAAACAAATGGAACAATAGAATATCTAAACCATCCAATTCCCGTTATCCTTCGTTCCGATTCATGGAACAAGAGACGGGAGTTTTTGCGTATCGCTACTTTCAGCTATAATAGAGGTAGTTCAAGAATTCATCTTTTGATCACGAAGTGTATCAAGGAGTCTGTTCGACATCGAATATTGAATTCAGCCGGTCCTTCCGGTGCTCACGTAGGTATTACCTACGCTCCGCTCCTCAGTACCTAGCTTCAATCAATCTTCTCGGTGCTGAAAAGCTGAATTTTTGAACTCGCATTAATAGAGGTAGTTGTCTCCAAATAAGGACATAAAGTAGGGAAGAATCGATGAGGAAAACCAATACAGCTTCTAGAATCTTGCACGGAGCATTTATTCTGACGATAGCGAGCATTCTCTCGAAGTTAATTGGCACGTTACAGAAGGTTCCTTTGCAGAATATAGGCGGGGATGCAGTGTTTGGGATTTACAACACCATTTACCCCTTCTATTCCCTAATGATTACCATCGCTATGGCGGGAATCCCAATCGCTATTTCTAAATTCGTAGCAGAGAATGAAGCCGCTGGAAACGCCGGAGAAAGCAGGAGAGTGCTTCGTCTATCTTCATTGCTGATTGGTTCGCTCGGCATTGCACTTGGAATCTGTACCTATATCGGTGCTCCAATAATTGCGCGTCTTATTGACAACTCTCATGTGGTTCTTGCTATCAGGTATGCTTCATTAGCCTTTTTGTTTGTTCCCATGATGTCATTGTTACGCGGATTCTTTCAAGGGCATCAGAATATGGTGCCTACGGCTATTTCACAGATTGTAGAACAGAGTGTACGTGTGAGTGTGATGATTCTGCTGCTATTGTATATGACCGCAAGACAAGCAGGGCCAGAGACGATTGCAGCAGGGGCATTACTTGGTTCGGCTGCAGGCGGGGCTGCAGGGTTTCTAGTCATGTTGGTATATTGGCGAAGGTATGTTACAAGGGTAGGGGCGCTGGATGCGACGGCGGGAACACAGATAAAGGGGGCAGCTAGGGCAGCTCAAACGATAGAAAGAACAACATCCGTGGAGAGCTCTTGGCGCCTCCTGAAGAGAATATTGGTGTTTGCCATCCCTATTTGTCTAGCTTCCTTGGCCATTCCATTAATGAGCTTAGTCGATACATTTACGTTACCCCGCTTACTCAAATCAGATGGGTTTAGTGAGACAGGAGCGATGATTCAGTTCGGGGTCTATAATCGCGGCATTCCACTTGTTCAACTGGTGACCATGCTTGCGACGTCGCTCTCTGTATTATTCATTCCAGCACTAGCTGAAGCAAGAATCCAAGGAGATAGCATGCTTGTAAAGAGTCAGGTTCGTCTATCCCTTCGTTGGTTCTGGCTTATTGGACTTGCCGCGTCGGTAGGGCTATGCGTACTGGCCACACCGATCAACATAATGTTGTATCAGGATGCTACAGGCACGGATACGATGCGCTGGATCGCCTTTACGGCGGCGTTCAGTACAGTGAGCTTGATCTCTGCAGCGCTCCTGCAAGGCATCGGTGTGGTGAAGGCGCCTGCGGTGCATCTGCTCGTCGGCGCTGTAGCGAAGATACTGCTCAATCTGCTATTGGTGCCGCAGTTGGGCATCACTGGTGCCGCTATCGCTGGCGTAGCGGCACACGGCCTAGCTGCAGCGCTCAATGTTGCGCTGCTTGTCCGGAGCACTGGCTTGTCTGTTCGCGCCGGCGCTGTACTGGCCAAGCCGGCGCTTGTGCTTGCCGGCTTGGCCAGCGCCGCAGGCAGCGCCCAATGGGCGGCTGGTGTAACGCTAGCAGCACTTGGTCTCCATTCGGGGCGGCTAGTCGCTACGATTGAAGGTGTTAGCGGGGTCGTCGCAGGTGCGACCATGTTCGTGGTGCTCATCGCGCTTACGAAGTTGATCAGCGAAGAAGAGCTTCGTATGCTACCGAAGATTGGCCATAGACTGGCAGATCTACTCAAACAACTACACATCATGCGTTAGGGAATGGATAATAGAGGTAGTTCAAAAAGTCATCTTTTGATCACGAAGTATAGCAGGGGGCGTATTCGACATCGAATATTGAATTCAGCCGGTCCTTCCGGTGCTCACGTAGGTACTGCCTACGCTCCGCTCCTCACTCCCTATCTTCATTCAATCTTCTCGGTGCTGAAAAACTGACTTTTTGAACTCGCACTAATAGAACAATAGGCATTATATTATGATAGCGGGGGATGAGTGATGAGTTCCATATTGACAGTTGTAGGTTTAGGATCAGGAAACTCCGATAGGCTCACAGTAGGGATTATGAAAATATTACAGAACGCTTCAAGTGTATATGTGAGGACCAAAGAGCACCCTGTTATTTCAACGCTTGAAGAATGGAATGTGTCGCTTCAATCTTTTGATGAAGTGTATGAAACTTATGATTCCTTTCCTGAGGTGTATGATACGATTGCTAATCGATTGATCGGCAAGGCTCTTGAAGGTGAAGCGGGGACAGAAATTGTGTATGCCGTTCCAGGTCATCCTATGGTGGCAGAGTCCACAGTACAACTGTTACGTGAACGTTGCCCCGAGCATGGTATTACATTACAAGTGTTAGGTGGAGAGAGTTTCTTGGATGAAGCCTTTACAAGACTTGGGTTCGATCCGATTGAAGGCTTTCAGCTATTAGATGCTGTGGGACTCAGTAGTATACTTATACAGCCACAGCTCCATACTTTAATTGGACAGGTCTATGACAGCTTTACGGCTTCGGAGGTGAAGCTAAGTCTTATGGAGGTCTATCCAGATGATTACATAGTTACTGTGGGTCATGCTTTGGGTGTAGAAGGACAGGAAAGCATTTTACATGTGCCATTATATGAATTGGATCGTGTAGAGGGATTCGGTAATCTTTCTCTAGTATATGTGCCTAAAAGTGATGAGGATCAGCTTCGACAACGTACATTTGAGCGACTGCATGAAATTGTCGGTATTCTCCGAAGCCCAGAGGGATGCCCTTGGGATCAGGAGCAAACACATGACTCGATACGTAAGAACCTTATTGAAGAGACCTATGAAGTGCTAGAGACCATTGATGAGGATGATCCAGAGCATATGCAAGAGGAGTTAGGCGATCTACTGTTGCAAATTCTCCTGCATTCACAAATGGAGGAGGAGAATGGAACATTTAACGTGTATGATGTTATTCAGGGCATTAATGATAAGTTAATATTCAGACACCCACATGTATTTGGAGATGTTGTTGCACGAGATGCCGAATCTGCTCTGAATAACTGGGAGAAGATGAAAGCGGAGGAGAAGCTGCGCAAAGGATTGAAATCGGAGAAGGTATCTGTACTGGACGGAATACCACGCGATTTACCAGCCTTGATGAAGGCGTACAAGCTACAGAAAAAGGCAGCAAAAGTAGGATTCGATTGGGATCACATTGATGGTGTATTTGCTAAAATTGAAGAAGAGTTAATCGAGTTACGTGAAGCTATTGAGCAGGGACAAAGTCGGGAAGAGCAAGTGTTAGAGCTTGGTGATTTACTATTTGCTGTTTCGAATGCAGCTCGGTTTATTCATACAGATCCTGAAGAAGCGTTATCGAAGACGAATCAGAAATTCACGCAACGATTTCATTTTATTGAGGCCTATTTACAAGAACAAGGAAGATCTATCGAAGATAGTACACTTATAGAAATGGAAGAACTATGGAGTATAGCAAAGACACAAATCGTCAATAAATATCAAAATCTGAACTAAAAATATAAAAAACTACAGCGTTAAAGAAGGATTATGAACCTTAATCAAGAATACCCATATAGTGCAATTGGTTTAAGATATCTTTAGGAGGTAATGAATAATGAACAAGACTGACCTTATTAACAACATTTCTGACAAAAGCGGTTTGACTAAGAAAGATGTGGAATCCGTATTAAACAGCTTTTTAAGTGAGGTTACGGATGCGTTAGCAGGTGGAGATAAAGTACAGTTGATCGGGTTCGGAACATTTGAAACTCGCAAACGTGCAGGACGTACTGGACGTAATCCACAAACAGGTGTTGCGATTGAAATAGCGGAATCTACTGTTCCAGCATTCAAAGCAGGTAATAAACTTAAAGAAGCCGTAAAATAAGTATGAGAATTGATAAATTCCTGAAAGTTTCAAGGTTAATCAAACGGCGTACGGTAGCAAAGGATATTTCGGAACAAGGTCGAGTCCTCATCAATGGTCGGGAGTCTAAACCTAGCAGCGCGGTAAAAGTGGGCGATGAGATCACTGTCCAATTTGGCCAAAAGCTGGTCACGGTTCGAGTTGAAAGGCTTGCCGAAAGTACTCGTAAAGAAGAGGCTGCAAGCCTCTACACCTTGATTAAGGAAGAGCCAATTGCTAGAGATAACACTCTAGACTGGCAATAGATATACAAGTGATGATGGAGCGCCCTCTTCTTTGTGAAGAGGGCGCTCTTTTCTAACATATAGGCTATGTTAATTTGTTACTTAGATAGAAAGGTATATAAAAATACAAAGTCGAATAAGAAAAGTATGTTAGTTGATCTTTTTACATTTAGTTCGTATATCAAATACGTCGTTACGATTAATGAAAAGGGAGATGTGTAGATGTTCTTTATGTTTATCTGTCTTATTTTTGTTAATATCTCGACAATTACGTATAGTAAAGTCGGGATTTCAAATCCATATTCTAAAGGTTTCGTTCTGACTATTGTTTTATCCGTTGTAGCTGTCGTCTGCCTTGCCCAAAACTATACCCAGAGCCTCATCCCAGAAGCAAATGATGGAATTGGAGTTTCAAATAAAGTAGCGTAGTGGATACTTGGCAAAGACGGCTGGTCTCAGGGAAAGTTTCGAAGTTTGTTTGAGAATTCGATTTATTTGACTCTCATTTTAATTTTTGCATACCCAGTAGTTCTTACACTTGAGTCGAAATTAAAAAAGAAATTATTAGGGGGAGCAGAGTAATGGAGAGAAACTATATAAACTTTCTAACGGAAATGGAAGACCCTATTCTTCCCAAAACGTCACTTTTGAAATTCTAACGGAAGTGGTGGACCTTATTTGGTACTTTTCTCTGGATTTAGGCCGTTTATTCGTATATAGAGGCCTGTGGTTCCGTTAAAATTTCATATTGGTGTTTTCTCATGAAATAAGGTCGCTATGTTCCGTTAGAAATCTGATACCGCGATAGCTTACCACTTCCATCGCATGATACCCACGCTAGTAACCTTTTCATGATCCTAAAATACTTGCCCCTTCCGAAGTTCTAATGCGATAGCGCCCGCCATAAGCTATCTGTATAAGGAGGGGTACATGCTATGATTGAACAAGGTAAAGCTAAGAGCCATGATCTCCAAATGCAGAACCGTAGGCAGATTCATATGACAGGCGTTCAGAATGTGGAGAGTTTCGACAGTGAGCAGTTTATATTGCAGACCGAGCTGGGTCACTTGACGATTAAGGGTCAGAATTTACATATCAAGAATTTAAGTCTGGAGAATGGCTTGCTCTCTATCGATGGGCTAGTGCATTCCCTTGTGTACGTGGAACCCGGGTCTCAGCATAGTAAAAATAAAGGAATGCTAGGCAAGTTATTTAGATGAATCCCTATGCTCAGTGGATAACATTGCTCTGGATGTTATTCTCAGGGGCTATGATGGGACTGGTCTATGACAGCTACCGGGTGTTGTCCAACCAGTTCCGCTTTCCCAAATGGACAATCCATCTAATGGATCTGATATATTGGTGTGGGATGGCAGTCTTTGTTTTTCGAATGCTCTATATTAGTAACCAGGGAGAGCTACGATTTTATGCATTTCTAGGATTGTTTTTAGGGATTTGGAGCTATTTTTTAATCTTAAGTGTTACAACACAACGATTTGTGGTAATGTTAATAAAGGTAATTCAATTTGTATTGTATACACTGCAGCGATTACTCATAGTCCTCATATGGATACCCATCAGAACGATATATCGTGTAGTCGTAACAATATTGCGTGTGATAGGGACATTATTGATGTTCATTCTGGGCATTCTATTACGATGTTTATATCCATTCTGGAAACTGCTGAAATGGGCGACTTTACCGGTGATATCTAGGCTAAGTAATCAAACCTGGATGAAGAAAGTAAAGAAGGTATGCGTTGAGTTGTGGAATCGTTGGTCATAAGGAGGGTTCATTCATGGGCAGATATGCCTCGCAAACATCAAGAAGTCAACAGTCAACTAAATATGCAGGCGGGCGCAGACGTTTGACCATATGGGTGTGCTTTATGATTTTCTTTCTGGGCTGGGTAGGCTATACTCTTATGAATCAGAGATCACAGATAGCTGATATTAATATGGAGTTGGTGAAGAAGGAACGTACTCAGGCCGAATCAGACCAGTCTGTATTACAATTAGAATATGAAGTTAATCGATTACAGGACCCTGAATATATCGGGCAACTGGCGCGTAAGGATTATGGTCTATATAGACCTGAAGAAACCCCGATTCGTCCGGATGTATCAAGCCCGTAATATAAGCGATAATGTAGGTCATTACTATATTGACCTTACTTTGCGCATTATGTATAATCAAATCACCACAGCCAAGATTTATAAATTTTGCTGTATATTTTTAAGGGAGGATCATTTTATTCTATGGCAATCGAAGTAGGCACTAAGTTAGAGGGAAAAGTGACAGGCATAACGCATTTTGGAGCATTTGTGGATCTGTCAGGAGGTGTCACAGGTCTCGTTCATATCTCAGAAATCGCTGATAATTACGTTAAAGACGTCAACGATCATTTGAAGATACATGATGTTGTGACCGTAAAGGTAATCAATGTCGACAAGGACGGTAAGATCGGACTATCCATCAAACAAACTGTTGACAAGCCAGTTGAATCTAGACCAGCAAGAAGTCCAAGACCTGAACGCAGCGGTAGTACTGGCGGTGGCAGAGAAGGCGGCGGTGGTGGAGAACGATTTAGCGGTGGCGGCGGCAGAGAAGGTGGCGGTGGTTTCAATCGCGGCGGTGATCGCGATCGTGGCGGGCGTTCATTTAAGCCTCCAGTTAACAAAGCTACATTCGAGGATAAAGTGTCGCGCTTCCTAAAGGATAGTGAAGAACGGGCATCGTCTATTAAGAAGAACACGGAATCCAAGCGTGGTGGACGTGGCGCTAAGCGCGTGTAATTGTAAATAATATAAGATAACCGTAGTAGGCGAAAGCCTCTACGGTTTTTTTGTCGCATAGAATAAATTAGCGACATCTTCCAACTGATTTCCAGTAATCTCATGTTCAATCGCTAGTTGGAAATGGCGGATTTCCCACTATTCGTAATCAATTGAGAATGATTATGGCAGATTTAAAGCGCTATACGTTAGGGGATTGGGGCCTATATGCGACATTCTGCGGGCAAGGCTTTTTTGTCGGAAATTTCTCAAAGGCCTGTCCGCTGTTCTGACAAACTTTCTCGTGAAGACCACTCTATAATGATACCAACAAACTTTATAAGGGTGGTGTCACAATTTTGGATAAGAGAAATATAGTAGATTTTCCTGGTGTTCAGGTGGCTGAAAGGTCACAGTCAGCTTATCAGGCCGAACCTTGGTTGACACGAATAACACAAGGGCGTGTTATTCGACGACTGGGTTATTTTTTGGCAACAAAGAAGTGGATGCTATTGCTGACACTCATGGGGTTCTTACTGGGCAAGGCCATGATATTGGATGAACTCTCCCCTTTTGCATTAGCATTCTTTGCTGTCATAGTCTTTATGAGGAGAGATTACCTCCCGATCGTTACGGTTGCGATCATTGCGGGCAGTTTATTCGCGCCATTTCCGGTAACGTTGTTAATTGTAGCTGAGATGTTCATCTTTTATCTCATTCATAAGGGTCTTGAATCTTTTGAACATGCAGAATTATCGTATGCGCCGCTGATGGTATTTATATGCACTTTCTGCGTTAATGTATTCTATCTTCTTTTAGGCCCATCACTTACATGGTATACATTGCTTATGATGACATTGGATGCAGTACTGAGCTTCGTGCTCACGATGGTTTTTATTCAAGCCATTCCGGTATTTACTTATCGCAATAAAAACTATCATCTGAAAAATGAGGAAGTTCTCTGTCTAATCATTTTATTAGCATCTGTTATGACGGGGGCAGTAGGTTGGAATATCTATTCATTATCGATTGAGCATATTCTTTCTCGTTATTTGATTCTGTTATTTGCTTTCGTGGGTGGAGCATCGTTAGGAGCTTCCGTTGGTGTCATTACAGGGCTTATTCTCAGTTTAGCTAATATTGCAGCCATCTATCAGATGAGTCTGCTCGCATTCTCCGGTATGCTCGCGGGGATGTTACGCGAAGGGCATCGAGCTATGGTAGCTATTGGGATGCTCTTAGGTTCATCTATTCTTTCGATTTATTTCATAGGGCCAGAGACTGTGATGACTTCTACTTGGGAGACATGTGCGGCCATTATCCTCTTTATGATGACACCTAAGGCCATTATTGGCATGATTTCTAAATATGTACCTGGAACCCAGGATCATACGAAGTCTCAGCATGAATATGCAAAGCGAGTACGTGATTTGACAGCAGATCGAGTTACGCAATTCTCTCAGGTGTTCAGACAGTTATCTCAAAGCTTTGGTCAAATTTCAGGTGCATCGGATGTTAGTAAGCGTACAGAAGAAATGGATCACTTCATGAGTGCTGTCTCAGAGGGAACATGTGCGGGATGCTTTAAGAACCAACACTGCTGGGATACGAAGTTCTATCAGACGTATAAATATATGACGGATATGATGAGTGCAATAGAGGATCAACCGGATCTTTCTCCTGATAAGTTGCCATCCGAGTGGAATCGAGTATGTCATAAGACAGGTGATGTTCTTGAAGTCATGAAGAAACAGTATCAGCTCTATCAACATGATATGCAGTGGAAACGCCAAATATACGATAGTAGGCATCTGGTAGCAGAACAATTATCTGGTGTATCTCAGGTCATGGACGATCTAGCCCAGGAGATCAAACGGGAAGGACAGGCTATGTATAAGCAGGAAGAAGAAATCAGGGCAGCACTGGAGAAGATGGGGTTATCGATACATGGGATCGATATTATCAACCTTGACTCAGGACATGTGGAGATAGAGATTGTTCACGCCTATATGAGAGGGTATGACGAGTGTCGCAAGATCATTGCTCCGCTTCTCTCCAATATTCTAGATGAACATATTGCTGTGGTGCAGGAGACAGCCTCTACTACTCGCGATGGACTAGCGACAGTTGTATTCGGCTCAGCCAAAGCATTCGAAATAACGACCGGAGTTGCAGGCGCAGCCAAAGGTGGGGATGTGTTCTCAGGGGACAGCTTCAGCACAGTGGAGATGGGTAATGGTACTTTTGCAGTCGCTTTAAGTGATGGTATGGGTAATGGAGAACGTGCGCGCCAAGAGAGTAGCTCGGCCCTTAATATATTGGAACAGCTTCTGCAATCGGGAATGGATGAGAAGTTGGCAATCAAATCTGTTAATTCTATATTACTACTTCGATCACCCGATGAAATATATGCCACGGTTGATATGGCATTGATTGATCAATTCACAGCGGAGACGACATTTATGAAGATTGGTTCGACTCCAAGTTTTATTAAAAGAGGCCAAGAGGTTATTCTCGTCTCCTCTAGTAATCTCCCGATCGGCATCATTCAGGAAATTGAAGTAGATTTAGTTACGATACAACTTCAAGCTGGAGATATTGTCATTATGATGACAGACGGTCTATATGATGCTCCGGGTCATGCGGTGAATAAGGAGATCTGGATGAAGAGAATTATTCAAGAGATCGAGAGTAATGATCCCCAATATATTGCAGAATGCTTGTTAGAGAAAGTGATTCGTTATCAGCAGAATCAAATTATGGATGACATGACCGTCGTTGTAGGCAAAGTAGAACGCTATCAGCCAAAGTGGGCAACACTTCATATTCCAGGATTGGAACGGCTAGAACGACCGCGCACAGTAAGTTAGCTTGTAGTATGGCATCACTTTTAAACTTTGGTTTGAAATCTCTCATTGTTGGAAATGATAGAGAGAAGGATATAGCCATAGGAGGGTGATCGATTATGAAGCAAATTTTGCTTATTACAGATGGATGTTCGAATATGGGGGTAAGTCCTGTTGTAGCGGCAGCACATGCTCTGGAGGATGGGATTACTGTAAATGTTGTAGGAGTTATAGATTATGGAACCATTGGAGAACTTGGCAGTCTGGAGATTTCTGAGATTGCCAAAGCGGGCGGAGGGATTAGTCGTATTGTTGGAACTCAGAAATTAGCTCAGACGATGCAAATGATGACTCGTAAGACGGTGGTACAAACGATTCAACAAGCAGTGAATAAAGAATTGAGGCATATTTTAGGGGATTCAACGATTGAAGACTTACCTCCACAGCGACGTTCACAGGTTGTTGAAGTCGTAGATGAACTGACAGAGACTACGTCACTTCAAGTGGCTTTGCTTATTGATGCTAGTGCCAGTATGAAGCCTAAGCTGTTCGCTGTCGAAGAAGCGATCCGAGATTTGATGTTGAGTTTACAAGCTAGGGAAGGAATTAGTGAGTTAGCTGTATTTCATTATCCGGGAAGGAACAGTGAAGAGGATGCTATTATAAATGTGAATTGGACAACAGACCTTGCTAAGTTACAATCTTTGTTCAATCGAATTCAAATGAAGGGCGCTACACCTACGGGGCCTGCGATCATGAAGGTGATTGATTTCTTTCAATATGGTACACTAGACAGACATCAAACATGGCGGGAAAATTCCGATGAGGGAGAAGGGATACTCGGTGGCAAAGTCGTCTAATGCCGACTACTCACCCGGTACGGTCATCGCGGGGAAATGGCGGAGTAGCCGCTTTGTAATCCAGCGAGTACTCGGAAGTGGCGCGAATGGAACTGTGTATTTGGTTCAGAAGGTAGGTCAACGGGAGTATTATGCGCTAAAGATGGGCAATGATACACTGGAGCTACAATCAGAAGTGAATGTTCTGACTTCATTGCAGGCGGAGCGGAAGCAAAAGGATAAAAAAGATGGTGTTGTACATCGTCCCTATTTACTAGAAGTGGATGATTATTCAGTACAGAAACGCGATATACCTTTTTATGTGATGCGATATGTAGAGGGAAGCCCCCTACATTGGTTTATACGAAGGCGTGGGAAAGAGTGGCTAGGAATAGTTGGTCTGAGGCTCTTAGCAAAGCTTCATGATTTACACCAATTAGGATTTGTGTTCGGAGACCTGAAACCTGAGAATGTGATGGTATCGGAGTATGGAGAAGTTGAGCTCATTGATTATGGTGGTGTAAGTTCCATAGGTCGTAGCGTGAAGCAATTTACGGAATGGTATGATCGGGGATACTGGAATGCTGGTACTCGAACTAGCGACGAAGGCTATGATCTATTTTCCTTTGCGGTTCTATGTATTCATTTACTTCATGAGGACGCATTGAAGGCAACATCATCTCAGCATCTTCCACAGACTCGTAGCATGTCGGATCTATTGTCGCTTGTGCAGCGTAGTCATAGGCTTAAGCCTTATGCGGCATGGTTGACGAAGGCTATTTGTGGCGAATTTGAAGGGTCCGATCAAGCGTGGAAATATTGGAGGCAACAGATATATAAACCTATATCCCTTAGTAGCCCCATAACTAAGACACCACGCTGGTTAAGGGTCGCATTTGCCTTGTCCATCTTGTTGTTATGTGGCGTCGTCTATGTGGCGGTATGGTTATAAAACTATAAATGAAAGTTCAAAAAATCAGCTTTTCAGCACCAAGAAGATCGGCTGAATTCAATATTCGATGTCGAGTACGCTTCTTGGTATACTTCGTGATCAAAAGATGATTTTTTGAACAACCTCTAGAAAAGGAGCAACTGGACATGAGTATGCACATATTAGTAGAACATGTGCTTCAGACTGCGAAAGAACAGAGTCTATGGATCCCTGATGATACGATAGTAGTCGCAGTCTCCGGTGGTCCGGATTCTGTGGCTCTTTTGCATGTTATGCACGAAATATCAAGGAAGCACATCCCCCTAAAGCTCATATGTGCACATGTTCACCATGGTTTCCGGATGGAATCAGACGATGAAGCTGTGATGGTGCAGGAAACGGCAGAAGGGCTCGGTATTCCATTTGTGATGGAGGCCGTGGATGTCCCTGCCTATATGAAAGAGAGTGGTAAGGGAACCCAAGAAGCCGCGAGGGAAAAGCGATATGAGTTTCTAATGAAAATAGCTTTCAAATATGGTGCAAGTTCTATCGCTCTAGCACATCACGCAGATGATCAGGCAGAAACGGTGCTACTCCATCTACTGCGGGGAAGTGGTCCTTCTGGTCTTGTTGGTATGAAGTTTAAAAGAAACATAAAAAATATGGAACTTATTCGTCCGCTTTTACGTATATACAAAACAGATCTGGTCGATGTCTGTGAAAGTGAAAATTTCCAATATGCCGTTGATCACAGTAATCTGCAAACCAAGTACAGACGAAATGCCATCCGTTTGGATATACTACCCTATTTGGGGCAATATAATGGGCAGATTATACAGTCATTGAATCAGTTAGCAAGTATGATGACTGCAGAGGATGAATACATGGAGCTAGCTGCCAGGAAAGTGTTCCGCGAATCCGTACAGACAAGTGACGGAAGGTTCACCTTTGAGGTGCCTTCCTTTTTGAAATTACATGTCGCTTTACAACGGAGGATGATTAAACTAATATTAAATTACATGTCAGCGGACTCTGAACTTATTGATTATAACAAGATCGAGTCCCTTCGCGAAGCGATCATGAGTAACCTTCCCACGACTTGGAGTCGAGATATAGGTGGAGGGTTTGTGTGCATACGCGAATATGATATTATTACATTTCAGCCTAAGTCACATATGCAACGATTAAGCTATACATATGAATTAAGTACAGCTGTTCCAGAACATATGGTGAGTGAGATTGGAAAAGTCTTGAGAATGTCGGTAGAGCCGAGAAATGGGATGCCGTGGTCAAGAAAAGAACTAGGTGAGCATGAAGCCATGTTCGATGCAGATCAAATCGTATTGCCCTTGACTTTGCGCTGCAGGTTAGATGGAGATACCATGAGAGTGATGGGATTAAACGGTAGTAAAAAGGTGAAGGATATTCTTATTGATGATAAGATACCTCCGTCTATACGATCTCAAATTCCTATAATTCTTGATGGCAATAACGACATCATTTGGATGCCAGGCATACGACGTTCCATCCATGCACCTATTAATCAAGAGACCATTTCTGTTCTTCATTTATGCCTGGAAGATACAAAATTATTGGAATTGGGTTGATTAGGAAGAGTGTGGGCTTAAAGTTAAACTAGGGGGTTCAGTCAGTGCAGAATGATATACTAGAAGTACTCATCAGTGAAGAAGACATTAAGGAGAAAGTTGTAGAACTTGGAGCCAAACTTAGTGTCGAATATGCAGGACGTAATCCTTTAGTGATTTGCGTTTTGAAAGGCGCCTTTATTTTTATGGCAGATGTGGTTAAACAAATAACCGTACCTTTAGAAAT
Organism: Paenibacillus sp. Y859; assembly: GCF_056786405.1. NCBI lineage: Bacteria > Bacillati > Bacillota > Bacilli > Caryophanales > Paenibacillaceae > Paenibacillus > Paenibacillus sp. Y859. Next base: position 18,964 of record NZ_JBXCIZ010000017.1, on the reverse strand, counting down.
AGACTTCATGGCAGTGTCCAGCTATGGTGCATCCACCCAATCTTCAGGAGTAGTCAAAATCATTAAGGATTTAGACGTTTCAGTAGAGGGTCGGGATGTACTGATCGTAGAAGATATTATCGACAGCGGACTTACACTCAGTTACTTAATTGAGTTGTTAAATAATCGGAAAGCCAAATCAACGTGTGTCGTTACACTATTTGACAAACCCGTTGGTCGTACGGTAAATTTACAAGCAGATTATACTGGATTTATACTGCCTGACGCCTTTGTCGTTGGCTATGGGTTAGATTATTCAGAGAAATACCGGAACTTGCCCTACGTTGGGATACTGAAACCGGAGATTTATAATCAGTAATGCAGTAATCCCAAGGCAATCGTCCTTGTGTAACTGTTCCTCTATTTGAGATCGACTGATTGGCTATGGTAAAATAACTTAAGTGTCTTGAGAGGAGGTTCGGGATGAATCGGTTCATCCGTAATTCTGGTTTTTATTTGATTCTATTTTTAGTCGTGGTGGGCATCGTTCAATTTCTCAGTAATAGCCAGGAGGCCGCTGACGCCCCTAAATATAACGAGTTACGTCAGCAGATTAAACAAAATAATATTGAGGAAATGAAGGCTCAGTTTGATGGTTATGCCTATCTTGTGACTGGTAAATATAAGAAGTCTGTAAATGGTAAGTCTGAATCTTTCACGACTTATATTCCGACGAGTGAGTTTGCATTGGCGGAAATTGTTCAATCCAGTGAGGAGAATGGCTTTAGTCTTCAAATGGAACCGATGAAGGGTCAGAGTGTTTGGCTGACATTACTTTCATCGTTTATTCCTTTAATTCTTATGTTCGTCCTGTTCTTCTTTATCTTCAATCAATCTCAGGGCGGTGGCGGCGGCAAAGTCATGAACTTTGGCAAGAGCAAAGCCCGCTTATATAACGAAGAGAAGAAGAAGGTCTCATTTGAAGACGTTGCAGGTGCTGATGAAGAGAAGCAAGAGCTCGTTGAGATTGTTGACTTCTTGAAGGATCCTCGTAAATTCGCAGCCGTTGGCGCGCGTATTCCTAAAGGGGTGCTGTTAGTAGGTCCTCCAGGTACAGGTAAAACATTGTTAGCCCGTGCAGTTGCAGGGGAAGCCGGAGTACCGTTCTTTAGTATCTCAGGCTCTGACTTTGTAGAAATGTTCGTAGGGGTAGGGGCTTCACGTGTTCGTGATTTGTTCGAGAATGCGAAGAAGAATGCTCCATGTATTATTTTTATTGATGAGATTGATGCTGTAGGTCGTCAACGTGGCGCAGGACTTGGTGGCGGACATGATGAACGTGAACAGACACTCAACCAATTGCTTGTAGAAATGGACGGATTTGGTGGTAACGAAGGTATTATTATGATTGCTGCAACAAATCGTGCTGACATATTAGACCCTGCATTGTTACGTCCAGGACGTTTTGACCGTCAAATTACGGTTGATCGACCAGATGTGAAGGGGCGCGAGGCTGTATTGAAAGTACATGCACGCAATAAGCCATTTACTGACGATGTTAGATTGGGTGTTATTGCTAAGCGTACGACCGGATTTAGCGGTGCAGATTTGGAGAATTTACTTAACGAGGCTGCATTGATTGCAGCACGTCGTAATCGTCGAGATATTTCCATGAGTGAAGTGGATGAAGCGATTGACCGTGTTATGGTAGGTACGGAGAAGCGTAGCCGTGTCATTAGTGATCGCGAGAAACGAATCGTAGCTTACCATGAAGCGGGTCATACCATTGCAGGTTATTTCTTGGAACATGCCGACATGGTGCATAAGGTTACAATTATCCCACGTGGACGTGCAGGTGGATATGTGATCATGCTACCCAAAGAAGAGCGTATGCTTATGACGAAGAATGAGTTGCTGGATAGAGTTACCGGACTCCTTGCTGGACGCGTAGCGGAAGAAATCTTTATCGGGGAAATCGGTACAGGTGCCTATAGTGACTTCCAACAAGCCACAGGTATTGTACGTAGCATGATCATGGAATACGGTATGAGTGAGAAGCTAGGACCTATGCAGTTCGGTTCTTCCCAAGGGCAAGTGTTCCTGGGTCGAGATATTGGACATGAGCAGAATTATAGTGACTCCATTGCCTATGAAATTGATCAGGAAATGCAGAATTTCACCAACTATTGTTACGAACGTTGTAAAGATCTACTGATCAAGCACTCGAAAGAAATGCATCTTATTGCTAACACTCTATTGGAAAGAGAAACATTGGAGTTTGATCAGATTAAGCAACTGATTGATGAAGGTTTCCTTCCAGAGGATAAGACACCTGAGGTAATACCGACTGAAGTTCCAACGGAGCAAGAAGGTACACCAACACCAACTGTTGAAACAGTGGGTGATGTTACGGTTCGTATTGTTCCTAAACGTGATGAGGATGATGTTGCTCCTTTGGGAGACATTCCAAACATACCAGCGACACCAAATACGTCTGAGGAAGATCCTAGCGATTCAGGTAATGAGGGCGGGACCCCTCCTGACAAGAAATAAGGAGTAGGTCTCGTGTATTGATACATTTTTCAAGAGGCCCATATTACACATTCGTGTAATATGGGCCTCTTTTGTTAAAAAATAAGGGATTGTAAGTTTTGAATCCATTATATTTATCATTGTGTGGTATGGCGAATTGATTGACAGAGCGATGAACGTTGTGTAGATTAGTTGATAAACAACGATGGCTTCTTGCGCTGGTTAGGTATACCATCATAGACAAGTGAATATCGTTCATTAGTCAACGATGGTGATCATATACAATGCAATTAGATATAGAGGGGGAAACGATAGTGGAGGCTCTCGCATTAGAGCGTAAGGCAGAACAGAATAGGGAGTTACGCGAAAGGCTTATGCAACTGAAGAAGGAACGTAATGCCATTATTTTAGCTCATTATTATCAACGTGATGAAATACAAGAGGTGGCTGACTTTAGAGGAGACTCATTTCTTCTTGCTCAAAAAGCAGCACAAACGGATGCAGAAGTTATCGTGTTCTGTGGTGTTCATTTCATGGGGGAAAGCGCAAAAATTCTCGCACCGAATAAGACCGTATTAATACCTGATGAACGAGCAGGTTGCCCGATGGCTGACATGGTCAATGTAGAGGGTCTTCGTAAACTGAAGGCACAGCATCCAAACGCAAAGGTAGTTACCTATATTAACTCTTCTGCTGAGATCAAGGCGGAGACCGATATTTGTTGTACCTCAGCGAATGCCGTCAGAGTTATTCAATCTGTGGATTCGGATGAAATCATTTGGGTGCCTGATAAGAACTTGGGTCATTATGTGCAACAACATACAGACAAGAAGATGATTATTTGGGAAGGATATTGTAATACGCATGATATGTTAACGGTCAAAGATGTGTATGAAATGAAGGCTAAGTATCCAGATGCTCCATTTGTTGTTCATCCAGAATGTCGTCCTGAAGTGGTTGAATTGGGAGATTTCGTCGGAAGTACAACAGCTATTCTAGAATACTGTAGAAAATCAGACGTGAAACAATTTATCGTGGGTACTGAGGACGGCACGGGATACCAACTTCGGTTGGATAGTCCTGATAAGACTTTTCACTTCGCGACTAAGTTCCTAGTATGTCCTAACATGAAGGTCAATAATCTTAAAAAGCTTGTGAAATGTTTAGAGACGATGAAACCACAAATATACGTACCCCCAGCCGTTGCAGATAAGGCTAGAATTTCCCTAGAGCGCATGTTACAAGTTAAGTAGCATGCGTTACTCTTTCTCTTAAGACAGGTGAGGAATGTTATGATTCCACGGTATTTAGTAGATTTCGATTTAGAGACACTACCCACAATAAAAACAGATGTAATTGTGATTGGATCCGGTATTGCGGGATTGTTCACAGCCATCAAGGTAGCTAAGGATCGACAAGTGTTAATGATCACGAAGAGTGCTTTACAGGAAAGTAATACGCGCTATGCACAGGGTGGAATTGCCGCTGTTATTTCAGAGGATGATTCACCAGCCTACCATCGACAGGATACTCTGCTCGCTGGGGCTGGTCTTTGTTCTTCTAGCGCGGTTGATATTCTTGTAAATGAGGGTCCTCATGGTGTTCAAGAACTTATCCGATTAGGGACGACTTTTGATGAGGATAATGGGGAATTAGCACTCACCCAAGAAGGTGCGCATAGCCATAGACGTATTTTGCATGCTAATGGAGACGCAACGGGGTTTGAGATTGTTAGAGCATTATCTGAACAAGCCATAAAGAAAGATAATATTGAGATTTGGGATAATCACTTTGTTCTAGATCTCATTACGGATGAAGGCGTATGTGTTGGAGTGCTAGTACAGGGGCCAGGAGGGGAACGTATCTTTGTTCAAGGGGATGCGACGATTCTATGCTCTGGAGGGATGGGGCAATTATATCGATATACGACCAACCCTGAGGTAGCGACAGCAGATGGAATTGCTATGGCCTATCGGGCTGGAGCTAACATTCGTGATATGGAGTTCCTTCAATTCCATCCAACGGCGCTTTGTTACCCTGGTGCTCCTAGGTTTCTTATATCAGAAGCGGTACGTGGGGAAGGTGCGATTCTACGGAATATTAAAGGTGAGCGGTTTATGCATAAATATCATGAGATGCTTGAGCTCGCCCCACGTGATATCGTAGCTCGCGCGATCGTTAGCGAAATGGAAGAAACGACATCGACCTTTATATATTTAGATATTACGCATGAGACACCGGAATTGATCAAGCACCGATTCCCAACCATCGTTGAGACTTGTATTCAATACGGTCTGGATATGACGAGTGATTGGATACCCGTTGCTCCAGCAGCCCATTATATGATGGGTGGAGTTCAGACGGATCTAAATGGTGAAAGTAATATATCTCGGTTGTTTGCATGTGGTGAATCATCTTCTACGGGTGTACATGGAGCGAATCGTTTGGCAAGTAACTCATTGTCAGAGGCGCTAGTGTTTGGACGTAGGATTGTGAATCGTATACGGGAACTGCCACCGCTGAATTGGTGTCCGGGCTCACTCGTGGTAGACTATAATAGGGTGGAAGTTCCTATGCAGGCGATTGTAGAGCGGCGATTGAAGCTACAAAAGGTTATGGTCCGAAATGCAGGTCTCCGTCGGAATGAAGAACTGTTGACGAAGGGAATTGAAGAATTGAGTCGACAGATGCCTATTTTTCAATCGGCATTATTTAAGAAAGAAGAATTCGAATTTGCAAACATGCTGACATGTTCGTTGCTTATTACCAGGGCTGCCTTGGCACGTAAAGAGAGTCGTGGCGCGCATTATCGGTCAGATTACCCAGAACGAGATGATCGGGTATGGCGTAAGCATCTATTACAGCAGCGTGACCATGAGATAGTGGAGGAGCTCAGCGATGATGTTTAATGGATATAATGAGGATTTAGTTAAATCGATACGTCAATGGTTGCGGGAAGATGTAGGTTCAGGCGATATTACCTCTCTTTCAACAATAGCTGTAGGAAGTGAGTCTAAAGGCGTTATTCATGCCAAAGCGGATGGTATTATAGCCGGGATTCCTTTAACTGAACTTGTATTCGAAGTTGTAGACCCATCCCTTTCTTTTGTGTCCTATGTAACGGAAGGGGAACGGATAAATAGAGGAACGATACTTGCAGAAGTAGAGGGAAGCACACATAGCATTCTAACAGGTGAACGCCTTGCCCTTAATTTACTGCAACGTTTATCTGGTGTAGCTACCAAGACGCAAGCTTTCGTTGATGCACTTCAAGGATTGCCTACTCGACTTGTTGATACACGTAAGACGACTCCTGGACATCGCATGTTAGAGAAGTATGCTGTACGGGTAGGTGGTGGAGCCAATCACCGATTCGGTCTCTATGATGCTGTCATGATTAAGGACAACCACATCAAGGGTGCAGGTAGTATTGCGCAAGCGGTAAGTCGCGCGCGCGCTCATATTCCACATACGATGACCATTGAAGTGGAGACAGAGAATCTTGAGCAAGTGCATGAGGCGATTTCGGCTGGAGCTGATATTATTATGCTTGATAATATGAGTCACAGTCTCATGAAGGAGGCTGTAAAAGTCATCCGTTCTAAGGCGTCTCATGTCAAAATAGAGGCATCTGGCAACGTATCCCTAGATACGATTCAAGGGATTGCTGCGTGTGGCGTAGATATTATCTCGGTAGGGCAATTGACATATTCCTTTGACAATTTAGACATTAGTCTTGACCTCAACGCTAAGAAGGAGGCTCAGGATTTATGATTCTTGTACTAGACATAGGGAACACTAACATCGTGCTAGGGATCTACAAGGATCGTGAACTGGCTCATCATTTTCGGCTGAGTACAACTCGCCAATCGACAGTCGATGAGTTCGGTGTATTGATCTATAATCTGTTTCGCATGTCCGATATATCTATAAAGGATATTGAAGGTGTCATTATTTCGTCTGTCGTTCCACCACTCGTCAACGTCTTTGAAGAGATGTGTCAGAAATTCATTCATATCACTCCATTGGTAGTGGGACCAGGCATCAAGACTGGCTTGAATTTGCGCTATGAGAACCCAAGAGAAGTGGGTGCTGATCGCATCGTTAATGCCGTTGCTGCTGTGAGTAAATATAAGGGGCCGCTAGTTGTTGTTGACTTCGGAACAGCGACTACATTTGATTGCATTGATCATGAAGGTAATTATCTTGGAGGTGCCATCGTCCCTGGCATAGGTATTGCAACAGAAGCGCTCTACCAACGGGCATCCAAATTACCGCGAATTGAGTTGGAGAAGCCTAAAAAAGTTATTGGTCGTAACACAATACATGCTATGCAGTCGGGTATTATTTTTGGATATGCCGGACAAGTGGATGGTATTATTGAACGTATAAAGGTTGAGATGGAAGCACCAACACTGAAAGTCATTGCTACAGGCGGAATGGCGGAGTTGATTGCAAGTGAGACGACGACCATCAATGAAGTCGAAGCGATGCTTACACTTGAAGGATTACGTTTAATTTATGAGAGAAACCAATAATAATAAAATAGGATCATAATAGAGACAAAGGAGGCTGTGAGGACATGGATAACAGAAAAGACCGCTTAATCCGAGGGACAGCCATGAATGGTCATGTGCGTGCCTTCGTGGTGCGGACCACAAAGCTCGTAGAGGATCTTCGTCAAAGACATGATACGTGGCCTATAGCTACGGCTGCTATGGGGAGAACATTGAGTGCTACCGCCATGATGGGTGCGATGCTTAAAGGTAAAGAAAAGATCAACGTTCAAATTAAAGGCGACGGACCGATTGGTCAAATCTATGCAGAAGCAAATGCCATAGGGGATATCCGCGGATATGTGACACACCCACATGTTCATCTGCCAAGTAATAGTCTAGGTAAGTTAGATGTTGCAGGTGCTGTTGGACGAACTGGTTTTGTTCATGTGATCAAGGATCAGGGTTTAAAAGACTTCTATACAGGTAGTTCGCCGATTGTTTCAGGTGAGATTGCTGAAGATATCACTTATTATTTCGCGATATCAGAACAGACGCCTTCGGCTGTCGGCTTAGGTGTATTGGTAGGAACGGATAATGCTGTTATGGAAGCAGGAGGATTCATTATTCAGCTTATGCCCGGTCTAAGTGATGATGAGATTACTGCTATTGAGCAGGCAGTTAGCGCATTCCCTCCGATCACCTCTCTTATGGATCAAGGTATGGATTTGGAAGAAATGCTTCATCGGTTGTTGCCTGATGCAGAAATATTGGAGGAAATGGATCTCCGCTTCCAATGTCAATGCTCGAAAGAACGCGTGGAAAGTACGCTGATAAGTCTAGGACAAAGTGAACTTGAACAACTTATCGAAGAAGATGGTCAAGCTGAGGTAGTATGTCATTTCTGCAATGAGGCATTCTCTTTTGATAAAGTAGAGCTTCAACAAATTATGGAACAATCCGTGAAGTAGCGATAACCATATGATGAGGATCAAAAGAAAAGAAAGGGTGCTATTGGCAGTCAATGTGATTTTGGTGATAGGCGTCCTATTCATGGGATGCTTGATTTTGTTTCGCGGACTTAAGCCCCTTATCCCCTCAACCGAAGGGACTAGAAATGTAGTAGCCTCTTTCAAAGAGGAGTCGATCACTGAAAGTGAATGGGTGAAAGAACTTAAGCGGGTGCATGGGCAAGAAGTACTACTTCATATGTTGAACCGTAAGGCTGTATATGAGGAAGCTAAGGAGTTGGGGATTCATATCTCCAATGATGAAGTGACAAGAAGATTGAAGCGGGATATGAAAGGTTACGACTCCGAGGAAGCTTATTATCATGAGATGGAGACGCAATTGGGTCTTACACCTCAAGATGTTGAGACAGAGATGAACTACAGATTAACATTAGAGCAAATTGCGATATCAGATATTGTTATTACTGATGAGCAGATTGATCGTTATATTGTAGAGAATGAGGATCAATTCGAGGTTCGTAAACAGTTTCAACTTTCCATTATTAAAGTAACCAGGCGAATGAAGGCTGAAGATCTATTGAATCAACTCGATGAGGGTGCAGATTTCGCACAGATGGCGAAGGAACACTCAATAGACCTAAGCAGTCGTGATAAAGGTGGAAGAATCGGTGCAGTGGAATGGAATGATCCATTCTTGCCTCAGGAAATGATGAGTGCAGCAGATTCACTACAGATTGGGGATATCGCAGGTCCTTTTAAATGGGATGATGAATATGTCATTATTCAATTAATAGATATTATTGTGGAAGAGCAAGAAGACATGCGTTTGATCCGTGAATCTATCCGCAAGCAGCTTGCTCTGAATGAAGCAATACCTCTAATCCTGTTAGAAGACAGTCTTAGGGAGAAGCATGAGGCTAGGATACTTTAATGTACGGTTTATGATGACTGTCAGTAAAGTATCTTTTTTTTATATACTGTGTTGACAAGGGACTAAAAGGTTTGATAATATGATGATACGAAATACCTACTGATCTAGTCGGATTAAATAAAGAACGTGTATTAGTAACGCTTTATATTCATTAACCATTATCCTAGGGAGGGCTTATCCATGGCAAAAGTCGTCAACAATGTAACTGAATTAATTGGTGGAACACCGCTTGTTCGTTTGAACCGTTTAGTATCTGAAGATAGTGCAGAGATCTATCTTAAACTGGAGTACCAGAACCCAGGTGCAAGTGTTAAAGACCGTATTGCAATAAGCATTGTGGAAGAAGCGGAGAAAGATGGTAGTCTTAAACCAGGTGGAACCATTGTAGAAGCAACGAGTGGTAACACTGGAATTGGATTGGCTATGGTTGCAGCTGCCAAAGGATATAAGTCAATTATCGTTATGCCTGAGACAATGAGCATAGAGCGTCGTAATCTATTGCGTGCCTATGGTGCAGAGCTTATTCTAACTCCGGGATCAGAAGGAATGAATGGAGCCGTTACGAAAGCTGAAGCTATCGTGAAGGAGAACCCTGGATATTTCATGGCAGAGCAATTTAAGAACCTAGCGAATGTGAAAATTCACCGTGAAACGACGGGTCCAGAAATTGTGGAAGCGATTGAGTCCATCGGGGGCACGCTAGATGCATTTATTGCTGGAATCGGAACAGGTGGCACAATTACAGGTGCCGGTGAAGTACTGAAGAAACAATATCCAGATATTAAGATCTATGCTGTAGAACCTGCGGCATCACCAATCTTAGCAGGTGGTAAACCAGGACCACATAAGATCCAAGGACTTGGAGCGAACTTCATCCCTGAAATTTTGAACCAAGATATATATGATGAGATCATTCACATTGAGAATGAAGAGGCTTTTGAAGTTGCGCGTCGTGTAGCAACAGAAGAAGGTATCTTGTCAGGGATTTCATCAGGTGCTGCTGTATCTGCTGCACTTAAAGTAGCTAAACAATTAGGAAAAGGCAAACGCATTGTCGTTATCATTCCTAGTAATGGTGAACGTTACCTCAGTACACCATTATATAATTTCGAAGGCTAATACCATTTAATTATCATATATAGCGTATTATCGTCATATAGAATCGGCTATGCCCCTATTGTGCTAGTACTGGCAATAGGGGTTTTCTATTGTTAATATGATGAGATAAGAAAGTCATGCTATAAAATAACTTTTAGGAGTAGATAAGGTGACTGAGAATGTAATAACTCCACTTGAGCAGTGGGAGCAATGGTCAACTGAAGGGTGGAGCATGCTGCCTTATCTTGTGCGGATGGAATCTGGTAATTTACCCTCAACGTGGACAAGCGCATGGGAGTCTGCATCACCGTATGGTGTCGTGCTAGAGAGTGGTAAGGGTGGACGCTATACATATCTAGGGCTTAATCCCGTATCTATCATCTCGGGTAAGGGGGACGAAGCGAGCATCATCCATCTTCATACTGGTGAGAACGAGAATGTGTTGGGAGATCCACTTCAGCTTATAGAGCAATGGATGGCACCCTATCATTCTCCTCAGATGACGGATGAGGGTTGTCCGCCTTTCATAGGAGGTTGTGTAGGCTTTCTAGGGTATGATGTTGCCCGTTCATTAGAGAGACTTCCCTCATGGGCAGAAGATGAGCCAGCATTTCCTGATTATATGTGGATGAGGATGGAAGAAATATGGATTTATGATCATGTGGATCAGACAGTGTACTGTGCAGTTCATTTACCACTAAGTAAGTGTGAAGAGGAAGAACGATCTAGCTCAGAGCAGGAAATGTCTAAATTGAGCGGATCTAACGATAGGAAGAGCGTTGCGGTGAAGGCCTTGTATAAGGAAGCGAAGGAAAGAGCTGCACGAATGATGGGATGTTGGGTTTCCTTTAGTGGAGCAATCTCGGAGGGAGCTACCCATGGAGAGGTAGAACGGAACCTACGTTTGCAACAATTGGAGAAGTTCGAGAAGCAGGAAGAGATGCAATCTATAAGTATGTCTGCTCAGAAACTATGGCCAGATATGACAGCAGGGTTCTCGCAAGAGTCATTTGAGAGCGCCGTGCTACGTATTCAGGAATATATTCGGCAAGGAGATGTGTTCCAAGTCAATCTCTCTCTTCGGCAGGAGATGGAATTACACTCTTCTCCTGAGCAGATATATGAATGGCTTCGCTTATTGAATCCCTCACCGTATATGGGGTTGCTTCGATCGCCGGGATTTTCCCTTGTTAGTGGTTCTCCTGAATTGCTAGTGAAGCTGGATGGGGACAAGGTGAGCGCACGTCCGATTGCTGGAACGAGGCGAAGAGGAAATACGGCGGATGAAGATAAGGCTATGGCCGCGGAGCTAATCTCCAATGAGAAGGAACGTGCTGAGCATATTATGTTAGTCGATCTAGAACGCAATGATATCGGGCGTATAGCATCATACGGTTCGGTTCATGTTCCTGAACTTATGACAATCGAGTATTATTCCCATGTGATGCATCTCGTTTCCCAAGTAGAGGGAAGGCTGGCGTCTGAGAAAGGGGCATACGAGGTGATTGCTGCCCTCTTTCCAGGAGGCACCATTACAGGTGCGCCTAAAATTCGTACGATGGAAATTATCGAAGAACTTGAGCCTGTCCGTCGTGGTCCATACACGGGGTCTATGGGGTGGATTGACTATAGTGGTAATATGGAATTAAATATTATTATACGAACTTTGGTCGTACAAGACGGCAAAGGATACATTCAAGCTGGAGCGGGCATCGTGGTAGACTCGGATCCTTATCGTGAATATCGTGAGTGTCATAACAAAGCCAAGGCGATGATGAAGGCCGTGTTATGTAGTGAAGAGGAAACAGCTGTAAGCAATGCACAAGGGGGAAATAATCATGATATTAGTACTCGATAACTATGACTCTTTCACGTATAACTTGGTTCAATATTTAGGTGAATTAGGTGAGGAAGTCAAGGTATTCCGCAATGATGAGATCGATATCGCAGGCATTCAAGAGCTTGCTCCAGACCATATCTTGATCTCTCCAGGACCATGTACACCGAATGAGGCAGGAATCAGCTTGGGAACGATTGAACATTTCAAAGGAATAATTCCGATTTTTGGCGTGTGTTTAGGTCATCAAGCGATAGGTCAAGCTTTTGGCGGGAAGGTCGTGCGGGCAGAGCGTCTAATGCATGGCAAGACATCACCCATTCACCATCATGGCACCTCGGTATTTGCAGGATTACCATCACCTTTCATAGCTACAAGATATCATTCACTGCTTGTGGAGCGTGAGAGCTTGCCTGATTGCCTGGAGATTACTGCGGAGACGGCAGAGGGAGAGATTATGGGGCTGCGGCATAAGGAATTTCAAATCGAAGGTGTACAATTTCATCCTGAATCCATTATTACCGACCATGGACTTCAGATGCTACGTAACTTTCTACAACAGTCTGCAGTAAAGAACGGATGAGCTTTATAGGAATGAATTTCGGCATTGTTGAGGACAGGGATGCACGAGTATCTGTGATGGATCATGGATTCCTGTATGGAATGGGGCTATTTGAGACATTTCGTACTTACGGTGGCGTACCCTTTTTATTAGATCGGCATTTAAAAAGAATTTCCGAGGGATGTCGGTATCTTGGCATTCCTTATGAAATGAATTTAGAAGCGACCGCCGAATGGATTAATGATGTGATGGAAGCTAATGAATTACATGAAGCCTATATTCGCTATACTATTAGTGCAGGTGAGGATATACTGGGCTTGCCTGCGGGAGACTACCGTAACCCGAATCATATTGTTACGGTGAAAGAGCTTCCTAAGACCCCAATAGAACTTTACATTCGTGGAAAAGGACTGCAAAGGCTCCATACCCGTCGGAATACACCGGAAGGTCCAGTTCGCCTTAAATCACTGCATTATATGAATAATATAATAGCGAAGCGGGAGCTTATGACCTACAAAGCAGCAGCTCGCTATCAAGCAGAAGGGCTCATGTTGAATGGACAGGATGTTGTGGCTGAGGGGATCGTTAGCAACTTATTTTTTATGCGAGAGGGATCTCTTTATACCCCTCATCTGGATACCGGCATACTGCCAGGAATTACTAGAGAACTCGTGTTAGAACTTGCTTCGGAACAAGGCTTATATTGTGAGGAAGGTTGGTATTCGTGGTCAGATCTAACGAATGCTGATGAGATTTGGATGACTAGCTCCATCCAAGAACTGGTGCCTGTGACGACACTTTTGCTGGAGGATGGCTCCTCCACTACGATTAGTAACGGTACAGCCGGCCCGATCACAACGAAGCTTCTAAAATTATACCGTGAGAAAGCAGGAATCCATCTATGAAGACTACGATCTATGAACGAACTTATACCTGCGGTGAAACAGAACTAAAGCTGGGTCAATCTACACTTGTGATGGGTATTTTAAATGTTACGCCGGATTCATTCTCTGACGGTGGTCATTATACGGATACAGAACTTGCTGTTCAGCATGCGTTACAAATGATGGAAGATGGGGCAGATCTGATTGATATTGGTGGGGAGTCCACTCGACCTGGTTCTGCTCAAGTTGGGGTGCAAGAGGAACTGGCAAGGGTTATCCCTGTTATAGAAGCGATTCATCGAGTAGCTCCGCACATCCCCCTATCGGTTGATACGTATAAAGCGGAAGTTGCTCGCCAAGCGATTCAAGCAGGGGCTCATATCATTAATGATATTTGGAGAGGAATAGGGGATCCTGAGATGTTATCGACGGTAGCAGAACTGGCCGTTCCTATTATTCTGATGCATAACCGTCATAATCGGAATTACACGAACTTGATCGCGGATGTCATTCAAGATTTGAAGGAGAGTATTTCCTTAGCTCTTGAAGCAGGTGTACACAAGGACAATATTATGATCGATCCTGGCATTGGTTTTGCTAAAGACTATTCTGAGAATATGCGTGTTATGATGGGGCTCGACGCCTTAGCTGAGCTAGGATATCCAGTACTACTGGCTACATCTCGCAAGAAGTTCATTCGTACCGCTCTAGACTTACCTGTCGATGATATTATTGAGGGCACAGCGGCAACGGTCGCCTTCGGCATCGCACAAGGTTGTCAGATCGTGAGGGTACATGATGTATCATCTATAAAGCGTACTGTCCAAATGTGCGACGCCATGCTATATGGATCACCGGAGTCAATGATAGTACATACACAATAATAAAGGGGCGATAGAATAGATGGATAAAATGGTTATGCACCGTATGGAGTATTACGGATATCACGGTGTCTTTGCAGAAGAGAGAAAGCTTGGACAGCGTTATTACATCGACTTAGAGATGGAGCTAGATCTCCGTGAAGCGGGAGAACAGGATGATTTAACGAAAACTGTTAATTATGCTGAAGTTCATGAAACAGTGAAAAATATCGTTGAGAATAAATCTTTCCAATTAATCGAAGCTTTAGGAGAAGTTATTGCATCCTCGTTATTGGACACTTATACTAGTATCTATGCATTGACGGTCAAAGTGACCAAACCGCATCCTCCGTTTGATATTCACTTTCAAGGTGTAACGGTGGAGCTGTTCAGAACAAGAAAGTGAGAATCCAACATGAAGTCACATTTCACCTCTGAGCCATCAGAGGCTTATATTGCTTTAGGGGCGAATCTAGGAGATAGAGAAGGAACCTTAATGGAAGCTGTAGAGCGCCTTCACTTGCATGACCAGATTAACGTCCTTCGTTGTTCACATCTATATGAAACGGAGCCTGTAGGTTATGTAGATCAGCCTTATTTTTTGAATATGGCCGTGGCAGTAGAGACCGATCTAGATCCTCATGGCCTTCTAAAAGTTATGCAAGATATCGAACGTGAACTGGGTCGTGTCCGTCATATTCATTGGGGACCACGGACAGTAGATTTGGACCTGCTATGGATGGAGGGGTTGGTTGAAGATACACCAGACCTCATTCTACCTCATCCTCGGATGGAAGAGCGTGCCTTCGTACTCATTCCGTTGAATGATATCGCACATTCTAAGGAAGCCACTGGTCTACACACCGTTATTAAGACAGCACTTGAGAGACTGGATGGAAAGGAAGGGATACAGCTGTGGAGAAGTCACAATTGGCAGCCCGGATCCGCGCTTTTAGAAAGTTAAAAGGATACACCCAACAAGAACTAGCCTCTAAGATGAGTATATCCCTTGTTGTTTTGGGTGAAATTGAGCGTGGTCATCGCCGTGTGGAAGATCAAATTTTAAATAAAATTGCAGATTCCTTGGAGATTACGACCGAGGAACTGACGAATATTACTTCTTGAAGAAGTAAATCAAGAAGTAATACTATAAGAACACTGAGGTGATTATCACATGCTAAAGATCGGCGATATTGAAATGAAGAACCAAGTCGTGCTTGCTCCTATGGCGGGTGTATGTAACCCTGCCTTTCGCTTGATCGCCAAGGAATTTGGCACTGGATTGGTCTGCGCGGAGATGGTCAGTGGGAAGGCTATCGTTCATGGTAACAAACGGACACAAGAAATGCTGTTTGTTGATGAACGGGAGAAGCCGCTCAGTCTACAAATATTTGGAGGAGATCGCGAATCGCTTGTTGAAGCTGCCAAAGTGGTAGACCGGGAAACGAATGCTGATATTATTGATATTAATATGGGGTGTCCAGCTCCTAAAGTGACCAAAATTGATGCAGGAGCTCGTTGGCTTCTAGATTCAAATAAAATATATGAAATGGTAGCCGCTGTTGTGGATGCCGTAGGGAAACCTGTAACTGTGAAGATGCGTACGGGTTGGGACAGTGATCATATATATGCTGTAGAGAACGCTCAAGCCGTAGAACGTGCAGGCGGCAAAGCAGTCAGTATCCATGGTAGAACGAGAGAACAACTGTACACGGGGCATGCCGACTGGGACATTATTAAACAAGTGAAACAAGCCGTATCTATCCCTGTTATTGGTAATGGAGATGTTGTTACGCCTGAAGATGCTCGCCGAATGTTGGAGTTGACGGGTTGTGATGGCGTTATGATTGGTCGAGGAGCGCTTGGTAACCCATGGATGCTATATCGTACGATTCAGTATTTGCAGAATGGGGAGCTTGTTGCAGATCCATCGGCTGATGAGAAAATCAGAATAGCTATTCTTCACATGGACCGATTGATAGCTTTGAGAGGTGAACATATAGCCGTTCGAGAAATGCGCAAACATTTATCTTGGTATTTGAAGGGATTAAAAGGTTCAGCTCGAATTAAAGATGAGATCATGGAAGAAACTAGACGAGACGAAATGGTGAAAATACTGGAAGATTTTGTCGCATCACTAAATCAACAAGATGAGAATAGTGCGGGTTTATCAGCGGTAGCATCATCGATTCAATAATAATTGCTTCTAAACCGATGAAACTGCATTGACTTTTTGAAATGGTTACCATATACTTTTGCAGTATAAATTCGACTCAAGCTTTAATCATGGCAGCAGAGGATGTTCTGCGTCCTCAGATTATGCATATAGTAAAACTTATAAGTATAAGGAACATTTTATATTATTTAATTGACAGGAGAATCGGTTTAATGAGCGATAAAGAAGTTATTCTTACACAGGAAGGTCTTAAGAGGTTAGAGGATGAGCTAGAACAACTGAAATCTGTGAAACGTCGAGAGATTGCTGAACGGATAAAAGTTGCCATTGGTTATGGTGATATTAGTGAGAACTCGGAATACGAGGATGCTAAGAATGAACAGGCCTTTATTGAGGGAAGAGTGATTACTCTCGAGAAAATGCTCCGCAACGCACGCATCATTAACAGTGATGACATTAACACGGATGTTGTAGGTGTTGGTGCTAAGGTTATCGTGAAGGACCTCGAGTATGGAGACACGTTAGAGTATTTAATCGTTGGTACTGCTGAGTCTGATCCACTTAACAACAAAATATCAAACGAAAGTCCAGTCGGTAAAGCCATTCTTGGTAAACAAAAGGGTGCCGTTGTTGATGTGACGGTTCCAGCAGGTGTTGTTCAATACGAGATCATCGATATCAGGAAATAGGCTATACAAGTAGAAACGGCTTAGCCGTCCTTTTTCAAAGACGGCACCCGTTTCAGCGGAAATATAAGGATTGTTTAAAAGGGCTTCCTATTATGGGGAGCTTTTTTTAGAAATATAGGAAAAATGAAGGTAACTAGTGAGCGAAGATGAAGGAGATGAAGTTGCATGTCAGAGGAAATAGTGAATCAGGAGAACGATCTTAGTGAAATGCTACAGATTCGTCATAACAAATTGGACGAGCTTCGTGGAATGGGATTAGATCCATTTGGTAAGAAGTACAACAGAACGCATCATGCTGGCGAATTAGTGGCGAAATATGATCCATTCACGAATGAAGAGCTAGAAGAGAAGGCGGTAGCTGTTAGTGTGGCGGGCCGCATTATGGCTAAACGTGGTATGGGTAAAGCTATTTTCGCCCAAATCCAAGATCTAAGTGGTAAAATCCAAATATATGTGCGTCAAGACTCGATCCCTGAAGTGAAGTTCGAAGCTTTCCGGTTGTTTGATCTTGGAGACATTATTGGTGTTACTGGTCAGATGTTTAAAACAAAGACGGGTGAGACGACAATTAAGGTGGATGATGTAGAGATACTGTCCAAGTCTTTATATCCACTGCCTGATAAATATCATGGTCTAAAAGATGTGGAGCTTCGTTATCGTCAGCGCTATGTTGACTTGATGATGAACCCCGATGTACAGCAAACATTCATTGCGCGCTCTCGCATCATTCAATCCATGCGTCGTTATTTGGATTCACTCGGATATTTGGAAGTGGAAACACCAACATTGCATACTATTGCAGGTGGTGCGGCTGCGAAGCCTTTTATAACACATCATAATGCGCTTGATTTGGATATGTATATGCGTATTGCGATCGAGCTTCATTTGAAGCGTCTTATCGTTGGTGGATTTGAAAAGGTATATGAAATCGGACGTGTATACCGTAACGAGGGTGTCTCTACACGCCATAACCCAGAATTTACGATGATTGAGCTTTACGAGGCCTATGCCGATTATCAAGATATTATGAATCTAACCGAAAGTATGGTTGCTCATATAGCGCAGGAAGTATTGGGAACGACGGTCATTGACTATCAAGGTCAAGAAGTAGATCTAACACCAGCTTGGCGTCGAATTTCTATGGTAGATGCTGTTAAGGAAGTGAAGGGTGTAGATTTCAGTGTTCACATGACGGATGAAGAAGCACGTAATCTGGCCAAAGAACATAAGGTGCCTGTTGAGGCGCATAGCAAGTTCGGACATATTCTAAATGCGTTCTTTGAAGAGTTTGTTGAAGAGACCTTGATTCAGCCAACGTTTATTACGGGTCATCCTGTGGAGATATCACCATTGGCTAAACGTAATGAAGAAGATCCAAGGTTTACGGATCGTTTCGAATTATTCGTTGTCGGAAGAGAGCATGCGAATGCATTCACGGAATTGAATGATCCGATTGATCAACGTCAACGTTTTGAATCTCAATTGTTGGAACGTGAGCAAGGAAACGATGAAGCGCATGAGATGGATGATGACTTCATTCGTGCACTAGAGTATGGTATGCCTCCAACAGGTGGTCTTGGGATTGGAGTTGATCGTCTTGTGATGCTTCTGACTAACTCAGCTTCTATCCGTGACGTTCTCTTATTCCCTCATATGCGTCCTTTGAAAGAGCAGTAAGATATAGTTATAGAACACCGACTTTGCTTTCCTAATGGAAGGCGGGTCGGTGTTCTTTATCTATAGTAGGAGGAGGGCGGAATTGAAGATGTTTGACCGGGAAAATACCTAGTTTAAAATAATTTGAAAAAAGACTTGCATTCATGTTCTTCGCGTGATATATTATTAGTCCGGCCAATTAAACAACGTTTAATTGAATCGGCAAGCAAATTATCGGATGAAACAAAAACGAAAATAAAGCTTGCATAAACGAACCGGACATGTTATGATAA
>NZ_JBXCIZ010000016.1:0-72238 GCF_056786405.1 Paenibacillus sp. Y859 | reverse complement strand
CACAGCTTTGACAGACTCATATTTATTGAAAAAGGCACCTTTCCAGTTGTT
The DNA here is from genome assembly GCF_056786405.1 of Paenibacillus sp. Y859. NCBI lineage: Bacteria > Bacillati > Bacillota > Bacilli > Caryophanales > Paenibacillaceae > Paenibacillus > Paenibacillus sp. Y859. The sequence goes on along the minus strand of NZ_JBXCIZ010000016.1, from coordinate 72,187 downwards.
TGATGGTAATTGGCCATTCTGTCTCATTTCTTCAACGATGTACCAATAGGCATCTTTTTCTTTCTGTTGGGCAAGGAAAAAGTTGAAGACGAACCTTGAACAACCGATGGTCTTATGAATGAGTTCTGCTTGTTTTTTGTTTGGATAGATACGAAATTTGTATGCTTTATGTACTAACATGAGTCATACCTCCATCATATCGAGAACATTTGTTCTATTATATCATATGGAGGAAGGATTTGGCTATCACCAACCGAAGTTCATCCCCCACCTACTCATTGAGCTTCGCCCTTCACATTCATTGAGGTGGAAGTCTTCTTTCGGAAAATAATAAATGAAATGAAGTGAAATAACATGTCTTTGAACTCAAAATTACAAAAGTTACCACTCATGATTAGCAACTCCCTACTATTAATAGCTAAATTATGCCTTCTTCGTTATTTCTACTTCGGAGAACTGACCGGAGCAGGACTGTTAGCAGATACGTTCTCCGTTCTCGTGTTCATGAGCTTACTGGAACTCTTCCTCCCAATAAAAGCAAAACGTCTCACCTATTGGAGTATTAATGTCCTATTCTCTATCATGCTCTTTGCAGCTACATTGTACCAGGCTCATTTCGGTTCAGTCCCTACGTACACGACGCTCAAAGAATTGGGACAAGTGGGTCAAATACGTTCTAGCATCCAATCTTTGATAAAAGCTACTTATTTCCTATTCTTTACTGATCTTGTCATCGCCCTAATCTTAGCGCTCGTTAGCTTCATTCGTCCTCATCGGAGCAGGTATGTGCATAGCATAGGCCCTATATTTAGTTCCACTCTTCATCGTAAAAGAGGGAAATTGAAGTGGAGAATCGCTACTACGCTGACCTTGGTAATAAGCATCAGTTGTTCAAGTCTTATTATTAACCGTTCCCTTGGGATCGATAATGAACTTGTCCAGGCTGAGAACCTCGGATTTCTAAATTACCAAGTAGCTGCGGCCCTGAAGAATAAGCAAGAGGATGTATTGATTAATAATGGGGATCTTCAGAAGACAATAGCAGAAGTGAAGGCTTTACAGTCAACCTACCCTTATCGGGAAGATGACTCTAAAGCACCTGCACATTTCGGTTCCGCTAAGGGAATGAATATCATCGTTGTACAATTGGAGTCCTTTCAGAACTTCCCCATCCATTTGAATCTGGATCAACAGGAGGTTACTCCTGTCCTGAATAAGTTGGCAAAGGAAAGCTATTACTTCCCCTATTTCTATCAGCAAATCGGACAAGGGAACACATCGGATGCCGAATTTATGTCTAATACGTCCATCTATCCAACTGGAAACGTCGCGATGTCTTCTGGGTTTGGGAACAGAGAGCTACCAAGCCTTCCAAGATTACTAAGTCAATTACAATATAAAACAGCAACGTTCCATATCAATGATGTGACATTTTGGAGTCGTAACTTGTTGTATCCTGCTCTTGGCTTCGACCGTTATTATGATAAACCTTTCTATACCAATGATCATTTCAATGATTTCGGCGCTTCAGATGAGGAGATGTACCGTGTCGGTATGGAGAAGATCAAGGAGATCTCGGCTGCTAATAAGCCTTTCTATGCGCAATTCGTCACAACGTCCAGTCATGCGCCCTTTGTCATTCCTAAAGATCAACGGAAGCTACAACTCCCTGGTGATATGGAAGGGACACAGTTGGGCAATTACTTAACCGCTGTGAACTATACGGATGAAGCGCTAGGTAAACTTATCGAGCAATTGAAGGAGAATGGACTGTGGGATAATACTGTTCTTGTCGCCTATGGTGATCACTTTGGCATTAATCCGAAGGAGACAGATGGGGCGGAGATTACAGCAAAACTGGGTATTCCTTATGATAATCGGATCAGTCGCTTTAACATTCCCCTCCTAATTCATGTTCCCAATCAAAAGGAGGGTCTCGTTGTTGAGCTTACAGGCGGACAGCTCGATATTGTGCCAACAGTGGCCAATCTTATGGGAATATCGCTTGAAGAGGAACATTTCACCGCATTCGGACGCGATCTTTTGAATACGGATCATAATATTTTTGGGATGCGCTACTACTCCCCAACAGGTTCATTCTTCAATAACGATGTCATGTTCGTTCCAGGTGCTGGTTTTGAGGATGGAACTGCCTATTCATTAAAGACCTTTGAACCTGTTAATGATGTGGAAGTCTATCGTACCGATTATGATTATGTCATGTCACTCATGAAGTTATCTGATATATATGCTCAATTGTTACCTAAACGTTCCCCGTGATGCTACTTGAAAATTAAAGAGACTCATCATCTGTTCGCACCTCCGTGCGTTGTTCATGTCTATATTCTGTCGGTGTGACGTTGAAGCATTTACGAAACACCTGTGTAAAATGCTTCACATCCTGGTACGATGCCAATCTATGCACTTTTCGATCGATGGGTATATATATTTCAAAAGAAGCAGCTTGTTCCTCTATCAATGAGGAACAAGCTGCTTTTTTATTTTATCATTTACTATTACATATATCATAACCAAATTGCAATTCAACTTCATTCTAGTTCAAAAGCGCCCGTATAGAGCTGATAATACTTACCTTTTTCACTAATTAATTTCTCATGGTTACCTCGCTCGATGATTTGCCCATGTTCAAGTACCATAATGGCATCGGAATTTCGCACAGTGGACAGTCTATGCGCGATAACAAATACGGTTCGGCCTTGCATCAGTCTATCCATCCCTCTTTGAACAATCGCCTCGGTACGCGTATCAATACTTGAGGTCGCTTCATCAAGAATCATGACAGGTGGATCGGCAATCGCTGCTCTCGCAATCGCTAGAAGCTGTCTCTGCCCTTGGGATAACCGTCCTCCATCACCAGCAAGCTCCGTATTGTAGCCATCCGGTAGCTTCGATATGAACTCATCCGCATTAGCAAGACGCGCGGCTGTGTACACTTCCTCATCTGTAGCATCTAACTTACTATAACGTATATTGTCCATGACCGTTCCACTGAACAAGTGCGTATCCTGTAGTACAACACCTAGCGAGCGGCGAAGATCATCTTTCTTAATGTGGTTAATGTTAATACCATCATAGCTAATTTTGCCATCAGCAATATCATAGAAGCGATTGATCAAATTGGTGATCGTCGTTTTCCCAGCACCCGTAGAACCGACAAAAGCAACCTTCTGTCCAGGTTCGGCATATAGTGAAATATGAGACAGTACCGGTGTGGCCGCTGTATATCCGAAATTCACATCATGGAATCGCACATCACCCATCAATTGGGTAAAGGTGGCCGTTCCATCTTCATGCGGATTCTTCCACGCCCAAATCCCCGTATGTTCTGCTACTTCAATTAACGTATTCCCCTCATATTTGGCATTAACCAGCGTAACGTAACCTTCATCCCCTTCCGATTCCTCATCCATGAGTTGAAAGATTCTCTCCGCTCCGGCAAGTGCCATAACAATAGAGTTGACCTGCTGCGAAACTTGACTGATCGGCATACTGAAGCTTCTACTTAATTGTAAAAAGGATGCGATGGCCCCAATCGTCAATCCACCGACACCACTAATAGCTAATGCACCACCAACGATGGCCAGCAGTACATATTGCAAATGCCCTAGGTTACCCATAATCGGCATCAATATGTTAGCGAACTTGTTCGCTTCTGTCGCATTGTTACATAATTCATCGTTGAGCACATCGAATTGTTGTTTTGCCTTTTCCTCGTGACAGAACACCTTGACAACCTTTTGACCATTCATCATTTCTTCAATATATCCGTTTAAATGTCCCATCGATTGTTGTTGCTTCATAAAGTACTTAGCACTATTCCCACCAATCTTCTTGACCACAAACATCATAACGAACACCATTACTATGACAACCAGAGTCAAATAAACACTCGTCGAAAGCATAGCGAAAAATACAGCAATAATCGTTACGACAGAGGATATCACCTGCGGAATACTCTGTGAGATCATTTGTCTGAGCGTATCGGTATCATTCGTATAATGGCTCATGACGTTACCATGAGAATGAGTATCGAAATACTTGATAGGCAGACTCTGCATATGTGAGAACATCTCATCACGAATCTTCTTGAGTACACCTTGTGCAATGACGACCATCAATCTATTGTATATGAATGTCGCTATGACACCAGCTAGATAGATTGCCCCCATGATAAGTATCGCTTGCAAGAGCCCCGCAAAGAGAGGATTCGCCTCAAGCAGGAGAGGAGCAATATAATCATCAATCACCACTCTAAGAAACATTGATCCTGCTACACCAGCAAGAGAGCTTACAAGAATACAGACGAGGACGAAAGTAAACGGTATCTTGTATTGACCCGTTACATAAGATAATAGACGTTTAATTGCTACGCGATTACTTTGGGTCTTATGCGGTTTCAACGCTATCCCCCCCTTTCACTTGTAAGTAGTACATCTCTTGATAAATAGCATTACTTCGCAAAAGTTCATCATGGGTTCCGATAGCATTCATTCTACCGCCATCCATCACAATGATCTTATCCGCATCTTGAATAGAGGAAACCCGCTGCGCGATAATGAGCTTCGTCGTATTCGGGATATCATTCCGGAACGCTTGCTTGATCAGTGTATCTGTCTTCGTATCAACCGCACTTGTCGAATCATCAAGAATTAGAATCTTCGGTTTCTTCAAAAGAGCTCTTGCGATACATAGACGCTGCTTCTGCCCACCCGATACGTTAGAACCCCCTTGTTCAATGTAAGTGTCATATCCCTCAGGGAAAGCGCGGATGAAGTCATCGGCCTGAGCCAATTGACATACAGTAACAAGTTCCTCATCCGTTGCTTCTTCACAGCCCCAGCGTAGATTCTCTTTGATCGTACCGGAGAATAAAATATTGTTCTGCAACACCATGGCAACATCGTTACGTAGCGTTTCAATGTCATAGTTCCGAACATCTATACCGCCTACCATAACAGAGCCCTCCGTCGTATCGTACAGGCGAGGAATCAACTGTACTAGGCTTGTTTTGGAACTCCCTGTCCCTCCGATAATACCGACCGTTTCACCTGATTTAATCTCGATATTGATATTTTCCAGACTTAACTTATTAGGGTCCTTCGTATAACTAAAGTTCACATCGTTAAATGAAATCTCACCGCTTCTCACTTCATTCACAGGATGGTCCACATTGTGTAGATCGCTTTTCTCATCTAAAAGTTCAACAATTCTTTCCGCTGAAGCTCGTGAAATCGTAATCATAACGAATACCATGGATAGCATCATAAGGCTCATCAGTATTTGCATAGCATAAGCGATTAAGCTTACCAATTCGCCCGTGGTCATTGTATTAGATACGATCATTCTCGCACCGAACCATGAGATTAGAAGAATACAGGAGTAGACAGATACCTGCATTAACGGACTGTTAAATGCTAATAGCTTCTCGGCCTTCGAGAAATCTTTAAAGATGCTATTGGATACCTTGTTGAACTTGTCCTTCTCATGATCTTCACGTACATAAGATTTAACAACCCGAATCCCGCTCAGATTTTCTTGGACTGCATTGTTCAGCTTATCGTAAGTGCGAAATACCCGTTCAAAGATCGGATGAGCATTTCTAATAATCAACCATAATCCTAGAGCCAGAAATGGAATTAATACAAGGAAGATAAGTGAAATTCTTGCGTTAATTCCAAAGGCCATAATCAACGAAAATACGAGCATAACCGGAGAACGTACCGCAATTCGTATAATGACTTGATAGGCATTCTGCACGTTCGTTACATCCGTTGTGAGTCTCGTAACCATACTTGAAGTCGAGAATTTATCCATATTGAAAAATGAAAACCTTTGTATATTATGGTACATATCCTGACGCAGATTACTGGCATAACCCGCCGATGCTATAGCAGCATATTTACCCGATAATACACCGAATATCAAAGATATAATAGCAGAAAGAACTAAGGCTATGCCCAATTTCCATATCACGCTCATATTACCTTCGTCGATTCCAAAATCAATTAAAAAGGCCATCAACAGCGGAATAATAACTTCCATTACCACTTCTAGTACCATATAAACAGGTGTGAGAATGGAAGCCTTTTTGTACTGCCTTATACTGCCTGCTAGTTTTCTAATCATGTAGCTTGCCCCCATATAAATGATAGCTTCTATTCAATATTATTTTTAATCTTCTTCACAATGGTTAAAAAGCTACTGATTTCCTCCTTTGTTAGGCCTCTCGAGAGTTGCGCTTCGATTCGTTTAATGTCTTCTTCAATGATCTCGCGTATCTCGATAGCTCTAGGTGTGAGTGTTAATTTCTTGAGTCTTGCATCATAGTCAACTGAAGTCCTCACAATGAGTTTATTCTTCTCCATAAGCTGCAGTATACCCGTAGCCGTCGATCGTCGAATAGAGAACTCGTTCTCTAAATCGCGTTGAAATATATCCTCTTCACGATGTTCATATAAGTAGCCAATCACCCAGCCATGTGTCCCCGTAAGCTCATCTACATACTTTTTAGTGGCTGACTGATCAACAAATCGTTTTATTATATTGGATAGTATTCTAATCTCGAACCCAATCGTATCATTCTGATCCATAGTAGCCTCCTTATATTGTTAGGACACTAACATTATCTTGGTTAGGGTTTATTTTGTCAATGATTATTGCATGAACCAGAAACTCAAAATAGCAGATCAAGGATCACTCCCTTGACCTGCTATTTTGAGTCGAACCAGTCAATTCTCAGAAATTTAAGCATTTCATCAGAACATCGATCTACTTTTGGAACAATATAACTATAATATACAACAACTGATTGCTCTGTTGGTAGCTATTAATTAATTTAAGAGTCACCCTGCTTTCCTAGTCAACATTACTTGAGAACCTTAATATTCTGATTACCGTAGTAGGCGTATTCCAGGTTCACCTTTTTCTAACGGAACCAGGCGACACTATTCTATAAAAAAACACTAATATAAAAGTTTAACGGAACTACAGGCCTCTATATGCAGATAAATGGTCCAATTCAAGAGATAAAGGATAAATAAGGTCGCTCAGTTCCCTTAGAATTTCAAAAGTGACGTTTCCGACAAAATAAGGTCCTCTACTTCCGTTAGAATCCTCACGAGAATCCCACACTTCCAAAAGCAAAAAAAAACTAACCTACCACACCCAATTAGGGTATACGGTAGGTTAGTTTGCTTATCTTTTATCCGAATAATTGGTTATTTATTATAGCTTGATAAATTGACCTGTCGCCTGGGATTCGAATGCAGCCAGAATGACTTGCAAGGATTTCAGACCTTCTTCTCCAGAGATCGTAGGAGGCGTGTTCGTTACAATGGATTCTACAAAAGCATCGATGACGCCACTTGGCACTTGCTTCTCATTCGTTGACATAGCACCAACTTTGTAAGTTTCAACTGTACCGTTGGTAAGTTCCACGATCACTTCGTCGCCGTCTACGGTACCAATCTTCATCACACCATGCTCACACCATAGCACAGTACTGTTGTCTCCACCTTTGTATTGCGTCCAGCTTGCAACCAATGTTCCGATTGCACCGCTTCTCATACGGAGAAGGCAAGTTGCGTTATCGTCTACTTCTGTACCTTCTTTGTGCAATGTACCGATAAAACCAGCTACTTCAGCTACTTCATCATTCAATAAATAACGGATAAAGTCTGATTTGTGTACGCCGAGATCGCCCATAGCACCCATGATTGCTTCTTCTTTGCGGAAGAACCAGCTGCTTGCACCGTCTACACTCCAGGCTTCTGGACCAGGGTGACCAAATGCTGTACGGAAATTAAGAACTTTACCTAGCTTACCGGAGTCTAGAATTTCTTTGGCCTTCACGTGAGGAGGCATCAAACGCTGATTGTGTCCTACCATCAGGTACACGCCGTTCTTACGAGCAGCTTCAATCATTTGCTCTCCCTCTTCAGTTGTACAAGCCATTGGTTTCTCAACCAAGACATGCTTGCCTGCATTAGCAGCCGCAACAGCCATTGAAGCATGGAGGTAGTTCGGTGTACATACGCTAACCGCGTCTACTTCTTCATTAGCCAGTAATTCCTCGAAGCTAGCATATCCTTTACCACCATAAGTTTCAGCCATTTTGTTCGCACGTTCGATGATAGGATCTGCAAAAGCAACTAGTTCTACGTGTTCGTTAGCAGCGTACTCTGGAATATGTCTACGTTCGGCAATAGCGCCACAGCCGAATACGGCAACTTTAATTTTTGTCATGTTAGTAATCTCCTCTGAGTGAATGTTTTATAGTTCGAGTTCAAAAAGTCAGATTTTCAGCACCAAGAAGATTGAATGAAGCTAGGGACGTAAGGAGCGGAGCTACACGTTTTCGTAGAAAACGACCTCGGAAGGCTACGCTTGCAGTACCTACGTGAGCACCTAAAATGTTTTCGAAGGAAACATACTTCGAAAGCATACGCTAGGACCAGCTGAATTCAATATTCGATGTCGAATACACTTCTCGGTAAGCTTCGTGATCAAAAGATGACCTTTTGAACAACCTATTGTTTGAGTTAGTTTAAATAATTCTGTTTGAGCCAGTTATAGCTATTCGTTATACTTTCAAGCGGTGGGTTCTGACATACGTCCTGCTCGACGATCAGCCATTTCACTCCCGCTTTCGCAGAAGCTTCAATAACAGCTGGCAGATTCACTGAGCCTTGTCCTAATTCTAGCGTCTTCATCTGTCCCTGCTCGTCTATGCTGAAATCTTTTAGATGAAGAAGTGGTAGACGACCTGCATATTTGTTAATATACTCAATCGAATTTTTACCTGCGAATTGTACCCAACACACGTCCATCTCCACTTGAACCGCTGCTGGTGTTGTTTCATTGAACATAGCATCAAATGCGTTATGATCTCCAACTTGGTCATGAAATTCAAAATCATGATTGTGATAACCAAACGTCAATCCATGCTTATTTACCTCAGCACCTATTTCTTGCAACTCAGAGAATAACTTGCTCCACTCTTCACTGCTCTGAGGACGATCTTCAGGCATTAGATAAGGACATATCATAAACTCTGCACCGATAGTTTGCAAGTAATTGATCTCTTTGTGCAAATCATTACGCATAGCTTGAAGTGAAACATGACTACTGAATCCTTTCAGACCCAACTCATCAAGCAGCGATTTCAATTCTTCGGCAGGAATATCTCCATAACCAGCAAATTCAACACCTTGATAACCAAGTGCCGCCACTTTACGAAGCGTGCCTTCGAAATCTACTGCTGTTTCATCACGGAGAGTGTACAGTTGCAACCCTATATTAATCTTGTTCATAATAACAAGCACCTCAATCTGATTAAATTTATGCTAATTCGCTCTTATATCATTCTAGGGCAATTCAGGCTAAAATGAACATATACAATATCGGCAAAACATGAACTATTTGCTCAACATCAATTAGGAGGATTAACCCTGTGGACACATCTCTGCTTCTCTGTGATTACTCATATCACTATAAATCATTTAACCACAATCTGAAGGGTGGATTACAGAACTACCTTTTCCGCTTGCAAACAGAAGGCTCTTGCGAAGTGATTTCAGGCGGTAAAATATATACCCTGGTCGGCGGTGATCTGCTTCTGCTTCAGCCAGGTGATGATTACCAACTAACCGTGAAAGATCCACCTACTAAGGGACGCTTATCTAGCGGAGATTACTATTTGTTCTGCCAAGGTTCCTGGATTGATGCCTGGTGGAAACGGCAGGACCGTCCAGTGACTAACCGAATTGGCACCGATGCTCAGCTGATTAGCTTATGGCGCAACCTTCTGCTAGAGAAACGACGCGGTTCACTCGAAGAAGATGAAGAACTGAAGGATGTGCTGTTACGCAGCCTTTGTCTATATATTGATAGAGCCATTACCGAGAATATTCAGACGGATCGAAAAGGTTCAGCGACACTGAAGCTCAAGCGATTCATTGAAGAGCATGCCACGATTACCTTCAAACTCGAAGAAGCTGCCAGCTATGCGGGTCTCAGTCTATCTCGAGCAGTAAGGCTATTCAAGGAACATTATGGAAAAACAATGATTCAATATGCAATTGAAATCCGCCTCAAATCTGCTGTAGAACAAATTAGGTACAGCGAATTGACACTGGAGCATATTGCCGAGACTTGCGGCTTCGCCAGCTACTCTTATTTTCACCGGGTATTCCGAATGCACTTCGGCATATCTCCATTAGAGTATCGTTCATTACATCCACTGCCTAAATTAGAATATTTCTGACTAGCTCAACGCCTTAACCAATCCTTTAACATCCAACCCGTCTGTGGCAAAAGCTCTCCGCACCAGCTCAGGTGGAATGAACTCATCGTATTTCCCTAAATACGGCGCTTCATCTGGGGATAGGAGAGATATGGGATCCTCGCAGCTGCCGGATTCCGCTATGATATGTTCTAGAAGAGTGTCCGCGTTGGTTTTACCCGCTACTACCATATAATACGGCTCCATAGGAACGATAGACCGTAGATTCAGCTTATCCTTCAGGTTGTTCTTAATTAACCGTTCCAAGGTACGGAATTGCTTACTTCCGACCCAAGGCATAATGAAGAAGGAATCGCCCCCTGCTGGAATGACAGAACTACGTAACATTCCACTTTCTCTTACAAGACGGCGAGCTCGTTCGAGCCGATTCACTGCATTAGGCGCTAAATAGGAGTAGATGGAACCATCTTCCAATATCTCACGCATCTTCTGCACAACACGGGTGTGCACATCGCCTCCAGCCCCCAACCAAAGCGTGTCCACCTTTCCACGTGATGATTTCACATAGACGGCTTGATGCTTCGTGTCTACTTCTTCTACTTTCCAGAGTTTACCTGCTAGGGTGAAACAATAACCCGGTGGTGGAACTGTCGTTATGGAGCCTATTTCTTCCGTACCATTATATACGACATGTTCCTCATCGTCTTTGAACACAGCATAGAAACGGAAATTGTTCACGATCCGCTCACCCATTAACCCAATAATTAGAGTCCCTACTTCTGTCCGTTGGATGTGGTCCGTCTGCAGTAAATAGTTCAGGAGTATCTTATAGTCATCTGGTTGAATCTGTTTAAAAGAAGGTAATGTAAGCACTGCTCTTGCGAGTTCCGCCGGCTCTGCTTCGCCTAAACTCTTGAGCGTACTCATCGTTTGATGATAGAGCAGACCCATGGGCATTTGACGAACATGTAAGGGCTCGACCCATCTCTCTCGAACGTATAGCTCAATCACCGCTATAGCCCGTAGCAACATCCATGGCATTCGAGCTGGAAGTTGTGCTTCTTCATCCTCTTCTTCTGGGCATACAAACAGCATTTCCGAAGCTGCGCTACCCCGGCGTCCTGATCGCCCCAACCTTTGGACGAAACTCGAACTGCTATAAGGTGCTCCGAGTTGAACTACTCGTTCCAATTCTCCGAGATCGATGCCTAACTCAAGTGTTAATGTTGCTGCCGCAACGGCAGGTCCATAGCCTGTACGAAGTGCGGCCTCTGCTTCTTCACGCAGCATCGCGGATATACTTCCATGATGCACGTAGAATACATCGGGTTCATGGCGTTTTGCTGCGATACGCCGAAGCTCTAGCGTCATTAACTCCGCATCTGAACGGCTATTGGTGAATACTAGCGCTTTCTTATGATGTGTATGATCGTAAATATAGTCATGATATGCTTGTTTCGCATATTCCAACATCTTAGCCTCTTCTTCATTCCGCGCATCAGGAAACGAGAAATGCTCCACACTCAACTTCAGCTTCCGTCCCCCCTGTGGAGATACGATCTCCGTCCGCTTGTCTGTGCCCGCGCTAATCCATTCCGTTGCTGAATCATAGTCACTGAGCGTTGCCGACAAACCAATTCTTCGTGGCGTACAGTAGGCCATTCGCTCGATTCTAGCAAGCTGGCATAACACTTGAATGCCACGATCTGATCCCATGAATGCATGTACTTCATCAATAATGATGTATCTCAGATCATGGAATAAGGCTGGAATTGCGTTCGGTCTGTTCATGAGAAGCCCTTCGAGAGATTCAGGCGTAATCTGAAGTACACCGGAAGGCTTCTTCATAAGCTTCGTCTTCTCTGCCTGGGGGACATCCCCATGCCAATGCCATACTGGTATTTCAGCCTCTTGAAGCAGCTCATTTAATCGTTCAAATTGATCATTGATCAACGCCTTAAGTGGGCTAATATACAGAATCCCTACGGATTTAGATGGCCTTTCATGTAACTCTGTCAACGCTGGGAAAAAGACGGCTTCCGTCTTACCAGAGGCCGTCCCCGAAGCAATAAGTAGATGATGCGGTGTATCGAAAAGAACACGGCAAGCTTCTACTTGTGCTTCACGTAATTCATCCCATCTTTTGCGATATATGAATTCCTGAATAAACGGGGCTAGTCTATAGAATGGATTATCGCTCATAATTCGAACTCCGCGAGGAAGTCATTCACTTCATCCGGATCAGCCGCGGCGGGTGCCACATGTCTTTCACCAAGTAGATCCTCATATGTCTTCTCTGGATTCTGATGGAGCGTATTAAGTAAATCCATGAAATCCCGTACAATTTCACGTGTCGTGAGTAGTTCATCCGCTCCCAATCGACCGACCGCAAGCTCCATAAATTGTACTAGTTGTAGATCGTTCAATGACGACTCATAACTATAGTGCATCGCATGAATATTACTCAGCTTCTGCAATAGAATCAGGATTTCTTCATGGGATAACATGTTCAAACGGAGCATCGGTCCCGTGTAATTCTTCAAGCCCTCTGCTCCATACCGTCCTTCTACCAACCGTGATCTAAGTGCTTCATAACTAAATAATCCTCGCCGTGGATCCTCTACAAATTGAGGCGTTCCACCCAAAAATATACCTAGATGCTCTGCTTTACCTTGCATCGTATCATTGAACATCATGAGCAGCTTCTCATAGTTGCTCTGGCGGGAAATACTGTTCGTTATTTTGTACAAGTTAACCCCTTCGTCAATGAACAGTAATAAGCCTTTGTAACCGATACGGGCTACGAACTCCGACCACAGCTTCATATAGTCGTACCAGTTACTATCATCGATAATAACTCCGACATCTATCGATCTACGGGCCTCGGTCTTCGTCGGGTATTCCCCACGTAGCCAGCGAAGTGCAGCCTGTTTACCTTCATCGTCTGCTAACTTATAACTGTTCCAATAGGCTGCTAATACCTTGGCGAAGTCGAAACCATGGACCATATTCTGCATCTCTGTTGTGATAGCGAATATCCGTAGCTCCACTTCCTGATTCAGCGCAAGATCATTCGGTCGAAGACCCAACTCCTTCATGGCTGTCTGCTGAATCGAAGAAATCCATTTCTGCAAAATCACTTCAAGCGCTCCACCATCTGGACGAGTACGTGTGGAAAGATTGGTCATCAGTTCACGATACGTCGCTAACCCTTGTCCCTTCGTTCCAACCAAGCGTCGCTCAGGCGATAGATCAGCGTCTGCCACAACAAACTCTCGATCCATAGCATAATTTCGGATCATTTGTAACAGAAAGCTCTTCCCGCTTCCATATCGTCCAGTAATAAGCTTGAACGTGGCTCCCCCTTCGGAGACATTATCCATATCACGTAGAATCGCTTCAATTTCATATTTGCGCCCGACAGCGATATGCTCCAGTCCAATTCTTGGTACTACACCTGCGGTTAATGAATTTACAAGCGCAGTTGTCATTCTTTTGGGAATTTTCAATTCACTCATGTTATTCACCTCTTCACTCTTCTCTGACTAGAGTAGTCAACATAGGCACATAGTCTTCCATCAATTCATCACCATCGATCATTAAGTCACCTATCGTATCCATCGCAAGTTCATTAATGTCATCTAGTAGTAATTCTGGCATCGTTCCTACTTCATTGGCGATATCCATTAGTCCTGAAAGACCTTGTCCTTGTTTCAGTATATAGAGTGCCTCCAACTGAGTTACACTCAGTGCGTCCGCAAGTTGCATCCACTCTTCTGGTAATCCAGTGACGTCCCATGTCACGAGGGGGGCGATAGGCTTACAGTTATGGTCAACTTCTTCTACACTCTCTGTAGCAAGCCGCGTGGATTCTGCCTCTTGTTGTTCAGGAACATGCTCTACTTCGTTATCGAGATTCTGAGCAACCTTTAGTCTCGCTTGCTCTTCTGGTTGCTCGTCCCCTTCATCTATATTCACCGTCAATATATCCCGAACGAACTCCGAATCACGCTGAATCCGCGCGAGCTTCTCCTCATCAATCACGACGACGGGACCAAGTACTTCTGAGCTAGTTGTTACCTTCAGCATACGATCCATGTAGCGAGAGACCAACGTTTCAATCTCCGCTTCCAGCTCAATGCCCCGAAGCCTTCCTTTGAAATTCATATGTTCTCGAAGCTTATTCTCCGTCAGCCGAATCAAATGGGTGATGTACTCCCTGAGGGGGGCATGCTGACTGAGCTTGGTCACACTTACAACGGTCGATCTACCATAGAGTGACTCATCATACGTTGCACTAAGGAAGAGTGGTCTTTCCTTACCCACAGGTGACCCCGGATAGAATATTTCAATGAGACGTAACCCCTGTTGTTTCGCTAAATAAGCATCAACAAGTGCTAATACTTTAGGGGCATATTCATTCAGGGGTATATCCCCGCCACCGATGTAAAACTTACTCTTACGCACATCAACATCCGCCAAGCGTACTAACAGAGAGAACGGAATGTCTAACGGTTCAGTATTGAATCTATGCATCAACTCTAATTCCAGTACGTCACCAGACAGCTCATTCGGCACAGATTGAAACACATCCTGATGGGGAATGGGAATCTGATGTACCAGAGTAAAGTCCGTAATCCATTCTAGCATGTAGGTCGTAAGCTTGGGATGGTGTTCTCGATAAGCCAACCATACATCCACCATAAGTTGATAGCCATCCATTGGATCCTTCCAACCAATACCATTAATCAACTCATACACATAAAGAAAAATATAAGACAGACTACTATCGGGGTAACGCTGCTCTCGCACTTCGCTTCTCCAATAGAAATACCATCTCGATTGCGATCCTGTCATACTATCATAAGTAGGCCAATAGTTCATAAACGGTACAAATACAACCTCTGTACCCACTTGATCCTCTAACTGTTTTGCCCTCTTGGTGAAACGATGTTCATTCTTGCTGAGGACACCTCGAAGTGAAGTAAGCTCTTTCGATGAGATAGGAGCTTGAATTGGAAGCTGCTTAGGTTCGAGCTCAAGTCTCGCCTCCCTCCGCGGAATCGCCATACCCCTCTCAGTACGCTCTTCCACCAATTCCATCTCTGTCATATGAAGAGGGACCGATTCCTCCTGAATCATTGATGGTCTTTCCATCCTTCTGTAGGGTCGTGGCAATTCTTTTCTAGGCTGGCTAGGGTTATATATGACGTATTGAGCTACGGTATAATCATTGATCTTTAACAAATTCATATGGGCAGTAGAGACATAAGATTGTGCTATATAATCCGCTTCGGAGTAAATAGCCAACTTGAGCCGTGACTTCATCTTCTTCAATTGCTTATATATTTGAGTCGTGCTGCTCTTCGTTAGGTCATCCGGTTCAAGCATGAGAATGATATCAAAAGACATCCTCTCTACCTGCTGTTGCTTAGCTACACTTGGCGTAGAAATAATTACTCCGCTCAAAAGTATCTCTTGAATGATCTTATCCTTGCCACCCACCATAAGCCACATAGCGTCTAATGTACGCCAACTCTCTTTCAGCTTGTCCAGTAAAGTCTTCTTACCTATTACAAGAATTCGGGTTTCCGGATCATTCTTCACCATATCATTCATAAACAAACGTAATTGTTCTGCATGATGTAATGCTCCACCTCTAACGCCGCCGTTCAAACCCCATTTGGCCAAAAATTGTAGATGCTCATAGATGGGGAGAGCCCCTCCATATGGCCATACCAAATCTGGAAAGACAATACTGCTCCATGCTCCCTGCATTCTCTCACTTCCACGAGCAATAATCTCTGATGCCGTTAGATGATAAGGCCTGTCCAATAGGGCTCCATGAATAGTTCTTCCCATGGGACCGACTCCTGCTTGTCTGAGTGTGTCTACAGCTACATAACCAAGGGGAACAGGTACTAGTGAACCATCTGGCTTGATACTCCGCGATACTTCGGCAGCCTGAATCCGCTGTGAACCTACCGTTAATACAGGTACGGCGTATGCCTGACCCACACCATTCCTCACTTCCGTATATCCTTCGAGTACTAGTTCGGCCTCATGATACGTTCGGTGAATGTCAGTAAGTTGTTCATCTTCCCGGTTATCATTCATAGTACAAGCCCCCCTTCCCTAGTTTATATGATAGACATCCATATTTTAATGGCAGTTAATGAAATTAAAATGATTAAAATGTACCGTAAATATGTCACATTCATTCTTGCACCCATACGCGATCCAAGCGGAGCACCTAATAAACTCCCTATTACGGTAAAGAGGATAGGCAGTAATGGAATGGGTCCGCCTGTTACTTTTCCGATGACGCCACCTATCGCTGAAATAAATACGATGGCAAGGGATGATGCAATTGTTGTTCTTATTGGAATTTTCAAAACCGTTAACATCACCGGAATAAGAATGAAGGCCCCACCTGCGCCAACAATTCCTGATGCAATTCCGGTTGAAAAGGCGGCTCCAATTGCAATGGTTCTATTATATAATATTTCGACAGAATCATCTTGTTGTGTTCCTTTATTGGGAATGACCATGAGTACAACAGCAATAATCGCAAGTACGCCATAAATAATGTTAATGGTGTCACCAACTAGAAATTGAGAAACATACCCACCGATAAGACTTCCCAGCAAAATACTAATCCCCATATTGAGCACTAATCCCTTATGAATCAACGAGGTGTTCTTACTTTTCTTACTCTTTCTTCTATAAGCAAGAATACCAGCTAATGACGCAAAAAATACTTGAAAAATACTTATGCTTGCCACTTCTTGTGCCGTAAAGTTAGCCACACCAAGGCTTGAAGGAACAAAGAGTAACAATGGGTAATTAATAATGGCTCCTCCGATGCCCAACATTCCAGAAAAGAAGGATCCGATAAAACCAAGAATGATCATAATCATTGAAAAAATAATATCCAACTAGGCACACCCTTATCTCTCTAACCCAATGATAGAGTGAAGTACATTGAGTTAGGCAATAATAATCTAATTACCCTCTGTACAATAGGTAATCGTAACGGTATAATAAATACCAAGTAAATTCATGTGAATTAGGAGGTTATCATGTTTAAACTATTTAAGAGCCTCTTTGAACATAGATGTCCTGAGTGTAATGAATTACTATCCATCGAAGATACTACCTTGTGCATAGTTAAATCTTGCTCACAAGGTCATTATAAAGAAGAAACCTATAGCTCCCTGGGAGTTCGAATTGTTTATGATTCTTCCAAAGATGATGAATAATAGCCTGTATTAGGCGTGAATATCACCAGATACAATTCTGACAGAGTTGCCGCTACTTTTCCACCTTCATCAAATAGAATATATATGACAACAAAGCCGAGATAGAAAGTCTATCTCGGCTTTGTTTATTTTCAAGATTTACACCGATGGGACCATCATTTTTGAGCGCGGTGTTTCAATGATCTGAAGAGCATCGCTGTTTAATTAGTCATACAAGCCAACGAATCGTAACGAAAAGGATCCACTCCAAAGTTTTGGAGTGGATCTTTATTCATTCATTCATTATATCTTCTTCATAAATTTAGCCGGGACGCCTGCAACAACAGTATTCTCAGGAACGTCCTTCGTTACAACTGCTCCTGCTGCAACAACAGCGTTGTTCCCGATCGTCACACCAGGTAGTATTGTTGCGCTTGACCCAATCCATACATTCTTACCAATCATAACTGGAAAGGGAAACGTTGTGTTTCTTGTCTCTAAATCTAACCCATGATTAAGTGTAGCAATCACGACATTCATGCCAATCATTGAACCGTCCCCTATACTAATTCCACCCCTATCCTGGAATGAACATCCTGTGTTCAAAAACACATTTTTTCCAAAGGTAATATTCTTACCAAAGTCTGTATGAAATGGCGGAAAACACATAAAGGAAGGATCAACTTTGTTACCTGTTAGTTCACTAAAAATATCGACTATTTCTTCTCTAGAATGATGGGACGTATTTAATGCCGTTGTTATCCTTATGGCTTCATAACTATTTTGGGTTAGTAGGCCATGTAATTCTTTGTCCTCACCTGAAATCGGTTTACCTTTCCTACAAAAATCAATAAATTCATTCATATTCATTTTATAAAACCACCTTTATATGTTTTTTCTTGTCTAATATAAGTGCACTTAAAATAGCGTGAAAGGTACGGAAGCGGGAAATAGATGCAAATCTACAGTTAAAAGTGACGATAACGATGTAAATTGGGAATTTGAGTAATCTAGATGTACTCTGTGCAGCTAAAATTAGTGTTAGAGGAAATTGATCAGATTTAGATGTACTTTTTGCATCTGTTAATTAACGAAAAGGTGGAGTACATCTAAGCTAGTTGCAAATTTGTCCTCTAAATCCACCATTATTCCTCTTTCCCCCACTTTAGTTGTTAAAAAGGTATCTAATTTCACGAAAAACCCAATTTTCCGCGATTCTTCCGGTTTTAACTACCATCCGTGCACTTAATTCTCGCTAGCCAGCCTATTCTACTCATTTAAGTGTTGTTTAAGCACTTACTTCGTTCCCGTAGGCCTCTAAAGGTCCTCAAAGAAACTTATACTTTTCTATTTGTTTCACGAACTTAATTATTAACATCCTTTAATTTCACATCTGCTTGAACTTTGATTCGGTACTCCTGAGGCGTTACTCCCTCTAGCTCTTTAAACACACGGGAGAATTGCTTGCTATTCTCAAAGCCTACTGATTCTCCTATGACAGATAGCTTCACCGAACTTTTCAGCAACAGTTCCTTCGCTTTCCTAATCCGCACCTTTTTCAAATATAGAACAAAATTCTCACCGGTATGTGCTTTAAATGCCTCACTGAAATAGGAGTAACTCAGAGACACATGATTGCTTACGCTTGCCATGTTCAACGGGCGGGAATAGTACTCTTCTATAAAAGCGACCGCCTCTTTCATATCACCATTCTCGGTATAAGCTGATCGAACCTGCGTAACATAATCATTGACACTAATAAGTAGATGCTCCAACTTACGATAATAATCATGAAAGCTGTGAAAGTTGGACATATTCCCTACCTTCTTGTACAGCTTAAGTACTTCTATAGAAGATTCTCCGTATACAAGAAATACCTCATCTAATACCTGCTCATTCATCAGTCTACTGACGCGTTCCAAATACGAAATGTCCATATGTTGTAAATGTTCCGTCTGAAATATAGAAGCTAATAGAGCCAACATTTCTTTCTCACGGTCTGTACCTAACATATTAGCTAATTTACGAATATCTTCATGGGGTAGCGGAAAGGAACTCCGCTTTCCCTCTATCGTCTCGTATTCAATGAAATAGGATTGCGGATACATGAAGGTATATTGTAGCGCCTGAATAGCTTCCTCATATAACGTTCTGATATCCACTAAGTGATGACCCTCTGTACTGCTAATACCTATACGCAAACCATGCCATCCTTTAGCTTCAGCCTGTTTGGATAGCTCATGAAACAGACTCTTCGGACTCCCAATCAATACTGACTTCCCTTCAGAATCCGAAGTTATAACTTCGAGTCTCCCCACTAATGATCCAGACAATCGCTCCACTAAATGGTGTATTTCACCTGGTACCATCCTAGATCCATCTTCATATTGAAAGTTTGCAACAGCTACTGTAAGTGGCGTTCCGAAATTGGCGAATTGAATCTCATGACTATATTTCTCTAGATTCTCCTCCGATAAGCTGCCCGGATGAACCAATAATTGCTGAATTCGACTGGAACGAATCCCCTTTTGGAACAATTGACCTTCCTTGGCTCGTTGCTGATTGATCATTTCCTGCTCTGTTAATTCCTTCTCGATCCGTGTCAGTAGATCGAATAATTCTTCCCTGCGAATCGGCTTCAGCAAGTAATCCTTCACCTTATATTTAATCGCGGTCTTCGCATATTTGAAATCATCATACCCACTTAATATGACAATGACTGGCCCGTTACCTTGCGCCTCCTTAGATAACTCCTCTAAAAGACGAATGCCATCCATCACAGGCATGCGTATATCGGTAATGATAATATCAACAGCTGTACTACGATAAGTATCCAATGCACTCTGGCCATTGGCCGCCATAACAATATCGTATGTATCTGGATACTCTCGTTCAATCATCGTCTTCAACCCATATCGAATAATCTTCTCATCATCTACGATCAGCAGAGTCCGCTTCATTGGTACTTCCTCCTGTCAATAATACTCTGGGTAATGTGATTAGTACCTTCGTATATATACCTTCGCCACTTGATATCTCCAATCCATATTCCATACCATAGAACAGTTGAATCCTTTGATGGACATTATGCAGTCCAATCCCTACTACGGCCTTTACATCACCCTGCCTGTCTCTTGATAACGCATGCTGAGTATTGAATTGCTCTTCTCGAATTCTTGAATTTAATTCTAAGAGCTGATCGCTTCCCATGCCATCCCCATTGTCCGTAATGGAGATACAAATATTATTCTCTAACGTCTCCACTACGATATCTATTCTTTTATCAGCCGCTTCACCACTCGTATCAGACCAACCATGCTTAACAGAATTCTCCACGATCGGCTGAAGTGACATCTTCAGTACTTCTAGTTCCATATATTGAGGTGCAATGTCCATCATTAACGAAATGGGTTCATCAAAACGAATATTCATAACATCAATGTAGTTCTCAATATGTCTAATCTCATCCTTTAATTTGACATACTCGCCTGACCATTTGAAATTATAACGCATCATCCCACCCAGTGACGTTAACGCATCAGATATCGTACGCTGATTCTCTATTTCCGCCAGCATTTTAATATTCTCTAACGTATTGTATAGAAAGTGAGAATCAATTTGATTGTGCAGCGTTCGTAGCTCTGCCTCTTTGGTCAGTGCCTGCTTACGCACATCTACGGCAACAAGTTCATTGATCTTGTGCATCAATTTATTGAAATGGTGAGCTAGTTCACCAATCTCCCCACCCCCGCGAATCGTAACCCCTGTATAAAGTTCACCCCGACGAGCTTTCTTCGTCGCTTCAGTGAGTCTCACTAAATCCTTGAGAATGAACGTGTTTAACACATACGCTATTACCGTAAATAACACTACAAATAAAATATTTGTTCCTATCGTTTTGTTCCGGATCACAGATATATCCTTCAGAACTTCCTCCATCGAGACAACATTCAACAAGTTGGCTCCTAAACGCTCAATAGGAACTTGAATGAACAGGAATGACTTCCCATTCTCATAATACTGAGTATCCCATACTTCACCTTGTCGAAGAGAGTTGAAACGATCGTGAATAGCCTGATTCATCTTCTTATTGTCATCGAGGAGCAAATGCTCCTGTCTTGTAAATATTCTCATATCGCCGTCAATTAGAAACAGTTGCGATTGGTCTTCCTGCATTTCCGAGAATATCCTAGGTGAGAATTTAGATAGTAGCATATCCACTTGAATAATAGCTGAATGTACACCCTTAGGTTTCTCGATCTCTCGAAGTAAGGATATTTTAGGTTTCTTCTCTGCTATGACATTGGAATCTCTTTTGGTGAAATCTACATCATGGTCTTGGAAATACCACATCTGTTGATCCCCTAGTCCAAACGTCTGTGGATACCATGGTTCTTGCCGAATTCTATCTTCGCGAAAAATAATGGGCCAGATTTCGTGTACATTCTTACTAGCCGAGAATAAACGCAAGTGCTCAATATTAGGATTGTTAAACTGGATTCGTGTCAAATTAACATAGGCATTCATATTGAAATCAACAAGTTCCTCTACCGATGCTTCTCTCTTATTCGTCAAATAATTATTAACAGTTTCATCTGACACCGCAAGTTGAGCTGAAAGCTCCATTGACTCAATCTGATTCAGAATGTGTAACTTCTCCATTTCAAGCAAATTACCACTCTTACTAATCGTATCTTTAATATATGTTTCATTAACCGCATTGAAGGAAGACATAGAAACAATGAGACTGGGCACCAAAATGATAAGAATATAAGCCAATATGAGTCGACTCTGTAACGATCTACGATCCCACCAATATAACCATGATTGTAAATATTTCTGTGCCCACTTCATCATCTCCACCCCCCCATTCTCGTCGAAACAGCCCCGACCCCATGGTTTCATGGAGATCGGGGCTCAACTACCTTTTCATTTATTTAAGAAACTCTTGAAGTTTACTCAAGTTCTCTTCATATTTCGCTTGTTGGAATACAGTCACTTCATCCAAGCCGTCTTTCTTACGCTTGTCTTGATACTCATTCCAAATCTTATCAAACTCGGCTTCCGATGGTGCCATAATCAGCTTCGGTAGCGTCTTACCAAATAGCTCGCCAAGCTTTGAATTAATGATACCCTCTGGAGAATTCCCTGTCGGATTCAGTAGTTCGAATTCGGATGCACTTACCGTCTTCCCTCTCGTCCAATCTTGGATAGATTTGAAAGGTTCTACAGCTTTCGGTGCCCATTGATCTGTGATGTTCGTATTCATTAGCATCCAGAATGTGAAGGATGACCCATTCTCTTTATCAAATGCAGAACGATCTTTATTTAATAATGCTAATTGATCAGGTAAGAACTGATCAACCCCATCAATTGTATCATAACTAAAGCCCTTTTCACCTAAGAATAAATCCTTATTTCCTTCTTCACTGTTCAAATAACTTAGGAACCGAATAGCACGTGCTTTGTCTTTCACATTTTTGGAAATCAACGTTACTGTCCAACCGGAAATACCAGGGCCGTCGAGCGTCGGCGCATCTAGGTTAGAGTTAGCTGGGCCATCAACAGCAATGTACACTGAATTTGGATCCGTATTATAGAGCGAATTTAATTGCGCCTCCATATCCTTCCACTGGTATATCATTGCAAAATAACGACCTTGTGCTAGTTTCTCTTCCATCTGTGGACGTTTATCAATGAAAACATCTTTAGCAAGTAATCCATCTTGGTTGACTTGACGTATTGTTTTCAGCCAACTCACATATTCAGGATCCGTACCGCGATCATAGAGTTTACCGTCCTTCGCTTTCGGGATAGCTAGCAAGTTCTGAATATAACCTTCTAGAGAATAGTTACCATTCTCTCCGAATTCATGTAATCCTAGTGGAATGAGTGGTTGGCCATTCACAGAAGGGAATTTCTCTTTAGCCAATTGTAACGCTTTCAAGAATCCTTCTTGAGTACGCATATCTGGACTACCGATGGCTTCGTACATATCTTTACGCACGAGGAACGTTTGGTTAGAAATATAAGTATCTCCGTATTCAGCATAATCCTTCGGAGAAGACGACGCGTTTGGATAAGCATACACATTACCATCAGGCTTTGTATACCATGATAATTTAGCTGCGTCAGATGCCGTAAAGAAGTATGGATCATATTCATCAGCTAGTTCATTAAGTGGAAGTACCAATCCACCATCAATCATCTTTTGGATAGAATCCTCATTATTAGCTAACGTAATGAAATCAGGAAGATCGCCGGACGCGATGAGTGTATTCAATTTCTCATTCTCATTACCTGCAGGAATGACAAAGTTAATATCGACACCCGTCTTTTTCGTAATATATTGTGACGTCGGATCCACGCCCCACTTATTGGCAAACCAAGAGAAATTCAGGTACCAATCGAATGTAATCGGAGAAGTATCTTGTGGCCAACCTGGTGTGTCTGCTGACAATTGTTCAACAACCGGTGTTTCCTCCGCCTTGTTGTTGGCAGCTTTGTTGCCATTGTTGCTACTAACGTTGCTATTCCCTGAGGAACAAGCCGCTGTAGACACGACTACAACCAATGCTACTAGCGATAATAAGCTACGCTTCCAATACTTGATTTTCATTATCTTACCCCTTTTCGTTAATAGTATCTCACTGTGTATATTACAACTCTTTACCGCCCGTAGGCGGAAAGAGGAACTGCCTAGAAGTTATGGACTAACCTTTGATTGAACCAATCATCATACCCTTTACAAAGTACTTCTGTAAGAAAGGATATACGAACACAATCGGTAGTGTCGTGACAACCATCGTCGCCAATTTGATTGATTGTGATGTCACTGTCTTGGTTCCAGCGCTTCCTTGTACCGCTGACATCATTTGACTAGAACTTGATTGCGCAACGACTCGGTACAAATACGTCTGAATAGGCTGCAGGTCTACATTGTTGATATAAATTATTCCCGTGAAATAATCATTCCACTGAAATACACCATGGAATAAGGCAATGGTCGCAAGCACAGGCATCGATACCGGAAGAACTACTCTCAGAAAGATGGACCAATCGTTCGCACCGTCCATTCTTGCAGCTTCTTCCAACCCTTCGGGAATTTCCCGGAAGAACGTCATGAAGATGATAAGATCGAAGAAGCTGAATAAGACAGGAATGATATATACAAGGAAATTATCCAGTAAATGAAGATCTCTTATCCATAAGAATGTCGGGATCAATCCACCCCCAAAGAATAGGGTCACAGTACCGATCAGAATATATAGCTTGCCTCCGATGAGTCCTTTTCGCGAGAATGCATATGCAACCATCGCTGTAAAGAATACATGTGCTACTGTTCCGATCAGCGTCTTAGCTACCGTAACACCCATCGCAGTCATAATTCCCGGACTGGCGAATACCGCCTCGAAGTTCTCAAAACTGAATATTCTTGGCCACCAGTAGATACCACCACGCATAGCATCTGTCCCATCGTTAAAGGCGTTGACCAATACATACCATATAGGATATAAGGTGACGAAACAGATAAGGAGCATACCGACCGTGTTGATTAGATCGAAAAGGGCCTCACCTTTCGTTCTGCGTTGAAGAGTAAACATAGTGAATGAGCCTCCTTATCTAAAACAACGATGTGTCGTTGAGTTTTTTAGTTATTTTATTCGCAACAAGTAGTAAAATCATGGCAATGACTGCCTTAATCAATCCAATAGCAGCAGAATACGAATACCTACCCGAGAGTAATCCCGTTTTATATACATAATAATCAATCACGTTACTTGCACTATCATTCAGTGAGTTCCGTAAGACTAGAACCTGATCGAAATTAGAGTTAAGCACACCACTAACGGCTAGAATGAATAGAATACTTATCGTACCTTTAATCGATGGTAGTGTAATATACCACATTTTCTGAAAACGTCCCGCACCATCAATCGTTGCTGCTTCATACATTTCAGGAGATACACTTGATATAGCAGCTAGATAGATAATCGCTGACCAGCCTAGCTCCTTCCATATATCCGAAGTAATAATGATCGTCCAGAAATAGCTAGGTTCAGCCAGATAAGTGATCGGCTCTTTAATGACATGTAGCGCGATTAATATGTTATTAATAATCCCTATATCAGACAACCATGTTGCGAGGATTCCCCCCAATACAACCCATGAGAGAAAGTGAGGCAAATAGGATATCGTCTGCACGAATTTCTTGAACTTGACAGACCGTAGTTCATTCAAGAAGAGGGCGAATATAATAGGTAAAGGGAACCCAATTAATAGCTTGAAGAAACTCATTCCCAATGTATTCTTAATCACATTAACTAAGTTATCATCATCTAGAAACTCTCTAAAATGCTCTAACCCCACCCAAGGTGCCTCGGATATCGTCCGTATGATGTCAAATTCTTTAAAAGCAATAATGAGACCGTACATTGGAACATAGTTAAATATAATTATCCATATCACCCCAAGTAGGGCCATCGTCTGAAGATGCCTTTGGGTGTAAAATCTCTTCAACCATTTACGTGTAGATGATGGCTTCGTTGGCTGGATTTGCTGTGAAGGACGTTCTTTATTCATTGTAGGTTCCATTTCCATCATTCCTTACCTCCATGCTGTTTCATTTTCTCTGTCTCTATAGAAAGCACTTACACTTCTATATACTGCTTCTTCTTCTACTTCTATAGTACGAGTATTTCGTCGCCGACATAAGGCTTCATATTTCGTATTTAGGGTCTCATTTTTCGGATTTGGGTTAGCGCAACCAAGAACCTGACGGAAAGTTCACCGTCAGGTTCTTTAGTATCATTCCTAATAGAGAGAATACATCAAATCAGACATAGCTATAGATCTCTATTCCATACAGCGATGGACTATATGATGGAGGTTCCTTATTTGCCGTATACCTCGTTTACCTCTCGACAAATGTAACATCGATGTTCTTTCCAATCGCATTGTCAGAAGCATCGGATATACAATACCGGTGGCAGAGTCACCTTATGTCATGCGTGCTGCGCGCCTTCTCTCCGATCGCTTCCTTAGCTCCTTTAAGCTCCAAGCGAACGTTATCAATGAATACATCATGCGCATCAGTAGGCGTATTGTCTTGTTTCCCCATCAGTAGCTTGAATCCAGCTACTTCGTCTTTATCCATCGTAAACTCGTAGCTGTACGTTTGCGTCACATCATCTAGCTGCACCTGTTCATTCAAATAACGGATATAGCTGCTGTTCTCGACGATAGCTTCAATCGTACGCGGAGTGCTTGCTCTAGCTGTAAATGATACGATGTACGTTTTGCCCTTCGCAAGCGCAAGCGATTGTTGTTCTACAATGACATCCCAAGCGTTGGCACCAGTATTAGCAATAGCTGCTTTCATAGCTCCATCATCCACCGTAAACACTGCGCTTGAACTACCATCATAAATACCCTGTACATGTGTGCTCCAATCCTGGAAACCAGCGTCAAAGTAACCGTTCTGCAATGGAAAGGCTCTCGTACGAGCATCCTTCAGCTCAACACGAATATTATCAACATAAATATCATGTGCACCTATTACGCCTGCACCCTCAAGCTTGCCAAGCAGTAACTTAAATGATGGCGTAATATCGTTCTGAATCTGCAGTTCATAGCTAAACCTCTGCATCGACCCTGTTAGCTGTACCATTTCCGATAATAAGCGATTGTTGTTAGCATCTATAACAATTTCCATATCTCGATTCTTTGATGAATATACATCCAGTGATACCGTATAGGTATTTCCTTTGAATAAATCGAAATCTGTTTGCATAAGCATAACATCCCATGGATTCACACCTTCGCTGGCAACGGCTATCTTCAGCTCTTCATCCTGCACCTTAAAGTCTGCGCTCGATCCCCAGCCATCATAACGACCTTGCACATGCTCACTCCAGCTTGTTATACCATTCGAGAAGTCACCATTCTTCACTGGGAATTGATCCGCGAGTGCCATTTCATCCATATTATGATTCGTTAAACGCATCATCGTAATGTCGTCTAAATACACATCACCCTGTCGACCGCCTAACCAAAATTCGAGCAAGCTGTTCACATCAGTAGGCTGCTCCATCGTAAAGAGAAATGTATACTCCTTCATCTCAGGGGTAAGATCTATCGTCGTCGGACTAACATAGACCGCTCCGTCCCCATTATTTAATCCCAACTGTATTGATCTAGCAGCCGTTGCTCTGGCTTTGAACATCACTTGGTAATCGTTACCCTCAATGAGGTTCATACCTTTCTGCGTCAGCTTAACTGTCTCCGCATCAACCCCGCCTTCGCCTATGGATACCTTCAGTTCTCGAGAGAGCGTATCCACTGAACCGGTAGCACTCCCATTGGTCACGTCCAAATTCCAATACGTCATGCGGTCCATCCGACCGATATCGAAGGTGCCATTATACACATGATTTCCGTTTAATGGCTCTTTAGGAGCGTTCTCATGATATAGATCAGGAGGTGCTATCTCTTCTACCTTCACATTACCAAGCCAGACGGGATTCGTACTCAATCCAAGATTGAATTCCATTCTTGCGAGCGTATCTGTCTCTGCTCCCATTTGGAAAGTCATTTCATAGGCTTGTATAGAGTCCGATAGCCTTGCTTCCAAGCTATCCGTATAAGTCGTCCATCCACGATTCTCACCACCGCCGAATTTGACTGTTATATTCCGATTCGCATTCGACTTAGCATCGAACGTCAGCTTATACCATCTGCCTTTACCTAGCGTTACGTTCTGAATCAGCTGAACAGCATGTGTGGCGTTGCCTCCTGCTGAAATATCCGCTTTGGCAAATCTTATGTCATTAATAGAGTCTACTGAAACCGAACCATTCCCTTGGAACGTGCTAACATGTACCAAATTCCAAAACTTCGTATCTAATGCTTGATCTGGCTCAGCAATCGTTGTAAATGGCTGATTGTAGCTCATGTCATGAACGAAGTTCCCTGCAATGGGTGTTTTATATTGATCAGGATAGGGTTCCGAGTCGATGACCGGCTCTACTGGTGTCTTATATGGTCTACCTGTAAGTTCATAGACCCGAACATAGTCAACTTCCATTTCCCCAGGTACTTGCGATGGATCTGGAACACGTCCGCCATCATAATTACCGCCTACCGCTAAATTCAATATCATAAAGAATGGTTGATCAAACGGAGCAGGAAAAGCATACTTAGCCGGCTGGTCCGCTCCCCAGCTGTCCCAATTATTCAGCGTTTGATACAGTTCACCGTCCACATACCAGCGTATTTCGCCAGGCTCCCACTCCACACCGTAGGTGTGATAATCTGTCATATCCGTTTCCTCGCCGAATTGGTAATTATCTCCGATCATTTTATTGTTTGGCCAGTTTCTACCATAATGGATCGTTCCACCAACTTCTTTCGGCAAGCGTCCGCGTGCCTCCATAATATCAAGTTCTCCTGATGCAGCCCATGTACCGTACTCATCATTTTGTGGCATCATCCAGAAAGCAGGCCATATGCCATCGCCCACTGGTAACTTCATACGCGCTTCGAATTTACCATATTTTTTACTGAAGGTAGGCTGCGTATATAACTTCCCTGATGTATACTTTTTACCACCATAGCCATCATCCTTAGCTGTAATCGTCAATATACCATCTGCTACCGAAATGTTCTCAGAACGGTAGTATTGCTCTTCGTTATTCCCCCAACCGTCTAGGCCGTACTCTAGACCTGTTCCATTCTGATAAGCCCATTTATCCAAATTGACGCCGTTAAAATCAAGATTATCACCACTACCGTCAAATTCGTCGTTCCATACTAGCTTCCAGCCTTCCTTAGGTGGATCTGGAGTAACCGGCGGCTCTGGATTTGGTGTTGGATTCGAACTTCCCCCGCTACTTTGCCCTGAAGAGGAAGACTGTTCATTCGTCCCCTTTCCTTTCTGAACTGAGCTCTGGCTCCCCTTGGCTAGACTTTTATCATTTAAGACCGTATTCAAGCCATCATTATTAATTTGCAGCACGGTTCCCTTCACCTTAAGGTTCGTTCCCGCTACTCCCTCATTAACGTCCAGTATGGCAACAGTCGTCTCATCGTCAATCTCCAGGTCGGATCCAGATTCCACCACAATCTGCTGTATATTGGATTTCCCTGACAGTACGACGCGTACTTTTCCTTTTGCTTTATTCACAACAAGCCTGTTCAGCTTTGTATTTATAAAATGGATACTATTAACGCCACCTCCATTGATATACACCGTTCCCTTGACTTCCGTATCTGTTACATAAATATCTCCTTCGCCAATTCCCTGCGTCAGAAACAAATCACGATCAATAACGGCCTGTTTCATGTTAACGTCCGCCGCATTTACGACCGCATTTCCAGCTATGTTCAGATTGTCATAGCTTCCTGCCACATTCATAACCTCTATCGCAAGTCTGTCCAGCAGAACAACCGCCTCAGCCCTTGTAATCGGCTGTTGTGGGCGTATCGTTTGATCCGGATACCCCTTCATGTACCCATCAGTCAACAGCTGCTCCAATGGTTCCTTCGCATATACTTGCACTTGATCATAATCCGCAAAATCAGACAGCTGATTCCCTCCTGCTAATGGGAGCTTGAACAACTCTGATATTATTGTCGCAGCCTCTTGTCTTGTGATCGGTGCATTAGGCTTAAACGTACCGTCTGGAAGGCCCGAAATACCCCCTGCCTCCTTAATAGCTACGATGTCATTGTTATACCAATCATCAGCCGAAACATCCTTGAAGGGACTCGTTCCTTTCACTTCCAACCGAAATATAGCATTGACCAGCTTGGCAAATTCTGCTCGTGTTACTTGACGATCAGGCTGCACGCTTCCATCTGGATAACCTCCAAGCATTCCCTTCGAAATCCACTTTTGCAGCGACTGTTCTCCCCAATGGGATCCCTTTTCATTCGTAGAGGATGCTGCGCTAACCATTGGCAAACTACTTGCTAGCATTATAAGTACTAATACCATTGAGATAAATCGCTTATTCATACTTATTCGACTTCCCTTCTTTTTCTATCTTTTTGTTTGATAGCGCTTACACATGTTGTTATAAAATCATTCATCTTTAATATCGTACATGCTTTTCCCTACAGAAATAAGGTTTCATATTTCATATTTAGGGTCTCACTTTTCGGATATGCTTCCAATTATAAATAGGGATATAGAAACCTTTTCTCCCCAGCAGAAAAGATTCTATATCCCTATTGTTATTATACTAATCCATGAAGACGTCTATCGTTGCTACTTCACCGTTACGCACGGCAAGTGCTTCCGCTCCCTGTATAACAGCCCCATCATATTCGACTACGCTACCGTCACATTTAACCAGCTTCATCCTACTTATCTTCGCAGCATTCGTACCGAATGTGTCCGCTCGGCGAGAGTTGTAATAAGTCACTTGTGTACTTCCAAGGAATGTATAAGATATCTTCCCTGTCTCATCGAATAACCAGCCTGGTAATGCCGGCGTAAGGGTAATTGTTAATTGTCCCTCACTCACCGTAAATACGTTCTTACCAGCCATCATCATTCTCCACATGCTGAGGAATTCTGCTGTAGACCCACTCAATCTAGCAACAAAACCTCTCCCATGTACTTTAGGATCTGGGTTGCCTCCAGTCGCAATAAATGAAGAGTTCTCCAATGTACTACGTCCATATACAGCCGGATCTAAGAAAGGAACGAGGGATGTCTTCAATTCCCCGAAATACTGCTCATACAGACCTGACTTCAATAGCCCTAACAAGTATTTATAAGTCATGTGAAGGAAATTAGATTCTCGCTCTAACCAACCCGATGTAAATGCACGCATACGTCCAATTTCATGACCTTCTGCATCTAAATTAACGGATGTTTGATACATTTGCGTCTTCTGATCATACATCCCGGTCTTCTTAATCTGGTCATAAATATCCTTAACTTGTTGTGGATCGTTCAACGTCTTCATCCAGCGTGTTGGACCCTCGAGGAAATGGGGCAACGCATACACCTGGAAACTCTTCACGCTTGCTCTTGGAAGCCCGCCTTTACTCAAATCTGCTTCTCCGTTCTCATCAACCAATCTTTCAAACTCTGTAGCTTCAAAACGGAAATACGTAGGCGTGATTCCATCTCCTAGTTCTATCGCTCTCGCAATTCCTTCATCTAATTTAACTACAAATGCGGAGAACCCTTCTTCTATCACTTTCAAGGAAATCTCACGCTCCACCCCCGTAATTCCAAAGCGAATGCGCTCCCGATATGCTTCACGAGCAGAAGCTACTACATCCCAATAGCCAAATGAATCTAGCTTCCCATCCTGATAATGTGCAACAGCTTGTCGAACAGCATTGAACAGATCAGCTATTTCTTCGGGTAGTTGGATCGACTTCTCACCAAATTCCTTCGTACTTTCCAACAAGAAGATCATCATACGCTTCAATTCAAAAGTCTCACTCATACCTGACCCAAATAACCCTGGAAGTCCATTCATCGCGTCATTCCAACCTGGCTTGTTCGCTTCCATCTCCACACCCATACCATACGGATCTAATGTAGCAAACTTGTTTAAAGCTAACGATACGATTTTACTGACAAGATTTGTCTGATAAATCTCGCCCGTGCCGTTCTCTGTTTGTAACCAGTTCGTATCGCTCATTGTCCGTCCAAGATGCTGTAACTTCTCCTCGTCCTCGATTAGCGCATCATACTGCCTAACTTGGTCATGGATCACAACATATTTCTTAGACCGCGGTTGAACATAAGCAGCACTATCGTAAAAGGCATAGGTACCATCTGCAAAGAGAAGATCTTCTTTCTTGTCTGGGAAAATATCTAGATAACCGTCTACCAAGTCCATATTGTAAGTCCAATGATCGGACCAGAATCCTTCACCGAAACCGGCTTCGAAATTCTGCTGTGAAAGAGCCAATACCCCGCTGAGCAAACGTTCTTCGCTTACATGAAGCTGCACGTCATGATCTGCTAGAAAATTAATAATAGCTCCTGGTGTAAACTTCCCACTACATAATGCTATCAGTTCCTCATGTTGATCTGCCACAGCATCATTAATCCAATCCGTAAGCTTACTTTTATTCTCTGGAATAACTTTGAAGCTACATCCCTGCACACTAAGCGGGTTATAACCGTCTGCCTGCATCAGACTGAAGAACATTTTGATATTAAACGTACCGACTTTAGGATTGAAAAATACATCATTACGGCGGTTCTGATTCATGTCACGGAAGTTGCCGTTCCCTTGTGAATAATATTCCGGAGCCAATGAGAAAAAATTGTAATCCCGCTCCAAGTCGCCATGCTTACGAGAGTACAGATGTACAACGAACCCCTCGCCCTCATTGTCAAAAATAAACGGATACCCTCCACGGAGAAAATTATCCATATACGACTGCTTTGCGTAGGCATCAAATAGTTCAGAGGACGTATGTGTTGCAATATCTGCCGTCAATTCTTCAACTAAGATACTCGCTTCTTTCTTCTTACGAGAAATATAGTCTACTGTGCATAGGACGTCTGCTTTGGCGTTAATTCTATCAATATTATTCACGTGGCCAATGATTGTGTTCACGGTTAGACTTTCGCCTGGAGCGATAGTCTGTGCTACCCCACTGAAGCCACATGGCACTTTATTGACCGGATATTGTGGCTGTTTCACAAGCTCAGCAAGCGAAGAAGCAGCAAAGTTATCTGGGTACATTAGTGATGTATTGCCGCCAAATACAACTTCAAAGTCTACAATCGGGGAGATCCGTTCACCTTCTCCTGTAAAGGATAAGTAGAAATGTCCACTCGTCACTTCACTGACGCGCGCCTCATCTGCTGTACTGGAACGTACGTGATAGAACGGGATGCCATTCTCTAGATTATAAACTTCCATCCAACTGCGCAGAAGGTTACCGACCTCTTTAAATCCTCCGTTTTCTACTCCGTACGGAAGAATCTCAGGCATCCCATCTAACAGTTCTAATTGAATTGGCTCCTTACTAGTGTTAATGATTTCAACCTGACGAACCAAAGCAGCATAATCATCATTCGGTAAATTGAAGTAATTCACCACCGTCTTCAGTCCATGTGCTGCATGAGTTTCCTCGATGGTGAGTCCGTTCGGAGAAATCCTCATTACACGTGAAGCATGTGCATCCGGACGAGCAGTTTGAAACGGTTCATAGACACGATCCTGTCCTTGTATCTTCATAAAAGTTCGAAACCCATTAGCTGCAACGTTCTTGTAAGTGATACTTGCTGGGGAGAATTCCATAATAGCCGAATTCTTATCTCGAATTCCAAAACTACATACCCCTTGGCCCCGATTAACATAAAATGTCCACATCGGAATCCCCTTTAATCCAGCTATTCCAGGTAGGAAACTTGAGAATGGCTTCGCTTGGTCAAATTGTTCTATAACAAATGTATTGTTCTCGTAATAGTATTTGGACATGGTCATTCACTCCTATTTAGAAATAATATTGGTCGACAACTCCTTATTGTATATGTTACGACACCGGTTTCGAAAAATCTTAAAAAAAAGAATTTCATAGGTTTCTTTGTTGATTCTTACGTTGCGTCAGTAACATAGCCACATGAATCCCTAATGACCAATTTGACAGGTAACACCACCGATTCTAGAACAAGTGATGGATCGTCTATCGAACGAATCAGCATTTCTGCAGCCTCATGTCCCATAAGCGCTGTATCTTGTGCAATCGTTGTTAGAGCGGGAGTAATATACTGAGATAATTCAATATTATCAAACCCTACGATAGACAAATCTTCTGGAATATGGAGTCCTCGCTCCTTAGCAGCTCTCATTGCGCCTAGTGCTAAATGGTCGCCAGCTGCAAACACAGCAGTAGGTCGCTCTTGCAAGTCTAAGAGCTCCATCATCGCAGCGTAACCGCTATCAATGGAATAGTACGCGCTTTGGGCAATATAAGAATCTCTCTTCTCAAGATTCAGACTAGCCATCGCCATTTCATATCCTTGCACTCGATTAGAACCAGCAAATGTATTCATCCCACCTGAAATATGAGCTATTCTGCGATGTCCCAGTGAATGTAAATACTCCACTGCCAGAAAGCTACCTTCATGGTTATCTGAATACACAGTATGAGCTTCCGTGGTTTCATGATCTAAGATAACGCACGGAATATCACTATCGAGAAGTTCCTGGAAATAAGGATCATTATAATCCGATAAAATGACAACAACTCCGTCCACACCTCTGATCTTACAGTTCTCCAAATACCCGCTCTTATTCCCTCCCACATCCTTAGAAATAAACATCAGCGCATACCCCTTGGATACCGCCACTTGCTTAAAACTCTCGATGACTGCACTAAAGAAAGGATGCTGCATTCCGATCCCAGAGGATTCAACAAACAACACACCAATGGTCCAAGATTTCTTAGTTGTCAATGTACGTGCATGAGCATTCGGCAAATAACCAAGTTCCTTAGCTACTTGCAAAATAGTCTGACGCGTCTGTGCGCTTACATCTGTGTAGTTATTGAATACTTTCGAGACTGTGGTGGGCGAACAGCCCGCCTTCTTAGCAATATCATAAATCGTGGTCATTACTGGAATTCACTCCTGTTGCAAATAGCCTATGGAACCTATGCAGATTCTTTAACTGCATTCTAATCGTTTAACTTCTGGACGTCAATTACATTTAAGCATCTTTACTTCCGCACGCTTCGCAGACGCCATAGCACGAGCAGGACACCACCAGCTAATCCTACCATGATTACAATTCCCATCCAATTCATAGAGGTAGACTTCGGTATAGACTCATTGATGTTACTAGCCTGACCAGGCCTGTCCTCAGGATCGGATTCTATTGGAGTAGCATTCCTTTCAATAGGAATCTCACTAGGTCCCCGCAATGATCCCCATGTCATATTTTCCGTATGCTCTATTCATGACCATCAGATATTGGCAATTTAATCGTAAACGTCGTACCAGAGCCAACTTCACTTTCTACTGTAATCTGCCCATTGTGATCTTCGATGATCTTCTGACATAGCGAGAGTCCGAGACCAGTTCCTTCTTCTTTCGTTGTATAAAAGGCATCAAATATCTTGTGAAGTTCACTTGCTGGAATTCCAATTCCGTTATCACGAATCTGGATTATACTCATTTCTCTTTCTTTGCTAAGTATAAAGTGTACATGGCCAGCTCCTTCCATGGCCTGAAAGGCATTACGGATCAGATTGATTAATACCTGTATGATCTTATCGCGATCCATCAACACCATAATACTCTGATCCATTGCGTCCATTTCAATGATGTGCCCACACGAAGCGGCCTCGGATTCACACAATGAATACACTCTTTCCATACAATTGACCATCATTTCAATCCTCATATTACTCGCATGCGGTTTCGAGAATTGCAGGAATTCTGCAGTTAGTTCACTAACCCTTGTGATTTCCCCCATAATAACTTCGTACCAAGGCTGAATATTATATCCCGTTGTTCTTGATAATTGGATAAATCCTTTAATTGCTGTTAATGGATTACGTATTTCATGCGCCATACCTGCTGCTAATTCTCCGACAATCTTCATTTTGTCTGAACGCAATTGTTCTTCCTGCCGTTTAACCCAATAATCTCTTCTCATTTGAAAGATACGCTCCTCACCTACTTGGATCAATTCCTCGATGGTGTTTCTTTCCTTAGAAGAATGAGTAATACTGAACGTTACCTGAGGGCCTAATTTCTCGAATATTTGCAGTTCGTCAATTTCCTCTATGAATGGCAGTAAGAGTGAAAACCGATCTCCCGCATATCGACATGCTGCCAAATGATTCGGGAAATGTTCCTTCAGGGAAAGTGAGAAGCTGACTAAGATATCATTCGCAGTAGAACTTCCCTCGGCTTTCAGAGACTTAAAATTGTTAATATCAAATAACACAAAGAGGAACTCTCTGTTCGAATCGATGGTATGCTGAACCTTTGTGATGTATCCAAAATAATTATAAAAACCCGTTAAAGGGTCATAGTTGGTGAGATACTCATGTCTTTTAGACAATTCCTTCCTCTCAGATTCAATACGTAAGGTGATATGGAATAAGAGAATTATAACTATGGAAGAGACGGCGTCAAAACCAAAAACTATCACATTGTAGAGCGAAATGGGGACATAGGTGAGGCGTATGATAGAGTATTGAATGATCAATAATAGTCCAATTGGGGCTGTATCCCGAATTCGTATCTTATGTCCAACTAAGTTGATAATCGTAATGTAATACAATGATAGGCACCAATTTAATTGACTGAAATAGTGGAATGCTCCTAAGAAGATAAACTGGATGAGTTTAAGCCTAGGATACTTATGGTCCAAAGTTAAACTAAGGATTAACATCATAGCCGCGATAACCATGAAGGTTATATTCTTTGGCTTGTCGAGCAATACAGAGGACACAATAATAAACAATGAGATTAAAGGAACACAGAAATACTTGATAAGATTAATAGACAAATATAATCACAACTTTCTTGATAGACAATATCGGATTGCAGTTATTATATTCTCCTCTCATATTCAATTTCCTCCTATTTTAACTATGTCATATCACATTTGTATCTTCGGAGCTTTTCCCACTACTTCATTTTTTCAACAAAAGTACGCTATAATGATATATATCAAAGAAAAAGGAGAATGATAAAATGAGTCGTATTAAGCATATGGTTACTTTTAGTTTACACGGAGGGAAAGATACACCTGCTGCGGAAGATTTTCTTACATTAAGTACGCAAGAACTATCCGCAATTCCTGGTGTACAGCAATTCGAAGTGTTCCGTCAAGTTAGTTCTAAGAATGAATATGACTACGCATTCTCTATGACTTTTGAAAATCAGGAAGCTTATGATACTTACAACGATCACCCTGTGCATCAGAACTATGTTGCTACACGTTGGCTCAAAGAAGTGAGTGATTTCCAAGAAATAGACCTTATTAGCTACACATAATGACTAGGAGAAACATCATGCATCCAACGAAAGAACGCGCTTTAACATTTCCAACTAGCCTTAGCCGGTAGCCTCGTTTCAGGTTTCGCCATCGCTTATGCCATCGGGGCACCGATCGTTATGACTGTGGTTTTGCGATCTCAAATGTGTTGGGCGTTCCCCTCGAAAATTTGGTGGGACAGTACTTTGAATGGCCAGCAGCATTTGTCCTTGTCGCAATATTGGGACTCATCGCATTTATATTGAATTTTATCTATGTACCCCGCCACCACACCAAAACGAACATCTCACTACAGGATCAAGTTCGTTTGTCCATTATATCTTTATACAGTTGCTCTCTCTCTTGAAATTCGCCTTGATAAAGATCTAGATAATCGAATATTT
This sequence comes from Paenibacillus sp. Y859, assembly GCF_056786405.1. Classification (NCBI taxonomy): domain Bacteria; kingdom Bacillati; phylum Bacillota; class Bacilli; order Caryophanales; family Paenibacillaceae; genus Paenibacillus; species Paenibacillus sp. Y859. The sequence continues at coordinate 34,299 of NZ_JBXCIZ010000016.1, read as the reverse complement.
CAAAAGAAAAATCAACAAACGCTCGTCCTTTAGCTGTAATTACATGATCATCCCTAACAACCCGCTTATTCATATAATTCTCGCGTGGGAATGGATCTTCTACACCTAATTTATCAATTCTTTCGTTTGAGCAAGAAGTGGTGAATTTTCTTGTATGTAAAACACCGGATCTGCCCAGATATTGTGGCCCGTTACAAATTGCAGCTAACATCTTCTTTTCTTGATCAAGTTTCATAATCAGTTCCGTTAATTCATTCTGTTAGTTGCGAATCGGTCCTCCTGGAATAATCAGGCCTTCGATATCATCGAGCTCCATAGCTTCATGAACTGTTAGATTAGGAGTATACAACAAACCCGATTCGCTTATAACTGGTGCTTCTACCATTTGCTTATCCCTCCACAGCTTTGCCTCACGACAAGTTCAGGATCCACTAGAACAGAAGACGACGACAATTGGTTATGGATCAGATCGTAAAGCATCATTGCCGCAAGTCGGCCGATCTTTTCTTTATCCTGCTTGGTTGTCGTAAGCGGAGGATCCATGTATTTACAGGCCTCGATGTCATCACAACCGATTACAGCAACATCTTCGGGCACCCGATAATTGTTTTCCTTAAGTACCTTAATCGCACCGAAAGCCAATTGATCTGAAGCAGCAAACACGGCTCTAGGCATCTGACCAGAATGAATTATCTTCTTCATGGCTTTGTAGCCACTATTTTCAAAAAAGTCTGCGCTGTTCACGATCCAATCATCGACCTTTGCTAATCCATAGTTGGAAAGAGCATTCACGAACGACTCTTTACGAATCTGGGAAACGTATCCACCCTTACCTCCACCAATATATGCAATTTCTCTATAACCTTGTAGGTAGAAATGCTCAACAACTTTTTGTGAAATCTTACTGTTATCCGACATGATATAACCGGACAATTGCCCGGATAATTTAATATCAACACCTATGCAGGGAATATCGCTCCGATCAAGTTCTGAAATACTTGGTTCAAGATCATCTCCAGAGATAATTAAACAACCTTCGACTTGATAATATCTACAGCGCTCTAGGTAATCCTTGCCTGTATTATGGAATTCTTCATTAGAAAAGAGAAGTAAGTCATAACCAAGAAATCCCATTATTTTCTTAAATGAGTTGATAATATCGATGAAAAAGTGATCATTCAATTCGACATTCAGCTTGCCTGCAAGCAACACACCAATCAAATTCGTTCTACTAGACGAAGGCGAGAGTGTATTTGTCGATTGCTTCATTATATAACCTGTTTCATGTATGATTTTCATGACGCGCTCTTTCGTCTGTTCACTGACATCTTCGTAATTATTTAAAATTTTCGAAACAGTAGAAATAGATACTCCTGCTTTTTCGGCGATTGTCTTTATAGTGATTTTCATGTGCTAACCCCCTCATATTTTGTTGTCCTCATAGGAGGCAGTCCATGTTTATAACGACAATATTATACCATAATTTAATTGGAAGCTTAATATCATACCTGATTCATGAGCCAAGTTAATGTTATCGTAACCCTTCACATTTACGAAAGTTTCGCAAGAAAGACGCCGACGGCGACCTTGGTTATGGAGTTTCTCTTTATCGTATATTTCCATTGTGCTAGCGAGGGGCATACAGTTAGTTGCAAATTTGTCCTCTAAATCCGCCACTATTGCTCTTTTCCCCACTTTAGTTGTTAAAAAGGTATCTAATTTTTCGCTAGCCAGCCTAGTCTACTAATTTAAGTGTCGTTTAGGCTCTTATTCCATTCCCGTGGATCTATCTACATAGGCTATTCTGCTGTGCGCTACCTCCACCCAGCGGAATAGCTGCAAAAACTGCACTTAAAATAGCGCGAAAAGTATGGAAGCGGAAAATAGATGCAAATCTACAGTTAAAAGTGGCGATAACGATGTAAAGTGGGAATTTGAGTAATCTAGATGTACTCTATGCAGCTAAAATTAGTGTTAGAGGAAATTGGTCGGATTTAGATGTACGTTGTACATCTGTTGATTAACGAAAAGGTGGAATAGATCTATAGGTCTCCCAAAAACAAAAACTTATACTTCTATTATGTTGAAAAAAAGGAGATATCGAATATCTCCTCTTTTGGCAATCATTATTTTCCAGCTTAGCGTATGAAAAAATCAAATGTTCGCTGCCAAGTTTGAGATTCTCCAGGCTCCAAGTCGATGGTAGCGAATACTTCGGGCGATACAACATGAGCCGTCCCCCACACCGCCGCTACCCTGCCGATGTTGTAGTCTTTCTACTGTACAAAACGTATGATTGCCATCATTCTCAATGATGTATCCGATGGGACTCACCCTTTCACTAGTGCAGATGATGGCCTACTCAAGAAAGCTTGGACTTCGAGGACAATACTACCTCAACCGTATGAATACCCTGATCAGACAACGCCACAATTCTATCTCTTGGAATCAAGCATCCGCCATCAATAGGGCGAATCGGAATAGATTCTCCATCGATAGCTAACGTTCCAATTACATAATCCCCATAGTCCAAAAGATCAGGATTCATATAAACAACATTCAGCATTTTATCCGCAAAAGACGTCTTAACCGATGCCTCATCCACTGAACTAAACTGATCCTTCATAAGCTTTGGCTCAAGTCGGAGATCTCCGAACTCGCCTCTCACGCCATATACTTCGCTTAGTAAGGTCAAGAGCAACCAGCTAGCAGAGCCTGTTAAATAAGGATACATTCCTCTGCCCTTCTCATTGATATATTCTGGTATGCCCGGATACATCCGACTAGCATCGAAATCACTGCTTAGACTGTAGATCGAATCCAGCACGGTGCGGCCCGCATCGACAAACCCGCGTTTGTAGAGAGCGTTCGCATACATCACCGTCATATGGCTAAACATGGCACCATTCTCTTTGTGCCCAAACGCAAATCCAAAAGCACGACCTAGATTCTGCTGAATTCCACCAAAATTAGAGTTTAGTCTGTACCCGATGTTGGCGTCCTTTAGATAATGATCTACTGCGGCAGTGATCTTGGTGATCTGTTCATCTGTTGCGATGCCGCCCATAATGGCGAATACCTGTCCGGTCAGAGTCATTCGTACGCCATTCGGGTGATCGCCTTCGACCTGCTCGCCATCATTATTATAATAACCGTTAAACCATTCGTAGCCCTCTGTACTGCTAATCCATTCATTCTTGTGCAAATGACCGATCATCCACCGTGCCTTTCGCGTCAAATCGCGTGCAATGAGCTCAATATCTATGGCGAATTTCCTGCCACTAACCGTTGTGCTTATGCGCTTGTCGTAATCATCGAGAAGTGCCAGCTTTTCCAATGGAACTTCATAGTTTAGTGGGTTCTTCAAGGTGTCGAATAGTATGAGCATTTCCTCAGCTACCTCGAGAGTCGACACAATATTCCGTTCTTTAAGCGTTAGGAGTAGCTGAGCAATTTCCATCAAATTGCTTGCATAAAAGGCTGTGAATGCTACGCTTTCGCCTTTACTTGCTCCCATGTCCAGCCCATCGTTCCAATCTGCGCCTTCCAGTCGGCAGTTATTGTGTGCACCGACGTTGAAGAACGGTACGATATTTTGCAAAATAATATGCTCTAAAATACTCCCTTTATACGTTGCTCCTCCTTCCGTTCGGAGAAGGCTTCCCGTTATCGGATCCCAGGAACTGTCTCTTTCCTTACAACGTCTTACGAAACTATCTTTAAAGTACACTTGCTCCTGAAGCAGAAACTCCAAGTCTCCGCTTTGATGGATATACAAGATTGTAGTTAGAAATGGCCAGGCGCCATGATCCATCCACAATCGCGGAATATTATTGCGATCAGCGATGAATTCGCCTTGCTTCGAACCAATAATCGTCGCATTGCTCCCGTCGATCCGCACGCCGGCATAGTTATTGAACAACAACTCCCGAACATCTTGAGGCTCCATCACCATTAACGCCAAGCAATCTTGCCATAGATCACGCCAGCCACGACCTCCCCGGCCGTAGTCATGATAAGGGAGGAAGGAGTTTCCGTACATACGTCTTAATATCGGTTGTATCGTAACCCAAGACATCCACTGGTCAAATTCCGGATCAGCTGAACCAAAAGCCAATATATCCAACTTACTCCGCCAGTACGCTTCATTATGATCTAGTAGATAATCAAAATGGTCCTCCGCCAGGTATACCGATGCATAGCAATCCGTATCGATCCGCCCTTCTTCAATGACCAAGGCGATTACATAGCTCTTGGATTCTCCTGGTTGGAGAATTTCATCTACAAACCTTAGTGCGCCAACGGATTCATATCCTTCGAACGACTCTCCTGCAACCGCTTCTGCCGGGGTATTCAGAACGACCGCTTCAGGCCACTCCAAGCTACCACCTTCACCGATAAATGTTTCTGTTATAGGAAAATATCCTGCAGGCATATTACCCCTGTCATCAGCACCTAATACACCGTACGTTGTTGTATTAATCCGATGGCCTCTCTCATCAAAAGAGAGTGCCGGTTGCACTTCAATGCCGTGATCGGTTGTATAAATACGATGTAGCAACGATGTCACATGACGGTGATCGCGAAGATCATCAGCAGAGCGCGCATATAACGGTATAACAGCTGTAGGTGTAAGATATAGCGGCTCTTCACTAATATTGGTTAATGTGACCCGCATCAACTCGACTTTGTCCTCCGTAACAGGTACGAAGTTTGTTACTTCTGCTTTGATGCCCACAGCAGTATTCTCCCGGGTAACCTTTTGCCATAGAAAACCAGCTTCAAGTGTCGTTCGTTCCTCACCTTCTGAGAAGCGCTCCGCGTTCTGTTGGGGAGAATTACCCGCAGCTGACCAGACCCCTTTACCCTTGATATGCACCCAGAAGTTTCGAGAAGCTTTGGAATTATGTAAATCTTCTACCGATAATGGAGCCATTAAGAACGTGTTCTGCCCACTCGTTACCTGTCCGTGCAGAGAAGGCGTAATCGTCGACATCATACCCGCTTCATTAACAAGGGGAAAATATAAATAGCTATTTCGATCCGGGTTTTCCAGTATAAAAGACCCCTTATCCCCTACATACGTCCAGCCGTTCGTCTTCTGTTTCACCATAGTTTCGTCCTCCTTAAGTCAAACAACATTCCTTAAATGCTTTTAACGAAACATTTCGTATGATTAAGGAGATTCCAGATGATTATTAATGAAACATTTCGTTGGTCTTATTATTGCTCATCCTGTCTGATTTGTAAATATTCCGTTTTACGCTGATTCCCCATGGACAAATACTTTGGATAATTATTCTAAGTCAATCCGACAGTTTAATACATACACTTCTTTATTTTCTTTAATTGTTTGTTCTACGTCATCACTTGAGACCATACCATTTCCATTATTCCTAATTATCATACCCAATTCGACTACTTGATTTATTTGCGCTGATATGGGATCTAACGGATGAGTCAGTGTGTTGTCATAATCAATTTTATCCAGAACAGTTTGCCCACTAGTGATATTCCTATTATGCCTTAATGCCATTGTCCATACTTCTGCATTCTTTGTATCTATATCTAAAGTAGACAAATAAATCTTATAATCCTTCTCATCTGCTCGTACTGATGATTCTACATTTAATACTGGATCTTTAAGAATCCCATCCACATAATGATCTACCCAGTAATGAATACTTTTAACTGCTCTATCACCAAGATCAATCTGAAAAATCATGTTATTCTTTGCACCCGTTGCTTTCATAATTGAGTATTCTTCATTGTCAAAATTTAAAAAGCTTATCTTTATTTCACTTTCTTTATCGAGCTCATTCGTATTCATGTTGTCACTAGGTGAACATCCGACTAACAGAATAGCAAAAAGGAATAATGCAGTAAGCCTTTTCAAAGTTATCTCTCCTCTTTATTAATACAATATTTCTGATATATCTGTTTCTTCTTCATCTACTATTTCCATACATCTATAGAGCAAATCGGTGTTATACAGTAAGTCAGATTTATGTGAGATGTTTTCAAATTGCTTGTATTTTTACTTACATGTACAATTAAATTATAATCCTTACCAAGGAGGAATGAATTATGAAATGGTCTGAAGTTCGTGAACAATACCCTGCACGTTGGGTAGTTATTGAAGCAATTGTAGCCACCTCACGAAACAATAAAAGAAATATCGAAGAAATGTCGGTTATTTCCGATCCAAAACTAACTTGGAATGACAAAGCATCCCTATGGCTTTGATGGGATCATAGGCACTGACTTCTTGTCCTTAAAAAGATTAATAATTGATTTCAATGATATGGAAGTTAGATCACTTTAACTTCTTTAGCCCATCCTGTTAACTCACCAAATACTTATGATTATTCTTAATTTCCTGTATGATCTCTTCAAGTTGCTCTGTAGCATATCGGTTTGTTTCTAATACATGTTGTGGATTAATTAAAGCTTCTTTAAATTCTTGCAATAAAATAATGCTTCTTTCTCCCATCTGATTTTCAATAGGTCTTAATTGATCTCTATGTATAAGCGTTTCAACATCGACCATCAATACAACATAAACAATGTTAATATCACAGTCTATCATTTCATTCGAGAACCATTCTACTTCCTTGGGAAAAGTAACATAGTCTATGACGACATCATAATCTGCTGCAAGTAAATTTTTTGCCAGACTAACGTTGTTCTCTTCACTTCATCAGTCCAATCCTTAACAATATTTTATTTATTATTTCTTCTGTACTTAGTCGATCTGTAATAATATGTTCTTTATACATTTCACTTGTTAGAGTAGTTATACATTTTTTTGTTTGTTGGTAGGTCCATCCCCCTTCTTCATCCCCTCGAGAAGCTAATCTTTGGTAGATCGTTTCTTCTGAAGCCACTAGACAGAAGTGATAAATCTCCTTATCCATTTTGCGGAATCCCTTTAATATAGAGTTCTCCATAATTCTATATCCTGAAAATCATCTGTTCTTTCATCGTGTAATCTAACCTCTTCAGGGATAAGCTTCCTTAGCATATAGCCAATCTCTTCAGGATCAAAGATCATACTATTTGGAATATGTGTTTGAAGTAGCTGAGCAGTGGTAGTTTTCCCTGCACCAAATGCCCCATTAATCATGATTATCATCGTTACCCTCCCATCAAATGATTTGATATCTTTTTCTTTTCACCACTTATAACATATAACGAATACAGATCCATTTAGTTACTATTATAAAATAGTAGCAGATGAAGTCGGACGCGAAGGCGAAAGAGATTATCGAGGCGGCCATATCGACAAACGAATGATTTCATTATTAGCTTTCTCAGCGGATATGTCTGTAGTAAACGGGAGAATCGTCGACAACAAAGGACCCATTCTCAGATAGAAGCTATCTAGGATGGGTCCTTATATGCGTATAAGTGCGTTATCAGCAAGCTAAGGCTCCTGAGTTATTTCTTTTCTTTTTGCTTTTTCACAGCATCATCAAGGCTCTTTTGAACTTGTGTTTGAATGGAAACTAGCGCTTTGTCTAATGTCTTTTTGTTGCTTATTACTTGTTTAACTTCACTCTGTACAACTTTTTGATACTGCGAATGATCAAATGGAATCCCTTTGGGAGTGAGATATCGCGATGATTCCAAGTTTGGTTTTAATTTATAGAAAGCCTCCAAACTAAGACCTTTGTACTCTTTACTATAATCCATACGAGTTAGGGAATAATTTAAAGGTAGTTCAGATCTGGATTTAGCGTAATCCACTCCGTTATAAAATTTGAGGAAATCCCAAGCAAGATCTTTATTAGCTGAACTAGCTGGAATCGCCATGATTGAAAAAAGAATGATACTTCGTGTCATTTTTCGATCCTTAGGATCTGCAGGACCCGCTGCAATCTTAACGGTAAAAGGTTTATAATTCGCTACATGCGCTTTATCTGCAGTTACAGTCCTTAAATAATCAATACTAGAGGTAGTTACCTTCATAGCCGTTCGTCCCATAATGAAAGGATCCTCGCTAAAGCCTAAGCCACCTACATTCGATCCTTCTATGGTATTCGATTTTATTGCGGCGGTAGCCATACTATACACCTTTTTCCAATCAGCTGTATTAATAGTTACCTTTAGTGTATTGGGATTATATCGAGTTAATCCCTGAGAATCTGCTATATCATTTATTAAATAGGAGTATTTATCAAGATGATATTGAAGTCCCCAAATACGAGTGTCCTTACTTCCTTTGGTTGGAAACTTGGCAGCTAATTTCAATATTTCTTCCCAAGTCATTCCGTCTTGCGGCAATGGAACATTATGTTTTTTAAACAAGTCGACATTGTAGAAAATCGATTGTGTTTCGAAGATTGGACTTAATCCGTTAAGCTTTCCATCCACTTTCATTGCATCCAACAATCCAGGGTATATTGATGCAGTATCATAATTGTCACGCTTAATTAATTGCCCCAATTCTGTTAACTGATTCTCCTTGGACAACTGCTTATATTCAAGGGTGTTCAACATGATAACGTCAGGTGACTGCTTGGCAATAAAATCGTTTAAATCTGATTTCCCATCCCATATAACTTCCTTGATTTCTGTATTGGGAAATTTCTGTTTGAACAAATCCTCATCAAAATAATGTTTATTTTGATACATCACCTTTAAAGTTCGTTTCGTATCTACCTGGTTATCTGGATTTGCGGAAACTTTTTTGTCTAGGCTAAAACCTGCTGAAATAACCAATAGTATAAAACTCAAACTAACGATTAATCCCTTCTTTAATAAATTACTCTTCAAAATTAAAACCTCCACTCATTCTTTTGTTTAATTTCCCCAAACATGATCTAGTCGTTTAAATAGAAGGAAAAGTTACGGTAAGTGTTATTCAAACCATCATTTTCTTAAGACTGCGTATATATCGTGATTTCACAATGATGAAAAAGACGCTTTGCAGAATTAGATACGCAGCAAATGTGATCAGTACCGGTTGGAGCACATTCATGATTCCCATCTCCGAGAGGATAGGGGTGATGACAACTAGACTCTGAACGGCGGCTACAACAATTGGAATATAGAAGAGTATGGCAATTTGTTTGGTCGCTGATGCTGACATTTCACGTGTGCTTAGCCCTATCTTGGATAATGCACGGTACATACGAATGTCCGCAGCCAACTCACTATGCAGCTTGAAGTACAAAAAACTAGCCGATGCAACCGAAAAAATCAAAGCGATAAAAATACTAACGAAGCTTAGCATGGCTGTACTTTGTTTGAGAAGCCAATAACTAGCGGCGCGTGAAGTTAGATGGAACACTTCTTCACTTTTCCCCTCCATATTGACATTCCATTTGCTCAGCCTGGTGCCTACGATATTTTCCTGACTGCTTAGGGTAGGCAGTGAACCTATATCCCATGCAGGAACCTTATAGTAATAATCGATATAAGGTCTGATTTCCTTCCCCGCTTCAGCTGATTGGGCTACTCTTACCGTCTCCATCCACTTTTCTGGCACAATCAGCACAGGAATTATTGAACTTATGAACTCAATAGATTCTGTTGTTACACTCTCCTTGACATAAAGAGATACGGCGGGCTGTTCAACCAAAGTAACCATACGGTTAACAATATAATCATCCTTTTCAACTTCTGGTGAAGCCAAGAGAACCGATTCATTTGAACCGAGTTTTGTTAAGGCCGGAAGGTCGATTAAAGACGCAAGTTCATTATACTGAGAAATTCCGATCAGAAGCAGGATGTTCTTGCTGCCTTCCTCATTAAGGACTGAGGAAGATAACCTATCGATTCTCGTCTCCGTATACTCTACACCTGCTGCTCTTAGTTCTTGGTGAATTTTTCTTCGGTCAGGTTCGGTCGATGTGGTCCGGAAATACGATTGTGTGATGGAAAAGGGTTCCCCGGTGTACAGTTCTTTTCCGGCCTGGTTAATGGACAACACAACAGCTGCCCCCATACTGGCCAAAGCAGTCACTACGGTAATCAGGAATAACATCCGCGAGTTGTCCCGCAGTTTGTAGCTCATTTCCGATATCCAGAGCAGCCGTGTCCCGCGCCATGTGGATCTCCGGCTTCGCTGAAGCAGACGTATGAATAAAACGGACAGTTGTGAGTAGAAAAAATAGGTTCCGGCAATTCCCGTAACGGCTGCCAGAACAATAGTAACGGGGCTTAATTCCATCCGCAGAGCATAAAATCCGATAGCCAGTAATACTCCACCAAGCAGTGAAAGAAAGATGGATGCCTTCGGCTGTTTTTTCGGTTTTATGTTTCCTTGCAGCAGATCCAGCACTTTGTTCTTGCGGATAAACAACAAAGTAAAGATGGAGATGACCAGAAACAAGGAGACGAATGAAAGGGAAGTGACCAGCATCGCTTTGGTTGGCCAGTAGAAGGGCAGATCCTCAATTCCGATCGTCTTGGTGCTGAAGAGCAGGAACAATTTGGAGAGAAGCATGCCACCTGCGATTCCTGTTAGGATGGCCGCCATGCCGATTAGCATATTTTCAAAGAAAATGAGCTTGTTAATCTGGTTCGGTCGAGCACCCAGAATGGATAGAATCCCAAACTCCTGATTTCGTGATTTCAAGAACGATCCGATGGAATACAGCACGAAGAAGAAGGCGAACACATACACAATGTAGGCTGCGACTTGCATACTCAAGGCCGCCATGGGTCCCATATCATTATTTGCAATCTCGGGATGATAAATGAATACGGAATAAGCGAAAAAGACCATGACCATAAAAGCGCTGCTCAGAAAATAAGCAATATAAGCCCGGGCGTTACGCCGTACATTATTAAACGCGAATTGAGGAAAGCTCATGACTATTCCCTCCCCAAAACGAAAGTGTGTCGATAATCTTCTGGAAAAAGGCCTGGCGGTTATCGCCACGGTGAATTTCGGCGGCCAACTTGCCGTCCTTGATGAAGATGATCCGGTTGCAGTAACTCGCTGCCTGTGGATCATGGGTAACGAGCATGAGTGTGGTGCCTTGCGTGCGGTTGATGTTCTCCAACGATTCCATGACGATCCGTGAGGAATTAGAGTCCAAGGAACCGGTCGGCTCATCAGCTAGAATCATCGCAGGTGAAGTAATGATCGCCCGCGCAATAGCGGTCCGCTGCCGTTGTCCACCGGATATTTCATAGGTTCGTTTCTTCAGGATATCCGTAATGTTAAGTTGTCCAGCAACCATCTGTAGCAGGGATTCCATCTCGCTCAACTTACGGTTGTCTAGGGTGAGTGGGAGCACAATATTCTCAGCTACGGTTAATGTCTCCAGCAGATTAAAATCCTGAAAGACGAATCCGAGTTGTCTGCGGCGGAAATGAGCGAGTTCTTTCTTATTCATCTTATAAGGATTACTACCATTGATATTCACCTCTCCAGAAGAGGGGTGGTCGATAGTTGATACCATGTTGAGTAGCGTTGTTTTACCGCTGCCCGACGGTCCCATAATGCCGACAAATTCACCACTTTCGACGCTGAGATGAATATCAGTAAGGGCTTGGGTATGCACTTTACCCGGATATACTTTATTCAGTGCTTTGACTTCTAATACGTTCATTGAAATACATTCCTTTCCTAAGGAAAACATGAGTCACCCATGAGTCATCTCTTTAATTTCAAGATGTCTTTGTCCTGTTTCTAATGTATAGGATAAGGCATTTCACTGCTATGTATTTACCTTAAGGTTATCTTACAAATCACTTAAGGTTATGTTCGGTTTACTGCCTATGGGCATTGCCGTTAACAATAATCCGAACCGTAGTTCCTGCTTCATGCTGAGATTCTAACTCGACGGCATATCCTAGTCTGGTGCAAATTTCTTTAACCAGATAAAGTCCCATTCCGGTGGACTCATGATATTGCCGTCCACGTTCGCCGGTGAAATAGGGGTTGAAGACTCGCTTAAGGTCTTCGGGAGAGATGCCGATACCCTGATCTGAAATCTCCAGAATAGTATCGTCACCGAGGCGTTGTGCAGAGATCGTCACCGCTTTGCCGGAGCCATCCGTGTAGTTTACAGCATTAGTTAAGATTTGCGTCAACATGAACATCAGCCATTTGGCATCGCTGTAGACACGTAATCCGGCATCAACCTGAATATTCACGGATACGCCTCGGCGGATAAATAATCTGCGGTTCTCGGATACCGCTTCGCTGACTGTCTTGCGGAGGAATAATGATTCTACATGGAAGTCATCCTCGAATCGGTCCAGACGGGATGTATAGATAACCATTTCCAGTCCTTTGCGCAGCTTGTCCAGCTCTTCCTGAACACTGCTGGCGGTTTCATCTTCCAGATCTTGCAGTGTGAGCTGTAAGACGGAGATCGGCGTCTTCATTTGATGTACCCAGCGGTTGATGAACACCATATGCTGGTCCATTTGCCGAACATGCACATTCAGCTTCTCCTGATACTGCCGATCAATATTCTGGAGTAATTCATTAACCGCTTCGGGAAGTGTAACATCCCCTAGAGGTGTCAAATGATCCACAGATATGTTGCGAGGAAAACTTAATAGCGTATATAATTTACGATGTTGAACATAACGATAACCGAGGTATAAAAGAAGAATAACGCCACTCAGAAGTACACCATACCACATGATCGTGGGGGGTCTATTCTCACCTGAGATCCAATATAGAATAGGAACAAGGATCATTTGAAGCGTATAGAAGAGCAGCAGCGGAAGTTGGTCCTTCCAGAACAATCTCATGGCGCTTCACTAGAGACACTCAGACGATAGCCAGCACCCCTTACCGTTTCTACAACATCTCCTACGCCAAGATCCTTGAGCTTTTTGCGGACACGCGTAATATAGACGTTCAGTGTATTATCATCAATGAAATGCTGGTCTTCCCACATGAGATCTAGCAGTTTCTCCCGGGTGACAACACGCCCCTCCTTTAGCAGTAGCGCTTCCATCAGGATGGCCTCCTTCTGTGTCAGCTCCATTGATTCTCCGGCATATTGGATTATATAACGTTCAGGAAATAGGGTTAGAGCACCCGAATGCAGTGTACGCTCCTCCTGGATTTGTGCGTATGAACCATATGCCCTTCGCAAATGGCTGCGAATTTTGGCCAATACGACCTCATAGTGAAAAGGTTTCGTAATATAATCATCCCCCCCGTTCTCCAGCGCCATCACCTGATCCATCCCGCTATCTCTGGCGGAGATGAACAGAATCGGACAAAGCGAAGATTGGCGAATCTGACGGCACCAGTAAAAGCCGTCATATTTAGGAAGATTGATATCCAGCAACACGAGGTCGGCAGCACTTTCCTTAAAGGCCTCCAGCACGTTGTTGAAGTCATCAACGATAACTGTATGATATTCATATTTGGAGAGGTAAGCACTCAGTAGACCTGCAAGCTTAGCATCATCCTCAATGATAAAGATGGTTTCCATACGATCACTCCTTTTGTCAGTTATACAGTAACACAATCAGGAAAAACCGTAAAACGTTCACTGAAATCCAGTAACCGAATTAGTTACCCAGGAGTGTATTGTTATGTGTTATTGGAGTCATCATTGTTCTACTATCTCATATAGTTTCTTCCATACTTTTGATAATAAGTGATCCGTCAAGATTAAAGCATTGTAGAACAACAATGAGCCAAGTACTGTTGACCCTATAGCAAGCAATAGAAACTTCCCATTAAGTATGGATGTAAAACTGATCGTTATTATAACGCCAACGGATAACCCCATTAATAAATACATCAACACATTCGATAAATAACGATTCCCCTTAAAAAAATAGCCTGTCATTATTATGATCCTGTCGATAATCGAACTAACTAGAATCCCCAATACGATAAACAACGGAATGATAACTAATAATCCATTAAGCAACAAACTAATGAAGGAGTAATAATGCGTATTTGAATTCTGTAATTCAATAGGCGTGTAATCCACATAAGTAAATACAAGTACAAATAAAAACCCACTGATAATAGAGGCAATAAATTTATTTGGTATTGACTTCATCTCAATACACCAACCCTCTTAATGTATTACTATCGGGAAATAACATTACGACAAGTTTAAATCTTTACTATATATTTTGGTGAAATCGCCATTGGGCTTCGATGCTCTCTCTATGAAATTCCATCCGAATCTTTCATAGTAATTGTCATGCGTCGTAATTAAGTACAAATGGTTATATCCTAATTCCTTCGCTTCTTCTATTACACGATTCTGCAGTTCTCTCGCTATGCCCTTACCTCTCTGCTCTTCAGCGACATACAAGCATGCCAACCAAGGATAAAGATCCTGTCTACAAGATAGATCATTCATCCAAAAGGATACTGTCCCTACAGCTTCTTCTCCTTCTAAGGCTACAAATGTCATTGGCACACGATCTATCTGAGAATTATGTAATACGCCGTATCTCACATATTCAATCGGTTTGTCACTAGCCCATTGCTTCCAAAGCCACTGACATACCGTTTCATAGTATTCCATCTGATCCGCAAGATTAATAATTTGGATTCCCATAATTATCTCCTTTCTGTTTATTTATTAGAGAACGTTAGGCCTTATCCTCTAACGCAAGACGAAGCTGTTTCATTGCGTTGGGACCAATGCCATGTAGTTCCTTAAGTTCCATCTCGCTAAGCTTTGCGACCTGCTCCAATATCGTTGTATTCGTCCATTTTATACTTAATCAAGTCTAAACAAGTTCAGGTGGAAAACGATGATTCGTCGCTTGTTCGAAGCCATATGCTATTCGTATTAACGTAGGTTCACTAAATGCTGTGCCTGAGAAGACAACGCCAAAAGGTCCCTTTGTTGAATCACCATCCGAATCAATGACCCCTGTTGACGAATATCCTGCTGGAACAGTAATCAGAGGGTAGCCCAATCGTGCGGCTATATACATCCCATCCACATCTCCTGGTAACATTAATACGTCTAAACTATGCTGTTCTAACACATAATCTATTCCCTGACTAAGTGCTAGCGCATCATATTCTTGTTTCTTCTGACGATATTCTGGTTCAGTCAATGTTATAGCTTCTGATCTTATCAGCGTGTCTTGCCCATATTTCAAAGCAACTTCGGCATGGTTCTCATTATATGCAATTAATTGTTGCAAAGAATGAATCGGTACGGAATCAGCACATTGTGATAAATATTGATCGAGACCTTTTTTAAATTCATAGCAGATAACGTCATTATTCCAATTGTTGTGTTCTACGTGAAGACTGACATCATCCACTATCGTGGCGCCTGCATTTTTCAATGTTGAGATCGCTGCTTCCATAATGGTCAGTCTTTCTTCGTCTAAGTGCTTATAATAATGTCTCGGAATGCCGATTCTTGCTTGTTGTAAAAAGTCAGTATCTAGGAATGGCGTGTAATCACTAAAGGAACGTTCCTTACTCAAAAGTGTAGCCTTATCTTTGTCGTCCATGCCAGTTAATGCACCTAAAATAATAGCCGCATCCGTAACAGTCCTAGCTATAGGCCCCGGCGTGTCTTGGCTCACGGAAATAGGAATAACGCCAGCTCGGCTAACGAGTCCCACCGTCGGTTTGATACCTACAAGGAAACTTTGACATGCAGGACCCACAATCGATCCCGCCGTTTCTGTTCCAATCGCTACCGCTGCCAAGTTCGAGGCTACTGCTGCCGCAGATCCAGAACTCGAACCACTAATGAATATCTCGCCTGGTCCATATGGATTGAGCACAAGTCCTCCTCGTGAGCTGTACCCCGCTGGCATCGTACTGGACATGAAATTCGACCATTCGGACATATTCGCTTTCCCCAATATAACCGCACCTGCCAAACGAAGTTTCGACGCTACGAATGAATCCGCCGCTGCAAATGATTCAGCTAAAGCTACTGAACCGGCACTGGTATGCAGCTTATCTCCTGTATCGATATTGTCTTTCAATATAATAGGAATACCATGTAACTTCCCACGACTTCCTGTTTCCTGGCGTTCTTGATCTAACTCCCTCGCAATTTGAATCGCATCCGGATTGATTTCTAATATCGAATGAATCTCTGTGTCATACTTATGTATTCTGTCTAAATATTCTCGCACGATATCTTCCGAGCTTATAGAGCCTGATTCCATAGCCTTTTGCATACTTATCATATCCACTTCTATAATCCATTCCTCGATCTTCATATCCACTTAAGCCACCCCTTTAGGAGAATATCAGACTTGACCTCATGGTGCTATCATACTATAATTTCGTTACAAAGATTTCGGTTAATTACATTCTTAGAAAAGAGTACAAATCGGATTAAATCATTATTTAACAAGTAGGAAACAAGATTTTTTCCAAATTAGGGTAGTACCGCGTGAACAGCCACGTCCCTATCGTTAGAGATAGAGACGTGGCTGTTTTTGTCTTTCACTTCGTTTTAAATACAGAAGATAGGGTTGATTAGTATGCAAGAAAAAGAGCAATGGTCATCGAAGATTGGTTTTATTTTATCAGCAGCAGGTTCGGCAATAGGAGTAGGTGCCATATGGAAGCTTCCTTACGTTACGGGTATCAGTGGGGGAGGGGCATTCTTTCTTCTATTTATTTTATTTTCTTTATTTATGGGTTTTCCATTGTTATTAGCAGAGTTTATTATTGGGAGAAGCACGCAAAAGGAAGCCATTAGTGCTTATCGTAGTTTAGCTCCGAATAGTCAGTGGCATTGGATTGGAAAGTTAGGGGTATTTACCTGTTTTCTTCTATTGTCTTTTTATAGTGTTATTGGTGGTTGGATCGTTATATATTTTGTTAAAGGTTTGTTTGGAGAAATTATTAGTCCGGGTGCCGATTATGGATCTGTCTTTAATATGACGATTGGAAATCCTATCTTGGTTGTTGGAGCTCAATTTGTATTTTTGACCATGACCGTCTTAGTTGTAGCAAAAGGCATTCAGAACGGCATTGAAAAAGTAAGTAAAATTTTGATGCCCGCTTTATTTGTACTGTTTATCGTTCTCATCATTCGCTCACTTACACTCGACAACGCTATGGAAGGAGTGAAGTTCTTTCTATCACCTGACTTCTCCAATATCACATCTCAAAGTGTTCTGTTCGCGATGGGTCAAGCCTTTTTCTCCTTAAGTGTCGGGGTGTCCGTCATGGTTACTTATAGTTCATATCTTTCAAAAAAAGAAAGTTTAATTCAACCGGCTATTTCAATCGTTACAATGAATTTATTGATTGCCTTATTAGCAGGATTAGCAATCTTCCCAGCTGTATTTTCACTAGGCTTAGAACCCGATGAAGGACCTGGGTTGTTGTTTGTTGTATTGCCTGCTGTGTTTGATCAAATTGTTTTGGGAGAAGTTTTTTTATTCGGTTTTTTAGCATTATTTCTGTTTGCTACATTAACTTCGGCTTTTTCTATGTTAGAAATCATTGTCGCATCTGTTGTGAAAGGAAAACCGGAGAACCGACAAAAGGTTGCCTTTATTATTGGTATTCTAATTCTCGTCGTAGGCATTCCCTCTGCATTATCCTATAGTGTTTTTGCTGATATTTTAATCTTCACGAAGAACCTGTTTGATTCAGCCGATTATTTAGTTAGTAATATTTTAATGCCACTAGGCGTGTTTTTAATCTCTATTTTCGTACCCCTTAAAATTAAGAAAAGCACTTTGCGTGAGGAGCTATTACAGCATTCTCGGTTGGGCGCTTCTGCATTTAATATTTGGTTTTTTATTATGAGGTTCGTTATTCCTTTAGTCATTTTCATCGTATTTCTTGATATTACTGGCATACTTGATAGAATCATTGCACTTTTTTAGGATGAAACCTGAAATGACTGATCATTCGAATGACTATTGAGAGGGAACGAAAAGTGCTGGGAGTTAGCAGAAATTCTGCTTAGCTTTTAGCACTTTTTTTATATAGATAATGAAGTAATATCAGGAACGCTGTAACATTGATAATGTTAAGTACAAAATTTGTAATTTGTGCATACGCTGCAAAGTAATCTCCAAAACTTAGTCCCGCAGAAGGATCAAAATCTTCCATCCTTTGTCTTATAAAGATGCCAAATATTATTTGAAGACCGAATTTAACTAGTAATAAAAGAAAGAAAACCATCCCACTCCGAAAGGATTTCTTAACACATAATATAAGACCTAGAATAAGTAGTGCTGGGTATATTATATTACTAAGAACCACTGACACAATACCAGCGTAATCAATTAGTATATCCAAATGATCATTCCTTCACACCATATTTATCGAGCCGAGGATTCAGTAATTTCCCCTTTCCCCTTATGACCTTACGCCCTTTAAATATCTTGTAATTACAGGTAGGTCAGGTGGACTTATTTCATTGGGTATGTCATTTAAATGAAAGAACTGTATATCTCGTACTTCATCTCCATCGCCTTGAATGGTTCCACTGTATTCTTTACATATATAAGCTGCAACGACGTTATATACTTCATCTCCATGTGGATACTGATAATAAAGGTCTGGTCCTGAAAATATATCAAATAACTCTAATCTTGCAGCTTCTAAACCTGTCTCTTCAAAAAGTTCTCGGCTTGCAACTTCTTTCATTTCTTCCCCAGGTTCCATTGAACCCCCGGGTAATCCCCATAAACCATTATCCGTTCTTAGTTGTAATAATAATCGACCTTCACCATCTAAAAGAATGACGCATGCTCCTGCCATAATGATAGGACGCGTACCTACTAATCCTCTTAATTGTTGTATGTAACTCAATATGGTCACTTCCTTTATGGATTATCTTTTCCGATCTTTATCCAATCTTCAAAAAATAAATCATCCTTCATATTAAAATATGGTGCTATTAAATTAAAGGCTCTGTTAAAATTAAATGTTGATAATAGGGCAAATAATTTAAAGGAAACCCTATTTTTATGGGATTTCCTCATTATCTCAATTAGTTAGCCTTAGATAGTGAAGTTTAATATCTTGTAATGCAATACTTAAATCAAAAGATGCATCAATAGCAATATATAATGCAATAATACTTGCTAATACAACTACAATTGCACCATCTTTAAGTATTTTTCTGTTCTTCTTATAAAGGAAAAACGAAATTACTGCAACAATTATAAAGTATGATAACGATATGATTAGTTTTGAAAGTATCAATTTACTATCGCTTACAGCCATCATAAAATTTTGTAATTCATCTTTATTGTCGATACTTTCTTCGATAGTGGTTATATCTCCTTTGTAACCTACCTTCCAAGAGAATGATTTTTCCTCTTTGGTTACGGTGTACTCATAGCTCATAACTTTACCATCAACAATAATTCCTGAATATTCTTGTGTGTCTTCTGCACGTTGGGTACAAGCCGATAATATTAAAGTGAAACAAAGCAACACAATCGGAATATATTTTTTTATAATAATCCCCTCCTTAATTAGTTTAATAGTTTCATTACTATGGCTATCTACGAATAAAAACATTTTGAGAAGTTAGTTTTGAGCCAATCAACTTATCCACTTTTGTTTTTACAACACGCCCCATACAGCCAACTTTAGAAACCGTTACTTTTGTTCGGTCTCTGGCTACAAGAACACATACCTGTTCGTGGCTAATACCTCTATGTTTGGGTTTTCCACCACGTTTTCCTTTTTCAGAGTATAGAAAATAGGTTTCATCAATTTCAACGATAACGCTGACGACCTTTATTTTTCCCGAAACCAACAACCTGTTCGGAGGTACAATGAGGACATGCAACGCCTTCTTTAAAGCGAGTTTCTCTCATTTCATTGATTAAGAGCGACCGCCAACAGAGGATGTAGGTTCAACATAGCGTTTAACCCATTGAAACACTCGTTCTTTTTCCGTATGAGATAGCTTGTGGATATGCTTTAATAAATTATTAAACGCTTTGCTCACCATTACATCCCCCCGAATGTTTGTTCTTATATAAGAGAGCAAGATTTCGTAAAAGTATCAAATATCAACATTATTCTTTAACAGAGCCAAATTAATAAAAGATCGCCCTTTCTGTAAAATCGTATGCACCACACAAAACGATTAGAAAGAGACGATCTTATGGAAAAGTCTACCACGTTTATAAACCTATTTCAAAACCGACAGGCGTGATATTTAATAAATAGTTGGTACCATTCCCCCATCCATACGGATTGGAGAACCTTTAAATGCGGATGCATAAGGACTACATATAAATGTAGCTAGTCTACCTATTTCGCTTGGCTTGATAAATCGCTGTATTTCAGATTGAGGTAGGTTTGTTGTCATAAATGTTTTCTCCTTTTCTGAGAAAGTCATATCCTCATTAGGGTATATACTGTCAATGATTTGATGCACATTTTCTGAGAGTGTTGGTCCTGGCATGATCGTATTGACTGTCACTTCTGTTCCCATTGTTAACTTAGATAAGCTTTTTGACAATGATAATAGCATTGATTTTGTCATTGCATACTGAGGCATTTGTCCTGAAGGCATCATTGCTTCTTCACTCGCAATAAAAATAATGCGACCATAATCATTTTTCAACATTTTAGGTAAATAAAATTTACATAATCCATTTGCAGCAAGAACATTGGTACGGAAGTATTTTTCCCATACTTCATCGTCAACGTCCTCATATTGCATAATTTCATAAATGCCCATGTTGTTAACTAAAATATCAATATTGGGATACTTAGCAAATAAAGCTTCTCTTTGCTCTATATCCACAATATCGGCTGTAGCATTCTGAGGAGAGGTAGCCGGGAAATCTAACTTCATTTGTTTTACAGTTCGTTCTACCTCTTCATAATTCCGTCCATTAATCAGTACATTGACACCTTCTTTGGCAAGTTCAATGGCAATTGCTTTACCGATACCTTTCGTTGATCCTGTCACTAAAGCTGTTTTATTGTTCAATCCCATATCCATAAGTTTAATAATCGCCTCTTTCATTCGTTTGTTCTTCACGCAAGCTGATTATTGGTCATCTCAAGAACAGTCTTGTGCTTGAACTAGTGATTATATTACCTTATCTGGATTGTTCAGTAACTAGCATACTGTGCCAAGGTTCTTGTTTAACACGCCAAATGAAAAAAATCAGTACATCGAGATTGTATCTAAATGTTCAGCACGCCAATTGGAAGGAGTATCACCTTCCCACAGGCGGAAGGCGCGGTAGAACGAGTTCTGGTCTTCATATCCAATTAAGAAAGCCACTTCTTTAATATCGAGTGTGGGATCTGCCAAGTACTTACGGGCCTGCTCATGTCTAGCTTGTGTCAACAGATGTCTGAAGCTCGTGTTATCGTCAGTAAGCCGGCGCTGCAGGGTACGATCGCTCATACCCAACTCCTTCGCGACAGCCTGAATGTCGGGACGTCCTCCCGTGAGACTACGTTTCATGATCCATTTGGTCATCTCGGTAATTGAGCGGCTAGGCTGCTGGTCATCCAATGATCGGTCCAGAACGGGAGTCAGGATCTCCAGCAACTCTTCATTGTACGAGACAAAGGGGCGGTCTAGATCCCTTCGATGTAGCGTCAATCGGTTACATGTTGCGCCCATCTGGATACGGCAGCCGAAGTAAGCTTCAAGGACCTGTACATCGCCCATTGAGTGAGTAAATTCGACGGACTGCGCCACCAAAGGTTGACCTGTCCCCCGGCGCCCAAGCTCCAATAGAAAAGCCAGCGTAATCCCAACTAGTATCGAAGGACCCGATTGTTCGGTACACTGCCATTCTAGTTCGATTGTACAGTGCTCGCCCTCCTCCGTGATACGTAAGCTTTCGGGGGGGCACTGTTGTTTGTACCGAGCCATTCGGTTTAGAGCGTCGCGGTAGTCACGAGCGTGGTAAGTCGCTAAGACGGTCGGTGGATACTTCGATGTTTCAAAAGCGGTCGCAAGCTTGATCATTCCTTGGGCAGTGTCACCCATGAGATCAGAATAAGCCTGCCATATCGCGAAATATTGGGCGGTGGTGATTACTGGTTCAGTAATAATCGTGAGCGGCAGTAGTGCTTTACGAGCTACGTCGTGGGCGGAAATCCCTAATTGATTTAATCCTGCCCAAAATCCTGACGGCATTTTAATGCGGTCCGAGGTATTAGACTTCATACATATGGACCTCCTTTATCCTTTAAATATTGTCATTATTAATGTGATGGTATGTGATTAGGCTATTCGGAATATGTCCAATGGCAAATATCAAACTACTAAGAAATAATAAAGGTGAATGTAAAACTATCGAAGCACTAAGAAAATATAGGATCGGAGTAATAGCTAAAGGTACTGGAATTCCAATCATTGGTGAGAAAAGTAATCTATATTCCCTATCCCTTACAAAATATCGTATCCATCCAATATAATATAACAGTAGAAAAATGATCATTCCAATGAATGATAAAACTTCATAACTTTGATCATTGTGTATTGAGGAAAATATGGGTAATACCAATACCCCAACTCTCCCAAGCCCTTCAGCTATCTTTAAAATCAGACTTTCTTTAACCTCAATATTAGCAGGTGAATTTCTAGGTGGTATTCCGAAGAATAATAGATTCGGCAATAACACACCAATCGGGATGATTAAACTAATCATATGCAACAATTCAATCGCTCCTTAGTCGATCCCTCTCATTGCGACCGAAGAGTGGCTGCGATGAATCAGGAGTATTTTTATTAGCTGAAAAGCATCTATGAATATATGTTTGTCTTTAGAGGGTTTCTATGATGTTCGCTGATTTCCTGTAACGTTCAAAAGCCTCACGACGGACTTCAACCTTAGAATAATCAAGCACGTTAATATTAATCGTACTGCCATTCAATCTGTCCCTTCCTTATTTTTGCTGCATATATTATTTGCCCTGTGTGATAATGAATTTCTCTAACCATCGCTATCATTAGGTTAAGAGCAGTTGTCTCATTATTTACTTGACTATATGAAAGAGGTGGACGATTGATAAAAGGTTGAGATAATAACAATTTCGGATTTGAGTTGAGGTGCTATAGATATTGAATGATTATATCGAATGTTTCCTTTGTCATGTTATAAGCTTGATCTCTGGTCATTATAAGCCCACGTTCAAATTCCTTATCCCTGCCCCTTGTATCAGGAATATTAAAAAGGATCGTTTCGATTCGTGAGTGAGCACAACCTCGAATATGTGCAACAAGATTCGCAATACTGTTACTCTCCAAGTTCGGAGACCATGAAATATCTTCTTCTGATAGCTGTTCAATTGTCTGAAGAGTCCATTTGCACACCCCTTTATTTATCGAATATTACAAATCATATGTTCTCCATGCAATATGAATACAACATTTTCATTGTTTATTACCGTTAATTCAGAAGCAGCGACAGGGCATAAATGCATTGTTATAAGATGCCTTCGACTCTCAGTCCAACTTACAAAACCTCTTTATCACCTCTTCATCCCATATTTGCACTTCAATATATCTTTCTGGTCCCTTGTCACCATTCTTATTCCATACTTGAGGCATACCGAACTCTTTGATTATTTCTACTATTTCATTCTTTGTATACACTTGTTTACGATAAGACTTCTCATCTTGATACCTCATTGTGGGAAACAAGTCCCCATATGTAAAACTAATTACTTCTTGAGAAAAATCATTCCAATCAATTGTTATTTCCCCGGGGTCTTTATACCATGTAGCAAGCCAATCACAGGATCCTAAAGTCATATAATGAGGAAATTTATTTATGGGCTTTCCCCCCTTACTAATGAATGCTTCCCGTGCAAGGTGTTCAAGATCTCTCCTCACAATTAAATAGTCATCCGCTCTTTGACTTGCAAATATTTCTCCCACTTCTCTTATTTGTTTGGATATTTCTATTGCATCATCCATCAAAAGCTTTGAGAGATTTCTGAACGGTCCAACATTAGTCTCAAAGTAATGGTACATAGTATATGTCATTGGTATCTTCCTTTAGCTTATATAATATTTTTGGCTACAAAAGTTATACAATCAGTTGTTAATTTTACGGATTTTCCATTCCTGTCAATGTCATATTCCAATTGTTTTACAAATCTCTTTTGAATTTCCCATGTAGCATACTGATGATCTAATAATTCCAACATTCTTTCTGTAGTTATGTTCACTTCAAACATCGGATCTAACTCTAGTCCATCCTCGAGATTTACTTCTTGTATATTTGATCCTATTATTATGCAGTTGGCTCCATTCTTTTTGGTTCCAAAAGTCATTTCATTAAGCTTTCTTTCCAATGCGCTTTCCGAACTTACATGCTCTAAGGCTGATACAGCTACAATAATATCGAATTTGAATATTCTCTCTTTTGAGTTCATCAAGTATTTCGCCTTGAAAAAAGAGCTTCGGTAGATTTATCAAATAATTTACTTCTTCTTCGGGTCTAGTCCAATTTTCTGTGGAAAATGCGTACAGTGTGAGATATTTAATTCTCAGTTGATGACAATTCCGAATAATCTCACGCATTGTCGTCATTCCTGCATAATGACCTGAAGTTCTTGGTAATCCTCTCTTCTTGGCCCACCTCCCATTGCCATCCATCATAATTGCAATATGGTCAGGCACAATATAATTCAACTCCTGTTCAGAGTTAGTTTTAGTTTTTTTAAACAACATCTTGAGTCGCCTCCATATTACTGCATATGATTTCTGATAACTTTCATAAAGAACTTACAATTGAAACTTTTCTTTGATAAGTATTGAGACTTCCACTGCACTACAACTTGTATTATTAATTCTAAAATAATTTTCTTTTAAAATTTCACCTGGGTTTGAGTTCAACCTGTGCTTTTCCATGATCCTTATTAAATCCTGTTCAGATTGCTCAATATTTCTTTTTGTCGGCTTTTGATCCAACCTATAAGGAGTTACGTTGCGTTTTAATCTTTCTTCGATATCTGCTTCTAGTTCTACAAAATAAACCTGCGCGCCTTTTGATTCAAATATTTCACAAATCTGTTCCACAAAGTCCCAATCTCCTTGAAGATCAAATCCCCATACATAAGTGAAAATCAGTCCATATTGATCACTTTTAGCAAAAGATTCGAAAAATTCCCTTCGTAAGAGATTAGCTAACCTCCATGTTTCACTACCAAATCCGAAAAACGGATGAAATAATTCAATTGACATGTGATTATGAAATAATTTTAAATCAGTTATTTTCGTTAGCTCATGCCCAACCGTCATCTTGCCGACGGCTTGTGGTCCAAACAGTAAAATGAACTTCATCATTATCACTCCAGGTTTTAATATGTATTGCGCTGCTTTCTTATAACATTGCGCATTCCTGACATCCGAACGGCTTAAGCCGTCGTGTAGCTTTCCTGCTCATATGATCACGATTTAATTTATTTCCAATCCTCTTTCAACATCCCATAAATAACATGATCTATAAAACGATCGTTAAGCCATTATGCTTGTCTTACTAATCCTTCGTTACTAAAATGAAGTCTTTCTGGAATTGCCCTGCTCTTTAAATTTTGTTCAGCTGCCCTTATCTCAACTCTATTAAGAGACAAGTCGCTAAATACATAATTAATAATTGCTTTACATGCTCTTGTCATTATTCCATTCCCTTGATGTTCTTCAGCATGACGCTTTTCAAGGATTATTAATTGAAGATCATCACTAATAATTTGACTGAACATATATTGCCTCCCAGTACTGTATGATATGAAGCACTTGCAGAACTTTCGTCTAACGTTCGCACATTTGTGACGTTCAAGCGGCTTAAGTTAGCAAAGGGAACGGGTCGTCAGACTTAGCTGGTTAAATGTGTCGCCTGAATCTACTTCTCTGAGAATCCTCTTAGCGACGATGTAGGAATGCTCTGTTGGTTTATGTGATGCTCTCGGCTCCACTGAATTAACTTCAAATCACTAGTTATTATAATGTTTTATTTCTTCTATTACTGAATATCCTTTAGATCTATCTTTGCATGTCCATTCCCATTCTTCAATGATTCTTAATCTACCATCATCTAAAAATTCTGGTTTTGATTTACAAATACCTGTCATTATATTATTGTTTTCATTAATGTGGTGATACCTCATATCTAAGCATCCATCTTTATCTACTACTGCAACTAAATGTCCCTTTATTACCCCGCCTCCTGAGTATTCTGCCCACACTGTATCTTCTTCTTGATAGTAATGAAAAATTGTTTCTTGATTTACTTCACCATTTTCAGTGTTCTTGACTGTCTTGAAGATCTTCCTATTGTAATTTACTGGATTCATAAAAACTCCTCTGTATTCTATAGTATTTTATTGATTTTATCCTGTTTTCTGAGAGTTCCGCCTAACGTTTCCGTGTTCACGACGTCCCACCAACTTAAGCGAACGGAATGAGCGGCCGGGATGTGGTTAGGTGGTGTGGATGTATCCCGGCAATTACTTCCTCGTTTTAACTTTCGGGATCTAGGGGGCTTGTCCCCTGAAACGTAAACACATTGTTAGCTGATGTTGATGACTTTTTTGAATTAACTATTAGAATTTATCTCTTTCTCAAAACGAATGATTGAAAGTCTGTGTTCATACCAACCATTGGAACCACTTCAAAATTCATTACATCAAAATAGTCTTTAACTTTCATTTCTATATCTTCATTTTTATAAAATGAGAAAAAACGGTTAGGTTTATATGGATCTTCCTCCCAAATCCCTTCGCTATCATAACCACCATACAAACCTAAGTAAAAAATTCCACCTGGCTTCAATACAGTCTTAATATTATTTAAAACAATATCCAACCTTCTCTTAGGAACATGAAGTAATGCGTTCATTGACCAAATTGCATCAAACGAGGCCTCTTCTAACTTCAACGAGTAAAAATCCATCACTTGAGCCTTTAACCCTCTGTTGAGACATGATTTGATCATTTCTGGACTCATATCAATACTAAGCACATCGAAACCATTTGACTTTAAAAACTGACTATGTTGACCGGAACCTGCACCAATATCAAGGAGTTTTAAACCAACTATGTTACTGAAATAGGAAATAAATCGGTTTAATTCATTGAGCTTCCAACTTTGAATCTACTACTCTGCCCTACGCAGAAGAATCCTCTTTTCTCGCGCTCGTAGATGCACTCTATGAACCGGATTGGGTCGTCTATTCTAAAAAGCCTTTCAAGAATTCCTTTCATGCCGTCAAATATTTAAGTCGATATACACACAAAATGGCGATTTACAACAATCGGCTGATGGCGAAGGAACTCATTTTCAAATTAACCGGTGTGGATAAGCGCGATGAATAGCATGCTTCTTTCTACGATGCCTGATCTGGGGAGGGGAAAGGTATGTATTCATCCGTGAATGAACGGGTTGACCTTAGAAGTTTAAAAGTGCAATCTCTTATTATTGTGCTACATTAAGAGAAGGAAGTAAATAACAAAACCCATAGGCTAGCAAATATTCGCGGCATCGTTCAACATGGATTTGCGCAATTGCCGCGTAGCCTTCCTGCTCATATGCTCACCATTTTGAGGACCTTCATGCCGTGCTTATGAAGGTCCCTTTTTCGGGCAACTGCGCAACCAATCCAAAGTGTTATGTGATGTCAGCGCCTTCTTCGAGTTATCTATGAACTCTCCTTATACTGTTAAACTATCGTAACCCGTTAGTTCAAAAGGCTGCTAACATTAAGCCTACTAGGGATATCTCAAAATAATAGTTTTCTTCTATTGTCAGCCCGTGTTGTTGAAACAAATTGGAGTTCCATTTAACACTCCGAAGCCATTTCTTGTAGCTTCCAAAAAATTCATACTGTTCCAATTCAATTGGTATAGGATTTTGAGTACACATAATCCCCTATGCCTATATAACCTTCTTTTCGTGTGACTCGAATAATCTCTTTAAATGCCGATTCTCTTTCTTCAATCATAAATAAGGTACCTATTGAGAGAACAGCATCAAATGATTCCTTGCATATCATGTTGTATATAAAAACTGAAAAAATTAAATACAAAAACCATGCCATTCTTTGAAAGGAATTTCCTTAGAGTACTTTTTTTACAAAAAAATACGAAACTAGTTTATAATATAAAAAATGAATGAAAGGGTGTTTATATGGTAAATCAACGAACAATTGCAAGTGATTTTGAACTGGAGGGCATCACGCTCCACAGAGGGATTACAACATGTATGACTTTTCATCCCGCACCACCGAACAGTGGCATCGTATTCAGGAGAACAGATGTAACACCTTTTGAAGTAATTAAAGCCACGGTTGAGAACGTTTCAAACACTGAACGTTGCACTCAGCTTAAAAATCATAATGACTATTCAGTTTCTATGGTCGAACATGTAATGTCTGCCCTTCGAGGTATGGACGTCGACAATGTCATCATTGACGTCAACGGTGAAGAAATACCGGTTCTTGATGGAAGCGCTTTCGTTATTACATCGAAAATAAGTGAAGTTGGCCTTTCAGAACAACAAGTTGAAAAAAAATTTCTTCGCTTGAAAAAGACCATTAGAGTTGAAGTAGGGTTGTCGTTTCTAGAAGCATCTCCCTTTGATGGGATATCCTATTCAATC
The DNA here is from genome assembly GCF_056786405.1 of Paenibacillus sp. Y859. Taxonomy (NCBI): domain Bacteria; kingdom Bacillati; phylum Bacillota; class Bacilli; order Caryophanales; family Paenibacillaceae; genus Paenibacillus; species Paenibacillus sp. Y859. Next base: position 5,794 of record NZ_JBXCIZ010000016.1, on the reverse strand, counting down.
GGTTTCAAAAACGAACACAACCTTTCATTCCTTACGGATCAGGAAGCTATTTTTAATGTTGGCACTCATGATTTTCTAAACAATATTGCAGCCGCACGTACATTTGGTTACGAAAAAGAGATTGACTACCTCAAAAGCAAAGGACTGATTAAAGGTGCATCTCTGGAAAACGCCGTGCTAATTGGTAGAGGAAAGATCACACCTAGTTTACGTTACCCAGATGAATTCGCACGTCATAAGCTTTTAGACGTTATGGGGGACTTGGCTTTGCTTCCACCTTTTTTAGCGAAAATTGAAGGCGAACGAACTTCCCATCACCTAAATAATCTTTTGGCACAGGAGATTTTGAACAATATTTATTAATCATAACTAAAGGGAGATTAAACATGGAATACAACTTAAAAGAAATCGCTCAGAAATTGAATGGATTTTTAGTTGGTGATGAAGACGTGGTCATACATAGTATCGCCTCTTTGTTGAACGCCAAGGATGGTCAAATTGCCTACGTAACAGAAAAGAATATGGGTCAACTGGCTACTTGCAAAGCTTCCGCATTGATTGTCCCCGAAGACACTCGTGAATATAGCATTCCAGTCATCAAAGTTAAGAATCCCAGACTTGCTTTCATTCATTTAATAATGACATTTCAAGACGAAAGGAAAGGCAATGGTAAAATCTCGTCAAGTACGATTGATTTGTCATTGAAAGTCGGTAGCTGTACGCAGATAGATGATGGCGCCGTCGTGAAAGAAGGCGTTTCTATTGGCGATAACAGCATCATCGGTTCAAATTCGTTTATTGGCGAAAATGTGACTATCGGTAAAAATTGTTTAATCCACCCCAATGTAACCATTTTAAAGGACACGTTAATTGGTGACAACGTCATCATCCAATCTTGTTCCGTCATCGGTTCCGATGGATTCGGTTATGAATGGGATGGAGAAAAACATGTGAAATTTCCTCATATAGGAAACGTCGTCATTTGGGATGACGTTGAAATTGGTCCCAATACAACAATCGATCGCGGTACAATCGATTCCACCATAATCAAAAAGGGAACCAAAATTGGCAATATGGTCCTAATCGGGCACAACGTACAAATCGGCGAACACTGCATCGTAGTGTCCACATGTGCGATTGCAGGTTCATCAACAATTGGAAACCACGTCCTTTTGGCAGGCGGATGCACTATCTCGAACAATGTCTCCATTGGCGATCATTCCGTCGTTTTGGCAAAAGCAGGCGTAGCTAAGGACTTGCCGGAAAAATCATTTGTATCTGGCAATTTTGCACGTCCTCATAAAGAACAATTGAAGGAATATGCAACGCTTGCGAGACTTCCGAAAATACTGAAGGAATTCAATAAGAAATTAGAAGACATTACAAAGACACATTTTTAAATGAGGAGGAATAAATATGATTCATTCTACTGCCATCATTCATCCAACAGCTATAATCGGAGAAAATGTCACTATCGGTCCATTTAGTATCATTGAGGAGAATGTCAGAATCGGGGGCGGATGCAAAATTGAAAGTCATGTTCTAATTGGCTCCCACACAACAATCGGCGAAAAAAACCATATTTTCCAAGGGGCCGTCATTGGTTCTATGCCGATAGATCGAACCCACAAAGGGCAAGAGACGTATCTTACCATCGGGAACAACAACATCGTAAGAGAATACACAACAATTGGCAAAGGAACAGTAAAAGGTGGCAGTATGACACGAATTGGAGACGACAATTGGATTATGAGCATTGTCCACATCGGGCATGATGTAGTAATAGGTAACCAATCTACCATTTCAGGTAATGTACAAATTGCAGGTCATGTTGAAATTGAAGATAATGTTACCATCGGTGGTTCCGCTATTATTCACCAGTTCTGTAAGCTTGGTGGATTTTCAATGATTGGAGCTGCATCTTTTATCAATCTAGACATTGTACCCTACTCGATCGCCAGTGGTTATCGTGCCAACATATATGGCATTAACCTTGTTGGATTGAAACGAAACGGCATGACTAAAGATGATATCACAACTATAAAACGAATCAATACCCTTTTGTTCCGAAAAAAATTACCACTCGCTCAAGCAATCGAAGCGATTCATAACTTGCCTCAATCCGTGTTTAAGGAGCATACATTGGCTTTCTTAAACAAGTCCGAACGTGGTATCGCAAGAATGAGGGGTTCGAAATAATTCGCATTGGGAAATCGAACAACTTTAAGATTTAATTGAGAGTACATAAAAAACGCCAAGCGTATTGGGACCACGTCTGTCTTAGCCTTTCCTCGACTTGCTTGGCTAGTTCAATTGTCCATTTCCCCACAGGTGTTAAGGATTCACGTCGCTTCTGATAGGATCGTTGAGAGACTTCCGCCTCATAAATGCCCTCTTGGTGTTGTAGTCTTCTCTGATATCCATTTTGGCAACCAAGGAGCGCCAGCAACGACGCAAAAGTGTGATGTTGAACTAAAACCGCTATGCGGTAGCTTTTCAAATCTTACAATCTCTCACTACCAATTTCTAAACCTTCCTTTATCACCTTATGAAGTAGGAAGGCTTTTTATTTATGCAAGATTTGATTCAATCTATGACATTTTCAATGGAGTTACGGGGCTTTGCCAAAAGTACTCAAAAGACTTATTTGGCGCAAATGAAACGCTTCTATTCGGGTACCAGTGTTTTGTAAATCAAGGAACTTCTTGGACATGTAGATATTCAAACGACTTCCTTGTATCTACATCTGACCCATGCTATTCAGTCCTACCCATTTCCGAGATTACAAAGATGATGGCAAAGTGAAGCCTATGACTCTGGATGACATGGAATTTATGCGAAGATTCATGATGCATGTGCTACCTTCTGGGTTTTACGAAAATTAGGTATTATGGCTTTCTCAGCAACGCCAATCGAAAAACCAAACTACTGAAGTGTTTACGTCTGACTCGTACGCCGATTAAACCAAAAGTAAAGTTGACGGCGAAGGAACTTATTTTCAATTTAACCGGTGTAGACATTTCGCTTTGTCCATCCTGTGGAGGAACTTGGTGTCAGATATTGACGTTAAATCCGGGCGGTGGGTAAGCGCGATTAATAGCATACTTTTTTCTACGATGCCTGATCTGGGGAGGGGGGGAGGTATGTATATATCCGTAAATGAACACGCTGACCTTAGAATTTCGAAAGTGAATTCTCTTATATTGTGCTACATTAAGAGAAGGAAGTAAATAACAAAACCCATAGGCTAGCGAATATTTGCGGCATCGTTCAACACGGATTTGCGCAATTGCCGAGTAACCTTTCTGCTCATATGATCACGATTTTGAAGGCCTTCATATAGTGCATATGAAGATCCTTTTTCCGGGCAACTGCGCAACCAATCCAAAGTGTTATAAGATGTGAGTGCCTTCTTTGAATATTGAATACATAGTTATTTTTAGTTTTTTTCAAATCCTATGTTTTTTCTTTATTTCTTCTGAAATAATCTATATCCTTTCTTATTCCAATTACTATACTTAACGGTATTAATACTATTGGAATAATAATTGTCAAAACCATTAACCATAGTACTGCTCCACCTTCACGAACTAAGCACATAAACAAGCCTAAATATCCAACTATTATTAACAACGGATATATGATACTCTTCAAAAATGTTATCTTTTTGAAACTTATTATTGCGTATATACTGTATAGAATCAGAATTGGAATACTAAGTAAACTATATATTAATTTCTCCCTGCCCTCAGCTATTAGACTTTCATTAAAAAAACCATGATCTTCTGCATAAGGGACTAAGAAAAACATTAAATACAGTAAGATGATAATGGATATAATTAATAATAGTAAATTCTCTTTAGGTTTTAATATCATCAGAGTTAAACCCCTTTTCATAAATTCTGCACTCATTTCTTATAACGTTCTCGTATCTACGAACCTGAGAGGCTTAAGGGAGCAATGCGACCGAGTCCGACGGACTTAGCCTCGCAGGGTTGTCTGCAGAAATCACTCCACTGAATCGCCTCTTGCAGACCAAGGGCCGAACGGTCCGCAGCGTAGATACTTTGTTCAAAGTGTTGTAAGATGTCAGCGCCTTCTTCGAAATGCATCCATAATTCAACTATCGTTTCCCGTTAGTCGCAACAAGAGTGACAACACGGAAATATGCCCCTCCAATTACTCAAAAACTCGAGTGATGATCAAAGATTGTTGCATCTTTTTTCCGTTTTCATGGATTATAGAGTTTTAATGCTTCCAGCCTTTTTGCTCGCTCAAACGCCTTATGTAAAAATGTTTCCGCCGATAATTCCTTGTATTCCCAACTCATGGCCTCTATTGCAGTCGCGCCCGAATAACCTGTTTCCGCAATTTTCCTCATGGTTGCAGACCAATCCGTCGTACCGTCAAAGGGCAACCCGTGCTGGGCATGACTGCCGTTATTATCATGGAAATGCAGTGCCATCAGCCTAGAACCGTACATGGACAATAAATCTTCGTTTGGATAAAAGTGATAGTGGTGCCCGCAGTCATAACAGAGTCCGATACGCAGGGAATCCACTTGTTCCATCACATATGCCAGATTGGGAAGGTTCTTTACATTCTCTAGTGCGACATTGACACCAAGCCGTTCAGCTTTTTCAGTGATTCTCTTGATTCGATCCAGTCCCAATGCGTTATAGGAGTGGTCTTCGTGGGGGAGGTGCATCACCATTGTCGGAATTTCATATTCAGCGCAATCTGCAATACATTGTAAATAGCAATCCGCTGCGGCTTCACCGTCCAGATTGTCATCCCAGAGGTTATTTTCGTATTGGACGGGCGCGTGGATATTTTCGATAAACAGACCAGCTTCCTGCGCCATTTGCGGCCCGTTGCGGTAATCGTTCCTACCGAAGCAATCACGACCAAATTCATCACTCCACCATAATAAAACGCCATCGAATCCGGCTTCTCTTATTAACGTGAAACGTTCCTTATTCGGCAATGGATAGCCAAACCAATCATATATGGTAATCATAAGCCTCTTCCTTTCTTTTCACATCATAGCTTTATTGGTGTGCCATCCGTAAACCTTCCATACTTACTTATTTCTGTGATTACCTTTATTTATAGATACCCTGCCTGTTTGTTTAATTTACTAAGAAAAAATCGCTTTTGATTATTTGCTTTTGCGCTGATTTCTTATAACGTTGGCGCATTACCGACGTCCAAACGGCTTAAGGACCGTAGGTCCGGGTCGTCAGATTTAGCTGGTTGAATGTATCGCCTGACTACGCTTCTTTGTGATTCTTCTTAGCGATCAAGGGCGAATGCCCGCAGTAGAAATGCTGTGTTATCGGATGTTATTGCCCTACTGAACATGCATACAAAATATTTGATCTTTACCGATTCATTATGGGGCTTGTATATATATCATAATCTCTTCTGCTCTAACAATTACTTGATTTCCAACAGTCGCCTCTCCTTTACCCAATACAAAACCCCTTCTGTTCTTTACAACTTGATAATATAATTCAATTCTATCGCCTGGATAAGCATTACCTAAAACTTCGATACCGTTCAATGATGAAAGGAATCCCAAACTATTCCCTCTATTAGTTGTTGCAAATGCTCCTAATTGCGCTAACGCCTCCACTATCATCATACTTGGCATACAATTATTTGGTTTAGCTATAAACCATTCGTTGTAGGTTACATTCTTATATCCTTTAGCCCATTTCCCTTGTTCTATTTCTAAAATTCGATCAATCATTAGAAATGGATATTGATGTGGAATTACGCTTTGAATATC
>NZ_JBXCIZ010000015.1:0-81307 GCF_056786405.1 Paenibacillus sp. Y859 | reverse complement strand
GAGGTGGAAGCGCAGCAATGTGCGGAGCTGACCAATACTAATCGGTCGAGGGCTTATCCTAATAATTCTAACACAAATTCGTTCGTATCTAGTTTTCAGGTGATCAAACATCTGGATAATTAGTATTCCCTGATAGCTCAGTTGGTAGAGCACTCGACTGTTAATCGAGTTGTCACAGGTTCGAGTCCTGTTCGGGGAGCCATTATGGAGAGGTGTCCGAGCTGGCCGAAGGAGCACGATTGGAAATCGTGTAGGCGCCAAAAGCGTCTCGAGGGTTCGAATCCCTCTCTCTCCGCCATATTTTAATTAGGCCCGTTGGTCAAGTGGTTAAGACACCTCCCTTTCACGGAGGTAACAGGGGTTCGAGTCCCCTACGGGTCACCATTTGTATAATATATTCAAGTTAGGACTTGATTTAACTTAAGTATATCTGTTATGATAGTTATTGTCTTTCTTATGGAGGCTTAGCTCAGCTGGGAGAGCATCTGCCTTACAAGCAGAGGGTCGGGGGTTCGATCCCCTCAGCCTCCACCATAGTAATTTTTTAGATGACGCGGGGTGGAGCAGCCCGGTAGCTCGTCGGGCTCATAACCCGAAGGCCGCAGGTTCAAATCCTGCCCCCGCAACCAATTATATTTATGAGGAACCGTGGTGTAGTTGGCCTAACATGCCTGCCTGTCACGCAGGAGATCGCGGGTTCGAATCCCGTCGGTTCCGCCATTTTTAATTCAATTATGGCTCGGTAGCTCAGTCGGTAGAGCAAAGGACTGAAAATCCTTGTGTCGGCGGTTCGATTCCGTTCCGAGCCACCATTGGTATTGTATGAACATTGTTTTGTAGGTGCGCCGTTGTAGCTCAACTGGTAGAGCAACTGACTTGTAATCAGTAGGTTGGGGGTTCAAGTCCTCTCGACGGCACCATTATGGAGGATTAGTGAAGTGGCTAAACACGGCAGACTGTAAATCTGCTCTCTACGAGTTCGGTGGTTCGAATCCATCATCCTCCACCATTTCTTTTATAGGGGCATAGTTTAAAGGTAGAACAAAGGTCTCCAAAACCTTTGGTGTGGGTTCAATTCCTGCTGCCCCTGCCAAAAGAAACATTTGACTTAATGTATGGCGGTCGTGGCGAAGTGGTTAACGCACCGGATTGTGGTTCCGGCATTCGTGGGTTCGAGACCCATCGGTCGCCCCATTTTATATCTAATCATTCGTATTATTGTTCTACAGTATCAAATTGTTAACATGGCGATCGTGGCGAAGTGGTTAACGCACCGGATTGTGGTTCCGGCATTCGAGGGTTCGAGACCCTTCGGTCGCCCCATTTAACCTAATTATTGTTGGGGATTAGCCAAGCGGTAAGGCAACGGACTTTGACTCCGTCACGCATAGGTTCAAATCCTATATCCCCAGCCATTATTTTGCGGACGTGGCTCAGCGGTAGAGCATCGCCTTGCCAAGGCGAGGGTCGCGGGTTCGATTCCCGTCGTCCGCTCCATTTTTTTTATTTGGCGCCATAGCCAAGTGGTAAGGCAAAGCTCTGCAAAAGCTTTATCCCCAGTTCAAATCTGGGTGGCGCCTCCATTATTCTCGCGGGAGTGGCGGAATCGGCAGACGCACAGGACTTAAAATCCTGCGATAGGTTACTATCATACCAGTTCAAGTCTGGTCTTCCGCACCATTTAGAATAATTACATTTGCGCCCTTAGCTCAGCTGGATAGAGCGTTTGACTACGAATCAAAAGGCCAGGAGTTCGAATCTCTTAGGGCGCACCATTCTTTATTAGTTTCATTGAGCCGATGTGGTGGAATTGGCAGACACGCCGCACTCAAAATGCGGTGCCGCAGGGCTTGCCGGTTCGAGTCCGGCCATCGGTATAGAGTGAAAAAAAGGCTTATAAGATCGCTTCTTTAGAAGTAATCTTATAAGCCTTTTTTTTGTTTTCTGTGATGCGGCGCTCCTATGTAAGAAGGTAATGAAATGATCAGTGAAGGAGTGTTGGTGTTTGCCTACAAGCTTGTTTATGTTCTCCGACTTCAGTTCAGGATTAGCCCCGTCTTAGGTCTAGGATAAAGAACCGTCTACGGTCTGTTTTGAAAAGGTTGAGTTTGACCTACAATAAGTACATAAGGAAAAGAGATGAAAGGCGGTGAGAATGGATGGATGTGAAAAGACGTAATGGTTTAGCAGCTGTACTAATTATTATTGGAGCGTTAATGCTTCTAGGAGTATTGGGACCATTGCTAGGAGGGTTGATCGGAATAGTATTCCCCGTTATTTTGATTGCACTTGGTTATTATGGTGTTAGCAGAGGGAAAGTACTAATAGGCTGGATTATATTAGTGATCGGTATTCTGTCATTGATTGCTAAGTTATCCTGGTTAATCGGACCCATTCTAGGTATTGCTATACTAGTATTTGGAATATCACTTCTCAAAAATAAGAGAAGAACTTACTAATTATTAAATAAGTCGTGTAGATGGCTTAAGGAGGGAGTATAAGGATATGAGTGTTTTTCGTCGAATGAGGGATATAACAGTAGCAACATTAAATGAACGTTTGGAACAGAGTCAGGACCCCGTTAAGTTAATTGATCAGTTCCTCATCGCTACACGGGACGATATTACAGAAGTAGAAAAGTTATTTCAACAAGTTGCCTCACATACGAAGCAATTGAAGCAGCAAGTAGATCAAGCAACCACGATGAGGGATAAACGTGAGGAACAGGCTCTCATGGCCCTAAGAGCGGGAGAAGATAATCTAGCTAAGTTGGCACTTCAAGAGAAAATTATCTATGAAGAAAAAATTGAGCAATATGGTGGGCTGTTCGAAGAGAGTAGATTGTCGCTTCGCGAACTAGAAAACCAAATGAATGATCTTAAGTTGGAATATCAATCCGTATATAGTAAACGTCAATATTATACTGCACGGATGGAAAATTTACGGATACAACAGCGAATGAATCAACGTATGGGTGAATTTGGAGGAAAAGACGTTCCGAAGATGTTTAATCGATTAGAAGACAATATCACGGATTGGGAATTAGAAGCACGGAGTTTACGTGAGCTGCGTCAGGCGGGTCAGCAATTTCTTGATCAAGCAAGTGTATCAGTATCAACGATTCTGGAACAAGAAATGGCTAAGCTGAAGCAGAAGCTGAAAAATAGCGGAAAGGAGTAACTTTATGAGTAAACTATATCGTTCATCGCGAAATAGAATGATCACAGGTTTATGTGGTGGACTATCGGAAATATGGGGCATTGATGCTACACTACTGAGGATCATTGTACTGATCAGTGTTTTCTTTACTGGAGGTACGGTACTATTCATATACTTCGTCGCATCATTAGTCATTCCGAAGGAGTATGTCCCACCATATAATCACTATGGAAATGGAAACCCAGGTCATGGAAATCATGGATATGGTGCAGGTGGACACAATAATGGTAGACCTTACAACAATAACGGTGGATCTTACAATAATAATGGTTCTGGTCCGGAATATAAGAACTCGAATTCAGGTGGATTCTCCACTCATGATTCCGATTTGGATGACATGATGAAAGATATCGAGAAGAAGGCTCTAAAAAAAGAAGTGGAAGAATTAAAAATAAAACTATCTAAGTACGAGAAGGGAGAAGTGTAACACATGGGAGTATTCAAAAGAATTAAAGATATGACAAAGGCGTCGGTAAATGAGGTATTGGATAAGGTAGAGGATCCAATTGTGATGTTGAACCAGTATTTGCGCGATATGGAGGCAGAAATTCACGAGGCTGAGGTTACAGTAGCTAAGCAAATGGCGAATGAACGTCGTATGAAGCAACGTGTAGAAGAAGCAGTGAAGATGGGTGGACAACGTGAAGCACAAGCGGAACTAGCATTGAAGAACGGACAGGAAGAAGTTGCACGTAAGTTGTTGGAGGAGAAGATCTATTTCGATCAGAAGCAGACTGAGTATGAAGGGTTACACCTTCAATCAGATATTCAAGCGAAAGAATTAGTACAACAGTTGCATGAGATGAAAGATGAATTTTATAAGATGCGTAATAAGCGTAATGAATTAGTATCACGTGCACAAATGGCTAAGGCTAAGAAGCAAATGTCTCAGGTGAGTAGTCTTCATACTATCGAAAGTGGAAGTGCTTCACTTGGATTCCACCGCATGGAAGAGAAGATTATGCAACTAGAAGCTGAAGCTGATGTGATGCAAGTACCTTACCGTTCAGTACACTCAGAATTCACAAGTACAATAGATGCCGAGAAGAAGCTAAAAGTTGAAGAGCAATTAAAGGCCTTAAAAGGAAAGATAAACACTCCTGCGGTAACAAAGAATGAAAGTAAATAATAAGTATTCATCATAATGAATATTATGATATGCTATGTAGGGCGAAGCCATACAGTGTGTAATTCCGCACTGCTATGGCTTTTCCAACTCCACAACTTATAAAATTTACTAATAGAAGGAGGGCAACCATATGGATAAAAGAAAACGTATCATCGCCATTGTACTAATAGGCATTGGTTTACTCATGCTTTTTGGCAAATGGATTAGTTTTTTTACCATTATAGCCCTTCTGTTACTAATAATTGGTGTTTATAGAATTCATAATGGTGATACTAAAAAGGGCTATATTTTTCTAGGGATTGGTGCATGTCTGATTCTTCTAAATAACTTGATACTCGTCGTGGCAATTTGTTTAATCTCTCTTGGGTTATTCTATGGTAAATCAAAGAAAGTGCAGATGAAAGAGAACTTTTTACAAAAAACGAGCTTTATGTCTAACTTTGATTTGGATCAATCGCCATGGGTCATGAGAAGTATGAGTGTATGGCATGTGCTTGGTGAGAGTGATCTAGATATATCCCTCGCAATGCCGGAAGATAAAGAAACAGTGATGATGTTCCAAGGTGTAATGGGTGACATAGACCTAGATATACCGGATTATTACGGCGTAGAGATTGAGGCATTTGTTTTATTTGGATCGATTAATTTTGATGGGAAAAAGGATAGTGGCATGATGAATCGATTCACATGGAAATCAGCGAACTATATAGATAGTGATTATAAAGTGAAATTCATGGTGTCCTATATCGTTGGAGATTTAGATATAAGATTAACTTAAGGATAGGAGCGGTTCCTCTAGTGAAACCCAAGAAGCCTGTCAACATGTTGTCGAGAAGCATGGGAGAAGGAGCCCTTATTTCTTTTATCCTGCTTCTCAGTATTATTTATTTGCTGTATACATATGGATATTTGGCTCCTTTTGATACTTGGAGAGTAGGGTTGAAGACAGTTGCTACGTTAATTCTAGTTCCTACTGGACTTGGTGTGATAAGTGGTTTTTATCAAAGTTATCGTACGAAGCGTAAATTAGATATTTTACGTATAACATTACTTTCCTGGGAGAAGGGGAGTGTAGCTCGCTCTATGCCTGTGCTAGGACAAGATGAAGTAGGACGTCTAGGCGAGCAACTTGGACGCATAAGTAGAAAATGGGAAGATCAGGTGACGACACTTCAACGGCTCTCTACACATAATGCAGAATTAGCAGAACAGGCTAGAGTATCTGCTATCGTGGAGGAGCGGCAGCGCTTAGCACGCGAATTACATGATGCGGTATCACAGCAGTTGTTTGCTATCTCAATGACCGCAACAGCAGTCGCAAGAACATTAGATAAAGATTTCGACAAGGCGAAGCGACAGGTGTCCTTAATTGAGGAAATGGCTGCTGTTGCTCAATCAGAGATGCGGGCGTTATTACTTCATCTACGTCCTGTATACCTAGAGGGAAAGCCGTTAGAACAAGGTTTAATAGAGCTTGTTAATGAATTTAAGGTTAAGGTTCCTATGGAGATCGTGTTTGAAATGGATAAGGGTATCCATTTAATGAAGGGTATTGAGAATCATTTGTTCCGAATTATTCAAGAAGCGATGTCCAATGCACTTCGTCATTCAAAGGCGAATAAGATGGAGATTCGTATTCATCTAAGACAGGATACCGTTCGACTTGTGATTCGTGATGATGGAGTCGGATTTGAATTGGATGATAAAAAACAGACATCATATGGACTATCTAATATGGAGGAGCGCGTAATGGAGATTGGTGGCTCGATTCAGTTTATTACGGCGTTAAATAAAGGGACACGAATTGAAATTACGATTCCAATTGTACCTGAAGAGATGGGGGAGGAGACACATGGAGAACGAATCACAGATTAAAGTATTGTTAGTGGACGATCATGAAATGGTGCGGATAGGTCTTGCTGCGGTATTAGGGACCGAAGAGGGAATAGAAGTAGTGGGGGAAGCTGGTAGTGGAGAAGAAGGGATTAGACTAGCTAGAGAGTATAATCCTGATGTGGTACTAATGGATCTCGTGATGGAAGGTATGGATGGCATCGAGACTACCCGCGAAATATTAAAGCTTTATCCCGAATGTAAAGTGATTGTGTTAACGAGTTACTTAGATGATGAGAAGATGTACCCGGTCATTGAGGCTGGTGCATTTAGTTATTTGCTGAAGACGTCACGGGCAGGTGAGATCGCAGAAGCGATCCGTGCGGCTGCACGAGGTCAGTCAGTTCTAGAATCTCAAGTTGCATCCAAAATGATGAATCGGTTGCGCCACCCTCAGAGTGAAGCCGCCCATAAAGAATTAACAGAGCGTGAGATGGATGTACTGCGCTTGATGGCAAAGGGCAAGTCGAATCAGGAAATTGCAGATGATCTTATTATAGGAATCAAAACGGTGAAATTCCATGTTACGAATATTTTGGCTAAGTTAAGTGTTGACGATCGTACTCAGGCTGCGATATACGCTTATAAGAATGGATTAGCAGAGTAGGTATAAAAGAATAGCAAAAAGGTTATCCTATTTAGTAGATTCATAGATTTAGAATCGAAAGGTAGGAGATCATATTGCATAATAAACGGGAAATTATAAAAGTTTTATTCTTAGTATTTAGTATAGGGATTATACTGATAGGACTAGGGCTAAATACAACTGTAGCTCAGAAGAGCAATAAAGAAGACAAAAGACTAGAAAGTTTGATTGAATGGGGAAACGAGTTAGTGGATACTCCCCTTAAAGTTGTCGTTAAATGGCAAGGTGAATGGCGTAATGAGGGAGAGAGGAGTACATTAGAAGTGGCTCGGCAGTTAGCGACCAACATGGAACTTTCGCTTCCTCAAGCTGTATCCAATACAGATCATGTAAGCTATAGATCACTCACATCGGTGAATGGTATTACAATCATTTTTCATTGGCAAGTTATATCCGAAGCGAAGAGCTACATGATTGTGACGTTAGAATCGCATGAACCAGCACAACAATTATCGCTATTACGTTTACAAGATAGAATTCAAACACAGATCAATTTAATAAACATGGAAGCGGCATGGAATGCCTCAGTGCAGGGCAATGTAATAAAAGGACAATCCATTGCTAATACGATGGAGAAGGTAGAAACAAAACTACAATCTCATTTGGAATTTACTCAAGTCGAAAGTTATCAAGATGAAATGACGCTAAGTCATTCTTATCGAGCTCCAATGCTTAATTTTAATCTAGTTAGTGGAGATCACTATATGGATTTACAGACTGCGGTCCACTATGATGAAATATTAGGTGAGAATCGTATTACGATAGGTTTCCCTATTATTACGGTTGAGTTCTGAATGAATAATATTCATGAGATGAATTAATCGGAGTAACTTTGTCAGGAATAAGATAGCTTCCTAGCAAACAATATGGTAATATAATATCACATCATTTTAAGGTTTTGACATAAAGTCTTAGGTGATATGATGCATAAAAATACACTATATTACATAGAAAGAATGAGGAGCCATGGCTGATAATATAAATATTGAAGAATTGCAGAACCCTAATGCAGTATTTTTTATTTTTGGAGCAACTGGAGATTTAGCAAGAAGAAAGCTATTTCCTGCTATATATAGTTTGTATCGTGAAGGTAAATTAGCAGAAGACTTCGCTGTGATCGGTGTGGCACGTCGTCCACGTACACAGGAAGAATTCAGGGAAGATGTTTATAATTCCATTCAAGAATTCTGTCGTTATAAGACGGAAGATAATGAAGAATGGCATACATTCGCTCAGCATTTTGAATATAAATCGCTTGATATTAATGATGTTAATGGATTCCGTGAATTAAAAGAACAGACAGAGAAGATTGAAGAGCGTTATCATATTCCTGGTAATCGCATGTTTTATTTAGCATTAGCACCAGAGTTGTTCGGAAGTGTATCATCTAATTTAGAAAAGGGTGGTATGCTTACGGGTCCAGGCTGGAATCGTCTTGTGATAGAGAAGCCTTTCGGCTATGATTTGAAGTCAGCAGAAGAGTTAAATGAACAAATTCGTCAAGTATTTAAGGAAGAAGAGATTTATCGGATAGATCATTATTTGGGTAAGGAAATGGTACAGAATATTGAAGTTATCCGGTTTTCAAATGCTCTCTTCGAACCGCTTTGGAATAATATGCATATTGCTAACATCCAAATCACTTTAAGTGAAACCGTTGGAGTTGAGGAGCGTGGAGGCTATTATGACAACGCAGGAGCGATGAAGGATATGGGTCAGAACCATATGCTCCAGACGTTAGCCATGATTGCTATGGAGCCACCAAGTCGCTTGTTAGCAGAAGATATCCGGGATGAGAAAGTGAAAGTACTTCGTTCGCTTCGACCTTATCTCACTGCTGAAGAAGTTGAACAGAATGTAATACGTGGACAATATGTACAAGGAAGTGCAGGAGGACAAGAGCTACCTGCTTACCGAGATGAAGACAAGATAGATCCCAACTCTAATACCGAGACATATTTCGCTACTCGTTTGTTCGTAGATAATTTCCGTTGGGCAGGCGTTCCATTCTATATTCGTACAGGGAAAAGGCTACCAGTGAAGACAACTGAAATTGTAGTTGAATTCCGTAGTATGCCAACGAATGTATATTTAGGTCAGAAGCATAAGCTTGAACCTAACCTGTTGGTTATTAGAGTTAATCCAATGGAAGGAATCTATGTGAAGATCAATGCGAAGAAGCCTGGATCTGAGACGGATATTCAACCGGTAGCGATGGATTTCTGCCAAAGCTGTATGGTTGGCATCAATTCTCCAGAGGCTTATGAACGTCTTCTACATGACGCAGCACGTGGTGAATCGACTTATTTCACTCGTTGGGATGAAGTGGCATCTGCGTGGTCATTTATTGACCGAATTGCTGAAGCGTGGGCAGAAGAACCGAATAAGCTTACGACTTATCCAGCGGGCTCATGGGGACCTCAAGAAGCAGATGAGCTTCTGGCAAGAGACGGATTTCATTGGTGGCCTGTTAACGGCCAAGATGAAGATAACGTCGTTTGGCAAAAGTATAATTAATGATTCTTGAAAATATTCATCCTCATGCAGGGTTGCATGAGGATGATTTGCGTGTAAAATGTGGTACAATAATAGACATGACTTTAGATATGAAGGGAAATGTGAAATGAGCGAAGCAACAAACTCAACTTTGCAGAAGGAAGTGGATAAGCGTAGAACTTTTGCGATTATTTCCCACCCAGATGCTGGGAAAACAACTTTAACTGAGAAATTACTCCTATTTGGAGGTGCTATTCGTCTAGCCGGTACTGTAAAATCCCGTAAAGCGAATAAACATGCTACGAGTGACTGGATGGAGATTGAGAAGCAACGGGGTATTTCCGTAACTTCATCCGTGATGCAATTTGATTATAACGGTCATCGGGTTAATATTCTGGATACACCTGGTCACCAAGATTTCAGTGAGGATACTTATCGAACCTTAACAGCAGCAGATAGCGCAGTAATGTTGATTGACGTCGCTAAAGGGGTAGAGAAACAGACAGTCAAGCTGTTTCAAGTATGTGCGCAAAGGGGCATCCCAATCTTTACGTTCATAAATAAATTGGATCGTGAAGGGCGTAGCCCATTTGACCTTATGGAAGAACTGGAACAAGTACTTGGGATTCGTTCGATTCCTATGAACTGGCCGATTGGTACAGGCCGTGATTTATGTGGTGTGTATGATCGGATGAAGAATCAAGTAGAGCTATTTCAAGGATCTGACCATTCTGTCATTAAAGTTCAGAAGGTAACGGGTTATCGAGATCCGATCATTCGTGAGATGGCGGGAGAGTACCTACATGATCAGCTTTGTCAGGATTTGGAGCTACTTGACGTAGCAGGAGATCCATTTGATCTTGAGAAGGTGAATAGTGGGGAATTGACACCATTATTTTTCGGGAGTGCGATTAATAACTTCGGAGTGCAAACATTCTTAGAGAACTTCTTGGAGCTTGCTCCTAAGCCTGAGTCTCGTCAAAGTGCTGGTGGTCTTGTACAACCGACAAATGAGAAATTCTCTGGTTATGTGTTCAAAATTCAGGCCAATATGAATCCTGCACATCGAGATAGAATTGCCTTCCTACGTATCGTCTCGGGCACATTCCAGCGTGGAATGAGTGTGAAACATATTCGTGTAGGCAAAGACATTAAACTATCGCAGCCACAACAGTTTCTTGCTCAAGATCGGGATATTGTAGAGGAAGCATACCCAGGAGATATTATCGGGCTATTTGATCCGGGGATATTTCGGATTGGTGACTCTTTAAGTCAGGATAGTGATATGGTATTTGAAGAGATGCCAACATTCTCACCTGAAATATTTGCGAAGGTAACAGTTAAGAATGCACTTAAACACAAGCCATACCAGAAGGGAATCGACCAGCTAACGGAAGAAGGGACGATTCAAGTGTTCAAAACCGTGAGCTTTGACGATACGATCTTAGGCGTTGTTGGTCAACTTCAATTCGAAGTGTTTGAATACCGTATGAAGGGCGAGTATGGCGTCGATGTTCAACTTCAACGGATGCAATATCAATTCGCAAGATGGATTATTGACGATAATATTGATTCAAGTAAATTTCGAATTAACTCAACGCTAGTACGCGACAAAAAAGGTAACTACGTTGTACTATTTGAGAATGAATATGCGATGAGAACGGCGATGGAGAAAAATCCTAATGCTAAGTTTCTAGAAATGGCACCATAAAGTAATGAATTAAAATCCCTCTAGCCTAGTATCGGTTAGAGGGGTTTTGTGAATCATCCTGAATTATGGAATCTAGATTTAAGCTTGAACTCATTTAGAGCAGAGGTGTCGGTGTAACCGTTTGAAGATGCTTTTGTGCGACTTGAATGAGTTCATTCTGTTGAGCTGGTTCAATGTTCTTCCATATCATTTCGAATATAGCTCCTAGCCCTGGTAAAGCTGCTTCAGGCCCATCAACTGAACCTTCAATCATCTCGCGTAGCTCGGCATCATTCTTGTCGTGAACCTTGTGTATAATCGCTTGACGCAAGTCGAGTACTATTGGCATGTTATTCCCCCCTTATTATAATCATCAATTAATATTCCCCTTTTGTTCCGCTGAAATTCAAGTTTGGATACCGATGTGTTATAATCATTGAATATATTTGAACAATTCGGAGGTTGGGCAATGGCAAAAAGACAGTATGCCATCATTGGGATGGGGAGATTTGGTTCAAGTGTCGCAACTGCGCTTACAGATATGGGCTACGATGTTCTCGTGATTGATTCCAACGAGCAAAGAATCCAAGAGATATCCAATATTGTTACCCATGCGGTTTCTGCTAATTCAACGGATGAAGATGCATTGCGTGCACTCGGTATTAGAAATTTCGAAGTCGTTGTTGTCGCTATTGGACAAGATATACAATCCAGTATTCTAACGACATTAATATTAAAGGATATGGGTATACCTACTCTTATTGTGAAAGCTCAGAATGAACTCCATGGGAAAGTGTTGCAAAAGATTGGTGCGGATAAAGTGATATTTCCTGAGCGGGATATGGGACTACGGGTTGCCCATCATTTGACGTCACCTAATATTCTAGATTATATTGAGCTATCTGATGATTATAGTATTGTGGAAATGAAAACATCTAGTCTAATGATTGGTAAGAACCTTAAGGAGCTAGAACTAAGAGCGCGCTTTGGATGTAACGTCATGGCGATTAAGACAGGAACGAAGATGAATATCTCTCCAAATGCGAATGAGCTGTTGGATGAAGAAGATGTTCTCGTTATTTTGGGACAGAAAGATGATTTGAATAAACTAGAGCAGGCATTTGCTAAATAATGATTGGCATAGGATAAGGATGGGATTAAGATGGATATTACATCCCTAAACAATGCGCGAGTGAAAGAATGGGCGCAGTTGTTAGAGAAGAAGCATCGGGATCGAAGTAATAGATTTGTTGTGGAAGGCGTTCATTTAGTTCAGGAAGCTTTGCAGTCTGAAGCGGATATAGAGTGTATTGTTTATGATATGGCTAAGGGAATTCCAGCGGAATTGAAGTATATAAGTTCGAGTGCTATAGAATGGATCGCTGTATCTGCAGCAGTTATTAGTAAATGTACCGATACGGTTACTCCCCAGCCGATATTCGCGGTTATTCACAAACGCTCGGTTAATCTGGAACAGTTACTTTCCATTAAGAATAGTCTAGTGATGGTCTTAGATGGTGTGCAAGACCCAGGTAATGTTGGGACGATCATCCGGAGTGCGGATGCAGCAGGCGCAGATGGTGTAATTGTAGGTCATGGGTGTGCAGATCCGTTCAATCCCAAGACGATCCGATCAACGATGGGATCGTTCTTTCATCTGCCTGTGGTAGAGGGCAATTTACTCGACATACTGCCACGAGCTAAGCAGAGTGGAGCTCGATTGGTTAGTACCAGCCTACAGGCATCGTGTACATGCTACGAATATAACTTCTCTGCCTCCACATGGTTACTAGTTGGCAACGAAGCACAAGGGGTGTCTGAGCGCGTACAGCAGTTAGTGGATGACTCATTAATTATTCCGATGCGTGGGCAAGCAGAGTCTCTGAACGTGGGTATGGCGTCATCAATATTGATGTTTGAGGCGATGAGACAGAGGCATTATGCGCAGTAATTATTTGGTTCTGATGATTATGACATCATTTGAGACAGTGGATGGGGAATCCTTGATTTAACAAGGATTTTCTAGTTCTTCTGCTCAATTGTAAACAAGGATCAACTGAATTGTGAAAACTTTCACAAAATTTGTTTGATTGCTATCATAGCATTTTGTAGCACTATATAATGACACATAAAGGAGCAATAAACAATGAGAATTGGTGAGTTTTCCAAAAGGAATAATATTACTCAAGATACGATTCGCCATTATATAGACATGGGATTACTAGTTATTGAAAAGCATGGTTGTCAGTATAAATTTAGTGATGAGGACAGTCGAGATATTAAAGAAATAGTTCTGCTAAAGCAATTAGATTTTTCGCTAACTGAAATTCAGGAAATACTATGTTTCAATCGACTTGAAGGTGACAAGACAGATGAATACAGAACATTTTACTTATCCTTATTGGAAAGAAAAAAGAACTATATTATGAAAGAACAGCAAAAGTTCCAAAGTATCGAATCCTTATTAAGTGACAGAATAAATAAGTTGAAAGTGGAAGGAATATGTAAAAAGAAAAGCTTGGGATTTCCGATATCCTCAATAGCTATATTACGTTGTCCTTATTGTATAGCAACATTAGATATCAGCGATGGTTCAATTGAAAGGAATATGATATTAGAAGCTGTTATTCAATGTGAATGTGGTTACTCTGCAGTTATTGAAGATGGAATATACCTAGATAAAAGGGTAGTGAGTAGTAAGAAGGAAATACCAACAAAGATAGAATTTTTGGAAGCGACTTCACCTAAATATATTAATTTTATGTACAATGGAACAACTACATTAATGGACTACATACAAAATCACGGAAATAAACCTAAATATATTTTGGAGTTAGACCATTGTGTTGGAAGATTTCTAATGCAATATATTAATTGTTTACCCAAGAATTGCACTTATATTGTTATTTGTCAGGACAAAGAGAGGATAGCTAATACGAAAAGAAACTTAACGCTACAGCATGATCATAATAACTTTATTTTTTTCTGCTGTGAAATAGATCAATTACCGATTGCCAATTCCTCGGTGGATATCATCATCGATCATGGGATGAGCAAAGCCTATGCCAAAACAACGAATAGATTTCTGCTAGATATCGTATCCCCTTTTCTAAAACAAGAGGGTCTTCTCACAGGAGCATATCCTCATCTTGGGACTAAATGTAAGGATTTTATGAATATCCCGTTTGAATTAAGAGATTATTACTGTAGAAATAAAATGCTAGAGAAATTGGGGAATTTAGATTTTATACAATTAGATGTGGCAGATATAGGTCCTGTTATTGAAAAAAGCCAATATATTGAGCTTAAGGATAAGGAGCAATATCTGACTCTTTATGTTGGAAAGAAAAAAGGAAATGTTGAGGTCATTTGCCCTGAAGCTCAGGATGAGATGGAACTAAAGAAAAATATGATTTCATAAAACGTTGGGTCAACCCCATAGTTTAAATTTTTCTATGCTTTCACACGTGCAAAATTTCACAAAGTTTACTTGACGTGGTGACGACCCCACAATATAAGATGTTAATTATATTTATAAGATTGTATACATCAAGGGGGAAAAACAATGAAATTAGGTTGGAAAAGGGTAAGTTTGTTGCTGTTGGTACTTGTATTGATGTTAAGTATAGTTGCTTGCTCGAAATCTGAATCTGCTTCAGATGATAACTCAAATTCGAATGCAACTTCGACTTCTGCTATTTATAAAGCAGGTACTTACACAGCAACGGCCACTGGTAATAATGGTGAT
Organism: Paenibacillus sp. Y859; assembly: GCF_056786405.1. Classification (NCBI taxonomy): domain Bacteria; kingdom Bacillati; phylum Bacillota; class Bacilli; order Caryophanales; family Paenibacillaceae; genus Paenibacillus; species Paenibacillus sp. Y859. Next base: position 66,486 of record NZ_JBXCIZ010000015.1, on the reverse strand, counting down.
GTAACCGTTGAAGTTGTGTTTGATGAACAATCGATTGTTTCAGTAGTAGTAAAGGAACAAAGTGAAACTCAAGGTCTTAGCGATACGCCATTCGAACGTATACCTCAGCAAATTGTTGAGGGACAGACATTGGCTGTTGATGCTGTATCAGGTGCAACCAATACATCGGAGGCGATTATTGCTGCAGTTGAGGATTGTGTCAAGCAAGCGGGTGGAGATGTAGATACGCTCAAGGTTGTAGCTACCATCGAAGATAAGTCACAAGAAGCAGTGGAACTAACAACTGATGTGGTTATTATTGGTGGAGGAGGTGCTGGTCTTGCAGCTGCTGGATCAGCCTTTGAAAATGGAGCTAAAGTGATTGTATTAGAAAAGTTGGCAACTTTAGGTGGTTCTACGGGTCTATCTGGTGGAGGTATTTCTGCAACGGGTACTCGTTTCCAAAAGGAGTTAGGTGTTGAGGATACACCAGAGTCATGGACAGAGTTGTGGAAAGAGCGTCAAAGTACAAGTAATCCGGACAGTAAATATCCAGATTATGATCGCGTAGAGACATTTATGGATGAGGCAGTAGTTACAACACATTGGTTAGTTGACAATATGAATCATCAATATAAAAATGTAGAAGGTTATGGTTTGGATCCTGTAGCCCGTATTCATTTCCCTGAAGCAGGTGGAGCTTCATTAATTGCAAACATGGAAAAAGCTCTTAATGACAAAGGGATCGACATTCTTACAGAGACCAAAGCAACGGAATTAATTACGAATGATAAAGGTGATGTAATTGGTGTTATAGCTGAGAATACTGAAGGAAAGCTGATCGTTCATGCGAAAAAAGTCATTATAGCTTCCGGCGGTTTTGCTAAGAGTGAGGAACTGATGGAGCGTTTCTTACCGCAATTCGTTGAGGATATAGGTATAAGCGCAGCTGCAGCAGGCAGTACAGGTGATGGGATTGTCATGGCAGAGAAATTAGGTGCAGCATTATATGAAGATCCATGGGTTATCGGTTTAGGTATGGGAAGTCTTGTTCCTGAATTACGTGGTATTGAATGGGATACAACGAAAGTATTAGTGAATGAAAAAGGCGAACGCTTTATGAATGAAAATAGCCATTATGCTATTGTAACCAATAAAGTTGCTGTCAACGAACAAGTGTGGATGGTTATCGATTCAAGCGAAGCAAATTCGAAACTGATTAGCGCTATTGAAGGACAACTTCCAAATGATGAAATCGCTGTTGGAATTACAATGGCAGAATTAGCGATTACTATGCAAGTACCTGAAGAAGCCCTTGTAAAAACTATGGATACTTTCAACGCTGGAGTAGTTTCAGGGAAAGATGTTTTTGAGAAAGAAGCAAAGACGCTTGTATCCGTGGATAAAGGACCGTTCTACGCCTTTAAGTACTATCCTAAGACAATGGGTACTTTTGGTGGAGTGAAAGTTGACGAAGATTATCGTGTTGTAAAAGAAGATGGTTCCATCATTAACAATCTTTATGCGGGTGGAGAAGCAGCAAATCGTTATCTTTACAACCAAGTCTACATGTCAGGTAGTGCTGTTCAGTATGCACTAACTAGCGGTCGCTTAAGCGGAGAACATGCGGCAAAGGCAGCTGCAGAAGGTAAATGATTCATCCTCGATGAATAGAAGTCTTTAATTGAAAACAATAAGGCAAAGAACACTCATTGGGCAAATGGCTTGATGGGATGTTCTTTGTCTTCTTTTTCGCTACACCTCATCATATGCTTGTATAGAGACGTGTTGTTGGCATTGGAGGTTAACGATGAGAAGAAGGGTGAAGTGGCGTAGCCAACGAAGCAGGAAACCTGGTAGTAGACGGAGGGTGTGGCTCGTAGGAATCCTTGTTTTTTCAATCATTCTAATTCAGGGATTAGCGTACATAGATCGTAATTTGAAACCTCCTATTATGCATCTTGCGAAGATCAAGGTGAAGCAAATAGCAACGAAAGCGATTAATGAGGCTATTAGCTCACAGGTAACACAAGGACAAGAATTCGATAAATTGGTCAATTGGAAAATGGATACATCAGGTAGAGTAGCTGGGTTTATGTTAAATTATGCGGAGCATATGAGAATTACAGCAAGTACATTTAATGTCGTTCAAGCTACCTTAAATGATGTTCATCAATTATCAGAACATATTCCGGTGGGAATGGCATTAGGAAGTCCTATGCTGGCTTCATTCGGTCCAAGCATTCCAGTTCGAATTGAACCACAAGGAGCGGCTAAGGTAGAGCTATCTACGAGACAGCATGATGCTGGCATCAATATGATTCTAGTAGAAGTGTATATTCATGTTAGTGTAGATGTCGCTGTAGTTATTCCCTTCGATATGGAGCAGGATGTGGTAGATACAGAAATTCCAATATCGTATTTGCTTGTGGTGGGTGATGTGCCTATGTATTATTATAATTCAAAGGGTCAGCCTGTTGGAGGAAATGGAGAAAATGCTCCGAACATTTCAATACCATTAGGGGAAGGTAGTAAATCAGGAGACGTTAGTGACATCAACCCAGTAACCGCCACCCCCAAACAGTCCGAATTTGAAAATCCATGAAATAAACAAAAATCAATACTTACATAAATACAAGGCTAATGTTCGAAGTAGTGAAGGTAACCGAATTGTCCTGAAGCAGCAACAGCGATCGTAAGGACAATTCGTTATCTTAGCGGTCTTCCAATATTCCTTTTACTTTGTTTATGTGATTTCTCTTCTTCTTGCTCCCAGCGATGAAGAAGCGGATATGGATCAAAAGACCATTCATTCAGTCCGCTATCGCGATAGATGCCATAATGGAGATGTGGGGGGAACTTCCCTTGAGTACCCGGTTTACCATATCCAGAACTACCCACATAGCCAATGATCTGCCCAGCTGTAACGATATCCCCTGTTTTCAATCCTTTTTCATACCCTAACAAATGTGCGAAGTAGTGATAATGGTTGTTAATATCTCGAATACCGATTCGCCATCCTCCGAATGAATTCCAGCCTTTCATTTCTACGATTCCATAGCTTGTACTCCGAACAGGGACACCATATTCAGCGAAGAGATCCGTTCCTTCATGAATACGATAACCACCCCAATTACGCCCAGTACCCCAGGTGCTACGGTAAGAATACTGGCTCTTCAGGGGAAGAGGGAAGGCGTGATGAGTTAATTCTAATGCAGTGAATTTTTCGTATAATTTAGAGAATTGTTGAATACGTTGAACGGCACGACTATTATGGTAATATTCCCAAAGAGCAATGCTGAAATCATTCTGAGATTGTCCGTATTGAAGCAAGTAAGTAGCCATACTATATACGATATCCATATCGTTATTGACATCTGCAAGTTGGTCGCCTGATCCATCTCTACCTAAGCCACCAAATATGGATATAGATAATGGATTATTATCAATCAGATTAGGATTGAGCGCTCCAGACCAGGCAGGTGAAGAAATATAGACACCGCTAAGACGAGGAGGATGTGATCGACTTTTTGGATTGGCTTTTGTTAAGGTTCGTTCATATTGATCAATGGCTGCAAGGCGATACCAAGGAATTTGGGTGACTGTGCTGATTTTATCATAGAGTATTCTTCGCGATGAATAGACGTCGTTATTCTGAAGTACGTCACTTCCTTTCGATACCTGAGGGGCTTCAGTAGCATCCAGAGGAGTGCTGTAGTATAACGTTAGGGCGGCAGCGATTGAGATACTAATCGATCTGCATAAATGTTTGCTATTTGTATTGCGAAGGGGAAACATCTGTCTACCTCCTTATTGTTTGAAGATCACTTCGTACCATTGGATTGGATTCACTCAACAGTGCCTTTCCTTAGGTTGAATCAACAGGGACGATTTTATCCAAACTGTTTAAGTGAGGTGTGAAAATAAGGTAATTAGCTAGCTTTCGTGATATACTAAGAAAATTGAAGCGATATAAGTGTATGAAAGGTGGTATATTTAATTGTCGAGAAGTACCACGAAAGAACCTAAACCGGATTGGATAAAGATTAAGTTAACTACTGGAGATAATTATCAAGAAATAAAGAGTATGATGCGAGCGAAGACTCTTCATACGGTGTGCGAAGAGGCGAGATGTCCGAACATTTATGAATGCTGGGCTAACCGTACGGCAACATTTATGATTCTGGGTGATATATGTACACGGGCTTGCCGATTCTGTGCAGTCAATACGGGAATGCCAACAGAATTGGATCTAGAAGAACCTGAACGTGTAGCTGAAGCTGCGGAGAGTATGAATTTGCAGCACTGTGTTATTACTAGTGTTGCGCGTGATGACTTGCAAGATGGTGGGGCATCTATTTTCGTAGCTACAATACATGCTGTTCGTAAACGTTTACCACTATGTAGTGTGGAAGTATTAATTCCGGATTTCCAAGGGAATGCGGATGCATTACGGATTGTTATGGAGGCTAAGCCTGATATACTGAATCACAACATTGAGACGGTAGAGCGTCTATCTGATCGTGTGCGTGCTAAAGCTAAATATAGTCGCTCTCTAGAATTATTACACAATGCTAAAGTGTTAAAGCCTACGATTCCAACGAAGTCGAGTATTATGCTTGGGCTTGGAGAAGAATGGGATGAAATTTTACAGGCTATGGATGATTTGCGAGCGGTTGATTGCAATATATTAACGTTAGGCCAGTATTTACAACCTTCACCGAAGCATCTGGATGTAGTAAAGTATATACCACCTGGAGACTTCGCATTATTGAAAGAAGAAGGATTGAAAAGGGGCTTTAGCCACGTAGAATCGGCTCCACTTGTTCGTAGTTCATATCGTGCGCATGAACAAGTGAAGTCTGCAGCTCAACATATGTAGGATGGATTCACTTATGAGGAAAGGCAGGGGAATAGGGCTTGATTGTTGAAGATGGAAAAAACTATGAAATATTAAAAGATCATAGAGATGGCTGGAACCCAGAGGCCTTCCATGATCGGTATAGCGATGTGTTGGAAAGATACGATTATATTATTGGTGACTGGGGATATAGTCAATTGCGTTTGAAGGGCTTCTACCGAGACAACCATCCAAAGGCTACGAAGGAGTCCTCATTTTCTAGTATGGTGGATTATATTAACGAATACTGTAATTTTGGATGTGCTTACTTTGTTCTTCAGAAGAGCCGTGAAACGCAGCCAAAGGAAAAGAGCAACCCTTAACTTTAGGGTTGCTCTTTTTTTATTGAATGGATTAGCGTAGAAAGGCTGATCGTACTCGATTCCAGAAAGGGTAAGGTCGGTATCTTGCAAAGCTAATTTTGTGTTCAGCTACTTTGCAACTAATTGATATCAAGTCATCGACGGGTATGGCAATATGGTCAATGGTAATTAATAACCGTTGATCTTTATTAGGGTAAATATCGCAATGGTGATGTTTGGGAAGCAGAAGGGGAGCTCCCATTGTACGGTAAACACGATTATTAATGGAGGCGATTTCGGCAATTTGTATGGCTTCAATAGATGGATGAACCATCGCTCCTCCGAGACTTTTATTATAGGCCGTACTTCCTGAAGGTGTTGAGACACAAATACCATCACCTCTAAACATTTCGAAGGTGGTATCGTTAATGTCGATTTGAGCTACAAGTGTGCTATAAACACCTTTGAGTGTAAATTCATTCAGAGCGATGTAAGTGCTAGTACCTGACTGCTTATGGATAGTAAGCTCTAGAAGTGGGTACTCCACGATGCGTGCAGTGTTGTCTTCAGATAAGAGATTAGTACTCATAAGGTCAACTAATTCGGCCAGTTCGTCTGATTTCCAATCTGAGTAAAACCCTAAATGGCCCGTATGAACTCCAACAAATGCAATGTTAGGAATATGGTCAGCAAACGTATGAAAGGCGTGCAACATGGTGCCATCCCCGCCAATCGAAATTACAATTTCGGGTGTTTCTGCATCCATTTCAAAATTACGCTGTGCCGCAAGTTTATGGAATTGTTCTGCCAAGTCAACAGATAATTGATCCCCGCGGTCCAGAACATAGTATCTCAAGGGTGATAAGCTCCTTTATCGTGAGTTTACATCGATCATAATCAATATTGCGAAAGAACACAACTGTTCATTTACTAATAATGTGTATTAGATGCGTCCATAATGATCTGATGTAGGTACAAATAATGGATAGTATGGTTATTGCAAAGAGCATCAATACAAAGATACAAAGGACATACATATATCCTTGCGGCGAAGGAATGAAGGTTGAGATCTGGGTAGACAAACCAACAGGACTAATTGTGCTCTGGGACTCTATCCCTCCAGCTAGCGGCACCCAAAGTATTTGTACGATGCAAGCGGCGATAATTCCATGTGCCAAACGTGCAACGAGAAAAGGCCAGTATCTTAAATTTGTAGAATGGAGGATACTTACAATTTGTGCATGAACGGATAGTCCACCCCATGAGAGTATAAAAGCTGCAGCAGTCACTTTAAAGGAAAGAGGTATGATGGCTGTAGGCTCACCGGCATACCGTGCACCCAATGTAACTTCGAAGATTCCCCCAACTAATGATTTGGATAGAGCAGGAGGCATTCCGAAGAATGACAGTAGTTGCTCAATAGCGAGATACAGCCACTTCATAACGCCCACTTGTGTAAGTAGTTCTAGAAACACAGAGAAGAAGACGACCAGGCCCCCAACGACAATAATAAGGTGTAATGAGGATTGTATAGCTTGTTGAAGAAGTTCGCTCAAGTTTCTGCCATCCTGCATTCGTGCTTTATGCATAGCCTTCAGTGCTTCTCTCAGACGATTATGATGTGGTTTAGTATGTATATTAGATATAAGGTTCGCTTGTTGTAATGATCTTGCACCGTGATAACGCATAAGAATACCGACCAGAAATCCTCCACCGTAGTGAGCAATGGCCAATATGGGAGCAATCAGTTGATTATGAAAAAAACCTATAGAAACCGCACCAATTAGGAAAATGGGGTCAGAAGATGTAGTAAAAGCAACTAAACGTTCTCCTTCATCTCTGTCTATCATTTTTTGTTCCCATAATTGCGCTGTCAATTTAGCCCCTATTGGATAACCAGATACATAACCCATGGCTGCAACGAACCCTCCACTTCCAGGGATGCGAAAGATGGGCTTCATAAAGGGATCGAGTAGCGTACCCATCAAATGAACGATACCAATTCCGAGTAGAACTTCAGATAGGATAAAGAAAGGGAAGAGTGAAGGGAATAACACATCCCACCAAATAGCCAATCCGCGTATGGCTGCTTCTAGGTATGCAGCTGGATACACAAACATGAGCAAACATAGCCCCGTTAGAAGGGTGATAAAAATTTGGACTCCCAAGGATTTAATACTCAATATTTGCGCCTCCCGACCTAGTGGAATCTTATACAAATACCTTCTGTCATACCTATTTTTATGACACAGATAGGACAAACAGTACTACAATAATTTGGCAAGCGCTTACATTGTGCGTGTATTTTTAGAAAAACTATGATAAAATAGATATATTGACGCTTATCTTCTAATGATATATATGATAAGGATGGAGTGATGGGATCGTGGGTATTATTGCTGGTATTATCGTCTGTGCTTTCGTGTATGTCATTCGTGCCTCATTAATTCATTCTGGTGAAGAGGATTGGAGAAGCTATTAATGTTACATAAGGGCGCTGAACACAATCGTGTTTAGCGCCTTTTTCTATTTTAAGGTATAATATAATTCAGTTCTATATATTATTGAATTGAAAGTTGGTGTCTTCTAATTGGATCCAAATCAAAGTATGTATGATAATCTTGGCGGGGAAGCAGCCTTGCGTGCGCTAGTTGAAGCTTTTTATCCGAAAGTACAAAATGATCCGTTATTGAGTCCGTTATTTCCAGCGGATATAAACCCTGTTATGGAGAAACAGTATATGTTCTTAAGTCAATTCTTGGGGGGGCCTACTCTGTATTCTGATGAATTTGGACATCCTATGATGAGGGCAAGACATTTACCTTTTCCAATTACAGAAAAGCATGGCGAGGCATGGCTCAAATGTATGGGAGAAGCTCTTACTGATATTGGTACAGAGGAGACTCTACGTAGTTTTGTATTAAATAGACTTTCTGGTCCTGCACGTCACTTCGTAAATACTCCTTCATAAGGTAGCGATATTGAAATAGAATGCATAAGTGCGAGTTCAAAAAGTCAGGTTTTCAGCACCAAGAAGATTGAATGAAGATAGGGAGTGAGGAGCGGAGCGTAGGCAGTACCTACGTGAGCACCGGAAGGACCGGCTGAATTCAATCTTCGATGTCGAGTAGGCTTCTTGCTATACTTCGTGATCAAAAGATGACTTTTTGAACAACCTCTATTAAGAAAGGAAGTTGAAATGTTGAGTACGTTGGAACCACTATATACGATCAAAGTGACTTGTTTAAATTGCAATCATGAATTTAAGACCTCACGAGTGCGTCCTAGCTTCAAGAAAGCGGTGCGTACGGATGCTGATTTCTGCGCATATTATAAGAACGAGAATCCTGATTACTATGTGGTGCGTGTATGTCCTAAATGTGGATTTACATCTACTGAAAATTCGGCTGTGAGGATTACGGAGAATCAAAAGAAACTTATCAAGACACAAATAAATATACGCTGGATTGAACGGGATTTCGGTGGAGAGCGAGATTGGGAGACAGCACTCGAGACATATAAGTTAGCATTACTATCAGCCCAGACCATTGGCGATTCCCAGACCATTATTGCAAGTCTTCTTCAACATATTGCATGGTTGTATCGTTATAAGGGAGATCATGAACAGGAACAACGATTTTTGAATTTCTGCTTAGATTCGTACATTCATGTGTATGAGAATGAAGGCATAGGAACGAATAATGCTCGTTTATTATATTTGATTGGAGAAATCAATCGAAGAGTAGGCAACTTTAATGAAGCTGTGAAGTGGTTCTCACGCGTTATTAATGATAAAAGGATAATGGATGCTGCCATGATTCGTGCTTCAAGAGAACAATGGACCGTCTTACGAGAGCAAATGATGGCCAAACAAATGGATTTGCCTGACCAGATGAAGGATTCGAAATAATGATATGCGCTTAGAGAATAACAGATGTCGCATATCAGTATGCCTACCTGTTGAACTCTAAGCGTGCTTTCATTTAATGTTGGGTTAGCGAATAGGTTGATCAGATAATAAGTAATCGGTATCAGTGTCAATGATATTGATCTTATTATTGCAACAGGGAAAGACAAGAAGTTTTTTCTTTCCCTCATGGATGACTTGAAGTTCCTTCGGTTTCATAGGAATGAGAATATTGTTTTCTGCACAAAAGGGACAAGTTTGTACATAAATATCACCCATAATAATGTCATAAGGCCAAGTGTTTTGGAATGGAATCACGATGGATCCTTTTCAACAGAAGGCTTGGGAGCTTCCTCTGTGCTAAGCTCAGCAATTTTTTGCATTAGAATATGTTGTGGCATATGCATAAGGTGTTCAATGGGAACACCTAATTTTTTCGATAGAGTGATGGCCGTTTCGGCTGATATTTGTAATGGTCTCATGTTACTATCCCTCCAATATAAATATGTTTTAGTACGATCGCATATTATAGTTATACCGTTTCCTGTAGTTCAATTCAAATGAAATATGAATATAGTAGAGTTTGAAAGGGGATTTACATTATGAAATCCAAGTTATCATTAACATGGAATCTAGAATCTGTTTTTCCAGGTGGGTCATCATCTAAAGAATTTAGCGATTTTTTAGGCAAATTAGACGAAGATGTAAAGCAGATTCAGACAACTATTATGGAAGCGTCTGCTCCTTCTGATATTGAAGGGACCAAAGCGTTCGACGGATTTATTGCAGCATATGCAAGTTGTATAGAGCGGGCTTCTGAAGCTAGTTCTTTCGTCTCTTGTTTGGGAGCTCAAGATCAACAAGATAAGAGGGCGGTGCAATTATCTGGTAAAGTGACGAATTTACAAGCACAGATTCAGAGTGTTAGCGCTGAGTTTGAACATTTGCTACGTAGTACAGAAGATGGAATCTGGAAGCAATGGATGGAGCGGGAGGAGGTTCGTGAACTTTCATTTGTTCTAAGTGAGAGTCGTGAACAGGCCCGGGAGAAGTTAAGTCCAGAACTTGAAAGCCTTGCGCTTGATTTGGCTGTGGATGGATATCATGGGTGGGGTGAATTCTATGATACGATTGTCAGTCATGTGCAAATTCCATTCGATGATAATGGCACAACAGTAATGTTGTCTGCAGGGCAAGCAGCCAACAAACTTCATGATTCGAGTCGAGATACCAGAGAGGCTATGTTCGACAAATGGGAAGAAACGTGGACGAATGCAGAGGACTACTGTGCAGATACATTGAATCACTTGGCAGGCTTCCGTCTTAAATTGTACGATCGTCGTGGCTGGGATGAAATACTTAAGGAACCACTGGCGATTAACCGTATGTCTCAACAAACATTAGATGCGATGTGGAACGTCATTATTGATAACAAGCCTGTGTTTGTAAAGTATTTGGAGCGCAAAGCACAAATTCTTGGTGTGGAGAAATTAAGTTGGGCAGATGTGGAAGCACCGATTGGCACAGTGTCAGGCAAAATTACTTATCAGGAAGCAGCAGAAGAAATCGTCAATCAGTTCCGTACGTTCAGTCCGAAATTGGCTGAATTCACAGAGATGGCTTTTGATAATGAGTGGATTGAAGCGGAAGATCGTCCTGGTAAACGCCCAGGAGGGTTCTGCACCTCACTTTCTGTAAGTAAAGAAACACGGATATTCATGACTTATGCTGGTACAGCTTCTAACGTATCCACGCTTGCTCACGAGCTTGGCCATGGGTATCATCAGCATGTTATGAATGAATTGCATGTATTGAATCAAAACTATGCGATGAATGTCGCAGAGACGGCATCTACATTTGCTGAGATGATTGTAGCAGATGCATTAGTCAAGGCTGCGGTAGATCCACAGGAGAAGCTTGCTTTGCTGGAAGAGAAGATTCAGAATAGTATCGCCTTTTTTATGAATATTCATTCCCGATTCTTATTCGAAACTCGTTTCTATGATCTTCGCAAGAAAGGCCTTGTCAGTGCTACAGAATTAAGTAAGCTTATGGAAGAGGCGCAGCAAGAAGCTTTCTGTGGAGCATTATCGTCTTATCATCCACATTTCTGGGCGGCAAAGCTCCATTTCTATATCACGGATGTTCCATTCTATAATTTTCCCTATACATTTGGGTACATGTTTAGTACAGGACTTTATGTTCGCGCACAACAGGAAGGTGCATCATTTGCCGAGAAATATGATCTTTTGTTACAGGACACGGGTATGATGACTGTGGAAGAATTGGCACTTAAGCATCTAGGCGTAGATTTGACGGGACCTGAATTCTGGCAAAGTGCTATTGATCTATGTGTCGCCGATGTGAATGAGTTTATGGAGATGACAGAACATTTGGTGTGAGTAGATAGTGAATAAATATAACGCAGAAAAGGATGCCCTCTTTGAAAAAGGATGGCGTCCTTTTCTACTTGATAGTGCACCTAATATTGCTGTCGAATTAGAACGACTTTTAGCTAAAATTATCGTAAAAAAATATCATAATTAATATTTTATAGGGATAAGTACCTAATTATGTTTAATTATGTTGATGGTATTTTGGTGACCATCTATAATAAGTCGTAAGCCCTATATCAAGGGCGTGAAAAGGGGAGGGTGGTTTAGTGATCAAGATTGATCAATTATCGTTAGCGCGGCAAATGGACATCGTATTTAAAGAATTAGAACATGAATTAGATGGATTAACTGCTGGCACTTTGTTTATGCAAATACGCAATAATGTGGTTGGTAAATTTGGAATTCGTCATAATCCAATCGCGGGACGCAATGGTGGGTTCTCATTATCTAATGAGGGACTTAATGCAACACAACAACTATCTTTTAGGAACATGGCAATAGAAAGTCTTAAGTATAAGCATCATTGGACGCACGGGGAGATTAGTTACGACTTCATGTTACGACAGGGGATTCTTATGGTAGATGCTCTTCTTGAATCCAATTACAACATGGCGAATCTAATGATCCGGTATTCGCGTCATACATATCGAGAAGCTTCATCGGACTTATTATAATTATATAGAAATATTTTATTTGTTAATGAATACTGATTGGTCAAAAAAGAACAGAGTCCCCTTAGTTACAAATGTAACTAAGGGGACTCTGTCAATTTTCATTATTGATCTTTAATCATTTGGCGTAATACAGTTTGTAGAATACCACCGTTATGGTAGTAATCAACGTCTACCATACTATCTAATCTCGCAATTACTGTGAAATTGAACGATGTACCATCTTCACGAGTCGCAGTGACGGTAAGCTCTTGACTAGGCTTGATATCATTGCTAACACCAACGATATCGAAGGTTTCACGGCCATTTAATCCAAGAGTAGTCCAGCTAGAACCGTCTTGGAATTGTAGAGGTAGCACACCCATACCTACAAGATTACTACGGTGAATACGCTCATAACTTTCGGCAATAACGGCTTTGACGCCAAGCAGAGTAGTTCCCTTAGCTGCCCAGTCACGCGAACTGCCTGTTCCATATTCTTTTCCAGCAATGACAATAAGATTCTGATTGTGATCTTGGTAGTCCATGGAAGCATCGTAGATAGACATAACTTCATCCGTCAATAGATTCGTCGTTACACCGCCTTCTGTTCCGGGAGCGACTTGGTTACGTATACGGATATTAGCAAAAGTTCCTCTCATCATAACTTCATGGTTACCACGACGGGAACCATAGGAGTTAAAGTCTTTGCGTTCCACATTATGCTCCTTCAAGTAAAGACCAGCAGGGCTAGAAGGTGAAATATTACCTGCTGGAGAGATATGATCCGTTGTAACCGAATCACCTAGAAGAGCTAGAACACGAGCAGAGCGAATATCTTTAATGTCTGTAAGTTCAGGCTCTAGATTCTCGAAGAAAGGAGGGTTCTGAATGTAAGTGGACTTATCGTCCCATTCATACAATTCACCTTCCGGTACAGCAATAGCATTCCAGCGTTCATTGGCTGTAAATACATTCGCATATTTGCGACGGAACATCTCAGGAGTAAGAGACATCTCGATGGCTTCTTTAATCTCAGCTGATGTTGGCCAAATATCTTTTAGATATACAGGTTGATTGTTCTGATCATAACCCAGTGGATCATTGTTCAGATCGATATTGACTGTACCTGCAAGGGCGTAAGCAACAACCAATGGAGGAGATGCTAAATAGTTAGCTTTCACTTGTGCGTGAACACGACCTTCAAAGTTACGGTTACCTGAGAGAACCGCAGCCACAGTTAAATCGTTATCTGTAATAGCTTGGCTTACTTCATCTGGAAGTGGGCCTGAATTACCGATACATGTAGCACATCCGTATCCAGCGAGGTAGAAACCAAGTGCTTCTAGTGATTCCAGTAGTCCGGCTTTCATCAAATATTCGGTAACGACAAGCGAACCTGGTGTCAAGCTGCTCTTCACATAACCTGGTTTCTTGAGACCCCGTTCTACTGCCTTCTTCGCTAGTAGTCCAGCACCTAGCATGACACTTGGATTGGAAGTGTTCGTACAGCTTGTAATTGCAGCAATAACGACTGCTCCCGTTCCAAGTTGACTAACAGAACCGTCAGTGTGTTGAACGCTTATGGTTTGATCAATTTTCTCTTCACTAAGACCATAGCCACCTTTATCAACAGGGGTTCGTATAATTTCATTGAAAGCTTCTTTCATATTGGTCAATTCGATACGGTCCTGTGGACGTTTCGGTCCAGCTAAGCTTGGTACAACAGAAGCCAAATCTAATTCAATGACATCTGAAAACACTGGATCAACAGTATCTTCGGTACGGAACATATCTTGTGCTTTATAATAAGCTTCTACGAGCTCAACCTGTTCATCAGAACGACCTGTATTTCTCAGGTAAGACAGCGTTTCTTTATCAACAGGGAAGTAGCCAATCGTTGCCCCATATTCTGGAGCCATGTTAGCAATCGTTGCACGGTCAGCAAGACTAAGATTGAGTAATCCAGGTCCGAAGAATTCAACGAACTTACCGACAACGCCACTTTTTCGCAAAATTTGTGTCACAGTGAGAGCTAAATCAGTCGCTGTAGCTCCTTCATTCAGACTACCTGTGAGCTTGAATCCAATAACTTCAGGCATGATGAAGTATAGTGGTTGTCCAAGCATACCTGCTTCAGCTTCAATCCCACCTACACCCCATCCTACAATACCGAGACCGTTGATCATTGTTGTATGTGAATCCGTTCCTACTAGGGAATCAGGATAAACAACCGTTTGACCATCAATGACTTTGGTTGCTGCTACAGAGGCAAGGTACTCAAGATTGACTTGATGTACGATTCCTGTTGCTGGTGGAACAGCTCGGAAATTGTTGAATGCCGTTTGAGCCCAACGTAAGAAACGGTAGCGCTCCTCATTACGTTCAAATTCAACTTCCATATTATATTCCAACGCATCTGCTGTCCCGAATGCATCTACCATAACGGAGTGATCAATTACGAGGTCCACAGGTACAAGTGGATTGATCTGCTTAGGATCACCGCCAGCGTTCTTCACGGTGTCTCGCATTGCGGCAAGATCTACTACGACAGGCACACCTGTGAAATCTTGAAGTACAATTCTTGCTGGAATAAATGGGATTTCATTGTTCTCGTTACCACCCTTATTCCAATCTGCAAGTAATTTAATATGATCTTCTGTAATTGCTCGCCCATCGAATTGGCGGATAGCAGCTTCTAGTAGTACTTTAATGGAATAAGGAAGTGTAGAAATGCTTCCTATACCCTGCTCTTCAAGAGATTGTAGACTGTAGTAACGGTAGTTCTTGCCACCGACTTCTAAATTACGAGCAGTAGAGAAGTGATCCTTTCCTGGCATACGTATTCCTCCTTAGTTATATAAATCTCATTTAACCGTTTCATCAGGTGAAACATAATTTCAAAATTTCAATGTTTTCTTAATTATAACGTTTACAATGAAGAGAGTAAAGGGATATCTGGATCTAATTCCAGCTTTGAATGGTAAATATGACTTGATTAAGGTACTTCATAAGAATTAATGGATAGTGTGAGGTCCACGTTCATATATTGTTATCAATAGGGCGTATATCATTCGGAATAAGGGGAGAATTGATCTTATGGGACAGGTATGGAAGCAGGCATTATACACTTATGTTAATCAATATAATCAAAGTCAGATTGATTGCAGAGCGGAGACGAGACAACAAGTTGTAACGGATGTTACTTATTTAATGGACAAATCTGAGCGAATGAAGAGACTGACGGATTGGTATGAAAAGCGTGAATCTCAACCATTGCGAAGTGAGACACGAGCAAAATTACTACGAATGATACGGGAAACAGGGCAAGAGGTGATCGCTGATATGCAACTTCATACACAAATTCTGTACATGAAGGGAGGAATGAATCATCGTGAAGATACGATACAAAGAGAGCGTCTAACACTGATCCGTGATGGGGAGCAATGGGTAATTGTATCGGTAGAGCAACTGATTATTGAACGTCACCCTGCATCATCAAAGACCATATTGTCGAATGGTGAGGAGATAAAAGATAGTGGGGGAACAGAGTCAGGAATCTACTTGAATTCAAATGTATGGGGGAACGGGGTTGGGAGTCGCCGTCCTACGAAGTATATGCGTGAAGAAGCTGTGGCCTACGCAGATCGTTGGTGGGATTCTGAGAATCCTGAGTTCATAACGTTTGACGTGAATTGTACGAACTATATCTCACAATGTCTCTTTGCAGGGGGGGCTCCAATCCATTATACTGGTAACAGAGCTTCAGGATGGTGGTACAAAGGATATGCCAGTGGTAAAGAGTGGTGGAGTTATAGTTGGGCAGTAGCCAATAGCCTAGAGTATTTGTTAAGTAGCAGTACTTCGGGCTTGAGAGCTGAAGTTGTTGATCGAGCGGAACAATTAATGCTGGGTGATGTAATCATTTATGATTGGGATGGTGATGGAACCTACCAACATAGCACGATTGTAACGGCCTTTGATGCAGGTGGAATGCCGCTGGTTAATGCGCATACAGTAAGCAGCCAACACCGTTATTGGGATTATAAAAATTCTTATGCGTGGCAAGAGAATACTAAATATAGGTTTTTGCATATTCCAGACGTATTTTAAGGTGAAAGATAAATACGAAATTCATTATATTAGGATAGAAAGAGGTTAGGCATGAGTAAATATATAGTAGGTCTTGTATACGGCGGTAAATCCGGAGAACATGAGGTATCATTACAAACAGCTTTCGCGGTGATGAATGCCTTTGATTATAATAAATATGACATTATTCCTTTCTATATCACGAAGCAAGGTGAATGGCGTAAAGGGGAGATTCGACACACTCCTTTTACAGAGATTGAAGATCTTAAGCTTGCGGTAAATTCAGAAGGAACACAGGTTGCGTTAAATGTATTGTTCAGCCGATTAACTGGTGATGAGTCTGCCCACAAGGTCGATCTTATGTTCCCACTTCTTCATGGGACCTTTGGTGAAGACGGTACAATTCAAGGGTTATTCGAAATGGCTAACATGCCTTATGTTGGTGCTGGAGTATTGGCATCTGCAGCAGGGATGGATAAGGTGATTATGAAAAAGTTGTTTGCTGAAGCAGGTTTACCACAATGTGGTTACCGTTATTTCACACGTAATCAATGGAAGCACGAGAGCTATGAACTGATTGTAGGCGTAGAAGATGACTTGGGATATCCATGTTTTGTCAAGCCCGCCAATCTAGGTTCCAGTGTAGGGATATCTAAAGCTAAAGATCGGGAAGAGTTGAAACAGGCGATAGAATTTGCCTTTCGTTATGATATCAAAGTAATTGTTGAGGAATTTGTAGATGCTAGAGAGATTGAAGTGAGTGTGCTTGGGAATGATGAACCTATGGCATCAGTTCCTGGTGAGATTGTATCCTCAAGTGAGTATTATGACTATGCTGCGAAGTATACCGATGGTCAATCCCAAATGCTGATTCCAGCACCTTTGGATTCCGAATTAGCAGATCGAATTACTGAAGCGGCTATTGTCGCATTTCAGGCGATTGAAGGAAATGGTATCAGCCGTGCAGATTTCTTCGTACGTAGATCGGATCAGGCTATTCTTATTAATGAAGTGAACACCATGCCTGGCTTCACACCATACAGTATGTATCCTTTATTATGGCGGGAAACAGGATTAAGTTATGCTGCGCTACTCGATCGTATGATTGAATTGGCATTAGAACGGTACGCCAGTAAACAGGCACTAGATTATAATAACGATTTGTAATCATGTCGTCCTAACTTGAATAGAAGAGGGGAATCACTAATGGGATTTCAGACGGAATTCAATTCAGTATGTAAATTCAAGAATGAACAGGAACTTTACGAATTAATGGAGTATGGGCGTGGTAAAATGGTGAAGAAAGGCTTCCGTGTTTTTCCAACGGGGCAAAAGGTTATAGCGTATACGCCCGATAATCTAGCGATTGCCATCGTTAAAATTGTTGGGTACATCGCTGAGATTAACTTTCAAGGGGAAGAAGTCACGGAAGTGGAGATGGAATTTATTCGTAAGCTGAACGATGAAGAATCTCGTATTCAGACGGATCTAGCATACGAGATGTTCTTTCGGGAACAACAAGAATGATTGTTCGCCTAGGATATGTAGCAATGTCTAAGGTGTTGCATAATGCATCTCCTTCCAAGACGATGACGATGACGAATTTTAATAAGCTAGCAGATCGAGAAGCGGCTCTTCAGAAGCTAGAACAAATTGCACAGATTAATTTGCATAATACACTTCGGCTTCTGAAACATAGTGTCGCTCATGATATTAAGGTATATCGATTTTCATCCAAGCTAATACCATTAGCAACACATTCAGATCTAAAAGATTGGGACCCTATGCCAGCGCTGAAAGATTCATTTGCTGAAGTAGGAGAGTATGTAAAGAGTCATGAGATGAGAGTGTCGTTTCATCCAGACCATTTCACTGTATTAAGCACGCCTCGTAAAGAGGTGTTAATTAACTCTGTACATGATCTGCATCATCATGTGAACATGTTGAATGCAATGGGACTTAATGCTACAGCTAAGAACAACATTCATATAGGCGGAGCATATGGGGACAAGCTTTCTGCGGCGGGTCGGTTTGAAGATCACTTCTTACAACTGAGTCGGGAAATTCAAGAGAGGTTAACCCTTGAGAACGACGATAAGACATTTAATGCTGTAGAGACTTTGGATGTATGCTTGAACTTAGGGCTACCCATGGTTATGGACATTCATCATCAATGGGTGAACAATGAAGGAGAGAAACCATGGGATTTATGGCCAGACATTCTTAAGACATGGCAGAGTGAATTGGCACAAACTGACGTACAAGTAGATAAACCACTGGCACCCAAGATTCATGTGTCCAGTCCTCGAAGTACGACGAATATTAGAAGCCATGCAGATGGTGTGGAAGTATCTGTGTTACTAGAATTTCTGCGGAACATTGCTAGGGATACGCCGTATCTCGATGTTATGATTGAAGCTAAAAGTAAAGATGTTGCGCTGTTTGAGCTTATGCAGGACTTGGAGCAGTTCACATCTGAAGGGGTATCTATTCTGGATGGAGCAAGTATTGAAATCCTTCCGTAAACATCATGAAAGTTAGGGATCAATGATAGTAGCCCTTGAAACATGAGGTAAAATAAGGTACTTTTAAATATGAATACAATGAGACTCGGAAAAAGACGAATCATATTATTATGATAGCGTTATTCGTCCGAATCTTTAAATAGAAAGTAGTTGAGTGCATTGAATCAAAAGGATAAAGTTCCTTATGTTGTGACAAGCAAGGGCCATACTGCTGTTGCTATTAATGCAGCGGCAAAAGCTGGAGAATGGATTAGGAGTAAACTTGGTACAGTGAAAGAATTAAATACCAAATATTCATCTCAAGATCTAGTGACGGAAGTAGATAAGGGTGCAGAACAAATGATTCGCAAACTTATTCTGACTCATTTCCCGGATCATGAGATTCTTGGTGAAGAGGGTGTAGAGCCTGGACCAGAAGCATCTACACAAGCATTACAGGGCTCACTGGATGCGAACTCGGATTATTTATGGATTATAGACCCTGTGGATGGTACTACGAATTATGTGCATGGTTTTCCATTCTTCGCTGTGTCCATTGCTCTTGCTTATAAAGGAGAGGTCATAGTAGGTGTTATTTACGATCCCTCAAAAGATGAGTTATTTGTTGCCGAAAAAGGTAAGGGTGCGTATGTTCATGGAAGCCCCACCAAGGTCTCTCAGGAAATGTCGCTAGGAACAAGTCTTCTTGCAACAGGATTTCCGCCGGATCAGAATTTCGCCTTTCCAGTAAATATGGCAGGTTTACAGCATATAGCTCCTCAAGCTCGTAGTATTCGGGCAGGGGGTTCAGCTGCCTTGCATATGGCGTATGTTGCGGCTGGAAGGCTTAGTGGATTCTGGGAAATTGGACTGAATTCATGGGATTTAGCTGCTGGAGTTCTGTTGGTGAAGGAATCAGGTGGGGAAGTCACGGATACGTTGGGACGTCCTTATGAATTGGGAGTTAGACATGTCGTAGCTAGTAACGGTTATATTCATAATGAACTGATTGAATCATTGAAACAGGCGAAAGCGACAGGACTGACTGTGAAAAGTTAGCAGATGCGTGATTAAGAAACATTCGTTAGAACGGCGTAAAGAGTAAATTCCCTTCAAAAATAAGGGGGTTTACTCTTTTTTATGTATACATGTAATGGTAATATAAACATACCGAGTCCTAAATGATCATCATTGGGTAGCGAGTAATAAAAGAGGGGTTGAAGATTTGCTACAAGTATGGAAAAAGAGGATTTCAGCAGTAAGCGTTAGCTTGATGCTGTCTGTTGTGCTAATGAGCAGTGTTAGTATGTCAACGTCAGTACAGGCACAAAAGGTTGATCCGGAAACGTATCGCATTGTTGCACTTGGTGATTCCCTGACCGCTGGATATGAGCCTGGTATGGATCTCAGTAGTATACCTTATGGGTTCGTAGATAGGCTACATGAACAGGGATTGTTCCATGGTCGGACGCAGACGTTAAACTATGGAATTTTGGGATTAAAAGGAACAGGGTTAGAGAATTACGTAGAAGCAGCAAAGTTGGGTAAGGTGATTACGTCAGATGCGATTCAACCTGGACTTGTTGATCCAAGAGCTGAGCAGTTGGGTGCTTCAGCAGTTCAATTGAAATCTGATCTTGAATCAGCAGATCTCATCACCATTACGATTGGCGGGAATGATCTTGCGATCATTATTACGGAAGCATCAACCTTGGGAAGCGATGAGCTTACTTTAAGAATAGAGCAATTATTAACTTCTTATAAGTCGACGATGACGACGGTGATTGCTGATTTGCATGAATTGAACAAGGATGCACTTATCGTAATAGCTGATCAATATCAGCCTATTCCTAAAGTCGCTAATCAGGCAATGTATCCAAAGTTAATTGAAGCTGCGCAGTTATTTACAGATGTTGTAGAGAAACTTGCTGCGGATTCACAGAGTAAAGGTATCCAAGTGAAAGTTGCTCATATAGCTAAAGAATTTGAGGGTCGTGAGGGGACGATGACCCATATCATGAAGAATCGGGATATTCACCCTAATCAACCGGGATATGCTGCTATAGCTCAAGTGTTCGCAGGAGAAATTTGGGGTGAGCATCGTAAGCCAACGACAATCGATAAAGACTTACCTATGACGATTGTTGTGAAGGGGCAGGAACTGAAGACTCCTTATCAGCCAGTTCTACGTAGTAACCAGAACTTCGTCGCGATCAAGGATATCGTCGATGCTGTCGGCGCAACCTCGGTATGGGATAGTGCATCTTCGAGTGCTACCATTACATATGGTGATCGAACCGTTGTTATTACAATAGGCTCATCAAGTGTTATTGTGGATGGAGAAGCCGTAGCTGTAGATTCACCAGCGTTTCTTAACAAGGTTGGGAACGAGGGTAAGACTTATGTTCCTTTGGCCGTATTGGCAACAGGACTTGGGTTTGATGTACAGTATATCTCCTCGTTAAGAACGGCTTTTATTAATCTTTAAGACAATTCCGTTACCTTCGCTACATCGAACTTGATTCCTTGTTTTCTGTAAGTATGGATTTTGGTTTAAAGGCATCTTTTGCACAATCTAGTCGTGTGAAAGATGCCCTTTTTCGAAATATAAGAAAGTATAAGTTTCACTTGAATCAATTTCATAATCGCCGATGCAGCTAAATCGGGTTGCGTGATTATGAAATTGATTCTTGATACTCTAATCCTTATATTTCCGCTGAAACGGGTGCCGTCCTTGAAAAAGGACGGCGAAGCCGTTTCTACTTGTATAATAAAAGTATCTAATTCAGGAAGGGGTCTACGACAAATCCCACCCTCCTTTTCTCTAAGTCTATACATAGCATTTACGATTTTAGTGTTGTGCCTAAAGATAATATGTTACGTCAAATGGATGGCCTCGTAGCGGGCTGCTGCACGAGTGTTTGTCAAGCACTGTATATAGAAGGGCGGAGGGAACCATTCTAATGCGAAAATATAAGAGCGCTTTCAACAATGTGGGAATTCATTATAAGGTGATAGGTCTTATATCATTGTTAATGTTAGTAAGTTTTGCGGTCTACATAACGGTTCTAAAAAGTGTATTCAGTATATACGATGAACAAATTTACGAGAAATCATCACAAGTATTGACGATGTCCTCTATCGGAATTGAGAGTCAGCTTAAGGAAATGGAGGAGCTGTCTTTTAAAGTGGTATCGGATGAACAAATACAAAGTTATCTAACGAAGCTTCAGAGTAATAGTTCTGCTTATGAGAAGCTAGTATTACATAAAAAGATTACAGATCGAATCATTGCCTTCGCGGGATCGGAGAAGTACGTATATTCCATGATGGTTATAGATAAAGAGAGGAACGTCATGGTTGCTGGTAATCGTGAGGGCATTCCAGACTCTCTTCAGAATGAGCTTGTTTCGTTGGCTGAAGAATACGATGGGTCGAACGCCTGGATGATGGGGGGAAGAGGGTTCTCATTACTGGCAGTTCGAGAAATTAAATCATTCACGAATGCGACATTCACGTTGGAGAACCTTGGTACACTTGTCTTTCGAGTACGAATTGATCGTATTGTAGACGACCAAGTTCAGGATGCGGGGAATGAAGGGCAATTAATTATTGCGGATGGGAAGGATATCCTCTATCCTGAAGAATCCTTATTAACAGAATCAGAAATAATGATAGAGATGAATAATGATAAACCATATAGTATAGAATCTTATGAACAGGGTAGATATTTCACGGCGAAGTTCCGCTCATCGTATACAGATTGGACCTATTTTCATATCACCCCTTTTCACCACATGTTTGAGCGGATTACGTTCATCAAAACATTTGTAACCGTTATCTTTATCGTGATCTTCGTGGTAGCGATCCTTTTTGGTACGAAGCTCGCACTTAGTATTACTAGACCAATTGATCGTTTGATCAAAAAGATGAGGGTTATTGAGGAAGGCGATCTTGATAGTCTTGAAGAACTTGCTCTGGGGGCAATACCATCCTCACCGCAATCTGAGGTAGGATTACTCCATCGTACCTTCAAAATGATGATTCAACGTATTCGTGAATTGATTAACGAGAATTATACGAAGCAGCTTCTTATCCGTGAGACTGAATTGAAGGCACTTCAAGCGCAAATAAATCCACATTTCTTATACAATACTTTGGAATCTATCAATTGGTTAGCCAAAGTAAACAAACAAGATCAGATTTCTAAGATGGTAGAATCTCTAGGGTTTTTACTGCGGAATTCAATAAGCTTTAGTGAGCAATTGATTCCTCTTAGAAGTGAATTGGACATTGTCATGA
The DNA here is from genome assembly GCF_056786405.1 of Paenibacillus sp. Y859. Classification (NCBI taxonomy): domain Bacteria; kingdom Bacillati; phylum Bacillota; class Bacilli; order Caryophanales; family Paenibacillaceae; genus Paenibacillus; species Paenibacillus sp. Y859. The sequence goes on along the minus strand of NZ_JBXCIZ010000015.1, from coordinate 43,454 downwards.
GTTATGTGACCATTCAAAGAGAGCGGTTTGAAGAGCGCCTTGATTTTGGTGTGGAGATGGGATCGCATCTTGAGAATGCTCTTATTCCGAAGCTGACGCTTCAGCCACTTGTGGAGAATGCTATCCATTATGCCTTAGAGCCTAATATCGAACCTTGTCGTATTCGGATTATAGTGATGGAAAGAAACGGAGTCGTAACTATCTCTGTGCAAGATAATGGACCAGGAATGAAGCCTGAATTCATTAAGAGCCTATTAGAAGGCAAAATTCAGACCGCTGGAAATGGGATCGGTTTATCTAATATTGAGGAACGGATTAAATTGACCTTTGGAAATGAATGGGGGATCGATATCCAAAGTCAACCTAACATACAGACTTCCATACAAGTGAGAATTCCCTATGTAAAGGAGACAATATAGATGTATAAAATAATGTTAGTGGATGATGAGCGAATGATACTTGATGGGATATCACAAGTAGTAGATTGGAGAAGCTCTGGTACTGAGCTTATAGATACGGCTAGGAACGGTATTGAAGCTTATGAGAAAATTAGATTGAATCAGCCTGATATTGTGATTAGTGACATATGTATGCCAGGGCTTGATGGACTTGGTCTAGTGGAGAAAACGTGGTTGAACTTCCCAAGAATACAGTTTATTATGCTGTCTGGATACAAGGATTTCGATTATGCAAGACGTGCTATGCAGTATGGAGTGAAGCATTATTTACTCAAGCCTTGTAATGAGTTTCAGATTCTTGAAGCTATTCATGAGTTGCTTAAAGAACGTGAAGAGCAGAATGAACGAGATGACTTTGTGAATCGTATGAAGCAGGGTCTCAAAAAAGTACTACCACATGTTAAGGAACAGTTCTTGAAGGAGTTTATTACGAATAAAACATATGGAACTACCGATGTAGAGTATTATCAGGACTTATTCGAACTACCATTAAACAGTCAATCTGTGAGGATGATTCTATTTCAACTGGATGATACTCATGAATATGAGCATATATTTGCCTTGAAGAATATAGCAGAGGATATACTTAAAAGTGTCCTGCTCAGCACAACGATCGAGGGACATCTATTGATTCTGCTACCAGAAGTAGAACGTGTCGAGACACTCATTCAAGATATTGAAATGGTGCGAATTACTTTTCATAAATTTTACAAGCTGGATATCACGATTGCACTTAGTGAGGCAGATCGAATGGTGAATTCCCGTAAATTATTCCGTGAGATGCTTCAATGTATGAATCACCGATTCTATATTGGTGAAGGAAGCTTGATTATGATGCATGACTTGGCACTACAAGACCGTGATGTTGCACTTGACCTTAATTATATCGTTGATGAAGAGAAGTTCTGCCTGCTTATCAAATCGGGTAATTTGCAAGAAGTATCCCAAGAAGTAGAGAGATTATTTAGTAATTTAGATGAGATGAGATTAGAAATTGCCTTGACTCGTTCCTATGTTCTTCAACTCTATGCAGCTATGATACGAATTTGTCCGCTTGAAGAAACAAACTCCTTCACCAAGGGGTTGTCGGTGCTTACTGAAATAGAAACATTGGCTGGATTGAAGACATATGTATTTGAAGCAGCAAATCAATTGACTGCAGGATACTTTAACAATAATATGAATCGTCAGTCTTCAACGGTAGATAAGATGATCTCTATTATAGAGCATAATTACGGGGATGATGAATTATCTTTAAATGGCGTTGCCAATCAAATTTTATATATGAACCCTGATTATTTAGGAAAGATATTTAAAAAAGTCACAGGGAGTAACTTCTCTCTTTATGTGAATCATTATCGTATTCAACAGGCCTGTGAATATATTCGTTGTAGTGAAGATGTGCGGGTGTTCGAGCTTGCTGATACATTTGGATTTTCGGGAAATTCGCAGTATTTCAGCCAAGTATTCAAGAAATGTGTAGGTATGACTCCAACTGAATTTAAAAAGTCATGCGAATAGATTGTTGAGATAGCATACGAAATGGAAACTCTGTTTTTTTAACCAAGAGGTCTGATTTGTGTATTCAATTCCAAATGCTAATTTGGGAGAATAAATCTACAATAATGAAAGCGTTGCCAACTTGATGGAAGTGCAAATGATCATACTTGAAAAGGGGCGAAAAGAATTGAAGAAAAGAGCGACAATGTTGTTGACGGTGTTGATGCTTCTGTTTGTAACAGCATGTGGAAACGCAGCGAACACGAAAGAAACGCAAGCTACCACTACTGAGGGAGAAAGCAAAAGTACTGAAACCGCTAAGAAAAACGTAACTTTACGGATTGCTTGGTGGGGATCAGACACACGTCATGAGTATACACAGAAAGTCATTGATATGTACAAGGCTAAAAATCCACATGTCAAAATTGACTTTGAGTACGCGTCCTTCGATGATTATTGGAAAAAGCTAGCCCCTCAAGCAGCAGCTAATCAGCTACCAGATATTGTTCAGATGGATGTCTCATACATTAGCCAATATGCAAAGAATGGACGGTTAGAGGATCTCAGTCCTTACTTGAATAATCAGATTCAATTAGCAGATGTCAGTGAGAATGTTCTAAGTACAGGAATTATAGAAGGGAAGCAGTATGGTATTCCTACAGGTGTCAACGTGCTTGGATATCAATATGATCCAGCACTTCTGAAGAAGGCTGGGATTGATTCTATTCCAGCGGACTGGGACTGGGATAAATATGAAGAGTTAGGTCAGACGGCGGCTTCGAATAAACTGTACTTTGATAATGGTATGGCACCGGACATATTCTTTAACTACTATCTTCGTACGAAAGGCTTGACTCTATACAATCCAGAAGGTACAGCGCTTGGATATGAAGATGATGCATTGTTTGTAGATTATTTCGATCGCCTTGCTCGTATGGTGAAATCAGGTGCAGCACCTGATCCAGGGGTGGCCAATCAATCTAAGGGAATTGTAGAAGAATCGGACATTGTGAAAGAAAAGGGTATAGGAATTTGGCAATGGTCTAATCAATTCACTGGATTACAGACGGTCGTAAATCGCCCTATGGAATTAGCTCCAATGGTAGGCCCAGATATGAATAAAGGTCTTTACATGCAACCGAGTATGTACTGGGCGGTAACTTCTAACTCTAAAGTTAAAGAGGAAGCTGCAAAGTTTATTGATTATTGGATTAATGATGTGGAAGCCAATCAATTGATCAAGGGAGACCGTGGGGTTCCTATTTCGAGCAAAATTAAAGAATCATTGGCATCTCAACTGAGTGATCAGACGAAACAAGTCTTTGAATTCGTAGCAGCTATGGAACCCAATGCTTCGCCAATGAGTTCACCTCCTCCTGTAGGATCACCGGAAATCATTGCTATGTTGACGGATTACGCAGAAGAGATCAACTTTGGACAGAAGACAGCAGCAGAAGTTGCACCTAAATTTAGAGAAGCTGCAAATGCCATCCTAGCAAATAACAAGTAGAAGCAACAAGTAGAATTGAATATGATGTCTACTTGCCCGAACGATGCCTAGTGATTCGGAGGTGGAGGATATCCATCTCCGAATTCAATAGATAATGCATGGGGTGTGGAGTACATCAGATCAATAGGGAGGCCTGGTATTGTGCGGCGGAATGGTATGCTGAAATCGAATTTGACCGGATATGCTTTCATTAGTCCGTTTATAATAGGCTTTCTAGCCTTTACACTTATACCGATGTTTATTTCATTGTATTTATCCTTTACGAATTATAATTTATTCGCTTCGCCTAAATGGATTGGTTTTGATAATTACGAAAAGATGTTCTCTAATGATCCAAACTATTGGAATTCCGTAAAAGTCACATTAATCTACGTATTTCTAGGAGTCCCTCTCCGACTTATATTTGCTTTGTTTATTGCCATGATTCTAAATACAAAGTCTCGTATGGTTGGAGCGTATCGCACGATGTATTATCTACCTTCCATTATTGGAGGAAGTGTAGCGGTATCCATTATGTGGCGTAATATTTTTAGTAATGAAGGAATTGTGAATAGCCTGATAGGCTGGTTCGGACTAGATCCGGTACAGTGGTTCGGAAATCCTAACGCATCCTTAGTTATGCTGATTTCCCTATCTGTATGGCAATTTGGATCTTCTATGCTCATATTTCTCGCAGGGCTCAAAAATATTTCACCAGAAATGTACGAAGCGGCAGGTGTGGACGGTGCAAAACCGATACGCAAGTTTTTCAGTATTACACTACCTTTGTTAAGCCCTATTGTGTTATTTAATATGATTATGCAAACGATTAGTGCATTCATGACATTTGTACCCGCATACGTTATTTCTAAGGGTGAGGGTGGTCCAATGGGGGGGACGATGCTCTATTCTCTATACTTGTTCCGTCAAGCCTTTATGTTTAACAATATGGGGTATGCTTCAGCAATGGCTTGGATCATGCTCATTCTTATCGGAATCATGACAGGACTCCTGTTTATGACTTCTAAATTCTGGGTCTTTTACGAATCGGAAGGAGGCCGTTGAGCGATATGGCATGGAGAAGATTCAAATGGCCTATATATCATATTATAGTAGCAGTACTCGCAATTGTTATGCTCTATCCCGTTCTATGGATGTTATTCAGTTCGTTTAAAGAAAGCCGGGTTATATTCCTAACGGCGAATACTTTGTTTCCAGACACCTGGATTTGGAGTAATTATTCTGTAGGGTGGAAAGGAACATTATATCCTTTCAGTAAGTATATGATGAACACTTCGGTGATCGTTGTTATAGCGACGATTGGCGCAGTTATCTCATCTTCATTGATTGCATTTGGATTTGCGCGACTTAAATTTGTGGGGCAGAAGTTCTGGTTCGCACTCATGATGGTAACTTTGATGCTACCAAGTGATGTAGTACTTGTTCCACAATATATTATCTTTACGAAGTTAGGTTGGCTGAATACGATTCTACCACTTGTCGTTCCTTCCTTTTTCGGAATGCCCTTCTTTATATTTCTAATGGTCCAATTTATAAGAACAATTCCTGGCGAATTGGATGACGCGGCAGCTATTGACGGATGTGGGAAGTTTCGATTGTATTTGCAAATCATTATGCCACTACTTAAATCATCACTGGCTACAGCGGCTATATTCTCATTCTATTGGCGTTGGGAGGATTTGCTTGGTCCTGTACTTTATCTCAACTCTCCGGAGAAATATACCGTATCTATGGCACTTAAAATGTTTCTTGATAGTGAGTCTGCATCAAATTGGGGTGCGATGTTCGCGATGTCCATTGTTAGTCTAATCCCAGTTATCGTTGTATTCTTTGCTTTTCAGAAACAGATTGTGGAGGGTATGAGTAGCAGTGGCTTGAAGGGATGAGAAGGGAGATGTAGAGAACGGATGAGTAGCCTCAATCAAGAATGGACATTTGATTTCGGACTTGGCATACCAACAGAAGGGTATATCGGTGTATCACCTGATTCTCGATATGATGATGAAACTGGATATGGGTTTGAGGGTGATGGTCAAGTGTTTGGTCGGAATCGAATGGAACGACCGGAGGTGTCTTCAGGTAAGGAGCATCTACGACAGAGCTTTTGTATACCTATGGGGATGGACTTTGTGGTGAAGGTTCCTGATGGAATATATCGTGTTACGGTAGAGATTGGAGATGCGCTTGCAGATACGTTGACCATCATTAGGGCAGGTGAGAGTAAATCGGTACTGCCATATATATCGACCATTCGAGGGCAGTTCAAGGTGGCGATGTTCACCGTTGCTATTCATGATGGAAGATTAGTGCTTAGATTCTCAGGCGCAGCTCCACGTATCAATGTCGTGACAATCTCTCCAGCAGAAGAAACACTAACACTGTTTCTAGCTGGGGATTCGACAGTGACGGACCAACCATCAACGGGATATCCGTATGCAGGTTGGGGACAAATGCTTCCAGCACTATTCAAACATGATGTGCTCGTGGATAACCACGCGAAATCTGGGCGAAGTTCACGTAGCTTTATTGAGGAGGGGAGATTGGACGTTATTGTCGAGAAAATGAGAGCGGGGGATTTCTTCTTCATTCAATTCGGCCACAATGATGAGAAAAGTGACCCCAATCGAGGGACAGAAGCCTTTACGACATATAAGCAACATCTGAAAGTGTACATAGATGCTGCTAAGGAGAAGCAAGCTCGTCCTGTATTCATTACTCCTGTCCACAGGCGTTATTTTAATGATGACGGGGGACTTACGGACACGCATGGTGAATATATAACAGCGATGAAGGAACTGGCAGTTGAAGAGGATATACCGCTGATTGATTTGGCGGCAGAAAGTAAGATTATTTTTGAAGAAGCGGGAATAGAGGGAAGTAAACAATACTTCATGTGGACATATCCAGGTGAATATTTGAATCATCCCGGGGGTGTAGAGGATAACACACACTTCCAAGAATGGGGAGCGTTACGTCTAGCAGAACAGGTGGTAGATCAGATCTGTAAGTTAGATATTCAACCCCTGCGGATGTATTTACGCTAAACAGATGAGGGGAAGTTCAAAAAGTGAGAAAGAGGGGAAAGAACATGGCTACATTAATATTTGATGAACAGGAAATTGTTAAGGTGATAGATCGTGTAGTGGATCGAACATTTAATATGGACTTCCACTGGGACTGGCCTGGAGGTGTCGCATTCTACGGTATTTGTGAAGCCTATCAGGCAACAGGCAAGCTAGAATATTTAGAACGCTTAAAAAGTTGGGCGGATGAGAATATAGAAGATGGCTTACCGAAGTTATCAGTTAATGGGGTATCCGTCGGACATTCGATGCTAACTCTATATGAAGCGACTCAAGAGCAGAAATATCTAGACATTGCCATTGAAATGGCTGAGTTTCTAACGCATACAGCAGAACGATTCGGCGAAGGGATCTTCCAACATACAGTGAATTCAGTCCATGATGTATTCCCTGAACAGGCCTGGGTGGATACGATGTTCATGGCAGGCTATTACCTGCTTCGCATCGGATATTTAACAGGAAATAGGGCTTATATAGAAGATGGATTGAAGCAGTATCATGGACATGAGAAATATCTTCAGGACCCAGGCACGAACCTGTATTATCATGGATGGGATCATCTTGACCAGAATCATATGTCTGGTATGTACTGGGCAAGAGGGAATTCATGGGCAGCACTGACCATGTCCAAGGCCTTGAAGTTAGTCGAAGTAACGCATCCATCCTATATGATGATTGATGGTTCACTTCGGGATCAATTGAGTGCCCTTGTTCGATTACAGTCACCAGAAGGATTATGGCATACGATTCTGCAAGACGAGTCTTCTTATATTGAAGTTTCAGGCTCAGCGGGGATTGCTACAGCTATTCTAATGAGGGGGCGCTTGTATAACAAATACACGCAGAAGGCGATCGATGGCTTATTAGCACGGATTAAAGAAGATGGAACGGTCACCGAGGTGTCTGCAGGTACGGCAGTCATGAACGATATTCAAGGTTATCGTGAGGTGCCATATAATCGTATTCAGGGCTGGGGTCAAGGATTAACCTTAGCCTTTCTTGCTGAACTATTACGGACGAAGGACAATCTATACGGCTGAGAGCAGGGAGTGTTTATGATGAATCCATTAAGTGGATTACATACTGAAGGACATGGAAGTAAGCAATGGGTCATACCTGATGGGTACATACCAGAGATTAGTCAGGGGATATTACAGAGTCATGAGAGCATTTGTGTACTGAATTGCGGGAACGAAGTAGCGGAACTCCAGATTACGATTTATTTCGAGGATCGGGAACCGCTTGAGAATATTACTGAGATTGTTGAAGGGCGCCGGACTAAGCATATTAGGACAGCCTCATTACAGAGTGTAGGAGAGCATATCCCTGTAGGTGTGCCCTATGCCATTCTTGTGAAGAGTTCTATTCCTATTATCGTGCAGTACAGTCGGCTAGATTCAACGCAAGCCGAGCTAGCTCTCATGAGTGTGATGGCACATCCTATATTGTGAAATAAGAAAGACGCCTTTCGGCGTCTTAGGTGAGGGAGTTTATCCCTCCACTAGCATCATCAACAGTCATCTAATGCTAATATCACTAGCTATGGTCTCCACCGACACCAACAACTGCACAGAGTACACTTAAATCCTCACCATATCCTTATATGCTCATATTAGCTGCACAGAGTGCAGCTAATTATCGAGGATCCCCTGCTATTCACTGTTATCCACATTTTAACTGCAGCTTTTGCATCTATTTTTTTATTATCCTACTTTGCCTTCCGAATAAGTGTATCTTTTGCAACTACTCCACGGGCTTCTGCTTCCTAGCATAGGGGAAGTCCCTTTTCTAAGTGCAATTGATCCTCTCTGGGTATATTCCGATGCTTCCTGTCTCAAGCAGTGGCAACCAGTTACATGAGGCGAAAAGACTTCTCCGCTGCATCTATGGTCAGTTCGATATCTTCATCTGTATGGGCTGTTGTTAGGAACCATGCTTCGTATTTAGACGGAGCCAAATTGATGCCATGATTCAACATATGGCGAAAGAATGAGGCGAAGATTTCTCCATCTGTATCCTGAGCCTCCTCATAATTCGTAATGGGATGATTACAGAAATGAGTAGAGAAGGAACCACGAATTTGGTTAATAGTGAGTGGAATACCATGACGATCTGCCGAAGCCTGTAGACCATTAGTTAGCTTCACTGCGAGACGATTCATCTCTTCGTAGACGCCATCACCCTGTAGAACTTCTAAGCAAGCAATACCTGAAAGAATGGAAGCAGGGTTACCTGCCATCGTTCCGGCTTGATAAGCAGGCCCAAGTGGAGCGACCTGTTCCATGACATGTTTTCTACCGCCGTATGCACCAATCGGTAAACCACCACCAATGATTTTACCTAAAGCTGTAAGATCGGGTGCGATGGCCTCATGATTGTGTAAATCTGCGAAGGTCTGAGCTGATCCATAATGGAAGCGGAAAGCAGTGATGACTTCGTCATAGATCACGAGTGATCCATTATCATGAGTCATCTTGCAGAGTCCTTCTAGAAAACCATCGTGTGGCATAACCATTCCGAAGTTACCTACAATCGGCTCGACCATAACTGCGGCGACATCATCGCCCCAACGTTCGAGGGCAGCTTTAAGTCCATCTAAGTCGTTAAATGGCACAGTAATGACTTCCTGAGCGATGCTTGGTGGAATACCAGCACTGTCTGGAATACCTAGTGTGGAAGGTCCAGATCCTGCGGCTACAAGGACTAGGTCTGAATGACCGTGGTAACAGCCGGCAAATTTAATGATTTTGTTACGTTTCGTGTAAGCACGTGCTACACGAATCGTTGTCATAACCGCTTCTGTACCAGAATTAACGAACCGAACCTTATCCATAGAAGGGATAGCGTCTTTCAACATGAGTGCAAGCTGAATTTCCCATTCTGTAGGAGCGCCATACAGTACACCATTCTCTGCTGCTTTAGTTATGGCTGCGGTAATATGGGGATGAGCATGTCCAGTAATAATAGGTCCGTAAGCTGCAAGGTAATCAATATATTTATTGTCATCGACATCCCAGAAATGAGCTCCCTTAGCCCGTTTCATAAAGACAGGAGCCCCCCCTCCTACAGCTTTGAATGAGCGAGATGGGCTATTGACGCCACCTACAATATGCTGCAAAGCCTCGTTATATAAATGTTCGGATTGTGTACGTTTCATCATCTGCTAAACTTCCTTTCAATCAGTAATCGATCCAACTTGTTCTTCATCAGTTACAACTTCTACATCTGCAACAGGCGGAATTACAATGTCTTGTACATATTGCTGTAACTTCTCTAAACTTTTTACGGTAATAACAGACGCGCCACCAATTGTTTCTTCAAGGAGCATATTCATTGGAGGAATTTGTTCGCTGCCAGACATCTTGCTCTGATATCCGATGTTCGCTAGTTTCCACATATCATTGATATCCAGGTTTGTGTCAACAAATGGACTAACCTGCTCTAGAATGGATGGTAGTTTTATAATCGAAGTTGTACTTTTCATTTTATTAGCGATAGCCTTCAGGAAATCACGTTGTCGCCCTGTGCGAGTGAAGTCAGATAAGGCGTCGTGACGGAAACGGACATATTGTAACGCCATATCTCCATCGAGGTGCTGTTGCCCCTCTTTGAGATCGATATCATATTCGTGTTTATCGGCTTTACTGCTATATTTCATATTCTTTTCCACATAGAAATCAACACCGCCTATGGAATCGACCAGTTTAATAAATCCCTGAAAATCAGTATAAACATAGTATTGCACGGGAATACCCAGAAGATTGCTAACTGCTTTCATAGCTGTATTAGGACCATGCGTGATGGCCGAATTAATTCGGTCACTTCGGTGATCAGGAATATCGACATAAGTATCTCTCAAAATGGAAAAAAGATGAATTCTTTTCTGCACAGGGTCTAATGTTGCGACCATCATACTGTCTGATCGGGGGATCTCACCATCCGAAACACCTCGACCATCCACACCCATGATCAGAATACTAACGAGTTCCGTCCCTTCCCATTTGGGAGGTTCTGGTGTTGCGGCCTCGACTTGTTGCAATTGACTAAATGGAGAGACCTCTCCCTCTTTTTGCAATCCTTCTAGACCATTGTAGATAGATGTGAAATAATATACAGCATAACTGATCACTGCAATTATAAGTATAGCAAGAACCCACCAAATGGTTCTTTTCGTTTTCTTTGACATCAAGCTTCTTCCTTTCACAACTCTCGGTAATAAATGCAACTTTCGACAAGATCGGATTCAGTTCCACTATATTATAGTTATTATTGCGGATACAATCAATTTAAAAGAGTACAAGTAGAATAATGATAGATGAAGGGGAAGATGATATATGGAATTATTGGAAATAGGATGCGTAGTGCCAGAATTTACACTGATGGCTTCAAATGGAGAAACAGTGTCACTTAGTGACTTTCGCGGACGCCAGGTTGTGCTATATTTTTATCCGAAGAATATGACGCCTACTTGTACGCAGGAAGCTTGCGACTTTCGAGATGCTAATACTGCTATTGAAGAGCTAGATGCAGTCATTCTTGGAATCAGCCCAGATGACTTGAAGTCGCATCAGAAGTTTGTAGAGCGTCATCAACTTTCATTTCTTTTATTATCGGATACGGATCACGTTGTTAGCGAAAAATACGGTGTGTGGCAGCTTAAGAAAATGTTTGGGAAAGAGTATATGGGCATTGTACGCTCTACTTTTCTTATTAATGCAGAAGGAATACTTGTGAGGCAATGGCGTAAGGTTAAAGTAGCTGGACATACGGAAGAAATATTGACACTATTACAATCCGAACAATAATTAGTATTAAATGTATGATTGGAGATCGACTGACATGCCTGTATGGCAGCAGTGATCTGCTGTTATATGTAAAGAAATCCAGCATCTTAGGGAACTAAGATGCTGGATTTTTGATCATATATGTTACAAGGGGGAACACACCACTTCATCCACAATTCCATAGGATTTAGCTTCTTCAGCAGATAAGTAATAGTCTCGTTCCATATCCATTCTTATCTTTTCTAAGGATTGACCAGTCTTTTCAGCATATAAATAATTCAATTGATCCTTTATTTTTAGAATACGTCGTGCGGTTATTTCAATGTCTGTTGCTTGACCTTGTGCTCCGCCCAAAGGTTGATGAATCATAATTTCACTGTGCTGTAATGCAAGTCGTTTACCTTTATGTCCAGCTAAGAGCAGTAATGATGCAGCGGAAGCGGCAAGTCCTGTGCATATAGTTCTGACTTCAGGTTTGATAAATTGCATCGTATCATATACTGCGAAGGCAGCTGTAACGGAACCACCAGGACTGTTAATGTACAGAGAAATGTCTTTGTCAGGATCATCTGCTGCTAGAAAAAGAAGCTGTGCAACAATGCTGTTGGCCGTAGTGTCGTTAATCTCCGATCCTAGAAATACAATGCGATCTTTCAGTAGACGAGAATAAATATCATATGATCTCTCTCCGTGAGAGGTCTGCTCAACAACATAAGGTATAATACTCATTTTGGATCCTCCTAAAATTTTTGCGTAGCAAAAATACTTCGAAAGCATAAGCTTAGCTTTTTGAAGAAAAACTCTCTTCGTAAGCATGGGTGTTAAAGTTTTTTGAAGAAAAACTAACATCGTAAGCATAAGCCTAAATTTTTGCGTAGCAAAAATTTAGGCTGCCATTTGGATTGGCGATAATGATTGAAACTTTATGCAGACCGGTGAACGGGATTCTTTGTTTACACGTTTCTGTATGGTTGGTTCACTAATGGCAATAATCAGTTCTTCTAGAACGGTAGGACTCTCATATTTAACAGCTTGGAGCAGTCGATCTTTAAACCAATCTTGAGAAATGTTGAGCCAGTGGTGACTAAAGTCTCCGGGATGGTCTTGGGATTTCTGGCGAGCCCGATACAAGAGTGCTTTGACTGCTGTTTCCTTGATCTGTAGTCTAATTGCGATCTCAGACAATGAATACATGAAGCCTTCCTTCATAACGAACGCTAACAGTTGCTTGGGAGTTAACCTCTCCATTAGCTGTTCCAACCCTTCTTGAAGATCTTCAGAGCTCTGATCTTCATGGCCACATTCATCTATTGGCCCTAGCTGTAACTTAGACTTTTTGCGCAACTCGTCAATCCATGAATTTTGCGCAATGGTACGCAGTAGGGGCATGGTGATATTGGGTTCGCATTTAGACGCATAGAAGGATAATGTCTTAGCGAGGGTCTCTTGTGTTAAATCGTCAGCGTCCCAACGATTATTAGTGATGGAGAGACAGTGTATTTGCAATATTGTATATAGATCTTCACATTGTGTCTTTAGTTCAATTTGTGTTTCAATTTTTTTTTGGATTAACATGTTAATCACTCCTTCAAGGCCTATATGTATATAACGTATGAGAAGGGTGGAAAGATACGCCCTCGATTTATTTATAATAAAATAAAGTGAAAAGGAGCCTTACATATATACCGTGTAAGGCTCCTTTAGTATGTGCAAAGTTTATGATGAACGTTTAACTTTATTCTTGCTTTCTTTAACAAACACAGCGTTTCTCACTTTTTCACGGAAGCGATAGATGATCAACACTAGTACGATAATACCGAGTGCTAAGAAGATCCAAAGAGAATATAACTCTACTAAATGGAACACGACGGACCATTGTGGACCGAATATCTTACCGAGACCAAGAAAGAGAATGACCCAGAATAGTGCGCCGCTATAGGCATAAAAGGCAAACTTACGAAAGGGGAGAGCATTCAATCCAGAGAAATACCCAGTGAAATGTCGTACACCTGGAATAAAGTAGCCGATAAAGATCAGAGCATGTCCGTATTTGCTAAACCATATTCTCGTTTTTTCTAATTTGTGAGGAGATAGGAACAACCACTTCCCAAATTTATTTATAAAAGGTAGTCCCGCCTTTAGACCAATGAAATAAGTGATGGTTATACCGATAGTCGTACCCAGAAAGGATAGAATTAGAAGCCATCCGAAATGGAGCGTACCCAGATAGGAAAGATAACCTGCGTAGGCCATCGTTGTTTCCCCAGGAAAGGGAAGAGCGATGAATTCTAATAATAAGCCTATGAACAAAACTAGATAACCATGTTCCTCGAAAAGAAGATGAACCCAACGAAGTAATTCCAAAATACTCACTCCTATATAAATTGCTACGATATATAAATACTCTAGTCTTTTATTATAAACTCCGCCATATAATCTATCAGAATAGTTCATTTCATAGAAACGGTGGAGGTTGAATGTATGATTAAACGATGGTTAATACTTCACAAACACAAAATTCGTGTCACGCTCATGATGATATTAATGTCTGTGGTGGTCTTGTCAGTGCAGATGCAGCAAGATCATGTCCTACCAATTGATATAACGTTTGCAGATAATAAAAGTTCGTTAACCTCATTACCTAAGGTGCTATCAACAACATTACTAGATCATAATGATATAAATGAAGGTGTGTCCAGTACTCAAACGATAGAGCTACTGTCTTCAACAAAGAATAAGGCTGAAACGTCACTACCAGCGAAAACAGTGTATCTTACATTTGACGATGGACCAAGTAAACTTACAGGTAAAGTGCTTGATATTTTAGAAGAATCCAATATTAAGGCTACATTTTTTGTATTAGGTCAACAAGTCCATCGCTATCCTGAATTCATTACGAGAATAACGGAAGAAGGACATGCCTTAGGCAATCATACGTATAATCACAATTACGAAGAGCTATATAAGGGATTCTCTCCATTTTGGAACCAAATCAAACAAACCGAAGATGAGATTAGCCTCATAACAGGTTTCAGACCTTCCTTAGTAAGGGCACCTGGAGGAACAGCAGGACATTTTGATGATACCTATTTTACTCTATTGAAGCAAGGTGGTTATCAGGTTGTAGATTGGAATGTGGATAGTGGTGATTCGAAGCGAAGAGGTGTTCCAGCCCAAGAAATTATCAAGGGTGCGACGACAGACATTTCTAGTGATGAGATTATTGTATTGATGCATGATGGCAGTGGGCATGAAGAGACCGTGAAGGCACTTCCTGAAATTATTGCGTACTATCGAGATAAAGGATATAAATTTGATATTCTAACTCCGGAGCTTGAGCCGGTTCAATTTAAAGTGACTGAGCGTGCTCGCGCTCTTAAGCGTCAACAACCTAGTCAAGAGTGGACTGCAACCAATGTTGCGCCTAATTCAGCGCTTTTCACTAAAGGGAAACGGTTGGTGCTGGAGATAGATAGAATGGAGACGGATTTCAAATATGGGGAGTATCGGCTGACTGAAGGAAGAATGATGGTTCCGCTTCGAGCAACGATGGAGAAGTTAGGAGTTAAGGTGGAATGGGACAGCGAGAATAAAGTAGTTAGGATGAACAAGGGGACGGAATCCATTCAAATGAATGTGGTGACAGGTCATTTGATCAGCACTAATCGTATAATGAATCAGGTCGAAAGGACAATGAATGTACCTGTACAGTTAAGTGGAGATACTCTGTGGGTTCCACTTCGTGAATTACTTCAGGTTACAGGATATGCGCAGATCGCAGTTAGTACGAATAAAGTTGAATGGCGAGTAACAACAATAGACAACAAGAGAACAGCTCAACATCGTAATCTATGAAAATAATGCAATGAATGTCTACGATCCTTCTTTCATGGAAATAATAGTGATAGATTTCTTGGAAATCAATCCATGAGGTGAAGAGAGGTTATCATATTGTCTACTCCATTTATAAATCGCAAAGATATTGCGCCAGAGCTATTAAATAGAATGATCTCAAGAGTAAGTACGGTTATGGTAGGTAAAGAATCTGAGATCCGCCTTGTGCTGATATCGATGTTAAGTGGTGGGCATGTCCTTTTAGAAGATGTACCTGGTGTTGGTAAAACGATGTTAGTTCGAGCTATTGCCGCCTGCATGGGGGGATCTTTTGGACGTATTCAATTCACATATGACCTTATGCCTTCAGATATTACAGGTATTTCAGTATATCATCCTAAAAGTGGTCATTTCGAATTTAGACCAGGGCCCATCCTGTCTAATGTAGTGTTAGCGGATGAGATTAACCGTGCATCTCCACGGACACAATCGGCTCTACTAGAATCGATGGAGGAGAAAAAAGTGACCGTTGATGGTACTACTTATCCATTACCGCGACCATTCTTTTTAATGGCAACTCAGAATCCACTTCAATTTGAAGGGACATATCGGTTACCCGAAGCACAACTTGATCGCTTTCTTATGCGGCTTAGTCTAGGATATCCAAGCCCTGAGCAGGAGTTGGATCTATTATCACGGATGCAGATGAATCATCCGCTGGAGCGGGTGAAACCTGTCATTATGGTTGAAGAGATGGAAGCGATGCAGCGGGAAGTGAGAACTGTATTTGTAGATGATTCTATCAAACAATTGCTAGTATCTATAGCGGATGCTTCTCGTAGACATTCCAAACTGAAGCTTGGGATCAGTCCACGAGGAACGTTGGCTTGGATGTTAGCATCACAAGCTACAGCCTATATGAATGGAAGAATGTATGTAACGCCAGATGATATTAAAGAGACTGCCATTGCTGTGCTTGCCCATCGCATCATAGTTCATCCGCAGAGCCTAATGGGGGGCAATACGGGGGAAGAGATTGTATTGGAGCTACTATCTAGAATCAGTATGTCTGCGCATCGAAGCCGGCGTGGGAGCCAACTATGAAAGACAAGCTACGTGAATGGACGATTGTTGCTGCGTGGTCGGGAGCATTAGTAGCGTTATTTGTATGGTACGGAGGGGCATCGGTGTGGTTCTTGATCATGTTGAGCGCGACCTTTATATTGGTTGGCCTTGGCTTTCAACTGTTCGGTGCCCATCATATTGAGATACAACGACATATTAATCCGAGACGACCAACGGTAGGAACAGAAGTTGAAGTAGAGGTGAACATTCGATTTCGATCGATACTTCCTCTCCCATGGATGAGTGTCACTGATTATTTCACTGAAGGAAGTTATAGTAGTCTGTTATTTCCAGGTTGGCGCAGATCCTTTACCTATACGTATTATCTACACAATATTCCAAGAGGAATGTTCACTTTTCAAAGCTATCAGGTAGAATGGGGTGGGTTATTTCGTTATTTCAAGAACAGTCATATATTACATTATGAAGATAATATCGTTGTATTCCCTTCACCTACAGTCATTTCTTTGGAAGAAGGATGGACAAGCAAGGATGTCAGGGAAGGTGATCTTGAGGGATATCAGCAACGCCGACCGATGAGTCATTGGGGGCAAGAAGTTCGTGATTATACCGTGGGAGATCCACTGAGTAGAGTTCATTGGAAAAGTTCAGCTCGACTCGGAAGGTTGCAGATTCGGCTTCCTGAGGACGAAGTGGATCATGAGCTATGTATCATTCTAGATCAGTCACCAGAGAGTTATAGGATGACTGAATCTGGAAAAGAAGGTGGTGAGGATGTGGTGAGAGAGTCATTTGAATGGGCGATATCCGTCGCTACGGGTCTACTTCAGACTGCCAATGAAGAGCGTATTCCAGTCGAGTTGCTTAACGGAAGCAGGTTCCCTTCTACCCAGACCTCCTCATCCATCTCTCACCTAGCTACTCTTGCCGTTATAGATCTAGATGGAACAAGCAGAATATCTCATCTGATAGAGGAACAGGCGGCTCAGTTACGTCTTGGAACTAGACTTACTGTCGTTACTGGACGATTAGATCAGGAGCTTGCTCGGTCAGTAGCAAGAATTCAACATAAAGGACTGCAATTAGATATTTATTCTGTCCAATCTCCTACTTCGCTAGCAAATCTCAAGGAAACAGAAGCGGAACGAATAAGACAAGATATGCTTGCTAATTCACTCATCTGTCTTGGAGTTAGGTTGTTTAGGTTAAATGTTGCTTCTTCAGGGATGAAATATACTGTGGATGCTGTTTCAAGTAGGGGGGTGACAAGCCATGATAATTCCTATACAGAGCACAGACAACGTTATATATAATCCGATGGGGGTAGCTCCTCACAGAACGAATGACTCTCTTCAAAAGTCTCGAAAAGGGGATACACTTCTATATCGAATGTTGCTAACGATACCGCTTGCCGGTCTGTTTACGGAATGGTTATATCCTCTTCAATCCATTTATAATGGATCTTTAAGTGTTTCGTTAATAAGTGTATTGTATGGTCTCACAGCATGCATGTTACTTGTGGGGATGTTTCGTTGGAAGCTACTTATAAGTATTCCATTGCATCTAATGCTAACGATTGGGTCATGGGTATTTCTTATTAAAGAAGATAGTGGGCTTGAATCTTTCTTATCCTATGGGGCGGTTGTACAGCAGGATATAATGACCGTCATACAGAAATGGGACCTTTCGACAGTTAGTGCTGAGACCCGAACATTGATCCTTATTATAGGATGGGGTCTGCTAGTTGCGACGGTACAATCACTAGCTCTTGATCGATCAAGCATAGGGCTGTTTGCTTTGGCTACTGTAATCTATCTATTGTGTCTAGAAGCAGTGCTTGGATTAGATGTGTATGCAGATATTATCCGTTCTGCTTTCCTGCTTATGGTTGTTGTTGGGGGCCTATCCTTATCCAGACATCGTGAACAAGCATCACAAGTATATGCACTTCGTAATCGGCGTTATGTTGGCTGGTTTGTTTCTGTTTGTATAGTAACTGGAGTTGCCGTGGGTGTAGCTTGGTTGGGGGGGAGAATGATCACGGTTAGTCCTGCTCAGACAAAGGTTGTTCAATCTGTAGTGACGACATTAGAGGAATGGTCAGGCGCGGCGATGAATCAAATGAATTCAAAGTCAGCTGTGACAGGTTATGGTGCAGGGGAGGGTGATATGGGTGTACCTCTCAAACTTTCAAATGAAATTGTATTTACAGCAGAGTCACCCATCCCGTCTTATTGGAGAGGGGAATCCTTTGGATATTATGATGGACGCCGTTGGGCTGAGCCACAGGTGTACTTCTATGCGATTGATATGAAAGCACAATTGCGAAAAAGTGCCTCATCGGAAGAGGGAAAGACAGAACGCATCGTTCAGACCATAAGATTTAATCCATCCATGACAGGTGAAAGTCCTCTGTTTAGTGGAGGAATAATAGAGCGAATTCTAAATGTCACGACTATGAGCGGAGAAAGACCAGCGTATTTGTTACATGATGACATGTCGGGTACGATCAAATACTCAGCAGCCACCGGATCAAGTCCCGTAACGAGTTATCAGATGGAAGTCGTACCTTCAGTCATTAATGCCAATTCATTACGTAAAAGCACTGGTTCTGATCCCGAGCCAATATCTCAGCGTTATTTGCAATTGCCAGAACAATTACCTTTACGCATTAAAGAACTAGGTGAAGAAATAACCCTTAACACGGTCAATCGATATGATAGGGTACTCGCAGTTCAGTCTTTTTTGCAGAATAACTATAAGTATTCTCTAGATACTAACGTACCTCCGGCGAATCAGGATTTCGTTGATCATTTCTTGTTCCAGACGAAGATAGGATATTGTAATCACTTCTCCACATCGATGGTTATTCTTCTTCGGAGTCAAGGTATTCCATCACGACTAGTGAAAGGGTATGCGCCTGGGACGCTAGAGAGTGGCAGTCAAAGTACATATGTTGTTAAATCTCTGAATGCTCATTCATGGGTAGAGGTATATTTCCCTCAAATGGGATGGATACCATTCGATCCAACTCCGGGATTCTCTATTCAGGAAGGGAACTCAGAACCTCCGACAATAGCTAAGCATGATACCAAAGGTGATAGTATAAGGGAATCGGTAGTTGATTTCTATACGAACACCATTCATTTCGTAGGCAAGAAATTACTGAAGGCAGGAAAGATTATAGCTGAATCAAGGTATCAGATTCTAGGATTGATTTGTGCGACAATGTTAATAATAGCGTCTGTGTGGAGTGTTTGGAGGAGTCGTCGAACTCTATTTCTATGGCGTCTACGATTTATTACTCGAAGCACGTTTCCGCAGAAAGCACAGTTGTTGAAGGCAGCTTGGGTCGTATGGGACGAGGTCGGACGACGATTCGGACCTATCCCTATGGGGGTAACAGTAAGAGAGTATATCCATTCTCTTAAGGAAGAAGATTTGCAGGAAGAATTACTGCAGTTTGTTGAACAATGGGAAGGAATCGCTTATGATGAAACATTCCTTAATCGTGCACATAGTATCATCTTTTTACAACGATGCTCACAACTGGCTCAATCACTGTATAATTAACTGTTCTAACTTTCTTGACGGTATGATTTATCGTTGCGTATAATTAACATCAATGAATTGAGGGAGGCACATAATGAATAAACCAAATGAAATGATTGTAGTCCTAGATTTCGGGGGGCAATATAATCAGTTAATAGCACGCCGCATCCGTGACATGGGTGTATATAGTGAGTTGTTACCGTATAACACGCCAATAGAGAAGATTCGTGAACTTTCTCCGAAAGGAATCGTATTCTCTGGTGGACCTTCTAGTGTTTATGAAGAGAATGCACCACATGTAGATCCTGCTATTTATGATCTGAACTTGCCGATCTTTGGTATTTGCTACGGTATGCAGCTTATGGCGCATCAGTTGGATGGAAAAGTAGAACGTTCGTCTAAGCGGGAATATGGAAAAGCAGATTTACTATTTGAAAAAGAGACTAAGTTTCTAAAAGGTTTGGAACTGAAGCAGACGGTATGGATGAGTCATGGTGACCACGTTGTGGAACTTCCTGATGGCTTCCAATTGGATGCAGGTACTGAATCTGCACCTATAGCTGCAATGAGTAATGTTGAGAAGAGTTTATACGCAGTACAGTTCCATCCAGAAGTTCAACATACTGTACACGGTAATGAGATGATTCGTAACTTCTTATTTGAAGTATGTCAATGTGAAGGTAAATGGACAATGGAATCCTTTATCGAGGAAACGATTGCGGATATTCGCAGACAAGTTGGTAAAGAGAAAGTGCTATGCGCATTATCTGGTGGCGTCGATTCTTCCGTTGTTGCGATTCTATTGCATAAAGCAATTGGTGATCAATTAACTTGTATGTTCATCGATCATGGTCTACTTCGTAAAGGTGAAGCCGAAAGCGTAATGGAAACATTTGTGGGCAAATTCGATATGAAGGTTGTAAAAATCGATGCTCAAGAGCGCTTCTTAGGTAAACTGAAAGGCATAGATGATCCTGAGCAAAAACGTAAAATTATTGGTAATGAATTTATTTACGTATTCCAGGAGGAGTCAGATAAATTTGATGACTTCAAATATTTAGCTCAAGGTACTCTTTATACAGATATCGTAGAGAGTGGCACAGCTACTGCACAAACGATCAAATCACATCATAATGTCGGTGGATTACCTGATGATATTAAGTTTGAGCTGGTAGAACCATTAAGTGCATTGTTCAAGGATGAAGTACGTAAAGTCGGTAAAGAATGTGGATTGCCAGAAGAAATCGTATGGCGTCAACCATTCCCAGGTCCTGGTCTTGCGATTCGTGTCCTTGGAGAAGTAACAGATGAGAAATTGAAAATAGTTCGTGATTCCGATTGGATTCTGCGTGAGGAAATTGCTAAAGCGGGATTAGATCGTGAAATTTGGCAGTATTTTACGGCCCTTCCTAACATGAAGAGCGTAGGCGTCATGGGCGATGCTCGTACCTATTCCTATACTGTCGGCATTCGTGCGGTTACTTCAATCGACGGCATGACAGCGGATTGGGCTCGTATACCATGGGATATTCTTGAGAAAATCTCAGTACGTATCGTGAATGAAGTGGATAATGTTAACAGAATTGTGTATGACATTACATCTAAGCCACCAGCGACGATTGAGTGGGAGTAGAAAGTTAATACCGATGAGATTAATCGCCTTTAAACCCTTGATGCATAAGGGTTTGTGGCATTAGCATTGGTGATGTTCCACGTACACCTGCAACAATTGAGTGCAAAAAATTACTCTCTTTTATTTGCGTTATTTAGCGAATAGAAGGGGGTATTTTTTATGACCAAAATAAATGAACTAATCGAGGATTTTAGGCTAAACCAAGAGATACAAGGTAGGAAGAAGGAGTATATCAATATTTGTTTGTATCGATTGAATAGATGGGGGAAATTCACAGTTGAAGTATTAGGTGTAAATGAAGCTGAAGACGTTACTCCACTACATATCAAAAGATACATTCAAGAACGTCAACGTGTAGGAAGAGAAGTAAACAGAACAATTAATAATAATTTAGCGACTATGAAAGTATTTTATCAATATCTTGTTGATGAAGAATTTATTGATGAACAAGAAAATCCAATGAGAAGGATTAAAAATCTCAAGGAAGAGAAAACAATCATTGTCACATTTAATGACGATGAAGTATCACGTATAATAAATGATCTCAAAGAAGAAACGTATTCCAATGTTCGTGACAAGCTGATCCTTATCATGCTCTTTGACACTGGTATAAGGGTCTCTGAGCTATGTGACATTAAAATTAGTGATATAGCTAGGAGACATATTCTGATTCATGGGAAAGGTTCTAAACAGCGTTTGGTGTACATCAGCAATATCATGCGTAAGTACATGAGAAGATTCGAGGTATTAAAGCTGGAACGATTCAAAAAAAGACAGCAGGACGAAATTGAGGATTACTATTTCCTAGATCAATTAGCTGTAAGATTGTCCCGCTCCCGTATTAATAAGATTTTGAAAGAACATTGCAATAATGCTGGTGTGAGAAAAGAAGTCCGATGCTCTCCACATGATTGTCGTCATTACTTCGCACAGAAGCAGTTGAGAAATGGAATCGACATTTACAGTTTGAGTAGACTAATGGGGCATTTCGATACACAGATTACTTCGAAATATCTAAGGGGATTGGAGC
This sequence comes from Paenibacillus sp. Y859, assembly GCF_056786405.1. Taxonomy (NCBI): domain Bacteria; kingdom Bacillati; phylum Bacillota; class Bacilli; order Caryophanales; family Paenibacillaceae; genus Paenibacillus; species Paenibacillus sp. Y859. The sequence continues at coordinate 20,984 of NZ_JBXCIZ010000015.1, read as the reverse complement.
AAGACGACATACTTGAGATAGGACGTGTCCATAGTCCATTAAAAGAGTTGAAGATAAAACAGAATATAAACAAGGATAATTAAACTTAATATTGATGGATACCAGTACGTTGGTAAATACTTTAGTCATGAAAATGATTGGTGTATACCATTCTTTATCATAAATAGGTGAAGGGGATTAATTGCATGCCCCTGAGAGACTCTATTTCGGGCTTTAAGCGTCTACATCTACTTGGCTTACACTTTATCTAATAGAGTGTAATAATGCGTAAGGGATAAGATTGAAGCCTTTAAAATGACAATATGAGTTAACAAACAACCTTTATCATGATGGTAGGGGTATTTTAATAATACATTTATTTTTTCGATGCTAGGAGTGTCTCAGAACAGTTAGATTTGTAAGTCCCTTCTAGAAGATGACAGCCGTTACTGATCCAATGCTTACACAGGCTCCAGCACCCACGCCTAAGGTAGTGAACAGTCCTAAGCAACTATCAGTGCCCCAATGCTAAATGTAAGGCTGTGAGAGGAACAGGGAAGGCTCCATTGCATGATGGGGATGTTGGTTATAGCACTAAGATAGACAGGGATCACGATGGAGTAGCATATGAGTAATATCAAAGAGGAGCGGGATTTTGAAGGAAATTGATGATAGATTCGAGGTGGATTATGTGGTGTTCGAGATTGATGTTCAAACACATGACGTTGATAAGTCTGTTGTAGATATATCAGTCTCTCAGTGGCTCTGAGACCTTGCCAGATGCAATGTACGCTTTACCACGGGTATCAGGGTGTATTTAGGCTAACCGCAAGGGTCGAGCCTTTAAGAGGGGGATAATAATCTATGGATTGAACGAAATTTCATAATAAAGCAAATTGTGACTTGACTACAAATACAAGAACCTGTTTATTTGGGGAGTAACAAGTTGGTACGAATTTATGAAAGATGAATTTAACGTTGAGTAACAAATGAAGTTATTTTCTTTAAATATATAATTATATTAGTAGCAGCTTTAATTTTTTATAATTATATATAAAAAAGTAATAGCAGCTACTTATACATTTGCATAATATCCAAAAATAAGTAGATGAATTATTTTTTTAAAAATGTTATCATAAAAAAAGTTTGAAAACGAGGAGTAGAGATATATGATTAAAATTGAACCCAAATTAATAGAAAATGCACATAATAATCCTACAAAGGAAACTGTTCGTAAAAGTATTGAGGATTTGTGTCAAGAAGTGGAACATGGAGATATTATTATGCCAGTGTTCCAACGCGATTTAGCATGGACGTTAAAGAAAAAAATTGATTTACTAAACTTCCAATTAAATGGATCAGCACCAGTGTCGGCTATATCTATGAATAAGATTGGGGAAAATAGTATTGATATGGCTCACGTTGAATTATTAAGTCGAAATCCTGTTAATGGAAATGACTTAATGCATAAATTAGGAGTAGTGGATGGGCAGCAACGTATTACCACTAACTTTGAGGTCTATAATAATTTTGATTCTATTGCTGATATTGTATTGAATATTTCAACAGGAGTTTTTAGAGATATAAAAGGCAAAGAACCTAAGAAAAATGAAATTCCAGCGGGGATTTTATATAATAAAAATCCACAAGTTTATTCGGATTATCTTGAACTCCATCCAGATTTAGCGCATTTTAAAGTATATTCAATATTAAACCAGATTCGCAATAAATTCTTTAACTATTTATATTCAGTGAACTATGCTAAAGATTTAACTGGGGAAGAACAAATTGAATGGTTCGATGTACTGAACCTAGCAGGAAGTCGAGTTCCTAAAACTCAAATGCAGTTGACTAAATTACAAGTGAAAGGTTTAGATTTCTATAAAGAATATACAACGCCTTTCCAAGACAAGTTAGAAGCAGCAGGGTATTCTTATTTATTTGTTCAAAAAAATACGGAAATATCTATTCCTCTAGCTACTTTAAATCCCTCAGTAGAATTAACTTTAAACAAAGAGCATACTGCTAATTATGCACCATTTGCCTCAGATGCAAAAAAAGAGATAATTGTAGATTTAAAGGTTGAACAGTTGCAGCAATGTATAGAAATGACTTTAAATGGATTGGATAAAGCTATTCTATTTATTGAAGAAAATGATTTAGAAGAGCCGGAAAGAATTGATTTTTTGACTTATCTGACAGGATATTTTGTTTATAAAACCTATCACTCTTCAGAAGATAATATAATAACGGAAAATCAAAAGCACCAAATCATAGAATGGTATGAACAGACAGATTTTATCAATAAATCTAATAAAGTTAGACGTGATTATTTTACAAATATACTTGCTATATAAAAAGTGTACACTAAAATATGAGTATAAAACTCAACAACAACGATTGACTAGAAACATTAAAAGTCTATGCTTTAAATCTCGTAATCACCTCTTGTAATTGCAAGCATAATTACAAAAAGTGGTTTTTTCTAAAAATTTACTATTAATAACTGTGCTATAAACTGTTCAAAAGCCCTTTGCCGGAATCGTTGACCCTGCCAAAGTAACTCGTTCTGCACTACAAAACACAGCATCCGTAGCGGCTATGTTCCTGACTACTGAAGCAGTTATCGCTGACAAGCCAGAACCAGATAAAGGCGCAATGCCTGATATGGGTGGAATGGGTGGCATGATGTAGGGTTTTGCCCTACATTTGAGAAATAGTTAAGGCTATTTGTCGCTCATTTTGAGAACTGGTCACGTAAAAAAACTATTTTCTAAAGTATAGACTACTTCCTAAAAACAGGAGGTAGTATTTTTTATGTTATTAAGCTTAACTACTGAGACAGAACAACGAGAAAAGCATATTAAGAAGCTTATGGATGATGTCTGGGAAGATTAATCAATCAATATGATTAGGAGTGCTGTTATGGATTTTAGTTCATCAATTGCTTACCGTAGATTTCTTAATGATTTCTATAATGAGTTCAACACTAAGTATTTCAACGATGTCATTGATTTCCTTGAGGTAGATGAAGATCATACTTTTGACCAATATTTAATAGAAGCCGAGGTTAAACTTGAGATCGAAGCGGAATTTCCTTATGTTTTGACTGCCATTACAAAAGAACTGGATTTGATGTTGTTGGATTCGATTGATATTGAAGATAAAAATGACACTCAAATCAAGGTGTATGAAGCTGTTGTTAAAATGATTAAAGTAAAACTGAGGGATTTCATTTTGGACTCTTCAGCGTACTATCATTTGGCAGCAAGAATTAACTAATAAGGAATATGTTTATATTGAGGACGGAATGGTTTCATCTATTCAGGAGCAGAGGATATATGTAGTAGATTTATTATAGAGCGATGACAAAAGAAAAAGTAATCCGCCCCACCCTAACCAAGTGAAGGATTACTTTTTTTTGAATAAAGAAGATTAGCCCAACGCATTGTGTACTTGTCCTCTTGTCCTATTATATTACTTTAATGTTTTAAAGATATCAACGAACAGATGTATAGTCGAATAAAGATAACGTCTTAAACTCACTATCAAAAAACTCAACACTAAGGTGTTTGTCCTTGAGGATGAAAGTAATATTGAGCATTTGCGGATTATCAGTTCACAATCAAATGAAGAGCATGAACACAAAAAAGAGGGCGAAGTATGCCCTATAAATTTATTGTAGACAAGTATATGTTAATAGCTTATGATTGTATGATATTAAGTTAATCGAATGTAGATATATATTTTAATTATACCACAAGAAAAAGGTAATGACAATACTTTTTTTCTTGAAAGAGGACTTGATTATATGATTAGTTTAAATGAGCTTGATGGAGAATTAATGTGAGGGGGTGTAAATATGAACTGCGACATTAAATTGTATGAGTTGGGAGTGAAATAATGGAATTTGTATTCGTATCAAATGATGGCATTGTCCTGCGAAATGATGAAGAGAAGGAATACCACCGTCTGTTGACAATAAAACAAAGAAGACTAACTTTTTACATCTATAATATGAAGGATATGAATAAAATAAGGTTTGGTAATATGACTGATGACCTCACCGATATTAAAAAATCTAAAGGTGGCATTTATTTTCTGTACAATAAGCTTGGGAGGATACTCAACATTGGACAAACCCAGGCTTTATATATAAGAATATACACAAAGTGGAATGGTAAAACAGGTGGTTCAATTGCTGATGAGTTTTTTTATAGGTTCTACACAAAAGTTAAAGTGTTTTACATTGAATCAGAGGTAGATAGAAAGCTTTGTGAAATATATTTCATTAACAAAATTCAACCATTATTAAATTATCATTATGCATACTATAATAATTGGATTTATAAGTATCTGACTAGTGAATTTGCTGAAGATAAAGAAAATATGTGGGTTAGGAGAAAAGATATAAATAGAAATAAGGAGAATAATGTTTTCTATGATGAAATATCTAAGATGTTAATGGGAGAATGATGATGCAAATAACAATTGAAGATAACTCCATAATGTATATTTACATGAAATCTCCAGAGTATCATCTACAGCATGGGGAGTGTATACCTGATGTGAAGTGTAATCTACTTTATGATAAGGACGACAACTTAATTGGGCTAAAGCTATTAAACAAGCGTGATATCACTCAAATTAGCTTAGATGGAATCCCACTTACAGAACAAATCAAGTTGCCCAATGTCGGCATTATAGATTTCCCTCTCCATAATGCTAAAATCTCTGAATCTGAATCTGATATTACTATATTGTTCGATACTGATTCAGTTATTCATCATATTAGAGAAGATGAATGTAACATTGATCTGTGTGTCGGAGGTATTTATGGTATAGAACCAATTCCATTCACTTATATAGGCGGCAAGGAAATTATAAAGCCGTTTATTATAAGAGACATACCATTAACACTGGCTAAGCGTGAGTAATGCTGTTAGAGATTGTTGAGGTTTCGTGAGGAAGGTATATCTTTTCAGGTGTGCGCATAAACAGTGTGTAAGTGAAACTAAAAGATTGTTCCACAGAATAGACAATTGGTCATTTATCGCAACATACGAGCGTATACCGACATATACGAAGTCTAAGTCACATGAAAGGGGCAGGGGTATTCAAACATGATTAGGGCTTTCTCTGTTTATAGATTATATCAAGGATTTTTTTTCATTCTTCTATAAAGTTATAAGCACCTGGATAATGTCTGGGTTTTCCTTATACGCTGATTCTTATAAAAACAGTTGAGCTATCAAATGCCGATAATATACTTTCAGAAAGGTTGTAATGGGCATAATAGCCCTTTTTTTTAAAAATATCATACTTACTCTTAAATATTTTACATGATAACAACAGGAGGGAAATTCAGATATGAAAACAAAGTCAGTTGATGTTTCATTGCTCGGCGAAGATATTATTGATTTTTTAACTTCAATACATAGTAACAGATCATTTGAGATTCGCTTTGTTCCAAATTCAAAGCATAATGGAATGGGTGCATCGAGTTTATTGCGTAGTGGGGAAGACATCTATAGAGCCAAACGGATTAAGGGAATAGGGATTGACTCAAAAGCAAAGTTATGTTCATTCAATGCTAAAGAATTTGGTCAAGCGATTATTGATGAATTTTTATCTGTTTCCCATTACGGATTAGGATGTAGTGTCCTTTTCTCGGTTAATTCACCAAACTTTGACGTTATGGAAACATGCGTTGTAAGGGATAAGCATATTAAAGATGGTGGTGCAATAAACGCTCAATTCATAGATATTGATGCTCCAAAGGACATACGTGTAGACAAGGAGCAGTTAAAATTATTCAAAGAGCGAATCACACAAAGGATATTATCGTTTCATATTCAGCCATCAGGAGTTATTGAAACCAAGAATGGCTATCACGTTTATTGGTTTGTGAATGATGGAAAGCCTGAATTGTTTAGACATGTACAAATGCAGTTAGTGCAAGAACTAGGTGGCGATAAGAACTGCATTAACGAATCTAGATTGCCTAGATTGCCCTTTTTTCAGCACGTAAAGAGTCTTGAAAATCCATTTGCTGTTACAATCAAAAAATGGCAACCAGAGGTTACCTACTCACAAATATATATTAAGGACAATTTAGCTGAACTAACAGATGATACATTAGAGAAGTTGATAAAGAAGACGGATTCAAATCAGCAATCGAATATGAGTTTACCACGTAAAGAAGCTGTGTTAGAACTTGTGTTGGGGAAAATTAATTCTAAAGGTGAAAGCGAAAATAAAATAATTTCCCAATGCTGTATGCCTGACCATAACGACAAAAAGCCTAGTGCATGGATTGATAAAAATTATATGTTCTACCATTGTCAGAGTTGTGGTACGCACTTACCGCTTGATGAGTTGGCATTAGAACTCAATTGGCATGATGTGACGTACGAAATTAATAGATATGATGTAGACCTTGATGAGGTACTAAGCAATATAAAGTCAATGGGGAAAAATGTTGGTGAACTAATACAAGTTGTTAACGATAACGAAAAGGCATTAATTGAGAGCATCACTGAAACTGTGATTGACGATTTTAGAATCTCATATAATCAAGATATCAACGAGAAACACGTGCAATACATAAATGACATCGTAACCCTATTGGTTAAAGCACCAGAACAGACAAAATCAACATTGATACCACTTGAAATGGGTGGTGGAAAGTCAACGATAATCAAGGTTTTTTTACAACAAATGCTTAAAAGTCAAAATGACTATGGTGCTGTTGTCGTTGTTGATCGCATTGAAGATGCTAAGAAACTTGCAGATGAGATAAATGATTACTTTAGTTCAGACAAATTTGCTTTGGCGATGTATGGATTCGATAAAGATGAATGTCTTCACAACGTTCGTGACCATCAAAACTACGATTTCTGTCCAATATTTACGAAGAACTATAATTACAGATGTGACCATAAAGCCGAATGTAGATACTTCCAGCAAAGCGAGATGCAGAAACATTTTCCAGTACTTATCGTTACAAAAAAACGAATTAATTTGGACTTCAGCAGACTTGAAAAATACAAGCTCTTTGGTGAAAATGGTGAGTTAAAACGAACATTGCTTATTTTTGATGAAAAACCATCAATTGTCACAATAAAGGAACTTAAGCAAATTCAGTTTGACAAATATAACAGCCTCATTCAAACGTCATTTGAGAAATCTGATTCATCTGAAGTACATGAAGAATTTTTCAAGGCAGTTGATGATATTGAATCTCTTTTTAATGATGTAGAACAACGTAAATTGTTTCTTCCATTGGATAAGGAGTTTCACTTCTCTGAGGAGTTTAGAAAATTGTATCGCAAGCATTTTTTCGACTATAGAAGTGATATATTTGAGTATCCTGAAATATTAGAGGGCATCATTAATAATGGTGGGCATAGGGAATCAACAAGGATGAGTAATCGGATATTCACAAGTATCTACCAAGACTACTCTAACGTTACTGGATTTAATACGTTTATTTTTGATGGTACAGCTGATTTAGATTTGGAGTATAACCATGCTAGGTACAATTTGATAGATTTTGATCCAATCCGTACTTATGAAGAACTAGAGATTTTTATTTGTAATACGATTAAAGCATCTAGGACAAGTTTGAACGATTCGGATAAGATTATAGCGTTTTGTGACGATGTAATCACGATTTGTGAACAGAATCATAATAGTAAGGTGTACATCCCTACATTTATGAGCAATGAGAAAGAAATTGAAGGGTATTTACAAGATTATATTGAAAAAGGACAAATCATAGTAGCCCATTACGGTGCAACAAAGGGAAGTAACAAATTCAAGGAATGTGATATAGTTGCGATATGTGGAATTTTGCATAAGAATGAAAATAACTATATTGCAAAGTCTAAAGCTATTTACGAACAATATGGCGATTCATTAGATGATATTAACTGTACAAAGTACGATAATGTCCGTAGGTTTAATGATAATCGTATTGAAACAGTTAAATTGCTTGATATGCTTGCAGAGTATTCACAAGAGATTAAGCGTAGTAGTCAGCGTAATAACTCCGAGAACGTGAAGGGGAAAATATATATATTCCATAATGATAAGTTACTTCTCGATAATATAGCATTGAAGTTTCCAAATTGTAGAATTAGTGAATGGTATCCGCAAAGAATGATAGAGAGTGCTATTGTAACTAAGAGTAATAATCCAAATCAAATGGCGTTAATTGATTATATTAATGAATGCGAGGAAGAAGGCAAACTAGAAATTTGGTTTGAGGAAATACGTGTTCAATTAGATATGTCGTCAAAAGGATTCTCAAAGCTGATTACAAGTCTAACTATCCAAAACTTCCTAAAATCTAGAGGGTATATAGAATATAAGGATGGTAAAAGAAAAAAGCTAGTTAAGGCTTAGTCTTCTTATAGTCACCCTCCCACTATAAATATATAGTAAGGGAGGGTGACTATTCTTATATGAGGAGATATATATATAGTTCGATGTGACTCCCCCTTTTTACCTGTTGATCTAGAATGGCTTGAAAGTAAAAATAGATATATTATGTTGAATATTAGTGCTTCGACAGCTCCATTTTAAAAACTATAAAAAACTGTGATATGCTTCAAATGACTCCTGCATAGCGGTTAATGTTATTTAAGCGATACTTAAAAAATATATAATAAAGGCTGTAAAATTAAACAATTTTAAAATTAGGATTGTTACTTACGGTTGTCAATGTAGTTAGAGATATAATTCCTTTCTGTCTAATTAGCACGATAGGATATTTGAGTAAGCAGTTTTTTTGAAGATTAGAAAATAGTCTATAGAAGCACTTATTAAATATCATAGTGAAATGCTACTATGTAACTAACAAAGATTCCGCTTCTATTATAGAAGCGGAATTTCCATTATCTGATGCTTATTATTATCTGATTTATCGAACTATATGAAAATCAATGAAGGTTTTAGTATCTCTCATGTCGAATTTTATCTATTTATACGTAGTTATCTTTGTAACAAAGATTGATTGTTTAAAATAAAGATTGATAATTTGTAACAAGATTTGAATGAAATATTCAAGTTTATGTGAAGTGTTAATCAAGTCGTTGGATTTGGAATCAAGTTTTTGTACCAGAAGCGTCGAAGAAAATGAAAAATAAAATACACAAAAATGGGGTGTTTTTATGGTATCAGTTACTCAGAGAATTTCTAAAGTTAAACAGCCAATAGGTGGGTACATTAAACCTAAAGATTTCAATGTTATCGAATTAAATGATGGTATTGATTTGTATGGAGAAGAAAATATACATAGTAGTTTGATTGGGCTAGCCGTTGATTATCTTACTCGGTTTACTATGGATACTTCTTTGGAAAAAGCTTTTGAAATTTCTCTTAGAGGTGCATGGAACGTTAAAAAGAGCGATTATGCAGAAGAATTATTAAACGGAATTAGTGGTCTTGATGATAATTCGATAGAAAATGCATGTAAAATGGTGGGGTTTGATGTAGCATATCGAGCAGGAGTGGTGGGGTATAAACCAGTAGAACTTATTAATCCTGATAAAGAAACTATTTCGAATATAAGAATTATGGTGAATAGAGGATTGAATTTTTTCAAACTCTATGGACCTACTGTAAAGGATGGTTTTACTTTTGAAGGTGGATATACGTCGTCTATTAATACTGGTGATGGCGATTTTTTGACAGAAAATACGTTATGGGATTTTAAAGTTTCAAAATCAGCACCGACTAACAAGCATACATTACAGTTACTCATATATTATTTAATGGGTATTCATTCTATTCATTCCGAGTTCGAACAAATTGAGAATTTAGGGATATTTAATCCTCGTTTAAATAAAGTCTATTTGTTACCTATAAGCACAATATCTAATGAGATTACAAATGAAGTTAATACTACTGTCATAGGATATTGATGAATTTCTCTTGAGAAGTTGTAGATTTGAAAAAAAGTTGCGATGTTTTGATGAAGTTAAATCAAATGATAGCTTGATTTTAACAAAAATCCTTTCGTATCAATGTTTGAGCAAAAGTTTTAATCAATCTTTTTTCTTAGAAGGATACTAGCAAACGCTTTACCCTAGATAAAATTGTGGTTTTATCTAAGCTGCTGTGGAATGTCATACGCTTGGTTCTACTCAGGTTTTCGTTACTATTGGATATAGTGAATTTATTTACATAGTGTTCATCATGATGGAGGATTGAATATGAAGTAGAATTTATCTCATTGAAAAGTCCAATGTATTAGATAAATGCTTGACTAAACCCACATAACGAATAGACACAAGGGATGTGTTCGAAGGTACAACATATCCCTTGTGTCTGCTTATTTACTCTGCGGTAAATTCTAATCCAACAGTAGTTTTGGCTTCCATCAATTTCAATATTCCACTCATAATGAAGGAGTCAGACATTGCAATTTCATCTTTAAATTTAGACATATGACTAGGCTTCTGATCATCCAGAAATTCAAGGACTGCATCAAACGCTTTACCTTTAGAATAATAAGCTGTGCTCATATCCGATGTAGTTACATTCAATATTTTTTTTACATCTTTAGGGAGACTTTCTGGGACATCTAAACTGGAAAACTCAGTCTGCAAATATTTACTAGCCTTTTTTGCATTTTCCGTTGCTTCATATGCAGTGAAAATATCGATAGTTCCATTGGACAATCCATCCATTGCTTGTTGGTACGCATCCATTATAGGAGACATTGTATCCTCTAAGGCATAAACTGACTTTTCAAATTCTAACACTGCTGTCTGATTATCCTTGTTAGTTTGATCTTCCACCGCCTTAGCATCTGTTTCTTCTTTAGCTTTTTCTTCATCTACCTTTGCTGTTTCTGGTTTGACTACGGCTACAGCCTTATCTTCTACTATAGGTACAGCTTCTTGTTTGGCTACTTGTGTAGTATCTGTTGTTGCTACTTCTGTAGTCTCTTCAGTTGGAATAACGATAATTAATACAACAATGAATGCCCACACAGCACCTGCAACTTTAGTAAACTTACCAAGCTTTTTCCATGAAACAAAAATCATGATGAAGGGAACAAACAACCAGCCTAAGATTTTTAAAATTTTCAATATAATCTCTCCCCCAAATAAAAAATAAAATTAAATTAATATATAAATTTATCATATAGTAGATAAATTATAATGTCGTTTTAAAAGATGTATTGTTTGTAAATAAATGTTATAATTTAGACGTTTTTATCTACTCTTAATTATTATTGAATCGCTGCCACTATTTTATCATCTACATTTACATATTTTCGACTAGGCCCATTGTTTAATGACATCATACGCTGTAGTTGATTTATTAATATCAAACCACTTGAGTAATTCTAGTAATTGTAATGGCTTCTCCATGATATTGTGAAGGATATGGGAATGTTAGTTGCCCTCAATAAAAGCTATAGGCGTAGTTACCGTTCCTAATAATGTTTGTTCAGTGTAATAAATAGTTCGTAGTGTCTCATATACATGTTTCATGAGTCAGAGCCTTACCTTAGGTTCTGGTTTATTCTATATGGCTAAAAGTATACTATTTGAATCATGTGTCAAAAATATTTAACCTTATGTTTTGGTATGTTTCAAAACATGTAAAATTAATTATGAAATGTTTCATTAAAATCATATATGTTTTGACATATATGTGGTATAATCTTCTTAAGACAAACAATGGAAGAGTGATATTGCATGAGTGACATTAGACATTTTGGTTATGTGAGAGTATCCAGTAAAGATCAGAACGAAGCTAGACAACTTGAAGCAATGAAGGACTTGGGAATACTGGATCGGGATATGTACATAGATAAACAGAGTGGTAAGGATACCAATAGAACTGGATACCAAACTATGAAGAATATCCTTAGAAAAGGAGATATCCTCTTCATTAAAGAGCTTGATCGGCTAGGACGCAATGCACAGGACATCAAACGAGAGTGGCAAGAGATAACACAGGAAATAGGCTCTCATATAGTCATACTTGATATGCCTATCCTTGACACTAGACAGTATCAGAATGGAATGGAAAGGCTTATCTCAAATATTGTACTTGAACTATTGTCTTACATGGCTGAAAGAGAGAGAGAGAAGATAAATGGAAGACAAGCAGAAGGAATTGCAACAGCGTTAAACAATGGTGTTAAGTTCGGGCGACCTAAGCAAGAAATTACGAAAGAGTTTACTGCTGTGTATGAAGTATGGAAAGAAGGGAAGATTACAGCGGTTGCTGCTATGAAAGAACTAGGGTTGAAACCCAATACCTTCTATCGAAGAGTCAGTGAATTTGAACATGAGAAGGCATCCATGTGATGCCTTTTTTTATCGACCTATGACCTTTGATCCAAAAGGATAAAAGGTAGATATTACTTTCCGTTGATTCAAAGCCTTAGTGAGAATATTTTAGCTGATATGGATATTGAGATGAAGTATAGCTCCAAGGAAGATAAACAGAAAGCAGTAGATAATATATTTAAGGACTAGCCACTCCAATATGAGTGGCATTTGTTTTATTAGAGATGGGGAGGGGGGGGGATGGTTTTCATCCAAACCATCATTTTAAGTTCAGAAAATGATGCGAGCGGTTTTAGTCTGCGACATTGTAAGGTGGAAGCGATACGATACGATACAGGTAGCGTTCCAACATATGGTATAATCCTCACCATGGAACTAAGTTGGAAAATAAGGAGAGTAACACTTTGAAAAGAGTAATTTATCTATCTACATTTGCATCTCTAATTTTATTAATTGGTTGTAATTCATCAAACATAACCACAATGCAGAGTATACCAATTGTAAGCACATCTACAGAAAGTAAGCCTAGTGAAAGTATAAACACAGAAAAAAAATCAGAAAATACTGAAGATGAATGGAATGTTTACTCTAATGCAAGGTATGGCTATTCTATTAGATACCCATCTGAATGGACAAGTGGTGAGGAAGCTGATAATGGGGATGGAAAGAGGCTTTATATTGGCAATCCTGATGTTGACATAACAGTATATGCCTCAAATTATATGGAGGGCGTTTCCGATCCATACCATAATGATGAGGGAAATGTTCAAGCGCAACTAACAAAATTGGATAATGGATATGAATCTGTACTTATAGTTGGAAAGTTAGATGGTAAAATCCTATATGATATGGTTTACATTTCAACAGAAGATGTTGAGTACCACTTTCATGCAATTGTTTCGGAGAAGTTTTTTGAGGGCAATGAACAAATCCTATTAAAAGTAGCAAAAAGTTTGAACACAACTGAGTGATGAAAGATTGATTTTAATGAACGCAGCATGAGGAAGAGATAGAAAAAACAAAGATTGAAGAAATTACAATGCTACGTAGTAATTTCCGCAGGCTGTCGATAGAAATAACTTAACAGTAAAAGTAATATTGAAGCAGGTATTGGGGGGGATGTTGTCGAATCTATACCAATAAGCTCGGATTTATATGTGGAATATGATTTTGAGGTATTCAATTCCAAATGAGGAAGATTAACTGATAGCAGTTGATCGTATATTTAAGGATTAGTCACTCCATTAGAGTGGCTTTATTGTTATGGATAGTGTGAAGAGGAAGCTTTGTAGTCTTTCGTATAAAGCCATCTAGAACTAAATAAAAATAAACATGAATATAGAGGTTATCTATGTCACGTATACGTATCAATTTAAAAAACTTAATATATCATTATAAGTATGGTAGTTACTTTTCAATGAGTCACCTTATAAAATATGGATACTTTGACTTTAAATATTCCGGGAATAATCGTGAAGAAGATTACATTTTATCTAACATGATATATAAAAGAGTCTTTAATACAAATGAATTAGAAGAAGCGTATGAAGATATAATAAAAAAGGTGAGTTTTAAGTCCAACGAAGATACAGCTCCAATTGAGTTGTCGATTTATAAAAATGAGAATGAGAGAAGAATTTATAAACTCCCAAATATATATTCATATATTTGTTTATGTAGACATCTAAATGTGAACAGAAATACATATATAGAAGTTTTAAGTAATAGTGACAACTCATTATCCAAAGATTTTTATGCATCATTTCTAAATGGGAAAATCAAACGTGAAGAGAATAGAATTGGAAAGAAACATATATTTAAAACGGACATTCAAAATTTCTATCCAAGTATATATACTCATTCAATTCCTTGGATTCTTGTGGGAAAGCCTGAAGCAAAACGTACAAAAAACAATAAGAATGAATACTATAACCAACTAGATTTACTAATCCAAAAATGTCAAAGGGGAGAAACACATGGATTGCCTACGGGTAGTTTTGCTTCTCGTTTAATTGCAGAAATTTACATGTGTAAGCTAGATGAACAAATGGGAGAACAGGGAGAATATTCATATGTCAGGTATGTTGATGATTTTGAACTTCCTTATAGTGATGAAAGTGAAAAGGAGGAATTTTATAAAGAATTAAATATAGCATTAAGCAGTTTGAATTTAAAAATAAAAGTAGAAAAAAATCAAATAGATACATTTCCATTTCAAGGCGATAATAATTCAGCTTTCTTTTTTGACTATTTTTTAAACACTGATAACAATATTAGCAACCAAACTAAACGAATATACAATTTTATTGATAATTGTATTTACAAAGAAAGAGATAGTTATAAAGGTGCGTTAAAGTTGATGTTTAAATCATTAAAGTCAAGTATTAGAGATGGTCAGCTATCGGAGGAAGCATTAACTATTCCTATGTTGAAGAAATTATTTAATTTCGTATTAATGAGACCTGATTTATCAGTTTATTACTTAGAATTTGTAGAAGTTTTGAAAACGGATGTTATAGAAAATATATTGTTAACTGGTATGAAAGAAATTGAACGCCAAATTCAAATTAATATAAACAGATATATTGACCATAATTTCAATCAAGAACTGTATTCATTGCTTAGCATATTTTATTTACTGAATATTATTACAGTTTGTTCAAGAGAGCAATTGTTAAATATTGTTGGTAATATGGATGACATGAGTTCTATACTAGCGTTCGAATTATTATTTCATGATGAAAGTGGTATTGATAAGGAGCTCTTTGAGATTATCGAAAAGAAGCTAGAAAATTCAATTTGCTGGGAAGATGAATATTGGCTATTTAAATATCATATTCTACTTCGAATAAATGAGGATAAAAAAAGTGGATTAAATAAGGAGTATAAAAATTATATATATCAGAAATATGATAATGGTGTTGAAAAATCAAAATTTTTCAATAATAACAACATGTCATTAATAAAATCTCCAATAAATTTAGCATTTCAAAACAAAAATAGTAGTCCAGATGTCACCACTTTTTTTAAAACTCTATTTGATAAAAATATTCACTTTCTAAATAGAGAATAATAGCATGCATAATGCTTCGGCAACATCGACTCCATTAGCCACCTGTTCGGCTACACAATCAATATAAGTAAATCTAAGCTGACCTATTCAGAATTTATCGCGATAGTGGCTGATAAGCTTAGAATGAAATACTAGGAAAGCTGAGAGAGATAGTCCATGGAAAGGAAGTGTTAGTATTAAAAAGGTATTCGTAATGTTTCTATCATTTGTGCTTATTTTTGGATTCACTTCAATTTCAACTGGCGTAGCAGAAGCAAAAGAAAAGGTAGTTACATATAAAAACTGTACGGAGTTGAATAAGGTGTACAAAGGTGGCGTGGCTCGTTCTTCCTCAGTCAAAAACAAAGGTGGAAAAACGAAATACAAGCCTTTTGTTTCTCAGGCACTTTATGATGCCAATAAAAAAAGTGATCGGGATAAAGACTTAATTGCTTGTGAACGTTAAGTGTTCGTTTCAGAATTGGATATTAATAAAGACCTTTCTAATGTAGAAAGGTCTCTTTTGTATAGTGAAATTATTCTCTATAAATGTTGAAATATGGTATGATCTTAATAAGTATTTAGAAAAAAAGCCCTAGAATTTCTACATAAAAACTAGAATGTTATTAGGAGAAATATAATGCAATATATGGTAATGGCGACTATTATCATCATTATCAAAAATATCCGTCGTATCCAGAGTGCATTGGATCGAAGGACTATGGGGGCAGAGGATGACGAATAGCTTCGTCTAACAATCTATAGAGGGCCTATAGACGAACTCGCCTATCCAACCATATGAGAGGTATATGTGAGTTCTTGGATTACTAGTTATACAATATTAATGCAAGATTTAATAATAAAATAATAGTTCACTTCATTATTTGATTGCTATTTCAAATAGCAAAGATAGCAGTTCAGGAATAAATAGAAGTCCGATACCCCATACCATAATGTTCAAGGCAAGATATAATAATTTCATAATAATATTTTCTCTGAAACCATCTTTTAAATAATGGATAGCAATAACAACTACTAGAAAGAGAATAACTATAAGTAAACTAAACATAGTAGCTAACACTAAACCATAGTAATTGTCCATATTAATATGTAAGAAAAAAGATAGTATTGATGGTGATAAGAAGATAGCAAAAATAAAGGTTATAATTTGAATAATATCACTGACAATCCCAAGTTTTTGTGAAGAATTACCAGAAGTGAAATTTGTATATAAATCTCGAATAAATCTCATAGAAGCCTCCTATATTATTTTCTGTGCTGAGTATAACATCTAATAATTTTGTATTAAAGAAAATAAAATCATTTATGAATGTATTCAAATTGAATTGCTTGTACGGTCTTAGTATTCCTAGCACTTTAGAGACTATCTTTATATAATAATATATAGTTGTTCGCTGACAGACACAAACCATAAAAATTCATTTTTTTTATATCGAGGAAGGCATTATCATCGTATAACAATGTTTTTCAGCATCGTCGCTGACGCTCCTTGGTCGAAAAGAGGATTTTCAGAGAAGTTGATTCAGGCGACACATCCAATCGGCTAAAGCTAAAGACCAAATTCATTTTGATGGTGTTCAATTTTATAAGCCTGAATTGCATGACATTGCAAAACAAGTTAAGTTAAAGCATTTAAATGATTGAGCCTACGGAACATGCTAGTTGAATAAAAGAGAAGTTTTAATGAAGAAGCCGCTCCATATTTTAAGGAGTTGTTTCTTTGTTTATATACTAATCTAAATCATCATCATCATCAACATGTTGTATAAATACAGCAGTTCCTTGCTAAGTCACATTTTTCATCATTGATGAAGCGGAAAATTCTATTTTTAGTTGTTTGTGGATCAACTCTATTATTAATTATCGATGAAAGACCGAATTAAAGAATATATTCACTTTTCTATTGAAAGTTACAACAAAATAAAGAATAGTATTCATATTAAATTCAAGGAGTAGATTACAATGTCGAATACTAATAATTATCCAATTCAATTACCAGAATTAAAGCCTAGCGGTAGAATTAGAGAATTTGAACTATATTCCGATATGTTGAAAGCAAATATGTTGTTTGAACATCTTGTAAACAGTAAAACAGATAGATGGCTAGATGAATATGTGTTAGAGATTCCAGTTGAGAATGTTACAGGTCATGAATTTATGAATATTCGTCATTACTTAGGTATGAGAAAAGGATATAGAGGGATTTTTGAAGGTTTACGTTTAGAGCAAGTGATTGAGATATTAAGTGAAAGTGGAGATGAATTTAAAGATGCAGTTCAGCTTTTAAGTTTACTAGATGATTCGCACTTAGAAAAGGTTATTAAGTCTGATATAGAGGCAGAGCAAATAGAAGATGGTTATGGAATTGAAGGTGATGTGAAGTATTACTATGGAAAGCGTTATGAGAGGGATTCTAAGAATAGGGAGTTATCTATTAAAAAGCATGGATTGAATTGCTTAGCATGCGGGTTCAATTTCGAAGAGGTTTATGGAGAACGTGGTAAAGAATTTATTGAAATACATCATATAAAACCATTAAGTACATTGGAGCAAGCGGTTGAAATTAATCCTGAAACAGATTTAGTGCCGTTATGTGCGAACTGCCATCGAATGGTACATAGACGGAAGGATACAGTATTGAGCATTGAAGAGTTGAAAAGAACAATAATTAGGAAATTAAAATTTTAAAAATTTAAAGATTAGAGTGATCGTTGCTAATTCTCTTAGGTCGGTCAATAATTTTGTGTATTCTTTTGATAGGCTTCTCTCCCGGGGGAGAAAAATACCAGAAATCATTGAAGCAATTAGTAAGTGATGTGAACTTAGAGTCAACTAACTTGGATTGAATATAGAATAGCTTGAAAGTGCTGTTGATTAAATAATTAAAAACGTGTTGTATATAATGAAAGGATATTTTTAATAAGTGTGAATGAATAACAAAGAACAAAAGATAGTATGATCTTGGTCTTTGTTTATAAGTCCAGTACTACGTATAAATTTCGTTGGTTCGTTTTTTTGTATTGATGAACTAATAAATGGTATGTTGAACAGTTGAAATTCTCCATTTCACCCGCTACAATTGATATACAAAGATAACGCAATAATTGAATAGTAATTTACTCTATTGAAGCGGGTAGTAGTGGTTCGATTTACGATGGATTAAGTCATAATAAATGCTCTTAGCCCTCGTATACCATGGGATATTCTTGAGAAAATCTCAGTACGTATCGTGAATGAAGTGGATAATGTGAATCGAATTGTGTATGACATTACATCGAAACCACCAGCTACGATTGAGTGGGAGTAGTTCTTGTAATTACAATAGTCCATGGAGCGTAAAGCGCCATTGGCTATTTTTTTTGAAGAAATACGCTCAACGTACTGTGATATTAGTCATTTCCGAACGATAATGTTAGTTGCTTGTAAGAACATTCGTTTTTATGGTTGACAAGAGGTGACTTTCTACCTAAAATAATGTTTGTGAGTTACGACAATACTAACTAAATACTTTTCGTATAATCTCGGGAATAGGCTCGGGAGTTTCTACCGGTCACCGTAATGATCTGGCTACGAGAAGAAGAAATGGATAATGCTTTTCAGATTACACACTCCTTTATTAGATCGGGAGCGATTGAATCGTACCATTCCGTTACTTCTTTCTATGTAAGCCCTGAGATATCATATCGCCTTCAGGGCCCTTTGTCGTTTCTAACTTAATTATATTTAGGGGGTAAATTAGATTATGGATCGTTTCTTTAAACTGAAAGAGAATAGAACGAGTGTCAGAACCGAGATTATTGCAGGTCTGACTACTTTTATGACAATGGCATATATCTTGTTCGTGAACCCAATGTTCTTGGGTCCAGATGGTGCGGGGATTTCTTATAATGGTGTATTTTTTGCCACAGCAGTGGGTGCAGGACTTGTCACGATAGCAATGGGACTGTTTGTTAATATTCCAATTGCCCTAGCTCCTGGTATGGGATTGAATGCATACTTCATGACCGTAGTCTTAAGTTCGAATGGTGCAATTACTTGGCAAGCAGCGCTTGGTGCAGTGTTTATTTCAGGTCTTGTATTTATTATATTGACCGTTACTAGGGTTAGACAAATGCTCTTAGTTGCTGTTCCGCAAAATATTAAAATGGCCATTACCGTGGGAATTGGTCTTTTCATTACTATTGTAGGTTTAAAACTTTCTAATCTTGTCATTGCGAATGTAAACCCTGGTACAGACATTAGTGAACCAGTACTTGGCGGAAGCTTTAATCTTGGAATGGGTAACTTAGTTACTCAACATGATGCACTACTGGCTCTGATTGGTCTTTTGATTATTGCCGTATTAATGGTACTTCGTGTTAAAGGGGCACTCCTTATTGGGATTGTTGCAACGACACTTATTGGAATTCCGATGGGAGTTACTAATCTCGAGGGATTAACTAATGCAAATTGGATCCCTTCCTTCAACGATCTTGCTGTTGGAAAATTAGATTTAAAAGGTGCATTTGGAATAGGGTTGTTTGAAATCATCTTTATCTTCACCTTTGTTGAACTATTTGACACTTTCGGTACGATGGTAGGGACTGCGACTCGTATTGGTTTGTTTAAAGACAAAGAAAAAGGTGAGAAAATTGTCGGTAAGGCGATGCTAGTTGATGCAGTCGGAGTCAGTGCCGGTGCTGTATTGGGTACAAGCAGTATTACAGCTTATGTAGAAAGTGCTTCTGGTGTAGAGGCTGGTGGACGTACTGGGTTGACGTCAGTTACAACTGGTGTTTTGTTCCTACTAGCTTTGTTCGTTGCACCACTTGCCCTCGTCGTTCCATCCGCAGCAACTGCACCAGCTCTTATTATTGTAGGTGTTCTAATGATGAGTCAGATTCGCAGTATAGATTGGGATGATTTCTTTCAAGCTTTCCCGGCTTTCTTAACTATTGTATTGATGCCTTTCACAGGAAGTATTGCTAACGGAATCTCAGCAGGTATTATTGCTTATGTGGTACTTGGACTATTCGTAAATATTGCTACCAAAACTAAAGTGAAGATTCACTGGTTAATGTGGGTATTGGCAGCGATTGTAATTTTCCGCTTCGTCTTCCTTGGTACAGAATAATATTCTTATTCATTTAACATGATGAGACTTAGATCTAAGTTGTAGAGATGTGAATTTCATACTATAAGAATGTAATAATAATGAGGGTCTTAATTCCATTAGGAATTAAGGCCCTCATTATTATTCATAAAGGATAAGGTTCTATCGCATTCAGGTACATAAAATTAATAGATAGGAATTGAATTATAATTTATTATTTTAAGGCTTGCTATTCCGTTGTAGTCGTGATATATTATTAGTCCGGCCAATTAAACAACGTTTAATTGAATCGGCAAGCAAATCATCGGATGAAACAAAAACGAAAATAAAGCTTGCATAAACGAACCGGACATGTTATGATATTGAAGTTGTCGCCGAGAGAGAATAGCGATAAACGAAAGAGGAATTGATCTTTGAAAACTGAACAACGAGTGAGTGGTTTTCACGAAAGTGAGAACAAAACAAATGAGAAATCATTTGGATTGAGAATGTAATATTCTCGTCAGTTTGTTTCAAAATGAGC